>NZ_BAAAEL010000009.1:0-37528 GCF_039522995.1 Sphingomonas molluscorum | reverse complement strand
TCTTCCAGATCGTCCCCGAACTCACCGAAAAGCTGTAAGCCAAAGGGGCGGGAGCAATCCCGCCCCTTCTTTCACGCGGAACGCCCGCCTACCCCCCACTGGCATACCCCGGCGCAGGCCGGGGCCCAGCTACGGTGCCGTCGAAGTAGCGGGCCCCATCCGCCACACCCCAACTGGACCCCGGCCTTCGCCGGGGTACCCGAGGTGAACGGCGTCCGGCTGTCCACGGGATGACACCCTCCTCACCCTCCGCGCCCGCGGCTCCCGTCTGCGCGGGAGCACGCGCCTACAAGGAAGGGAATATCAATCTTCGGCGGCCCTCGCTGGAGCGCCCAGCAAGCGAGACGCTTCCGTTATTGGAAGTCCGCTTTCTGTGGGGACGTAAATGACGTTGGCATCTTTCGCATCGATCGCCTGGATCTGCAGGTAACGCAGATATCCCTCGGGGCCTCCCAAGCTGTCCTGCAGGATACGGTTCGCTCGTGCAGCGCCCTCGGCGCGCAGGACTTCGGCGTCGGCAAGAAGCCTTGCACTTTCCAGCTTGGCGCGTGCCTCAAGGACAGCAACCTGCCTGGTGGATTGCGCCTCGGCCAACATGGCTCGACCCGCGGCTTCTTGCGAATAGACTTTGTACGCAGGCCAGCCAGCTAACCAACCGGCGAACACCACAAATAATAGTAGAGTGGCACAACCACCCAGTTTCACGCCATCCTGATTCAAAAACGCCCCCTTTTCGATGGTTCTTCTCAACGGGTGAACTGAAATTCATCCTGAGGAACGGTTTAGCGGGCCCGGACGCCCCTCGACAACGGCATTTCGCTGCCTCAAGCGGTCGCCTTCGACTTGCTCATGAAACGCTTCGGGCAATCTCGCGACTGACTGGGCGCGCGTACTCGAGCCCCCATTGATCCGGCCCATCCCCGCCGCTATCTCCCCCATGCGGCGACCACGTTCCCGCCCCGCCAAAGGGTATCAAGACCGGGACGGCCCGGCACCTCGCTCGTACGGAGGTTGCTTTGGCTTGGATCGTTCTTATCATCGCGGGTCTGTTTGAGGTCGTCTGGGCCTCCGCCATGAAGCAGTCGCACGGCTTCACCCGCCTGTGGCCCAGCGTCATCACCATCTCGGGCATGCTGGTGAGCTTCGGCCTGCTCTCCTGGTCCATGAAGTCGCTGCCGCTCGGCACCGCCTATACGGTGTGGACCGGGATCGGCGCGGTCGGCGCCTTTGCGATCGGCATCCTGGTGCTGGGCGAATCCGCCAGCCCCATGCGCCTGATCGCCGCCCTGCTGATCGTCAGCGGCCTTGCGTTGATGAAGCTCGCCGGAAGCTGACCGGCCCCCGCGGCTGTCCTACATCGGCGCCAGCTCCTTCACTGGCGCCATGCTCGCCACCTACCCTTTTCCCGTCCTCGGATGCGCCCGCCGGCACCGCTGCGGCGTGTCGTCTTGGCCTAACCTTAGACTAACTTTCCGATCCGCAGCGCCTGGCGCGCGCGACGTGTGTGGCATTCCTGCACGAACCGCATGTCGCATGCGAAGAACCCCTGTTACGAGGGTTGACAGCCGGCGCGGGTACCGTAGCCTGCACGCAACTTCCGCATTCGTCAGCCACCGGCACCAATAGTCCGGGGGCGCTGGCGAAGGCGGGACACGACTTGCCATCACAGGCGAGCGGTAAGGAGAGGAACGATGATGCTGACGATGTTGCTCGCAGCGGCGGTCGCTGCCGCACCCCAGCCGCAGGACGCAGCCCTCGGCCGCTGGAAAGCCGAAACCAAGAACGGAATTGTCGAGATCAGCCGCTGCGGAGAATCGATCTGCGGCCGCCTGATCAGTTCCGATCACCTGCGCACCGACCCCACGCTCAAGGACGTCAAGAACAGCAATCCGGCGCTTCGCAGCCGGCCGCTCAAGGGGATGCAAATCCTGGGCGGGTTCAAGTCCAACGGCAAGGAATGGGTCGACGGCACGATCTACAATGCCGACGACGGCAAGACCTACAGCGCCAAGGTGACCCCGGTCGGCGCCAACCAGCTCAAGGTCCGCGGCTGCGTCTTCGTCCCGCTCTGCAAGACGCAGACCTGGACCCGCGTCCGCTAACTTCGCTTCGCATCAACCGTCAGGAAAGAGCCAAATGTCCCCTCGTATCAAGTTCTCGCTGCTCGCCGCTGCTCCGCTGTGGCTGGTCGCCTCCAGCGGCGTCGCCCATGCCCAGGCCTTCTACCTCCAGGAACAGTCGGCTCGCGCCGCCGGCCGCGCCTTTTCGGGTGAAGTCGCCGACACCGGCCCGCAGTCGCTGTGGTGGAACCCGGCTGCCATCGCCGAGATGGACAGCGCCGAGGCCTCGATCGCGATCTCCGCGATCCTGCCGCGTGGCAAGGTGGTCGACGACGGCACGGTGATCGTGCGCCCGGGCCAGCCGCCCGCGCCGATCGGCGGCCAGTCGGTGTCCAAGAACCCGATCAACAACGGCTTCCTCCCCTCCGGCGCGGTCGCCATGCCGCTCAACGAGCGGGTCTCGATCGGCCTGGCGGTGACCTCGCCGTACAGCTTCACCACCAACTATGATTCGGACAGCTGGGCTCGCTACAGCGCCGACAAGACCCGGCTGCGCACCATCGACATCCAGCCGTCGATCGGCGTTGCCGTTACCGACTGGCTGCGCGTCGGCGCGGCGCTGAACGTCGAATACACCGATGCGGAGCTCGGCAACGCGCTCCCGAACCTCTCGGCCGCGCTGCCGGACGGCAAGCAGGTGCTGAGCGGCGACGGCTGGGACTTCGGCTGGACCGCCGGCGTGCAGATGCACAATGACTGGGCGACCGTCGGCATCAGCTACAAGTCGGCGATCGAGCATACGCTCAAGGGCAGCCTGGAAGTGAGCGGCCTCGTCGGTCCTCTCGCGGGCCAGAACCGCACGCTCGACGGGGTGAAGGCGAAGTTCAAGACGCCCGCGCAGATCATCGTCGGCGGTCGTTTCCGCACCACCGATGCGCTGACGCTCAACGTCCAGGGCATCCGCTACACCTGGGCGGACTTCGATGCGATCCGGCTCGGCTCCCCGATCAACTCGGCGATCCCGGAGAACTACCGCAACACCTGGAGCCTGGCCGGCGGCTTCGATTATGCCGCGACCCCGGACCTGACGCTGCGTGCCGGTGTCCAGCGCACGCTGACCCCGACCCGCGACGGCGAGCGCGACGCGCGCGTGCCGGACTCGAACCGCTGGAACTTCGGTGCCGGCGGCTCCTACAACATCAGCCCCAGCTTCACGATCGACGCGGGCGCTAACTATGTCGCGTTCAAGGACGAGACCATCGACCGCATCACCGCGGCCTATGCCGGCACGCCGGTGCAGACGCCGGTCGTGACGGACGGCCGACTGGAAGACGCCTACGCGCTGATCTTCACCCTCGGCGGCCGCGTCCGCTTCTAACCACGCCGGGCGCGCACTGTCCCCCACCGGGCCGGTGCGCGCCTGTCGATCCGAAGAGCTGCTGGTGCCCCGGGAGAGACTCGAACTCCCGACCTGCGGTTTAGGAAACCGTTGCTCTGTCCTGCTGAGCTACCGGGGCCACGGCCAACCCACTAAGTTTGCGCGGGTTGCCCGTCAACGCAGGACAGGGCTTCCGGCTCGCGATCCAAGTAGCGGACTCCCCTAAATCACTGGGATCTAGTCGTTGTCCGGCCGATCAAGACGATGCTAGGGGGCGATACTGCCCTTGCTGGACATTCTCGACATGACCGAAGCTGCCTCGCTGATCCCGTTCGGAAATGAGGGTCTGGACCAGATCCTCCGCGGCGGCCTGCCGACGAACCGGCTCTATTTGCTGGAGGGTGCGCCCGGATCGGGCAAGACGACCTTGTCGCTCCAGTTCCTGCGCGAAGGTGCGCGTCGGGACGAGCGGGCGCTCTACGTGACCTTGTCCGAGACCAAGGAAGAGCTCGCGATCGTCGCCGCTTCCCACGGCTGGAGCATCGACGAGTTCGACGTCTTCGAACTCAGCATGGCGGACGAGGTGCTGGGCGTCGGCCGCGAGCAGTCGATCCTCTATTCCTGGGAGATGGAACTCGGCGAGACGATCAAGCTGATCGAAGCCGAGGTGGAGCGCGTGAAGCCGAGCCGCATCGTGTTCGACAGCCTGTCGGAGATGCGGCTGCTGGCACAGGATCCCCTCCGCTATCGGCGTCAGGTGCTGGCACTCAAGCAGTTCTTCGCCGGACGCGACACGACCGTGCTGCTGGTCGACGACCTCACCGCATCGCGCGACGGCGGCGACGGCCACCTCCACAGCCTGTGCCACGGGGTCATCACGCTCGAACGGCTGACGCTCGAGTTCGGCGCGGCACGCCGGCGCCTGCAGGTCCAGAAGCTGCGCGGCGTCGACTTCGTGGCAGGCTTCCACGACTTCACCATCCGCAAGGGCGGGCTCGACATCTACCCGCGGCTGATCGCTGCCGCCCACCAGCGCGCCTCCGTCGGCGAAGCGATTCCGAGCGGCGTTCCGGAGCTCGACGCGCTGCTGGACGGCGGGCCGCTACGCGGCACTTCCACCCTCATTACGGGCCCTGCCGGCACCGGCAAGACGACGATCGCTCTCCAATATGCCTATGCCGCCTGCGAACGCGGCGAACGGGCCGTGATCTATGAGTTCGACGAGCGCATCGGCACGCTCCTGGCCCGCGCGCGTGCGTTCAACCTGGACCTCCAGAAGCATATCGACGCCGGGCTGCTGATCGTGGAACAGATCGATCCGGCCGAGCTGTCGCCGGGCGAGTTCGCCGCCCGCGTGCGCCGCCGGGTCGAAGGCGACGCGGCGCAGGTGATCGTGATCGACAGCCTCAACGGCTATCTCGCCGCCATGCCCCAGGAACAGCAGTTGGTGCTGCAGATGCACGAGTTGCTGTCGTTCCTGAACCAGCAGGCCGTCGCCACTTTCCTCATCAACCCGCAGCAGGGTCTGGTGGGAACGATGTCGTCGAACATCAACATCTCCTACGTCGCGGACGCGGTGATGCTGCTGCGCTTCTTCGAGGCGGAGGGCCGCATCCGCAAGGCGGTTTCCGTGCTCAAGAACCGCGCGGGCGCGCATGAGGACACGATCCGCGAGTTCCGCGTCGATGCGGAGGGCATTCGCGTAGGGGCGCCGCTGGTGGCATTCCAGGGCGTATTGACTGGAACTCCGGAGTATACGGGCGAGCGCTTGCCCTTGATGGAAAACCGCGAACGTGGGGCATAGGACCGCAGCAGAAGGTCATCGCGTCCTGGTGGTCGCACCGTTCGGGCGCGATGCCGAAGCCGTCGTGGGGCTGCTTCGGGACCAGCGCTATGACGCCGATGCCTGCGCCGACCTGAACTCGGTCGCGGCGCGCCTGGACGAACACGTCGGCGTGGTGTTGCTGACCGAGGAGGCGATGCGGTTCGGCGCGCAGGCCCTCCGCGCGGTGCTCGCGGGCCAGCCGAGCTGGTCGGACATTCCGTTCATCCTGCTCGCGGCGCGGCAGCGCAGCAGGGGAACGGGTTCGGAGGAACTCCGCGCGCGCCTGCTGGAGCTCACCGGCAACGCCATTGTGCTCGAACGGCCGCTGAGCGTCGCCTCGCTGCTGAGCGCGACCGATTCCGCGATGCGCTCCCGCCAGCGGCAGTTCGAGACGCGCGACCGGATGCTCGACCTGGAGGCCAGCCGCACGGCCCTTGCCGCAAGCGAGGCCGAGCTGCGTCGGATCGCGGACTCCCTCCCCGTCCTGATCGCCTTCGTCGACCGGGGCGGACGCTATCGGTTCGGTAACCGCGCCTATGAGGACTGGTTCTACGTCTCTCCGGAGCAGATCATCGGCCGCCATGTCCGCGAGGTGCTCGGCGAAGAAGCGTATCAGGTACGTCAGGCGGACATCCGGCGCGCGCTGGCTGGAGAAACGGTGCGCATGGAGGTCCCGACGCCCCGCCGGGACGGGCGTCGTCGCGACACCGAGATCCGCTATCTCCCACGCCGGAACGCGCAAGGGGAAGTCGACGGTTTCCACGTCTTCGGCATCGACATCACCGATCGCAAGCAGACCGAAGAGCTGCTCGCCGAGCGCGTGGCGGAGCGGACCGCGGCGCTCCAGGCGGAGATGGAGAACCGCGCGCGTGCCGAAGCCGCCCTGCTCCAGAGCCAGAAGATGGAAGCGGTCGGCCAGCTGACCGGCGGCATCGCGCACGACTTCAACAACATGCTGACCGGCGTGATCGGCGCCATGGACATCATGAAGCGCCGGATCGCTGCCGGCCGGATTGACGACCTGGACCGCTTCATGGACGCGGCCACGACCTCGGCGCAGCGGGCGGCGGCGCTGACCGCACGGCTCCTCGCCTTCTCGCGCCGGCAGTCGCTCGACACGCGCCCGATCGAGATCAACGGGCTGATCGCCTCGCTGGAGCAGCTTCTTCGCCGTTCCATCCGCGAGAACATCGCGCTCCACGTCGCGCCTGCGGCCGACGCGCTCTGGGCGGAGACCGACGCCAACCAGCTCGAGAACGCGATCCTGAACCTCACGATCAACGCGCGCGACGCGATGCCCGAGGGCGGGCAGCTGACCATCGAGACGCGCACCGTCGAGCTGGACGAAGCCTATGTGGCGACCCGGCCCGACGTGAAGCCCGGCCGCTACGTGGTCATCGCCGTCTCCGACACGGGAGTCGGCATGGCGCCGGAGCTGGTCCAGAAGGTCTTCGACCCGTTCTTCACCACCAAGCCGATCGGCCAGGGAACCGGCCTCGGCCTCTCCATGGTCTATGGCTTCGTTCGCCAGTCGGGCGGACAGGTCCGCATCCACAGCCAGGCCGGGGCCGGGACGACCGTGTCGCTCTACCTGCGCGCGGTCGATGCACAGCCCGAGCACGACCACGCCGCATCCAGCCGGTCCGTGCCGGAGGGGAACGGACAGACCGTGCTCCTGGTGGAGGACGACCCTTCCGTCCGGCTGCTCGTACGCGAGGTGCTGGAGGAACTGGCCTATATGCCCATCGAGGCGGAAGAACCGAATGCGGCGATCGCCGTCCTGGCCTCCGACCGGCACATCGACCTGATGGTCTCCGACGTGGGGCTGCCGGGCATGAACGGCCGCCAGCTTGCCGAAGTCGCCCGTCAGCACCGCCCGGAACTGCCGATCCTGTTCGTGACGGGCTATGCGGAGAATGCCGCGATCCGGGCCGACTTCCTGGGCACCAACATGGCGATGATCACCAAGCCGTTCGCGATCCAGGAACTGTCGGCCAAGATCCGCGAGATGCTCGGCTGACGGTTTAGTTGCGGGCGCCGGGCGGAACGACCGGCAGGGGAAGCGGCGCGACCGGCACCCCCTCCTCGACCAGAGCCCGTGCCTCCTGAGGCGTCGCCTGACCGTGGATCGGAGCCGTCGCCTCCTCGCCCAGGTGCATGGCGCGCGCCCGGTCGGCAAAGCGGGAGCCCACCCATTCGGAGCCTTCGAGCGCCTTCTCCTGCACCTTGGCAAGCGCGGCGAGAGCGGCCTTCATCGGATCGGCATTCGTCGCCGCGCGCTGGTTGCCCTTGGCGGCCACGTTGGGCGCCATGACCGCCTTCTCGACCGAGGCGCTGTCGCACAGTGGGCAGCGAACCAGCCCCCGCTCCTTCTGGTCGGCGTAGTCGGCGCTCGACCCGAACCAGCTTTCGAAGACATGGCCGCCGTCGCAGCGAAGATCGAAGACGATCATGCGACGCGCTCGACCGGCGGGATCGCGCGTCGATGCCGCAGCACCGGCAGACGCTCGCGCACGTCGCGAAGGATGTCGCGGTCGAGTTCGGCAAAGCCCAGGCCGGGTGCGTCGCCCATGTCGAGCAGCACCGTGCCCCAGGGATCGACCACCAGCGAATGGCCATAGGTCTCGCGACCGTCCGCATGCACGCCCGTCTGTGCCGCGGCGATCACGAAGGCAGCAGCCTCGACAGCGCGAGCCCGCAGCAGCACGTGCCAATGGGCAGCGCCCGTCGGGCGGGTGAAGGCAGAGGGCACCGCAAGCAACTCGGCACCCGCGTCGCTCAGCGCCCGGTAGAGGTCGGGGAAGCGCATGTCGTAGCAGATCGAGAGGCCGAGCGGTCCGGCCGGAGTGTCCACCACCACCACAGCCTCGCCAGGAGCATAGGCGGCGGATTCCTGCCAGCGTTCGCCGCTTGCCAGCGCGACATCGAACAGATGGAGCTTGTCATATCGAGCGCGAACCATGCCGTCCGGTCCGATCACGAAGCTGCGGTTCGCCAGTTTTCCGTCCGGCCGGCGGATCGCCAGGGAGCCGAGTTGAACCCACAGGCGATGCTCCGCCGCGGCCGTCCGGACGGCCGCCAGCACGGGATCGCCGGCCTCGTCCGTCAGGACGGCCGCCGCCCTGCTCCGATCCCGATCGATCAGGCCGGACATCTCGGGCGTGAACAGCATGGCGGCGCCCCCGGCGGCCGCCTGGGCCACCGCGTCCGTCAGCACCGCCGCATTGGCGAGCGGGTCGATCCCGCTCGTCATCTGCAGCAGGGCGATCCTCATTGTGCGAGCAGCGGGTCCAGTCCCCCCTGCCGGTCCAGCGCGGCGAGATCGTCCGAGCCGCCGATGTGGCGGCCGTCGATGAACACCTGAGGCACGGTGGTGCGGCCGTTCGCGCGCTGCAGCATCTCCGCACGGCGTTCGCCGCCCATGGTGATGTCAAATTCCTCGAACGCGGCCCCCTTGCTCTCGAGCAGCCGCTTCGCGCGGGTGCAATAGGGGCAGAAAGCCTTGGTGTAGATTTCGATCTTTGCCATGCGGCCTGAGGTGTGTCGGCGGGACCCGCTTGTCAATCATGCGCCTCGTCCAGCACGCGCGCCCAGCACAGCACCGTCACCTTGCGGGCGCCTGCCGCAAGAAGCTTGCGTGCACAGGCGTTGGCGGTCGCGCCGGAGGTGTAGACGTCGTCCACCAGCACGACGGACTTGCCGGCGACCCGCGGCCTACCAGAGTCAGAAACCGCAAAGGCACCCGCCAGCACTTTGGCGCGTTCGCGCCGGCCGAGGCCGCGGAGGACGGGCGTCGCCCGGGTGCGAACCAGCAGATAAGGATCGGTTGGAATGCCGCAGAGCCGCGACAGGATTCCTGCGACCAGCGCCGCCTGGTTGTAGCCGCGCGACCACAGGCGGCGCCGATGAAGCGGCACCGGCACCAGCAGTTCGGCGTCCGCGGGCATCAGCCGGGCCATCGATCGTGCCATGGTTTCCGCGGCGGCAAGCCGGCCGCCATATTTCAGCTTCAGGGCGACGTCGCGCGCGACCGGACCATAGGCGACCGCTGCCCGGGCACCGGCATGGGCGGGCGGTGCTGCCAGGCAGGCCGCACAGCAGGCATCCTCCCCCCGGTCATGATCGAATGGTAGCGCGCAGGCGGCACACCATGGCGGCCCCAGGAACTGGAGGCCGTCCCAGCAGCGGGCACAGAAGCGATGATCCGCCTCCGTCACCTGCCCGCACGCGGGGCATCGCGGCGGCAGTGCCAGCGCGATGCTGCCTCGGACCAGGGCGGCGACGGCGTTCACGGCCATCCTTGTCGTCGCGTCCGCGAAGGCGCACAAGCGCCCGCGTGCAACCGCCAGAGATCTTCCATCGCGCCGCGCGCCGCCTGCGCCGCGACCGTATCGCCTCCCGCTTCGGCGAGTTCGACTTCCTGCGCCGCTTCATGATCGAGGGGTTGAGCGAACGACTCGATGCGGTCACCCGCGAGTTCGCCGACGTGCTGGACCTGGGTTGCTTCGATGCCGGTCTGGCGCTTCCGGGCACCCGGATCGTTCGCGCCGATCCCGGCTTCGCCTTCGCCCGCGCGGCAGGCGGCGTGCAGTGCGACGAGGATCGGCTGCCCTTCGCGGACGGCTCCTTCGATCTGGTCGTGTCGGCGGGAACGCTGGATCAGGTCAACGACCTTCCGGGGGCGCTGAATCTGATCCGCCGGGTTCTGCGGCCGGACGGCCTGTTCCTGGCCGCCTTCACGGGCGGGGGCACGCTGTCGACGCTGCGCGGAACGCTGATGGCAGCGGAGCAGGAACGGCCCGCTGCGCGCGTTCACCCGCAGGTGAACCTGCAATCCGCGGGGGACCTGTTGATGCGGGCGGGCTTCGCGTTGCCGGTGGCCGATTCCGAAACCCTGAATGTGCGCTACGCGAGCTTCGGCCGCTTGATCGAGGACCTGCGCGGCATGGCCGGCACCAGCCTCCTCGTCGACCGCGCGCCCCTTTCCCGGACGACGCTGGCCGAAGCTGCCGCACGCTTCGCTGAACGCGCCGATGCGGGCGGGCGCGTGTCCGAGCAGTTCGAGGTGATCTATCTCACCGGTTGGGCGCCCTCCCCCGACCAGCCAAAACCGGCGCGTCGCGGCAGCGCGACCGTGTCGCTGGCAGAGGCGCTACGGCCCAAGCACTAGGCTCAGACCAGCGCCTCCAGCAGGCCGATGAGGGGACGGTCTGCGGGCGGCATTTCCAACCGGTGCAGTTCCACCGGCCGGACCCAGCGCAGCGCGGTGGCATGCCGCGCCTCGACGACGCCGGACCATTTGCGCAGCGCGTAGAGCAGCAGCAGCAGGTGGCGCTCACCCAGCGGCTCGCTGGCGAAAGTCGCCGGTGCGAGGCACGATCGCTCCACGGTGATGCCGAGTTCCTCGTGCAACTCCCGGATGAGCGCCGCCTCCGGCAGTTCGCCGGGTTCCACCTTGCCCCCGGGGAACTCCCAAAGGCCGGCCATCGGCAGCCCCTCTGGCCGCTGCTGCACCAGCACCCGGCCGTCGCCGTCCACCAGGGCGGCAGCGACCACCATCAACAACCCTGCGCCCGTTCCACTCAGCATTTCTTTACCCGCCGCGCCTAGCCTGTCGTCAGAAGCGAGCGAAAGACCAGCGTATGGGTGTCATTGCAAGCCTAGCCCGCGCACTGCTGCGCGATCGACGCGGCGCCACCATGGTCGAATATGCGCTCATCATCGCGCTGATCGCCCTTGCCTCATTGGCGACGCTGGCCCCGTTGGCACGGCAAGTCGTGGGCATGTGGGACCACGCGGACGGAGAGGTCTCCGACGCCGTCCAGCGCTGAACCCCGATCGCAGGTTCGCGCCTAAACGCTTTTTCAACGAACAGGCGGATAGAGCAACGGATGCTGCACCGGGTCTCACCCGGATCAGCCGGGTATGTTGAAGCACGAACGTTGGAGACCCCAATGCAGAAGATCCGCACTTTCCTGAAGAATTCCAAGGGCGCCACCGCGATCGAATATGGCCTGATCGCAGCCCTGATCGCCGTTGCCGCGATCGCTGCCATGTCGGGCCTGGGCGGCTCGCTGAGCGGCACGTTCAACAAGGTCGGCACCAAGCTGAACAACTCGGTTTCCTGATTTCTAAGGAAATCAGATCGGAAAAAGAGGGTCGGACATCAGTCCGGCCCTTTTTTTTGTCTCCGGAGAACGCCCTCAGGCGCGGCCCATGTTCAGGAACTTGGCCCGCCGATCGCGACGCAACTGATCCGTCGTTTGCCCCTCCAGTTCGCCCAGCGCGTTGCCGAGCGCCGCACCCAATGAGGCGATTGCGGCAGCAGGGTCGCGATGTGCGCCGCCCAGCGGCTCTGCCACGATCGTATCGATCACGCCCAGCGCCTGCAGGTCCTGCGCGGTGACCTTCATCGCCTCCGCCGCATCGGGCGCGCGGTCGGCCGTGCGCCACAGGATCGAGGCGCAACCCTCGGGCGAGATCACCGAATAAACCGCGTGCTCCATCATCAGCACCCGGTTGCCGGCCGCCAGCGCCACCGCGCCACCGGAGCCGCCCTCGCCGAGAATCGCGGCAACCATCGGCACGCCGAGCGCAAGGCTCGCCTCGGTCGAGCGAGCGATCGCCTCCGCCTGGCCGCGCTCTTCTGCCTGGATGCCGGGAAACGCACCAGAGGTGTCGACCAGCGTCACCACCGGCAGGCCGAACCGGTCGGCGAGCTGCATCAGGCGAATCGCCTTGCGATAGCCCTCTGGCTTGCCCATCCCGAAGTTGTGCTTCAACCGGCTGGCGGTGTCGTCGCCCTTTTCATGGCCGATCACCATCACCTTGCGGCCGTTGAGCCGACCGAGACCGCCGATGATCGCGGAATCGTCGGCAAAGGCGCGATCGCCACCCAGCGGCATGAAGCCCTCGATCAGCGCGGCGACATAATGCTTGAAGTGCGGCCGCTCGGGATGGCGCGCGACCTGCGTCTTCTGCCACGGCGTCAGCTTGGCATAGGTGTCGCGCAGCAGGCGATCGGACTTGCCCTGCAACTTCGAGATCTCCGCCTCGATATCGACCTCTCCGCCGGCCGCGGTGTCGCGCAGCTCGTCGATCCGGCCCTGCAGCTCGGCGATCGGCTTCTCGAAATCCAGAAAGGTGGCCATCAACTCGGGTTCCGTCTCGAATAGGTGCGCTGCCGCTCCTCGCGGCGACAGGGCTGCGGGGCGAACAAGTCTCAGGCTGCCGGTTACGGTGCCCGGCGGAGGGCGTCAACGAGCGGATGGCGCGCATTGACCAGCTCGACCAGCCGCTGGCTGTCGACGTGCGTATAGATTTCGGTGGTGGCGATGTCGGCATGGCCCAGCATCGCCTGCAGCGCACGCAGGTCGGCGCCTCCCTCCAGCAGGTGGGTGGCAAAGGCATGGCGCAGCACGTGCGGACTGACGCGGTCGGGCGGGATCCCCGCCTCCGCGGCCAAGGCCTTCAGCAGCTGGAACAAGCGGATGCGCGACAGATGCGCCTTGCCGGAGGGGAACAGCCAGGCCTTGTCTGCCGGGACATGGGCGCGCCAGCTGGCGACGGCGGCGCGCGCGCGATCGGAGACCGGAACCATCCGCTCGCGCCCACCCTTGCCGCGCAGGATCAGATAGGGCCGATCGGTTGCGATGGCGGTGCGTGGCAGGGACACGAGTTCGGTTGCCCGCAGCCCCGAACCGTAGAGCAGCTCCACCAGGGCCGCGAGGCGCAGGTCGAGCGGGTTCGGGGGATCGCGCGCGATCCGAGCCTCGATGGCCTCGAACAAGCGGTCCACATCTGCCGAAGACAGCGTCCGCGGCAGCGGCCGCGCGCTTCCGGGCCGTGGCAGCGCGCGGCCGGGATCGTCCCCGCGGAGCCCCTCATCGGCAAGAAAGGCGAAGAAGCGCCGCAAGGCGGCCGACTTGCGCGCAACGGTGGCGCGCGAGAGATCACCCCAGCCTTCGGCGAGCCGTTCCAGCGCCGGACGATCGGCATCGGCAAGCCGGCCCGCGAGCGCGTCCGATGCGAGCCGCAGATCGGTGCCATAGGCAAGCAACGTGTTGCGCGCCGCACCCGCTTCCGCCGCCAGCATTTCCAGGAAGCGGTCGATCAGGATGCGATCGCCGCCGGCGGGCGCGCCGCCTTCGCTCACGCGCGTGCGATCGCCTCGGCAGCGATCATCCGCGCTTCCCCTTCAAGCCCAACCGCCCGCAAGGCGGCGACGATATGGAACAGCGCCTGGGGCGAAACGCCGCGCCAGTCCCGCGTCTGCATGCCAACCGCGGCGAGCACCAGGACGGTGCCCGGCTGGTCGCGACCGGCCGCAAGCGTGATGGCGCGGGTCCAGGCGTTCTCCGCGCCGATCGGCACGCCCAGCGACTGCGCCAGTTCCGTAGCGTCCTCTGCCGGCAGCCTGCCCAGGCCCGCAAGGCCGGCGAGCAGCAGTTGTCCCTTGCGCGCGTCGCCGTCGGCGTATCGCGACACGGTGCGCTGCGACACCTGCCGGGCACGCGGATCGGCAACCGCCAGCATCGCCCAGGCGTCACCGCCCTCCGGTGCCACCGAGCGCCAACGAAGCGCCCGCAGGTCCATCCCGGCCGACAGCATCGAAGCAACGAGCGCATCCGCGTCCGCAGCATAGTCTGCAGACGCCGGAATCGCCGATGCGGCGCGCGCGGTGAGCACGCGCCGTGCATAGCTGCGCTGGACGTCGGTCGCGCCGGTCCACACCTGGCGCAGGGCCGTCATGCGATCGGCGACCTGCGCTGCGGCAAAAGCCTCACGGAGGTCGCGTGCGACGGCGGTCAGGTCACTCGGCGAATCGTCCAGCTCGCCGACCGTGGCATAGAGATCGACCAGGGCGCTGCTCGACAGCACCCCCTGAGCAGCGGCAAGCTCGGCATCCGGCACGCGGCGCTCGGGAGGAATCGCAGGCATCAGCGCGTTCCAGTACCGGACCTGCGGCCCGACCGTGTCGAACAGCGCGGCCGGGATTTCCACGGCGGTCGCATTGGCGAGGCCCCAGCGCCAGGCGCTGAGCTGCTCCACGCCGTCCCATTCAATCGTCACCGATCGGCGGCCCTGCGCCCCTGCGCCCAGCACCTTCTCGGCGAGCTTCAGGTCGATGTCGGCACCGACTGCACGCCGGCGGAAGGCACGGCGCGCCTGGTCGATCAGCACGCCCGCCTGCTTGGGCTCGCCCGCAAGTCCGGCGCACATCGCACGGGCGAGCTGCCAGCCACGCTCCTGCGAGACACGCTGCGCCGGCTCCACGATGCCGCACATCGCTGCCGGATCGGCCGTCGCCAGCGCTGCCTGCATGGCGACCTGGTACATCTTGGGCGTGTAATTCTCGCCATCGACCGACTGCACCACGGCGCGCGCGGTGGGCGCTTCCCCCATCCGCAGCAGCAGCCAGGCGCGCTCGGCGGCGAAGTCCGGTCCATTGACTCGCGCAGGCGTGTCCACGTCCGAGGCGAGCGCACGCCGCAGCGCGATCGACAGCCAGCGCGACGCAACCGGCGCATCGAGCCGGCGCATCAGCGTCTCCAGCATACGGCCGTCGGCCCCGGCGAACGCGTTGCGGCCCAGCCCTGCGCCGTCAATGCCGATGTGCGCAGTCGATCGCCGCGCATATTCCGGCAGCTCATACTGCGCGAGCAGCTTCGGGTCGACCGGCCGCGCCGTTGCGGTCGGCGTCGGGGTCGGCGTGGGCGTCGGAATCGGTGCAGGACCCGCGATCGGCGCCTGCGGCAACCCGGAGGGCCGTGCCGTCGGCTGCTGCGCGCCGGGCGCAGGCGCCGGCGCGACCGGATCGTTGAACCCGGGCGGCAGCAGCGATTCGGGTACGTCCTGGCCCAGCGCCGGCAGGCCGACGAGGCCGGCCAGCACCAGAACCGAGGCGAAGCTGCTAGTTCTGGAGATTTTCAAGCGAGACCGCCTTTTCGACCTGCACCGGCTGCTTCTCCGTCTGGCGGCCCGCCAGGAAGAACAGCCCGCCGACGAGAACCAGCAGGACGACGATCAGAATGACAAGCGATCGGGACATGGCGGACGAAAACTCACGATTGCGAAGCGGGCGCACAAGCTTTTTGCCCGCGCGCCGCCACGCTGTATAGCGCCGGCCACGATGCTGCAAACCCATGCCTCGACACCGCCGTGGAGCGGAAAGCCGATCGTGCTGGTCGGGCTGATGGGCGTGGGCAAATCCACCGTCGGTCGCCGGCTGGCGCACCGCATGCGCCTGCCCTTCGTCGACGCGGACAATGAGATCGAGCGCGCCGCCGGCATGACCATTGCCGAGATGTTCGAGCGGTTCGGCGAAGCGCATTTCCGCGACGGGGAGCGCCGCGTCATCGCCCGGTTGATCGACGGCAGCCCCAAAGTGATCGCCACCGGTGGCGGCGCCTTCATCAACGAAGAGACGCGCGCGCTGATCCTGGAACATGGCCTCGCCGTCTGGCTCGATGCTTCTCCGGCAGTCCTCGCCGAGCGGGTCGGCCGGCGCGACCACCGCCCGCTGTTGCGCGGCAAAGATGCCAAGACGGTGCTGACCGAGCTCGCCGCGGTGCGCAACCCGTTCTACGCCATGGCGCCCGTGCACATCGTCAGCCAGCAGGCCCCGCACGAAGCCACCGTCAACGCCATCTTGGAGGCGATCCGCCCGTGACCACCATTCCCGTTTCGCTCGGCACCCGCAGCTATGACGTCGTCATCGAGGCGGGGCTGCTCGCGCGAGCCGGGGATTTGCTGGCGCCGATCGCACGCGGCAGGCCGATGCCGATCGTGGCGGACGAGGCGGTCGCGCCGCACCTGGAGACGCTGCGCGCGTCGCTCTCGGCCGCGGGTATCGCGAGCGAGGCGATCGTGCTGCCCGCCGGCGAAGGTTCCAAGAGCTGGGCCACGCTCGAACTGCTGATGGACCGGCTGCTCGCACTTGGGGTCGAGCGGCGCGATCATGTGATTGCGCTCGGCGGCGGCGTGATCGGGGACCTGGTGGGCTTCGCGAGCGCCATCCTGAAGCGCGGCTGCGGGTTCGTGCAGGTGCCGACCACCCTGCTGGCGCAGGTCGATTCGTCGGTGGGCGGCAAGACCGGCATCAACACGCGGGCCGGCAAGAACCTCGTCGGCGCCTTTCACCAGCCGGCGATCGTGCTCATCGATCCGACGACGCTCGACACCCTGCCATTGCGCGAGGTCCGCGCGGGCTATGCCGAGGTGGCCAAATACGGCCTGATCGACGATCCCGAGTTCTTCGCCTGGTGCGAGCGCAATGCCGACCGGCTGCTCGCGAGGGACCCGGAAGCGCGCGAGATCGCGATCGCGCGATCGGTCGCAGCCAAGGCGCGCATCGTCGGGGAGGACGAGCGCGAGACGAGCGGCCGACGCGCGCTGCTCAACCTCGGCCATACCTTCGGCCATGCGCTGGAGGCGGAGGCAGGCTTCGACGGGTCGCTGCTGCACGGCGAAGCGGTTGCGGCAGGCATGGCACTCGCCTTCGCGTTCTCAGCGAGCCGCGGCCTGTGCCCGCCCGAGGATGCAGCACGCGTGGCGGCGCACCTGCGCGCGGCGGGTCTTCCGGACGGCCTTGCAGGGGCCGGGATCTCGGCAAGCGGCGCTCGGCTGGTCGACCATATGCGGCACGACAAGAAGATGGAGGGCGGAACGCTCGCGCTGCTGCTCGCGCACGGGATCGGCCAGACTTATGTCGATCGCGGCGTGGCGCTGGAAGAGATCGCGGCGTTCCTCGACACGCAGCCGCGCTGAGCTCAGCCGCGCAGGCCCGTCCAGGCCAGCCATAGCCAGCCGAGGATCAGCAGCGTGCCCCCGATCGGAGTGACGGCGCCAAGCCAGCGCGGCGCCCCGAAGGCCATCGCATAGAGCGTACCGGCAAAGATCAGCGCCCCGGCCACGAACAGCCATGCGGGCCCGCGCGCCTCCAGCCGCAGCGCGACCAGCGCCGCGACGGCGTGGACGAGCTGATACTGGCCGCCCGTTTGCAGCCATTCCCGCGCCTGGCCCTCGGCGCCATGCGCACCAAAGGCGCCCGCGCCCACTGCGAGCGCGCCGGACAATGCGGCCAGAATCATCAGCAGGTTCATCGACCGTTCCCTTCCCTCACGCCTCGCGCGAAAGTCCGTCGCGGGCGGCGCTTCCCCGTTCCTGGCTGAACATCGCCTCGCGCCCGGCATAGAGGTCCTGCGCCTCGAGCTGCTGGGCGAGCCGCTTGGTGTCCAGGTTGCGATAGGCCTCTTCGGTCCGGTCGATCTCCGTCTCGTCGACGCCGACGCACGCCATCGCCTTGCGCGCCATGGCGACTGCGGAGTCGAGCACTTCGCGGACATAGCCCTCGACCGGAGCACCCTTCAGGCGAAGGATCGACAGGCGATCAAACACGCGCATGAAGATCACGGCATCGGGGAAGGCGAGCTTCACCGCTTCGAGATCGCCCGGCTCCATCTGCTGGCCATCGATGCAGAACAGCAGCAACTGCGCCTCGTCCGCGCCCGCCCGGCGCAGCGTATCGATCCGAGTGCCGTCACCGTAGTATACCTTCATGCCGAAGTTGCCGGCACGCTCGATCGTCACCGGGTCCGTGTCGATCAGCGTCACGCTGATACCCTGGCCGATCAGCATCTGCCCGACCGTCTGCCCGAAGCGGCCGTAGCCGATCACCAGTGCCGCGGCGCCGTCGTGCTTGGGACCATCAAGCCCGTCGGTGCTCGCCTGGGGCTCCATGCGAAAGCGGCGGGTCAGCATCATCAGGAACGGCGTCGTGGCCATCGAGAGCGTGACGACGGCACCGAACACGCTGGCAGCCTCGGGCGCGATCAGCAGGGCATGCTGGGCCTGGGCGAACAGCACGAAGCCGAATTCGCCGCCCTGGCTCAGCAGGAGGCCGAGCGCCAGGGCCTTGCGCCACGGCATACCGAACAGCAGCGCAAGGAGCCCGATCACCACGGCCTTGGTCGCGATCAGCGCCAGCGCCATGCCCGTCACGAACACCGGCCGCTCGGCGATGGCCGAGAGATCGAGCAGCATGCCCACCGAGAGGAAGAACAGGCCGAGCAGGATCGCGCGGAACGGCTCGACGTCCGCCTCGAGCTCGTGGCGGTACGGACTGTCGGCCAGCATCACCCCTGCGATGAAGGCGCCGAGGGCGGTCGAAAGACCGAGCGCCTCCATGATCGCCGCGGAAGCGATGACCGTGAACAGGCCCGCGAACACGAACATCTCGCGCTCGCCCAGATTGCCGATCAGGCGGAAGAGCGGTCGCAACAGGAAGCGGCCGGCGAGGATCAATCCGGTGATCGCCAGCACCGTGTAGAGCGCCAGCATCCATCCCGGGGGGCCGCCCACATCGTCCGGATTGCGCGAAAGCGCCGCCACGATGGTGATCAGCGGGACGATCGACAGATCCTGGAACAGGAGGATCGAGAAGGCGCGCTCGCCGTACGGCGTCTTCAGGCGCCCGGCGGACTGCAGCATCGGCAGCACCTGGGCGGTCGAGGACAGCGCCAGCGGCAGACCCAGCGCGAGGGCGGCGGGGACGGTGAAGTGCGTGAACAGCCAGACGACGCCGGTGATGGCGATGCCGCACAAGGTCACCTGAAGCAGGCCGAACCCGAAAATGTCCCGCTTCATCCGCCACAGCCGCGACGGGCTGAGTTCCAGCCCGACGAGGAACAGGAGCAGCGTGATGCCGAGCTCCGCGATGCCCATCTTGGCCTCGGCGTCCCCGACGAGCCCCAGGACCTGCGGCCCGACCACGACGCCCGCAACCAGGAAGCCCAGCGTCGCGCCGAGCTTCAGCTTGCGGAAGATCAGAACGAACAGAAGCGCTGCCCCAAGCAGCGGGGCGAAGTCGCGGACGAACGACGTGGCGGAATGTGCCTCCATCAGCCCGGCCGCCCTTCGCGAGCGGATCGAGCGGCCTCGGCCGCAGCCTCGAACGCGAGGCGGATCGAGGCGTGGCGGGCGCTATGCGGTAGCGCCGGCTCGAACAAGGCGAGGCCGGGCCAGTCGGGGGGTCCCTTCCCGCCCGCGAGCCAATCCGACAGCGCCTCGCGTGCCGCGTCCAGTTCCTCGGGCGTGCGGCCGATCGCATGCGCCGCCATCAGCGACGAGGATGCCTGGCCGAGTGCGCAGGCGCGCACCAGCATGCCGAGTTCGGATACCCGCCCCGCGGCATCGAGGTTGAGGTCGACGGTGACGCGACTGCCGCACACCGGCGAGCGCTTCTCGACGCTGGCCATGGGCGACTCCAGCCGCTGCTGGTGGGGGATGGTTGCGGCAAGCCGCAGGATCTCGGTGTTGTAGAGCGGCGCGGTCACGCGGTGCATGTAGACCGCCGATGCGCTGGGTGCGAGGGGCAAGGCGCCCCAAAAATCATCAGTAGGACGTGTTCGCCGCGGCTTCCCCGAACATCGGCTCGCCACGCCGGCGCCGGTAGACGATGTCGGCGATGCCGGCGCTGGTGGAATCGAGCAGCGCATAGGTGCGTGACTGGGTGATCCAGTCCGGCCGGCGCTTCGGCCCGCCCGCGATGGTGTCGATCACCAGCACCAGCAGGAGGAAGCCAAGGCTGCACAGCACCAGGCCCTTCACCGCGCCGAAACCGAAGCCGAGCGCGCGATCGACCGGCCCCAGGATCGAGGTGCGGGTGCGCGAGCCCACGCCATTGGCCACGAGCCGCCCCAGGAAATAAACGATGCCGGCGATCAGCGCGAAGGCCAGCGTCGCCGCGCCCGCCGAAGTGCCGATCACGCCCACCAGCGCCGCGCTCACCGGCGTGTGGAACAGCTTGATCGCGAAGACGACGAAGATCCAGGCCATCAGCGACAGCACTTCGGTCACGAAGCCGCGCTTGAGGCCCAGCAGAGCGGCACCGCCGACGATCAGCAGCACCACGATGTCGAGTGCGGTCAGTTCCATCGATGCCCTCCCCAGCGCCTGCTCGCCCCCCTATCGGGGCGTCTTCGCGAAGTCGAGTCGTGCCCTCAGCGGCCCAGCATGTGATCGACGAAGGCCGGCAGGTTGCGAAAGGTCGACAGGGTGAGACTGGTCCCCTCCACCCCCTGGGCACCTGGCACCATCGCACGTCCGAAGCCGAGCTTGCCCGCCTCCTTCAACCGCAGCGCACCATGGGCGACCGGACGCACCTCCCCCGACAACGCCACTTCACCGAACGCGATCGCATCGGTCGGGACGGGCCGTTCGGAGAGCGCGGACACGAGCGCCGCTGCGACGGCGAGATCGGCGGCAGGATCCTGCACGCGGTAGCCACCCGCGATGTTGAGATAGACTTCGGAGGTTGCGAAGGCGAGGCCGCAGCGTGCCTCCAGCACCGCCAGGATCATCGCCAGCCGCCCCGAATCCCAGCCGACGACCGCACGGCGGGGCGTGGCGCCGGAGGCGAGCCGCACCGTCAGCGCCTGCACCTCGACCAGCACGGGGCGGGTTCCCTCCAGCGCCGGGAACACCACCGTACCGGTGACGCTCTCGTCGCGGCTGGTGAGGAACAGCGACGACGGGTTGGAAACTTCGCTCAAGCCCTCCGTCGCCATCGAGAAGACGCCGATCTCGTCGGTGCCGCCGAAGCGGTTCTTCACCGCGCGCAGGATGCGATACTGGTGGCTGCGCTCGCCTTCGAAAGCCAGCACCGTGTCCACCATGTGCTCGAGCACCCGCGGCCCGGCGATCGAGCCGTCCTTGGTGACATGGCCGACCAGCACCAGCGCCGTGCCGCGCTCCTTGGCAAAGCGGATCAGTTCCCCCGACGAGGCGCGCACCTGGCTGACGGTGCCCGGCGCCCCCTCGATCAGGTCGGAGTGCATGGTCTGGATCGAATCGATCACGAGCAGGTCGGGCGCCTGCCCTTCGCCCAGCGTCGTGAGGATGTCCCGCACCGAGGTCGCCGCCGCCAGCTGGACCGGCGCGTTGCCCAATCCCAGGCGCCGCGCCCGCAGCCGCACCTGGTCGGCCGCCTCCTCGCCCGAGACATAGGCGACGGACTTGCCCGCCAGCGCGAGCCGGGCGGTCGCCTGGAGCAGCAGCGTCGACTTGCCGATCCCCGGATCGCCGCCGATCAGCGTCGCCGAGCCCTCGACGAAGCCGCCGCCCAGCGCCCGGTCGAGTTCGGAGATGCCGGTCGCCATCCGATCCGGAAGCGGGATGTCGCTGTCGAGCCCGGAGAGCTGGATCGCGCGTCCGCCGGACTGGAGATTGTGCCGCGCCTGGAAGGGCGTCACGACGGCGCCGGCGTCCTCGACCAGCGTGTTCCAATCCCCGCAGTCGCCGCACTGGCCCGCCCATTGCGCGGTTACCGAACCGCATTGCTGACAGACGTAGCGCTTCCGGGGTTTTGCCATGCCCCGCCCCTAGCACGCGCAGAACGAAAGGGGAATATCGAGCAGCGGCCCGCCGCCTGCCACCGCCCGCTCAGTGCAGCTCGGAGCCTTCCTTCAGCACCTTGCCGCCGTCTTCCTGGACGATGAGGTAGGCCGGATTTTCCTTGCAGCCGTTGCGGACGATCTTGCTTCCCTTGATCGTGCGCTGGACCCGCCGCTCGAACTTCTCCTCGACCTTGCCCTCGGCCGTGCCCTTGCCCCAGCTCCAGCTGACCTTGTCGCCCTTGGAATAGCCGTTCGCCATTACATCTCTCCGCCTGTTCGGGAGCAAGCGCGGCGGACGGCGAATCGTTCCGGTGGCGTGCGCGGGCATGGGGGGCTATGGGCCGCCTCCATGCAGCCGTCCGACCTTCGTGTCGCCCTTTTCAGTGGCAACTACAATTACGTGCGCGATGGCGCGAACCATGCGTTGAACCTGCTTGCCGGCCATCTGCTCGCGCACGGCGTGACGTTGCGCGTCTATTCCCCGACTGCGGAGAATGCGGCGTTCGCGCCCACGGGCGAGCTGGTGAGCGTGCCTTCGATCGGCCTGCCGGGCGGGCGGGGCGAGTATCGGCTCGGGCTCGGCCTGCCCGCCTCGATCCGCCGGGATCTCGCCGGCTTCCGGCCGAACATCGTCCATGTCTCGGCACCCGACGTGCTGGGTCACCGCGCCGTCAGCTGGGCACGGCGGCACGACGTCGCCTGTTTGGCCTCGCTCCACACACGCTTCGAAACCTATGCCAGCTATTATGGGATGGGGTTTCTGGAGCCGATCTTCACGACCCTGTCGCGCCGTTTCTACAACCGGTCCGATCAGGTGATGGTGCCCACGCCGTCGATCGAGGCGCTGATCCGCGGCTGGGGCGTGACGACGCCGATCGGGCTGTGGGGCCGCGGCGTCGACCACGACCGCTTCCACCCGGGCGCGCGCAGCCTGGAATGGCGCAGAGCCCTAGGCGTCACCGATGATGAGGTGGCGATCGGCTTCCTCGGCCGGCTGGTGCTGGAAAAGGGGCTCGACATCTTTGCCGATGTGGTGGCGCTGCTGCGCGACCGCGGCGTGCGGCACAAGGTGCTGGTGATCGGCGAAGGACCCGCGCGCGACTGGTTCGCGGAGCGCGTTCCCGACGCCGCCTTTGCCGGCTTCCAGCGCGGCGATGCACTGGGCCGGGCGGTCGCCTCCATGGACGTGCTGTTCAACCCCAGCGTCACCGAGACCTGGGGGCAGGTCACGTCCGAAGCCATGGCCGCCGGAGTGCCGGTGGTCGCAGCCCGCGCCACCGGCGCGGTGGACCTGATCGACGACGGCGTGACGGGCGTGCTGGTGCCGCCGCGCGACGTCACCGCCTATGCCGACGCATTCCAGCGGATCATCCGCGATGGGGAGCTGCGGAGCGCGATGGGCGCTGCCGGCCATGCCAAGGCGCAGCGCTATCGCTGGGACACCGCCAACCAGGCGGTGCTCGACGCCTATCTTCAGATACTGGGGCGGCGCGGGCACTGATCCAGCGCCCGCGCCGCCGGATCAGGCAGCCTTCCAGTCGAAGGCCAGCGGCGCCTCGCGAAAGGCGAAGCGGTCGAGATGCGACGCGACGACCTGCTTCAACGCCTCCAACTGCTCCGCGGAGCTGGCATCGATCCGCACGGTCAACGTCGCCTCGCCGGCTTCGAACGAAGCGCGCCCGTCTGCTGGGAAGTTCGCCCCGCGCGCGTTGTGCGGGAACACCACGGTGCCTCGCTCGGGGGTGAACTCCACCTGCAGATTGTGACTCCAGTGCTTGCAGAGCTGCTGGAGATAGCGGCTGCCGGATGCGGTCGGCACCTCGGCCGCCGCGCTGAACGCGCCGGCGCTCATGCGAGACGCTCGATGCGCTGGGCGGCTTCGTCCAGAATGGCGGCCACTTCGTGCAGCGTCTCGGGCGGCACCTCCTCTCCGGCCAGCCGCTGGCCCAGCACGGTGCGCAGATTGCCCATCGCGCGCTTGACCGGGCCGCCGCTGGTGCGTGCGGTCATGGTTCCGACCTGCGCCAAGCGTCCGAGCAGCGCCTCGACCTGTTCGCGCTGCTCGTCGAGATGCGCAACGCCTGCCTCGGTGATCGCATAGGCCTTGCGCCCGGCCGCTTCCGCCTGTTCCTCGATCAGCGCCATGTCGGCGAGAAGGGTCAGGGTCGGATACACGACGCCCGGGCTCGGGGCGTAGACGCCGCCGGTGCGCTCCTTGATCTCCCGGATCAGGTCATAGCCGTGACGCGGCTGCTGCTCGATGAGTGCGAGCAGGACCAGCCGCAGATCGCCGCCGTCGAAGAGGCGACGGCGGCCGCCACGACCGCCCCGTCCCTCCGCCTCATGGTCCCAGCCGCCGAAGCCGCCGCCGAAGGGACCGCCGCCCCAGGGGCCGGCGAAGCGACGGCTATCAGGCCGCTCGCCCGAGCCGCAGCCGCCGCGACCGTCATGGTGGCGGCGGGAATGATGATGCATGCCGAACATGGAAGCTCCTGTGTAAGTTCGATAGTGCAAGATATATCTTAGATTGGTTCGCGCAAGACGCTGTCGCACAAGGCTGCGCATTTTCGCGTCGACGCCTATATCGGCGACATGGCCGACCTTTTTGCTGCCTTCGATCCGCCTGCCCCCGCCGAGGTGCCCACCACGGGTCCGCTCGCCGATCGGCTGCGTCCGCGCCGCCTGGAGGAGGTGGTGGGCCAGTCGCACCTGACCGGTCCCGAAGGCGCGATCGGCCGCATGGTCGCAGCCGGAAAGCTCTCTTCCATGGTGCTGTGGGGGCCGCCGGGAACCGGCAAGACGACGATCGCGAGGCTGCTTGCGGACGCCGTCGGGTTGCGCTTCGCATCAATCTCGGCGGTGTTCTTCGGGGTCGCCGATTTGAAGAAGGTGTTCGCCGAGGCACGGGACCATGGCCGGCTCGGCCGCCGCACGCTGTTGTTCGTGGACGAGATCCACCGGTTCAACCGCGCGCAGCAGGACGGCTTCCTGCCCTATGTCGAGGACGGCACGGTGACGCTGGTCGGGGCGACCACCGAGAACCCGTCGTTCGAACTCAACGCCGCGCTCGTCTCGCGCGCGCAGGTGCTGATCCTGCGCCGGCTCGACGCAGAGGCATTGGAGACGCTGCTCACCCGCGCCGAGGAGGCCGAGGGTCGCCCGCTCCCGCTCGACGCAGACGCGCGGGCGGCGTTGGTCGCGAGCGCCGATGGCGATGGCCGCTTCCTGCTCAACCAGGCGGAAACGCTGTTCTCCATCCAGCTGGACGCGCCGCTGGACCCCGCCAGCCTTTCCGCGCTGCTCCAGCGGCGCATGGCCGTCTATGACAAGGATCGCGAGGGGCACTACAACCTCATCTCCGCGCTTCATAAGTCGCTGCGCGGATCGGATCCCCAGGCGGCGCTCTACTATCTCGCGCGGATGCTGACCGCGGGCGAGGAACCGCTCTACGTGCTGCGGCGGATCACGCGCTTCGCCAGCGAGGACATCGGCCTCGCCGACCCGCAGGCGCTGGTGCAATGCCTCGCCGCCAAGGACGCCTATGACTTCCTCGGCTCGCCCGAGGGGGAACTCGCGATCGTGCAGGCGTGCCTCTATTGCGCGACCGCGCCCAAGTCGAATGCCGCCTACAAGGCGCAGAAGGCGGCGTGGCGATCGGCGAAGGAGACCGGCTCGCTGATGCCGCCGCAAAACATCCTCAATGCTCCCACCAAGCTGATGAAGGAGATCGGCTATGGCGAGGGCTATGCCTATGACCACGACAGCGACGACGGCTTCTCCGGCGCCAACTACTGGCCGGAGGAACTGCCGCCGCAGCAGTTCTACGCCCCGACCGAGCGCGGCTTCGAGAAACGGCTGAGCGAGCGCATGGCGTGGTGGGACGCGCGGCGCCACGGTCGCAACCCGGATGCGGCAAGCTGACGGCCCCCGAGCACTTCACCCGCTTCGCCGCGATCGACTGGTCAGGCGCCAAGGGACACCGTCACAAGGGGATCGCGGTCGCGCTCTGCGAGGCAGGCAGCGCCGCGCCCGAACTGGTGGTGCCACCCCGCGGCGTCTGGTCCCGCACGGACGTCCTCCACTGGCTGAAGGCGCAGGCGGACACGCCGTTGCTGGTCGGGTTCGACTTCAGCTTCGCGCCGCCATGGATCGAGCGGGGCGCCTATCTGCCCGGCGAGCCGACGCCTTCGACGGCGCGCGCGTTCTGGGCCTATGTCGAGGCCGACTGCCCCGACGCGGACCTGGGCGCCGCTTCCTTCCTGGAGCGGCGGCGCGGCAGCCACTTCTATCTCGGCGCCCGCGACGGTGCGAAGGCGCAGTTCCTGCACTACCGTCGGTGCGAAGCGGCCTATAACGCGAGCGGGATCGGCCGGGCCTCCACGCTCTATGACGCGATCGGTGCGGCCCAGGTCGCCAAGGCGAGCTTCGCGGGCATGCGATTGCTCCACCATCTCGGCTCCAAGGTTCCGATCTGGCCGTTCGACCCACCGCCGGCGCAGGGCGCACTGGTGGTCGAGATCTACACCACGGTCGCAGCGCGTGCGGCCGGGGTGCGCAAGGGGCTGAGCAAGCTGCGGGACCCGCAGGCCCTCGACGCGGCGCTGGAGGCGCTCGGCAGCCGCCGGCACACGCCGCTCAACCGATATGACGACCACGCCACCGATGCGATCATGGCCGCGGCCTGGCTTCGGCGGGTCGCCCGGACACCCGAACTGTGGCAACCCGCGGCGCTCACGCCCACAATTCGGCGAAGCGAAGGCTGGACCTTCGGCGTTCTCTGACGCAAGGGGGGCGCAACGCCGGTTTAGCTCAGCTGGTAGAGCAGCGGTTTTGTAAACCGAAGGTCGCGGGTTCGATTCCTGCAACCGGCACCAGCCCTCCAGCAGGGCATCCGCCATCTTACCGGCGGCCGGTCCGCGGAGGCGCTTCCCAGTGACAGGACCTTCCGAGAAGCAGAAGATGCTCGCCGGCGAGCCCTATCGTGCGAGCGATCCCGAGATCGTTGCCGACCAGGAAGCCGCCGCCGAGTGGATGCAGCGGTTCAACGCCGCGACTGGAACGGCGGAGCGCGAGGCATTGCTGCGCGCACGTCTGGGCTCGGTGGGTCTGGGCGCCACGATCCGGCCGCCCTTTCACTGCGACTATGGCACCAACATCCATCTCGGCGCGGGCGTCTTCCTGAACTTCAACTGCGTCATCCTGGATGTGGTGGAGGTCCGCATCGGCGACGGCACGCAGATCGGTCCCGGCGTGCAGATCCTGACGGCCGATCATCCCCGCGATCCGGCCAAGCGCGCCGCGGGCCTGGAGTGGGGCCGTCCGATCGTGATCGGTGCCAACGTCTGGATCGGCGGCGGCGCCATCCTCTTGCCCGGCATCACCATCGGCGACGACGCGCTGATTGGTGCGGGCAGCGTCGTCACGCGCGACATCCCCAGCGGAGCAGTCGCCGCCGGCAACCCGGCGCGGGTTCGCGCGCGCTGAGGATCGTCCCACTTAGGAGCAGTGCGAGGCCCCGCCCGCTCGCGCATTGCTTGATCGCGCGCCCGCGACCTCTAGGGTCTGCCCCAGTTGCCGCTGCGGCAGGCTTGCTCAGGGACGCAACCAGTTGAACGAAGGCGGCCACCGCATCCAGATCGTGGTGAACCCGTCGGCAGGCCGGGTGCGCGGATCGACGCTGGCGAGGATCCGCACGGGCTTCGAGCGGGCCGGCGCGCAAGTGGTGCTCACCGAATGCGGGCCGGGGCGGCCGGTCACCATCGCAGAGGATGTCAGCCACGTCTGCGTGATGGGCGGGGACGGCACCATCCGACACGTCGCCGCCGCAATGTTGGCGGCCGAACGTGACCTTCCGCTCAGCATCTATCCGGCAGGAACCGTCAACCTGGCGCATCGGGAGCTACGCTCCCCGCTCGATCCGGATCGCTACGCCGCTTATGCGCTCGAGAACCGGGAGCGGCCGCGGCACCATGCCCTGCGCGTGGGCCCGGCGCTGTGCCTTTCCTGCGCCAGCGTGGGACCGGACAGCCAGGCGGTCGCGGCCGTGTCGCCGCGGCTGAAGCGGCGGATCGGCCGCCTCGCTTATGGGGTCGCCTTCTTCCGGGTGCTCCTGAACTGGCCGCGCAAGCCGATCCGGATCGCCTGGGAGGCCGGCGAACTGACGTGCGAGGCGGTCTATGTGGCCAAGGGCCGCTTCTTCGCCGGTCCGTGGAGCTTTGCGCCGGAAGCGGACCGCACCCGGCCCATCATGCATGTGGTCGCGCTGCGGACGGCTAGGCGCCGCGACGTTGTCCGCTTCGCATGGGCGCTGCTGCGCGGGCGCTGCCCCTCGGATGCCGCCAACCTCGTCGCGTTCTCGTGCACCGACCTGTCGGTAGAGGCCGACGATTCGCTGCCGGTACAGGTCGACGGCGATGCAGAGGCGGTCCTGCCCGTGCGCATGACGATCGAACCCATCTCCTTTTCCGTCTGCTGAGCGCCATGCGAACGACTGCCAAGCTGCTCCTGATCCTGGTCTACCTGCTCACCGGCGCGGGCGGCATTGCCGAGCGGCTCCAGTCGCTGGGACTCTCGCCGGGATTGCCGATCTACCTCGGGCTCTTCGGGCTGCTGGCATTGGCGCTCGTTGCCGCCGCCTTTACCCGGCCTTGGGCGCTGCGCTGGGCGCTAGCCGCGCTCCTCTGCGCTGCCGCCTTCTTCCTCGATTCCTACGAGGCGATCACGCGCGAGCCGATGAGCTACGACGCGTTCATCAACATGTGGAACTCGGCCGCCTCCGCACCGGAGGCGATCGATCAGCATGCCGGGGCGATGGCGGGGACGCTCGCGCGATCGTTGCTGTTGTTCGCGGGCCTCGTCCTGCCGCCGCAGGGCAGCCTGCTCCTTGGCAGGCTTGCTCCTGTGGCTCCCTTGGCTGGGGTCCTGCTGCTCGCCGGCATTCTCTTCGTGCGCGGCGGCGAAGGCGGAACGGGGCTCCCCGGCCCGTTCACCCCGCTCGCCTACTCCAGCCTCTTCCTCTACGAGCGCCTCGCGGAGGGTGCGCCACATCGGAAGGCGGTGGCGCTTCGACCGGTGCGGCCGCCCAGCGGCGACATCGTGCTGATCGTCGATGAGAGCGTCGCGGGCAACTACCTCGACCTGAACTCCCCGAGCGGGGCACGCAGCGGCCTACTCCAGCCGCGGGCGGGCGTCGCGGTGCATGACTTCGGCCTGGCGGCATCGATCACCAATTGCAGCGTCGGCAGCAACGTGACGCTACGCCACGGCGGCACCCGCGAAGACTATCGCCGCATCAATGCCACCATGCCCTCGATCTTCGACTATGCGAAGGCTGCCGGCCTCCGCACCGTCTACCTGGACGCGCAGGGCACGGGCGGCAGGCTCCAGAACCTGATGGGCGCGCAGGAACGGCAGCAGATCGACCGCTTCGTCCAGTTCGATCGCGTTGCCGTGCGCGACCGGGACATGGCGGTGGCCGATACGCTGGGCGCATCGCTGCGCAACGGCACGCCGGAGTTCGTGCTGGTCAACAAGGTCGGCGCGCACTTCCCGGTCCACGACAAATACCCCGACGCCTACATGCGTCACCGCCCCGCCCTCGCCCGTGGACACTACGTCGGGATCAGCGACACCGGGGATCGCACCGGCTTCGGCGGCACGGCTGCCGAATGGGTCCGCTACCGCAACGCCTATCGCAACACGCTGGACTGGAACGTCGGCGCCTTCTTCGACCGGCTGCTCGACGGCGCCGACCTGTCGCGGGCGACGCTGATCTACACGTCCGATCATGGGCAGGACCTGCACGAGACCGGCAGTCCGGGCAGCAACACCCATTGCAGCGGCGATCCGGTGCCACAGGAAGGGCTCGTACCGCTGGTGGTGATCGACGGCGACACCCCGGCGGGGCTTTCCTGGACCAAGGCGGCAGCGGCAAACCGCAACCGGATGAGCCACTATCGGATCTTTCCGACCTTGCTGGGGCTGATGGGCTATCCGGAGCCGGCCGTTCGCCGCCTCTATGGGGAAGCGCTGACGGCGCCGACCGCAGACCCCTTCACCTTCAACACCCGGTTCAACGCGCGCCTGGGGCTGGAGCCACGGTGGGAGAAGATCGACCTCGCCAAGATCGCGCCAGCGCCGCGTGACACGGAGTAAGCGCGAACACGCCTGGCGGTAGATCACTCTGGAAGCTGGTGCGGGTGGTCGGACTCGAACCGACACTCCTTGCGGAACCGGATTTTGAGTCCGGCGCGTCTACCAATTTCACCACACCCGCACGGTGCGCGCCGTCCCCCGGACAGCTGGTGGCGGGGCTATACGGCAGGGCATTCGCAAACGCCAGAGTCTGCGAATATGCTGCGGCCGATCAGGCGAACCCCTGCTCCATCTCAGGCGCGCGGCGGCTGGCGGCGATAGCTGAGCGCCTCGGCGACATGGAGGCGCCCGACGGTTTCTGCGCCCGCGAGGTCCGCGATGGTGCGGGCGACGCGAAGCACGCGCGTGTAGCTGCGCGCCGAAAGCCGCATCGCCTCTGCCGCCTGGGCGAGCAGCTTCGCGCCGGGGGCGTCCGGCGTGGCGGTCGCCTCCAGCACCTCACCGTCCGCCTCCGCATTGGTGCGCGCGGCGACGTCCCGGTAGCGGCGCGCCTGCACGGCACGGGCAGCGGCGACCCGCGCCCCCACCTCGGCCGATCCTTCGGCAGCCGCAGGCAGCGCGAGGTCCGCGGCGCTCACCGGCTGCATTTCCAGGTGGAGGTCAATGCGGTCGAGCAACGGGCCGGACACCCGCGCCTGATAGTCGACGGCACAGCGCGGCGCCCGGGAGCAGGCCAGTGCCGGGTCCCCCAGATGTCCGCAGCGGCATGGGTTCATCGCCGCGACCAGCTGGACGCGCGCGGGGAAGCTGACGTGCGCGTTCGCCCGAGCCACGCTGACGTTTCCGGTCTCCAGCGGCTGACGCAGCGAATCGAGCACCGCACGCTGGAACTCCGGCAGTTCGTCCAGGAACAGCACCCCCAGGTGGGCCAGACTGACCTCACCGGGCCGGACTCGCAGGCCGCCGCCAACCAGCGCCGCCATGGAGGCGGAGTGGTGCGGGGCGCGGTAGGGCCGCGCCCGCGTCATCCGGCCGCCCGTGAGCGTGCCTGCGACCGAAGCGACCATCGAGACCTCCAGCGCCTCGCCCGAATCAAGCGGCGGGAGAATGCCGGGAAGGCAGGACGCGAGCAGCGACTTGCCCGCACCCGGTGGGCCCACCATCAGCAGGTTGGGTAAGTCACAATCAATGGAGCCGCCACACGAAAAAAGTAGACAGATTCAAAATCTGTGGCAGCACTTTTGAGGAAGGAGCTTCGCCCATGAAGGCAATCGTCTACGCTCGCTGGAGCAGCCTTGAGCAGGCAAAAGAGGGCCGCACCACCCTCGCCCGCCAGCTTTCCCTTTGCGGGAGCTTCGCTGAGCGTAACGGCTATACCGTTGTTGAGCGCATCACGGACGAAGGTCGCAGCGCTTGGACCGGCGATAACATTCGCACGGGCAATCTGGGCAAGCTCAAGGAACGCCTTGAGCGCAATGGCGGGCACGATCTTACCATCATTGTCGAAAAGCTCGATCGGCTCAGCCGCCAGTCGCCCCTTGTCGTGATGAACTTCCTCCAGTCGCTTTGCGCCACCGGGGCAACGATCGTCTCGGCGGACGGACGGCACAAGATCACGGGTGACGATCTCCACCGGAACATGATGGGGGTGCTGAGCGTCGTTTTCGAAACCTTCAGGGGCTTCGATGAGTCGCAGGCCAAGAGCGAGCGCGTTGGCGAGGCGTGGCGGATCAAGCGCGAGCGTGGCGGGGCCATGACGAAGATTTGCCCCGCTTGGTTGCGTCTCAAGGCCGATCGCTCGGGATACGAGTTGATCCCCGACCGCGCCGCCGTCGTTCGCCGCATCTTTGCCGATATCGACGCTGGCGTTGGTAAGTTCACCATCGCCAATAGCCTCAACGCTGAAGGCGTGGAGCCGTGGGGCACGGGTAAGAAGAAGGGGAATGGCTGGCACGCCAGCTACATTCACAAAATCATCACGAACATGGCTTGCGTGGGCGACTACCAGCCCCACCGGAAGGCCAAGGCGGACGTGCGCCGCACGCCCGATGGCGAGATTATCCGGGGCTACTTCCCCGCCGTGATCGATGAAGCGACGTTTGCCCGCGTGAACGATCGCCGCACGGTGCGGCTCATGGCTCAGCAGCGCCCCGGACGCTCGCTGGTGAACCTGTTTGGCGGGCTGGGTAAGTGCTCTTGCGGTGCGATCATGACGATGCGCTCGCGAGGGGTTTCCGTGCGCGCGGATGGCACGAAGGTGCGCGAGGATTACCTCTATTGCGACAGCGCCATTCGGAAGCGGGGATGCGAGAACCGCGCGGGCTGGAATTATGAGGCGATCGAGCGGGGTGTCCTCGACAAGTTGCTTCACCTCGCGCTTGATCCCTCACACTTCCGCAAGGCTGACGTAGTGGCACCGCTCGAAGCCGAGCTTGCGACTCTCAAGCGCCGCCTCGCCGACGACGAAAAGCGCATGGCTAAGGCTTACGCGCTCGCCCTTGAGGATGATGAAGACGACAATGCGCAAGCCGGTTATCGCCGGATCAAGCAGACGGTTAAAGATGCCAAGGCGGCGATCTCGGCGCTTGAGGAACGGCTTGCCGCCGCATCCGGTGCAGTCTCGCCCGAGCAGCACTTGAAGCGCGTTGATGAAGTGCGCGCCCTCATGAACAGCGATGATCCCGACGAACGCTATCAGGCCCGAGCCAAGGTGAAGCTCGCGCTCAACGATCTTGTCGCTAAGATGACTTTTGGACTCAAGGATCGCGTTTCCGTCCTGCTTGTGGATCAGGCGCGCTTGTTCAGCATTAAGCGTGATGGCTCAATCGGTGAAGACCTCGACCTTCGCGCCATGTTCCCCGGCGAGCTTGTGAACGGGCGCTTCGGCCCCTCGACTACTCGCTTCGAAGGCGGGACGACTGTCAACAACGAGCTTAGTCCTGAGCAGGAGGCGGGGCTTGCGGGCTACTTGCGGCGGCAACGGGCCGCGTAGGCACTTTCCCGATTTAAGCTAATCGCGCATCGCCTTCTCGGATACGTAGGAGCAATACGAGCAAAGCCCTTCGTCTATGCCATCAAGGAAATCCTGTATGCTGATGCCCTCGCCGCATCTGATACATTGCGAGGTATAATCCAGCGCCTCACCGCAGCTTGCGCACCCTCCCTCCTCTTCCAAGAGCGTGTCACGGCCACAAGCTGGACAAGTATAGACAGGGCCGTTCTCCCCGGTCTCCTTAGCACGTATGTAGGTGTCCGCCCCGAATAGCCGCTCAACGGCGTTCTCGACAGCCTCATCGATATCGTGGAAGGCTCCGCACGTTTTACAACGAAGCTCAACGAGATGTTGACTCTGGTTAGCGGGCTCGACTTGTTCAATAAGCTCCGACTGGCAATCGTCACAACGGAATGATCTCTCATTGATGGATGGCGAAAACCACTTAACGTGTTCAAGAGTTGCGCGAGCTTCCGCAAGCTGGTGGTCGTAAAGCACCTTCGTCTCCAGCATGCCCGCCCATACTTCCTCCAGAAGCTCTACTGGGTCTTCCTCCATCTGGCGCAGAAGCGACGCCACAACAGGAAAGCCGCGACTGATAGCTTCTCGGATCGAGTTCGAAGTTTCGGAGGTGTAATGGTGCTCCATGTCGTTACGAAGTTTGTTAAGGCTTTTGAGCGCGCTTTGATCCAACGATATGTTGAAGTCTTTTGCCCGTTCGGCAATCTGATTGAAATCGACCGTAGACTGCCCGATCTGCTTCATTTCGACGCCTCCCATGCCGTCTGGGACAGGCTTCACCTTTGCCCCGATCACGACCGCAGGGTCGGCCTTGGGCGCGGCTCGGATAATGGCCTCCTTCGCGAGTAACAGGACACCTGCATAGAAGTTACGGACAGCAGAGATGTCGCGATCGGCGTCTTGCTGTTTGAAGTCCTCAAAACCCATACGGATAGACGAAATCGCGTTTTCGAATAGCGACGGCATCGGCGTTCCCCTCGTGTCGCGCCAACCATGCCACGCCGATGAGACGTTTGAAAAGGCGTGCGCCGAACACGCACTCCGACAGGCGAGACGGTCATGGGCCTAAATAACAGGTGATCCCCCGCACCATTGTTGAACGCTACTATCTGGAACGTGCCCAAGCTGAGACCGCCGACGATAAGCGCCGCGTCTGGCGCACGTATGCGCGTGCGGTGATCGAGGAGTTTCAGCGACCCGAGCGCCGGGTTCACGTCCGAACGCTTGGCGCTCCCCTCATCATCTGGCGACGGGCGCACGGCGATGATCATAGTTGGGCGTGCCCGTGCGGCGAGACGATCCGCTATCAAGCCTCGCAACCCGACGACCTCGAATGCGAGGAGTGCGAGGAACCCCTAACCGAATACACAGAAGGGCTACCGAAGCGCGAACCTCGATATTGGGCGCGCCTGCCCCTTCACGATCTCCAAGAGCTATGGCTTGCGCTTGAGCGCGCACGGCACCGGGCGAGCGATGAGTAATCGCCGCAAAAGCGCTCCCGCTCCCCTACCCGTCCCGACGACCTCACCCCCGCTCAGCTTGCCATGATCGAAGGGGCGACCAGCGACGCGGCCCGCGCGGTGCTCCTAAGCCTGTTTGCGAAGGCGCGCGGGTGTTAATTGTTTATCGCCGGTTCTGAAGCGCTAAAGCTTTTCCTTGTATGTGACATTAAGGCGACGCAAAGCTTAACGGTGCGCGTCTGAACTCGCGTAGCCCCTTGTAAATGCGTGCTTTCCTATAATCGTTTAACGGCAGAGTTCGCTTTCTGAGCGGGGTCGCAAAGATTTTGTAGACAGATTTCAAAAGTGTGAGAGGCTTATAGCGTAAGCAGCACCTAAAGCCGAGTTAAGCCCATGCCCAACCTTACCGATAAGCTCGACAGCCTGATTAAGTCGATCGAACGCGAAACCGCTAATAGCCTTGAAGCCCTCGCCGCTGAGCGTGACGGGTTCAAGATGCGGGCGGAAGTCGCCGAGGCTGAGCGCGACAATCTCAAGTTTCGGCTTGGTCGCGTGATCAACGCTCTTGACCTGAACCTTGCCCCGATCGTGCCCGCCGAGCCTGCCCCGGATGGTGAGGACGAGCCCTTGGCCCCGGCGCTTGATACGGACTTTCTGGAAAGCGAGGAACGCGCGCAACGTCACTTCCTCTTGCGCCACCTCAACTACAAAGCGCCCGAGCCGATCGACATTAGCGATGCGATCAACGACGCTTGGGGGATTGGCGGCATTGTGATGATGAGCGAGGAACGCGCTAACCTCATTCTCGATCGCCTCTTTGCCGAATACTCCAGCGCGATGGGTAACAGCGACGTGCTCACGCACCGGATCGCCGATTTCGACGTGCCCGATGATTTCGATTGGGATGCGGCAATCGCTCGCCTTGACGCGATCCTCGAGGCTGGTGAGCCCGTGCCGACGTTCAAGGGCTGGGATGACGACAAGCCCGCCACGCCTGAGCCTGCCCCCAAGCCGCGCCGTCGCCGCAAGGCGGCACTTGGCCCCAAGGCGGACGCCAAGCCCGTGGCGGTGCCCGCGCAGCCCGACAACGCCAATGATGCCGCAATCATCCGGGCGCTTGAGGGTGCCGCTCAGGATCGCCCCGGCGAGTTCATCAAGGTGGCGGACCTCTACGCCCGCGCCAAGCTGGCGGGCTATACGAACGGTGAGCCCGCGCTTCGCTTCCGCATGAAGCTGGCGGCTAACCCGCTCGCCAAGCAGCGTGCCGACATAATCGAGGAACAGGCATCGCCGCTGGCGTGGAAGTTGCGCGATCCTAAGCCCGATGGTGGCGACAAGATCGACCAGCCCGACGCCGACGATAAGGCCCCGGTTGCCCCTGAGCCTGCCCCGGACGCTAAGCCCGAGCCCGTGAAGCTCTACGGACGCCTTGCGCCCGCCGATCGCCTCAAGCGCGACCGGCTCTTGCTCGCAGCGCTCGGCGACGAAGGACGGACGTTTAGCGAATGGTCGCGCGAGATCACCGCGCGGGGCGGCGACATGGGGCCGAACCCCTCGCACTTTATTGAGGCCGCGCAACAGCGCATGAAGGTTGGCTATACCGGGAAAGACGGGCCGAGCCGCCACGGACTGTCTGTTAAAGACGGCTATATCACCCGCAACCACTTTGGCGGGGGCGCGACGTTCTACGCTTACCCGTCGCTAAAGGAAGCGCTCGCTAAGCTGGAGGCGAGCAAGTGAGCGCCTTTCTCGACTTTCTGGAGTCTGAGCTTGGTTCGTTCAACGACGCGATCGTGAAGGCGCGCGTGGGCGGATAAGAGGCTCGCCAGACGCTGAAACGAACAAGGGCGGGCCTTGCGGCCCGCCCTTCCTTTTAGCCCCTCAGTGGCCCTTAAACGGCTCAGGAGTCCTTTGCCGCCTTCCGTGCCGCGACGCTCTCGGCGAACCGAGCGCGACGCTCAGGCGACCAGCCCGCGCGCTTGGGCTTAGGCGTGATAGCGTGCGAAGTGAGCTTCACGCCCCCGGCGAGCGGATCGCTCTTGCCCTTGCTCGCGTTGTGAAGCGTTTCGTCCAACTCGCCCGCCTCAACGTCCTTGCGAAGCTCAGCAAGCGCGTTGGGGAAGCGCTCAGCAGGAATGAAAAACTCGCTCTTGCCCTCGATCATCACCGGCACGCCCGCCAGCTTGGGCATGAAGCGAACCGTGTTGTTGTTGGCGCTCCACAGAGCGTTCGCGCCACGGGGCTGCTTGCCTTCGTCAAACTGCTTAGCCGCTTTGTCGAGCGCGCTCAGGAACGGCTTCCGGTGCTTCGTTTTGTCCGGGGCAACGTAGTGGAAAGCTTCAGAAAGCTTGTCGTCTACCAGAGCCAAGAATCCCTTCAACGCCATGTTCCGACTCCTCTACAGCAGTTCGCTTAAGCGCCCCGTAAGTCGGTTGCGCCCGCACTTCAAGATTTTACTGAGCCATGGCGGAGAAATCCCGACGGCCTTAGCGATTTCTTTCGTGCAAGGCTTGATCGCCGCCCTATGGGCGTCACCAGCCGATCTGAGCGACATTCTCGGTAAGCGCTGGCTCAGATCGTCAATCCCGAATGATCATCCCCGCCCCCATGACAGGCGGAGCCTTTCTCCGTAGGCTGACAGAATGAAAACCAAGACGATTGGGGTAGGTCTACTACTGGTGGGGGCGGGAGCGCTCGCGGAAGACGCGCGCTCTTGGGCCGTTGGCGAGCTTCTGAACGCCATCAAACCAGCCGGAGGCTGGAACCTTGCGGGCATCGTGAGCATGCCATGGGGGAGCATCATAGGCGTCCCCGTCTTCCTGATCGCTGCGTTATGGTTGCTATGGGACGCCTTCGGGCGAGCTTCCTTTCGCGCCCGGTTCGGCGCTGAGAGAGTGCTGGCCGAGCATGTGGCCCCGCTCAAGGCCAGATTCGAGTTCAATTATGCGCACATTCAAAACATCTACACGGCACTTGGCGCGCTTCGCGATCGGGAGCGGTTGAAGGAGTCGAGGGAAAAACTCGAAATCACTGAGCGGAGTATCTGGCAGCTTACCGCACTGCCAGAGATTAACGATTCGCTTGCGTTCACCCTAACCTCGTTCGAGGCCGAGTGGACCGACGAACTCAATTATTGGGTGAGCATCGCGCAGGCCTACGATGAAGGAATCGGCACCCGCATCAACACGCTCTCGGAAGAACAGAGGAAAGAGCCCCTGCCCTTCAACGCTGAGGGCTTAGGGTCAGGACCCATTGATGTGAGCGTCGCGATCTGATTCAGGCTCCGCAAGGAGACCGGGAT
>NZ_BAAAEL010000008.1:0-194233 GCF_039522995.1 Sphingomonas molluscorum | reverse complement strand
TCTTCTCCGCAATCGCCCTCGCTGCCACCGTCATCTTCTGGCTGTGATCAACGAGTCCTGACCCTAGAAGCCGTCGGACACGGCCTCCAGGACCGTCCGCATCCGGCGCTCGTTGTCGGCGAGCAGACGCGCCTGCTCCCGCGTGGCGCTCACGTCCTGAACCAGGCTGTAAAAGCCCTCTGTTTGCCCGTCGGACGTCAGCTGGGGCAGGTATTCGGCTTGTACGATACGGCGCACCCCGTCGGGAAAGATCAGCTCCTGCTCGAAGGAGAGGTGCTCGCCCGCTAGCACGCCGTCGATGTTCGCTCTCCCCTGGGCGAGCGTTTCCGGGTCCACAACGTCGAACACGGACTGTCCGATCACGTTCTCGCGCTGCCGGCCAAACCACTGTTCGAAGGTCCGGTTCACGAACCGGTATCGCAGATCCTTGTCGACATGCGTGATGAGCACGGGCAGCGCGTCCGCCAGCATCCGCAACTGCTCCTCACTGTCGGCAAGCGCGGCCCTGGCCTGGCTGGTGGCGAGCTTCGCCTCGAGCACGCGCTCGCGGGACGCTGCTTCGCCGCGAAGGTCCGCCAGCCGAAGCGCCCCGGCCACACGCGCGCGCAGCTCCTGGGCGTTGAAGGGCTTCACGATATGATCGTCGGCCCCGGCCTCCAGGCTTTCCACCCTGGCCTCTTCACCAGCGCGTGCTGACAGAAAGATGATCGGGACGGCGGCCGTGGCCGGGTCCGCCCGCAGCTCCCGAAGCAGCGCGAACCCGTCCAGGCCTGGCATCATGATGTCCGACAGGACGAGATCGGGTGCGATCCGCTTTGCCGCCGCCAGGGCTTCCGTGCCGTTCGCGACCGCCGTCACCTCATAGTCGTCGCGCAACAGGCGCTCGACATAGGCGCGCATGTCCGCGTTGTCGTCGGCCAGAAGAAGATGCGGCCGCGCGTCGGGCGGTGACGTCCGCGACGCTACCGCCTCTCCGGGCAGCCAACGAAGCGCTTCTTCGACATAGGCGTCCGCCCGGGCGGACGCGGTAGCTGAAACCGCTGTGTCGCCGATGGTGCGGCCATAGGGGAGGATCACCCTGAAGGTCGCGCCGCGGCCCGGCCCCTCGCTCTCGGCCGATATCGTGCCACCGTGGAGTTGGACCAGCTTCTGGACCAAAGCCAGGCCGATCCCCGATCCTTCATGGCTGCGCGCGTTCTGGCCCTCGATCCGGTGGAACCGCTCGAACAGCCGGGGCAGTTCCTCCGCCGCGACGCCCTCGCCGGTATCCGTCACGGTCAGTTCGACCCCATCGTCCAACGCGGCCAGCCGAACCCGGATCGCTCCCTGATGCGTGAACTTGAAGGCGTTGGACAACAGGTTGAGCACGATCGTCTCGTACATGCTGCGGTCGACCGCCACGGGGCGAGGAAGGGGCTGAACGTCGACGGTGAAGTCCAGCCCGGCCTTCTCCATCGCGGATCGGAAGTTGGAGGATAGATCGGCGGTCAGCGTCGCAAGGTCCACGAGCTCGAAGCTCGCTTCGGCTCGATCGGCTTCTACCCTCGAGAAATCGAGAAGCGCATTGACCAGCCTGAGCAGACGTAGCGCATTGCGATGCGCCATCTCCAGCTCGCCGCGATGCGCAGGCAGGCGGTCAGGGCTGTCGGCCAGAGCGTCCTCCAGCGGCCCGAGCAACAGGGTGAGGGGCGTCCGGAACTCGTGCGACACGTTGGAGAAGAAGGCGGTCTTCGCCCGATCCAGTTCAGCCAACTCCTCGGCGCGCCGACGCTCGTCCTCGCGGGCGCGCGCGTTGCGCATGGCGACCGAAACCTGACCGGCCAGCAGCTCGAAGAACGAGCGATAGCCTTCATCCAGCGAGCGGTTCGGGGATACGCCCGCAATGATCACGCCCAGCGCCGTTCCCTGCGCCCCGGTGATCGGGAGGACAAGGGCACAGCGGACGGGATCGGCATAGGGTCCGCCGACCAGCGGGACCAGGGTCTGCACATGGTCGACCGGGGTCACCTGGCCGCGCAATGCCGCGGCGACGGGCCACACGGCACCCGCCCCCTGATGCATGCGGGGCGGTGCGGCCACGCTGTGCTCCGGGATGCCGACTGCCGCCGTGCGGATCAGCTCGTCACCCTCGCAGAGGTAGATGGCGGCGAAGGGCACGTCGAGCGGATGTTCGGCCATGGTCTCGACGAGGTCGCGGGCGGCCTCGGCGGGTTCGCGCGCTTCACCCGCCCTCGCACCGAGTTCTCTCAACAGGCGCAGCCGTCGTTCGCTCACCAGCTGCTCGGTCACCTCCGAACACACGGCCAGCATGCCGACGATGTTGCCGTCGTCATCTTCGGCCGGCGCATGGCTGACCGAGAAGTAGGCCTCTTCGCGATAGCCGGAACGATGCATCTCCAGCGGCAGGGCCGCCGTCCAGTTCGCCAGGCCCGTCCTCATCACCCGGTCGATCATGGGCCCCAGCGTGTCCCAGGCCTCGGCAAGGGTGATCCGGATATCGTTGCCGAGGCCCGCCGGATGCCGGTCGCCAATCAGCTTCGAATAGGCATCATTGTAGATCTGGGTGAACGCGCCTCCCCAGGTGAGAACCATGGGATATTGGGACGACAAAAGGGTACGCACCGTCGAGCGAAGGCTCTGCGGCCAGCGCTCGACGGGGCCCAGCGGCGTAGCCGACCAATCGATGACGCGACCAAGCGCGCGGATCTCACCGGGGCCGGCAAACAGTTCTTCCGCGGAGCGGGATCGAAGCGGGACAGGATCAGACAAGCTATCGTAACCTTCGCGGTACATCGGCATCGTTGCTTTAGCGGTAAGCCGGTGGGGCCGCTACAGCGGCTCGAGAATGCGCCGGGGCAAGACACGGGTTGGCTGCTCACCTGGAGGCGAGCACCGCAAAGACGGCGAGCTGAAACAAACCTCCGATCCTTCCACAACTTGGCAGACGGGACTCCTCGCTTATTCGCGAATACCGTGCCTATTAGTAACTCCAAGGGCCCGGCCGGGGAGCTTCACGATCACGTGCGGCATGGGATCAATCCTTCGCGACCGGGGCAAGATACTCCTCGTCCGTCACCTTCTCCATCCAGGTTACGGGGGAGCCGTTCACCGCTTCCTGGAGCGCGATGTGGGTCATTGCTTCGTGCTGGGTCGCACCGTGCCAATGCTTGTGCCCGGCAGGGCACCACAGGATGTCGCCGGCATGGAACTCGAGCTTCGGTCCGCCCTCGATTTGGGTCCAGCCCACGCCCTCCGTGACGATCAGCGTCTGCCCCGCCGGATGCGTGTGCCACGCGGTGCGCGCGCCCGGCTCGAAATGGACGATCGCGCCGCTGACGCGGGAGGGATCCGGGCGCTGGAACTGGCCGGTGATGGTGACCTTGCCCGTGAAATACTCTTCGGAGCCGTCCACGGTCTTCATATCTGCCTTGCGGGTGATTTCCATCTTCGGTTCTCCTTGCTGTGCATGCGCGATGGTCGAGAGAGCCAGTGAACCGGCCAGAATTGCCGGGGCGGAGAGCGAGTTGACGATCATCGTCAGTTCGCCGTGAAGCCGCCGTCGACGGGCAGCGCGATTCCGTGGACGAAGCTGGCGCCGGAACTCGACAGCCACAGGACGGCGGCCGCGACTTCCTCGGGTTCGCCAAGGCGCCCGATCACTTGAAGACGCATGATGTCCTCCATCGCCTCAGGCTGGGTTTCCAGCATGCTCGCCACCATCGGAGTGTTGATCGTGGCCGGACAGACTGCATTGATGCGGATGCCGAGCTTGGCGTAGCGCAGTGCGGCGCTTCTGGTCAGCCCGATCACGCCATGCTTGGTGGCGTTGTACGCGGCGAGATCGAGGTTGCCGATCAGCCCGCCGATCGAGGCCATGTTGACGATCGCACCCGATCCTTGCGCCCGCATCTGCCTCAGTTCGTGCTTCATACACGCCCAGGTGCCGCGCAGGTTGATCGCCATGACACGATCGAAGTCCTCGGTCGGCTGGTCGGCCAGATCGCTTGCGGGCGCCTGCACACCGGCGTTGTTGAAGGCGATGTCGAGGCGCCCGAACTCCGCAACCGTCCGTTCGATCGCTGCCGCCACCTGGTCCTCCTCGCGGACATCGCAGGCAAGGCCGATCGCTCTACCGTCGTGGACGCGAATCTCCTCGGCTTCGGCTTGAACGCGTTCTGCCTGCACATCGGTGAGCACCACGATGGCACCCGCTGCGGCATAGGCCTTCGCCGCGGCCAGACCCATGCCCTGGCTTGCGCCAGTCACGAATGCGACCTGGCCCGTGAAGTCGTAGGTAGGGTTCATTGTTGGCCTCCGAAGCTTGTCACCCGGGACGTAGGCCTCGAACCAGGGCGGGATTAGCCCGGCAGCCGTTCATGAGACGGTGAGCGTCGCTCATCGCCCGCGCTCACAAGCCCAAGGGCCGAACTTCGCGGATGAGCTCGATCAGGAGGCGAAGCGCGGTCGGCACCTGGTGGCGGCTGGAATAATAGATGTGATAGCCTGGTCCCTGGGTAGCCCACTCCTCCAGAACCAGACTGAGTTGGCCGCGGGCCACATAGGGCGCGAAGGCCGGTTCCAGACCATAGATGAGCCCCATGCCCTGCAAGCCCAGCGTCAACAGAGCCTGGGTATCATCCACGGTGATCTTGCTCTGAACCGGCAGGGCGAACTCGCCCTCCGGTCCTTCGAACTCCCAATGATAGATACGCCCGTTCCCTAGCCGCACGCCGATGCAGCGATGCTGCTGGAGGTCCTGCGGCGCACCAGGCACCCCGTAGCGCTCCAGATACGCAGGAGATGCCGCCACGACCCAGCGCAGGTTGGCGGAGAGACGCTGGGCGACCATGTCTTCGGGAACGGTGCCGCCATAGCGGATCCCCGCGTCGAAGCCGCTGCCGACCACATCGACCATGCGGTTGGTCGCAACGATGTCGACTTCGATGTCGGGAAAGCGCTCGGCGAACAGCGGCAGCACCGATCCGAACAGCAACGGGACCGCATCGGCGACGACATTCAGGCGGATGCGGCCGGTTGGCGCATCACGGTAGCGATTGAGATCCTCAAGCGCCCGGTCGATCGCGGTGAACGGCTGGCTGATCGCGTCGCGCAGTTCCTCACCCGCCGCAGTCAGCGTGACGCTACGGTTGGTGCGATTGAGCAGCCTGACGCCGAGGCGCCCTTCCAGTCCTTTCAAGGCATGGCTCAGCGCGGATGCGCTGACCCCTACCTCCAGTCCCGCCAAGCGGAAGCTGCGGTGCCTGGCGATGGCCAGGAAGTAGGTGATGTCGGCGAGATCGGATCGGTTCGCAGCCACGGGCTACAGCCGATCGCCTGGATTGATCAGCGTCTCGAAGGATCGAGCATTTTTCTCGAACGCCGCCTGATACATGCCGAAGCCGAGCACGGTGCTGTCGTCCGCAATCAAACGATGGAGCGCTAGACGGATCATGGCTCTAGATCTTTCTGCGCGTCAGCCCCGCCCCTTCGATAGGAACAACCGCATCGAAGGGGAGAAGCGTGGCATCTGTCCGCATCAGGCGATCGCAGGCAACTTCTCCAGATGCTTGTCGAGCGTGATGGGATAGTCGCGCACCCGGACGCCCGTCGCATTGTAGATCGCGTTGGCGACCGCCGCCCCGACCCCGCAGAGCCCCAGCTCGCCCACGCCCTTGGCCTTCAGCGGGTTCGCCGTCGGGTCCGCCTCGTCCAGGAAGATCACCTCCTGGTGCGGGATGTCGGCGTGGACCGGCACTTCATAGCCGGCAAGATCGTGGTTGACGAAGAAGCCGAAGCGCTTGTCGACCTCGAGCGCCTCCATCAGCGCGCCGCCGACACCCATCGTCATCGCGCCGATCATCTGGCTGCGGGCAGTAATGGGGTTCAGGATCCGGCCGGCCGCACAGACCGCCAGCATCCGCCGCACGCGGGTCACGCCCGTATAGGCATCGACCCCAACCTCGACGAAGTGGGCGCCGAAGGTCGACTGCTGCATCTGCTTGCCAAGGTCGCCCCATTCCATCTTGTCCTCGGCGACCAGCTCTCCGGCAGCAACCGCTTGGGCTAGGCTGGCCGAGCGATTGCCGCCGGTGACCTTGCCGCCGGTGAACTGCGCGTCGGCCGAGTTGAAGCCGAGCCGCTGGGCCACCGCCTCGCGCAGCTTGACGCAGGCGGCGTAGACGCCCGAGGTCGCGCTGGCGGCACCGAACTGGCCGCCCGAACCGGCAGAGATGGGGAAGCTCGAATCCCCGAGCTTCACGGCCACCTGCTCGATCGGCACGCCCATCATCTCGGCCGCGGTCTGGGCGATGATGGTGTAGCTGCCGGTCCCGATGTCGGTCATGTCGGTCTCGACCGTCACCACTCCGTCGCGGCCCAGTCGCACGCGCGCGCCGGACGGCAGGGCGAGGTGGTTGCGGAACGCCGCCGCCACGCCCATTCCCACCAGCCAGCGGCCGTCCCGCACCTGGGCGGGCTTCGCCTGGCGACGCGACCAACCGAAGCGGTCGGCGCCTTCCTCCAGGCAGCGGACGAGGTTGCGCTGCGAGAACCGGCGCGTCGGCGTCTTGGGATCGACCTGGGTGTCGTTCTTCACGCGAAAGGCGATCGGGTCCATGCCGAGCTTCTCGGCCACTTCGTCGATCGCGATCTCCAGCGCCATCATGCCCGGCGCTTCGCCGGGCGCCCGCATCGCATTGCCCTCCGGCAGATCGAGCACGGCGAGCCGCAGCGAGGTCAGCCGGTTGGCGCCGGCATAGAGCAGCTCGGTCTGGTTCACCGCGGTCTCTGGGCCGCCGCCGGGCAGATCGCCCGATCCGCTCTCGTGCGCGATGGCGGTGATGGTGCCGTCCGGGGTCGTGCCGATGCGGATGCGCTGGCGCGTCGCCGGCCGGTGCGTGGTGTTGTTCGCGATCAGCGGCCGCTGCAGCGCGAGCTTTACCGGCCGCTTCGCCGCGCGCGCTCCCAGCGCCGCCAGCACCGCGTCGGTGCGCAGGAACAGCTTCCCGCCAAAGCCGCCGCCGACATAGGGCGAAAGGAAGCGAATCTTCTCCTTCGGCATCCCCAGCGTCCTGGCGAGGTCCGAACGCCCCCAGTCGATCATCTGGTTGGACGTCCAGAGCGTCAGCTCGTCGCCGTTCCAGGCGGCGATGGAGGCGAACGGCTCCATCATTGCGTGGCTGTGGTCGGGCGTCGTGTACAGTGCGTCCAGTTTCACCGGCGCGGCGGCAAAGGCCTCCTCGAACTTGCCGACCCGGTGCTCGGGCGGGGATTCGCTGCCCTCGCCGCTGTTGCCCCCCGTCAGCGGTGCCGTCTTCAGCCCCTCGTCCAAGTCGAAGCGGCCGGCGCCCCGGTCATAGTCGACGCGGACCAGCGCGGCTGCTGCGCGGGCCTGCTCGAACGTCTCGGCCACGACGAGGGCGACCGCCTGGTGATAATGGTCGACCTCCGGGCCGCCCAGCAGCTTGGCCGTGTTGTAGTTGCCCTTGCCGAGCTTGCCGGCATCGGCGGCCGTTACGATCGCGATCACCCCCGGCGCCGCCTTCGCGTCGCGCAGGTTCATCGCGCGGATGCGGCCCTTCGCGACCGCGGCTCCCACCACATAGCCATAGGCTGCGTCGGCAATCTCGCGGTGGAACTCATAGGCATAGGGTGCCGTGCCGGTCGCCTTGAGCGGTCCGTCGATGCGGCTGTGGGCGCGGCCCACGACCTTTTGCTGATCGATCGGGTTGGTGCCCGCGGGCGTATCGAACTTCATGCGGACCTCGCTTCGGTCATCACCGCTGCCAGCGTGCGCTCGGCGAGCGGCAGCTTGAATGCATTGTCGTGCGTGGGCTTCGCCCCGGCGAGCAGCCTCGCCGAAACGGCCCTGGCGCCTTGCGGCATCGCCGCCTCCGCTGCCTCGACCCGCCACGGCTTGTGCGCGACGCCGCCCAGCGCGACCCGGCCCGTGCCATCCTTCTGGACGATCGCGGCGACGGACACGACGGCAAACGCATAGGACGCGCGGTCCCGCACCTTCTCGTACATCTGGAACCCGCCCACCGGCTTTGGCAGCGTCACCGCGGTGATCAGCTCACCCGGGGTCAGCACGTTCTCGATGTGCGGCGTGTCTCCGGGCAGCCGATGGAAGTCGGCGATCGGGATCGATCGCGTCTGCCCCTGCGGGTTGACCGTCTCGACCGTGGCGTCGAGCACGCGCATCGCCACCGCCATGTCGCTGGGGTTGGTCGCGATGCAGGCCTCGCTCGATCCGATCACCGCGAGCTGGCGCGAGACACCCCCGATCGCGCCGCAGCCAGAGCCCGGCTTGCGCTTGTTGCAGGGCAGGTTGGTGTCGTAGAAATAGGGGCAGCGGGTGCGCTGGAGCAGGTTGCCCGCGGTCGTCGCCTTGTTCCGAAGCTGGCCGGAGGCGCCGGCCACGATCGCACGGGCGAGCACGCCATAGTCGCGGCGCACGCGCGCGTCGGTCGCAAGATCGGTGTTGGTGACGAGCGCCCCGATCCTGAGGCCGCCGTCCGCGGTCTTCTCGATCTTGTCGAAACCCAGGCCCTGGACGTCGACGAGATGGGTCGGCGCCTCGATCTCCAGCTTCATCAGGTCGAGCAGGTTGGTGCCGCCGGCCAGGAACTTGGTGCCCGGCCGGGCCGCGGCCTGGGCGGCGGCTACCGGGTCCGTGGCGCGCTCGTAGGTGAAGGCCTTCATGCTTTGGCTCCCGCCACTTCGGCCATGGCCTCGGCGATGTTCGAATAGGCGCCGCACCGGCAGATGTTGCCGCTCATCCGCTCGCGCATCTCGATGTTGGTGAAGCCGGGCTTCTTCGTCACGTCGGCCTGCACATGGCTCGGCACGCCGCGCTTGATCTCGTCCAGCACCGCAACCGCCGAGCAGATCTGGCCCGGCGTGCAGTAGCCGCATTGATAGCCGTCGTGGCGCACGAACGCGGCCTGCATCGGGTGCAGCTTCTCAGGCGTGCCCAGGCCCTCGATCGTCGTGACCGTGTCGCCCTGGTGCTGGGCGGCGAGGCTGAGGCAGGAGTTGATCCGGACGCCATTCACGATCACCGTGCAGGCGCCGCACTGCCCGTGGTCGCAGCCTTTCTTGGTGCCGGTGAGGTGCAGGTGCTCGCGCAACGCGTCGAGCAGCGTGGTGCGCGGATCGAGGGTGAGATCGCGCTTCTGGCCGTTCACCTCAAACGAGACGGGCATGGTCGGCACCGCTTCCGCAGCGATTGTCGCTTGCGCTGCCGCGGCGCTCGCCGGCGCAGTCGCGGCGACCGCCGTTGCCGCCCCGCTGGCAAGAACGGTTCGGCGGGAAATTCCAAATTCAGCCTCTGCGGCCATGATAAAGGTTCCTTCCTTCGCCGGTCCGTCGGCGCCGCGCATACGCATGGCCGCACCGCCGTTGCGCGCACCTTCGGTCCTTCTAACGCTTGGCACAGGCGATCGCGCCTGCAAAGCAACTCAACGAAGCGATGAATGCTGCTCACCGAGAAACGGCACGGTGGGAGATCGCCGTCAGCTCGGACGGGCAGATCGGCGGAGGTGGCCCAGCCGCAGCGACAGGGCGGGTAGGTGGGGTGGGGCGATCAGTCAGCGGGAGGTTGGGGTATCGCTCAGCGGACCCTCGACATGGGTGCGGAGGGGGCCTGTGCCACAGCCTGCTCGAAACGAGTGGCGGCACGGCGGGCCAAACCTGCGTGAGGTGTTGGCCGCATGAGGACACCGGCCATCGGTGACAAACCATTGCGATGCCGGAGTTCAGGCGGCCAACAGGAAAGTTGCGCGCTTCTAGATCTGCACGACTCCCATTAGCGCCAGGATCAGCACGGTCGCGATGGCCGAGATCACCAGCGACCCCAGGCAGCCGATCCGGCGGGAGAAGAGCAGGAACAAGGGCCTAGCCCTTCAGCTGCTCAGCGGCGGCGTCGAGTGCGGCGCGATCATTGCCGATCCGGCCGATGAGTTCGCGGGCCTGCTCCGCATGCAAGCCGTGCTTGCGCGCGAAATACTCGACTTCGTAAGGTTCGTCGGCTGCCACCGTCCGGCGATCGCTGCCGCCAATCTTGGTCTTGTCGTCTGCCATTTCCTGCCTCCTGATAGGTAGAACTGGAATCCACGGCACTGCGGACGGGTTCCCGCGCATCGACCGAAGGAGCGTCAGTCGATCTCGATCCGCACCGTCTGCACCCCAGGCGCAACGACGATATCGACGACCTTCGCCCCGCCTTCCGACTTGATCACGCTGACCTTGCCGTTGCGTTCAAGGTGCGCCTGCTTCACGCCTGCGGGGTCCGCCACACCTTCCTCGCGCAGCGCCTCGCTGAGATCGCGGTCGGTCATATGGGCGGCACGGAGCATGTGCTCGTCGACGACGCCTTCGCGGATCAGGATCTCATCGCCTCCCTTGATGAGATGGCCGAAGCCATGCCACCGCACCGCGACGGCCGAGACCAGCCAGTGCAGCGCGACCACGGCCGCGATGGCTGCAAGTGATGGCAGGATGGGCGCGTTGCCGGTGATCGCGCGGCTGGCGATCGATCCTATGACGATGCCGACGATTACGTCGAACGCGCTCGCCCGGCTGAGGAAGCGTTTCTTGCCGATCCGGACGATCGCGAGCGTGGCGACATAGAGGACGACTGCGCGGCAGGCCATCTGTCCGGCCGAAAGCGCCTGCGCCTCACGCCCGATGCCCAGCAACAGTTCTGCCAAGTCCACGTCGTTCCCTTTCCTGCTGCCAATCCGATCGCTCAACGCGGGAAGCGGGCCGCAGTGCGGGCCGGCAGGAAAATAGAAGGGCGACCGGGCTGCGACGAGCGGGGCTCCGGAGCAAGGTGTAAAGACCGTCGACCCGGATCGGCCCGATCAATCGTCCTTGCGCTCAGCTGTCCCCGCTACTCCGAGCTTTGCCGCGACGCGCTGAACTTCTTCGTCGGAAGGCGCGGCCGGAAGCGCTTCGCCGGGGGCAAGGGCTTCGTCAGGGATGCCGGGACCCGTCCCCGCGATGCTTTCGTCCCGCGCGCGTTCGTTTGGGCCGTTGCTGATCTTGCGCTCGTCCATTGCGAACCTCCGTGTGTATCTGGTCAACGCACAGATGCCGCGGATTGCGCCATCGATGTCGCGGTTTTCGGGTTGGGGCGATCCTTGTCCCAGCATCGCGAAACCTTTGATGCTGCCGCCCGTTCGGGGTTTTCCCAATCAGGAGACAGACAGTGAGCACAGGCGAACCTTCGCGCCGGGCGTTGCTTGGCGGGGCGGCGTTGGGTTTGGCGGCGACTGCCGCTCCCGGATTGGCCCAGGGCGCAGGCCCAGGCGCGGCACCGGCTCCGCTGCGGGATCCGCGGAGCAAATATACAGCCGGGCCTTTTCCCGAACAGCGCCAGCCCTGGCCCGGCCTGCAGAGCAAGATGAGCCCGCGGCCGGATTGCGGGGAGACCAGCTACAAGGGCTCGGGCAAGCTCCTGGGCCGGAAGGCGCTGATCACCGGCGGCGACAGCGGCATCGGACGTGCGGCAGCCATCGCCTATGCCCGGGAAGGTGCCGACGTCGCCATCAACTACCACCCGGACGAGGAGCCGGATGCCCGCGAGGTCGTCTCCCTGATCCGCGAGGCCGGGCGCAAGGCAGTGGCCATCCCCATGGACATTCGCGGCCTCGACAATTGCAGGCGCATCATCGCGCGCGCAGTGGAAGGGCTGGGCGGCCTCGACATCCTCGTCAACAATGCCGCCTACCAGCAAAGCAAGGCCGACATCTCGGAGATCAGCGACGAGCAGATGGTCCGGACATTCGAGACCAACATCTTTGCGACCTTCCGCCTCAGCAAGAGCGCCATCCCGCACCTGAAGCCCGGCGCCGTGATCATCAACACGGGTTCGGTGAACAGCTATGATCCGGGCGAGGAACTGCTCGACTACGCCTCGACCAAGGGCGCGATCCTGATCTTCACCAAGGGTCTCGCCAAGCAACTCGCCAAGAAGGGGATCCGCGTCAACATGGTCGCGCCGGGCCCGTTCTGGACGCCGCTGCAAGTCGCCGGCGGGCAATTGCCCGGGAAGCTTGGCGAGTTCGGCAAGGACACGCCGCTGGGACGCGCCGGCCAACCGGCGGAACTGGCGGCGCATTACGTGCTTCTCGCCTCCGACGATTCGGGTTTCACCACCGGTGGTGTGGTCGGGGCGAATGGCGGGAAGGGGAACCCCTGACGCCGCCGGCCCGGTCGCGAGCGCGGGAACTCCTCTGGTTCCCGCGGCTTGAGCCGGCATGACCAAAAACGAATGGATCGCCGCGGGTTGGACGAGCCGGCAGGTGCGGGCGAACGGCATCGAGTTGCATGTCGTGGAGGCCGGACCGGGAGACGGGCAGCCGCTCATCCTGCTGCACGGGTTCCCGGAATTCTGGTGGGCCTGGCGCAAGCAAATCCAGCCCCTGGCCGATGCCGGCTTCCGGGTGATCGTCCCGGATTTGCGAGGCTATAATCTGAGCGAGGCGCCGCAGGGTCTCGCCTCCTACGATCTCGACGTGCTGGCAGCCGATGTGGTTGCCCTGGCCGAGGCTCTCCACGTGCCGCGTTTCAACCTCGTCGGCCACGACTGGGGCGGGGTGATCGCCTGGTGGGTCGCGGCTCGCCACGCCGGCCATGTCGAGAAGCTGGTGATCCTCGACGCGCCGCATCCGGACGTATGGGGAGCGCAGGCGCTCAAGCACCCGACCCAGGCGCTGCGGAGCAGCTATGCCATGTTCTTCCAGCTTCCGTGGCTGCCGGAAGCCGTGTTCGGAAGCTTCGACTTTGCAGGCTTGCGCACGATGATGGAGGGCTCGGCCGCTCCCGGCGCATTCGAGGCGGGAGCGCTCGACCGCTACATGCAGGCCTGGCAGCGGCCGGGGCGGTTTACCGCCATGCTGAACTACTATCGCGCGCTTCGGCATCGAAGGTCCGGCGGATCGGCGCGGATCGCGGTGCCCACGCGTATCCTGTGGGGCGGGAAGGACAGCTTCCTGGAGCCGCATGTCGCACGTGCGAGCCTGGGGCAGTGCGAGCAGGGTGACCTGGAGATCCTGGAGGATGCGACCCACTGGCTGCATCTGGAGCAGCCCGAGCGGGTGACGGCGCGGATCCTCGATCACCTCCAATCTTGAACCGGTCGCCACGACCGGCTGGCGGGGCGGGATAGAAGCGCCCTCGGGATCGTTCGGACGTCACAAGCTTGGATAGTGGGGCTGACGGCATGCGCTTTTCGGGACAGGTGGCATTGGTAACCGGCGCGGGCTCAGGCATCGGCAAGGCCGTTGCCCTGCGGCTGGCGGAAGAAGGCTGCGCAGTCGGGGTGCTGACCCACACCGCCGAGGATGCCGAACAGGTCGCGCGCCAGATCGCGGATGCAGGCGGTCGCGCTCTGCCGCTCGTCGCGGATGTCTCGGCCGAGGATCAGGTGAAGGCCGCGGTCGCCGATCTCGTGCGCGCCTATGGGCGGCTCGATCATGTGTTCGCGAACGCCGGCATCAACGGCGTCTGGGCGCCCATCGACGAACTCGGGCCCGACGAGTGGGACCGTACCATGAACACCAATCTGCGGGGCACCTATCTCACGCTCCACTATGCCGTGCCGCACCTGAAGCATGCGGGTGCCGGCGCCATCGTCATCACGGCATCGGTGAACGGCACCCGGATCTTCTCGAACGCCGGCGCGACCGCATACAGCTGCACCAAGGCGGCGCAGGTCGCGATGGCAAAGATGCTCGCGCTGGAACTCGCCAAGTTTCGGATCCGCGTGAACGTGATCTGCCCGGGGCAGATCGAGACCGATATCGAGGACAGCACGGTACACCGCGACGCGGCGGTCGCGGGCGAGCCGGTCGAATATCCGGAAGGGAAGATCCCGCTGACCGATGGGGAGCCCGGCACCTCGGACGAAGTGGCGGACCTCGTGCTTTTCCTGCTTTCGGATCAGGCGCGACACATCAGCGGCACACCGGTCTGGATCGACGGCGCGGAATCGCTGCTGGTCGGGTGAGGGAAGCGGTGGACGATCTGCAGCCCCGCTGGCTCGTCGAGCTCTTCCTGCCGACCACCTCCAATGAAGGCGCCCCCTTCGCACGAGAGATGTTCGACCGGGTACGCCATGAGCTTCTGCAGGCGTTCGGTGGCGTCACCCTGTTCAGCCGGAGCCCGGCCGAGGGGCTTTGGGCGGAGGGGCGCGGCGACGGCACCGCCCGTGATCGGATGATCACCGCAGAAGTCGTGGTCGACGACGTGGACCGGGACTGGTGGGCCCGGTACCGACGCGATCTAGAAGCCCGGTTTTCGCAGGAAGAGATACTGATCCGCTGCTATCGCATATGGACGCTCTAGGAGCGGGTAGCACAGCGGTGCGGTTGCGGATCGGTACCGCGGGCTGGTCGATCCCGCGCGAAGCCGCCGGGGTGGTGCCGGGCGAGGGAACCCATCTTCAGCGCTACGCGCGCCGGCTCGACGCCGCGGAGATCAACAGCAGCTTTCATCGCCCGCATCGCTCTTCCACCTACGCGCGCTGGGCGGCGAGCGTCCCGCCGCACTTCCGCTTCTCGGTCAAGCTGCCGAAGACCATCACCCACCAGCACAAGCTGGCCGGCTGTGGCGATCTGCTGGGGCGCTTCGCCGACGAGGTCGCGGGCCTCGGCAGCAATCGGGGGCCGACGCTGGTGCAACTGCCACCCAGCCTTGCATTCGAGCCGGCGGTTGCGACCGCGTTCTTCACGGAACTGGCCGCGCGGCTGGGGCCTGCCATCGTCTGCGAACCCCGGCATCCCAGCTGGTTCGAGGAAGCCGCCGAACGACTGCTCCGCGACCATGCCGTCTCGCGCGTGGCTGCCGACCCTGCGGTTCATCCCCGCGCGGCCGAGCCGGGCGGATGGGCGGGGCTGGCCTATTTCCGGCTGCACGGATCGCCGGTCATCTATCGATCCTCATACGATGCGGGCGCGATCGCTCGCCTTCATGACGCGATGGCCGCGGCGGGCACCACCGCTGCCGAGTGCTGGACGATCTTCGACAACACGGCGTCCGGCGCGGCCCTCGCCAACGCATTGCAGCTCATCGAGTCCTTTGGAAGCGAGGAGGATAGGGTCGATGGATTGGGGCGCAACCATTTGGGATAGTTGACGTTTCAGCTCCTCCGACCCGGCAGGGCAAGGCTGTCCGCCGCCCGTTCCCATCCCCTGTTGTCCGCGAGCGTCCATGCGTATCCTTGTCGCCGAAAGTGAGCCGCCCGCCGCCCGCGAGAAGCGGCGGGACAGTGTCGGCCGCAGTTCCGGCGAGACCTTCCTCAAGCGCCTGGGCGACCTGGCGCCGGACGCCAGTTGTGACCGCGTGAAGCCGGCCGACCGCGGAAGCAGGGTGCCCGATGCCGTCGGGCTGGAGGGCTATGACGCGGTGTTCCTCACCGGTTCGCCGCTGCATCTGTACGAGGACACGCCCGAGACACGGCGCGAGATCGACTTCATGCGCGCGGTCTTCCAATCCGGCACCCCTGCCTTCGGTTCGTGCGCCGGTTTGCAGGTGGCGGTGGTCGCGGCTGGCGGCACGGTTCGGGCGATGCAGGAGCGGCGGGAGGCGGGCTTCGCACGCCGGATCGCGCGCCAACCGGCGGGAGAGGGCCATCTCCTCCTCGACGGGCGCCCGCCGGTATTCGATGCGCCGGCGATCCACACCGACGAAGTCGCCGCGCTTCCCGAGGGTGCCCGGTTGCTGGCATCGAACTCGGTGACGCGGGTCCAGGCAGCCGAGATCCGCCACGGGAACGGCATCTTCTGGGGCGTGCAATATCATCCGGAAATCTCGTTGCGCGAAGTCGCCGCGGCCCTCCGCCGCCAATCGGAAGACCTGATCGAGCACGGTCTCGCCCAGAACGAGCAGGACGTGGAAAGCCATGCCGCGTTGGTGGAGGAACTGCACCGCCAGCCCGATCGGCGCGATCTCGCGTGGCGGCTCGGACTGAACGAGCAGGTGACGGATGCGACTGCGCGCATGACGGAGCTGCGCAACTTCCTCACCCATCTGGTGCTGCCGACCCGCTCCGCTCGCGGCCGCGCCTGAGCGGGGCCGACATCCGCCGGTCCTTCCGGCACGTTCGTGCGTTGAGCCTCGGCTTTGCCGCCATCACCTTTCCGGAAGGGAACCGTCCTACGTGAAATATCGAGCCGTATTCTTCGACGTCGACGGGACGCTGGTCGACAGCAACGACATGCACGTGCTCGCCTGGGAGGAAGCATTCCGGAGCATCGAAGCCGATTTCGACCGCGCGACCATCCACGGCCAGATCGGCAAGGGCAAGGACATGCTGGTGCCGACGCTCATCCCTGATGCGGACGCGGACTTGATCGAAAAGCTCGGGGAGGCGCATGGCGCGGTCTTCAAGCCCGACCTGCTGGAACAGGTGCGGCCGTTCCCCGGCGCGCATGATCTGCTCGCCCGCGTGCATGCGGCGGGGCAGACGGTGGTGCTTGCCTCGTCCGCGTCGGCCGAGGAGGTCGATCATTATCTCGACCTGCTCGATGCGCGCGACCTCGTCCAGGCGACCACGAGCTCCGGGGATGTCGAACATACCAAGCCGGCGCCCGACATCTTCGTGGCTGCACTGAAAAAGGTGGCACCCTTGTCGGCAGAGGAGGTGTTGGTGGTCGGCGACAGCCCCTATGACGTGGAGGCTGCCAGCAAATGCGGCATCGCGACGATCGCTTTGCTTTCGGGCAAGTTCCCCGAGGAGACGCTCCGCGAAGCAGGCGCGATCGCGATCTACAACGATGTCGCGGCGCTGCTTGCGGAGTATGACCGCTCCCCGTTGGGACGCTGAGCAGATGTCCGGCTCGCGCGACGAGGACCTGAAAAGCGAGGGCGGTCCAGAGGCCGAGCCCGTGGAAGGTCTGACCGAGGAGGAGGTTGATTCCGTCGACGAGCGCCGCTCGGGCTCGCCCAAGGTCGTCCACGAGGTTATCCGGCTCCAGGGAGACGAGGAGCTCGGAAGGCCGCTGGCCTCGCTGATCTTCTCCGGTTTTGCGGCAGGGGTGGGCCTCAGCGCGTCGATCCTGGCCGAGGCGTTCTTGCAGGAGAAGCTGCCCAAGGAACCCTGGGCGGAGTTGATCTCCTCGCTCGGCTATTCGGTCGGCTACGTGATCGTGATCCTGGGCAACCTGCAACTGTTCACCGAGAATACGGTGACGGCGGTGCTTCCGCTCGCCACTCACCCGACGCGCCGGAACCTTGCCCGGCTGCTTCGTCTCTGGGTCACCGTCCTCATCGCCAACCTGATCGGCACCTTCTTCGTCGCCTTGCTGGTCGCCCATCAGATCATCGTCGGGCCGGAGCAACTCTCCGCCACGCTGGAGGTCTCGCGCTCGCTACTCCGGCACGATGCGATGACGACGCTGATGCTGGGCATGCCGGCGGGCTTCCTGGTGGCGTCGATCGCATGGATCCTGCCGAATGCGCGAGGCAGCGAGTTCTGGGTGATCGTCCTGATCACCTATGTGATCGCCCTGGGTGGCTTCAGCCATGTGGTCGCGGGATCGGGCGAGGCCTGGCTGCTGTGGCTGCAAGGAGAGGTGGGTCTCTCCGATGCCATCGGCCGCATCGTCCTGCCGTCGTTGCTGGGCAACATCATCGGCGGCACCGGCCTGTTCGCGGTGCTCGCCCATGGCCAGGTGCACGGGGAGCTTGATCCGGACGAGGGCGAATAGCGGCAGTTCCTGAGCGCCGGAACCCTGGCGCCGGCCACGCGTCTGCACGGGATGGCAGCAAGGTTCAGGCACCTCGCCGGGATCGCCGTCCTGGCGCCCGCGGCGCTCCTTCCGGTGCCGGCGCTCGCATGCACCCTGTGTCATTCGCCCCAGGCAGCATCCGTGCGCGAACGCCTGCTGGCGGGCGACCTGTGGTGGAATGCCTGCGCGGTCGCGTTGCCGCTGACGCTCCTGCTCGCGGTGGTCGCTCTGGTCCTTCAAGAGCCTGAGGAAAGGTCCCGGTCATGATCGCCAGCCGCCGACCGCTTCTGTCCGCCGGCCTCGCACTCGGCATGGGCATGGGCGGCTTCGTGGACGGGATCCTGTTCCACCAGATCATGCAGTTCCACAACATGCTGTCCGGTCGCATACCGAACACCGACTATGTCGGGGCCAAGGTGAACATGGTGTGGGACGGCTTCTTTCACGCCGGCGTCTGGATGCTCACGGCCATCGGCATCGCGCTTCTCTGGCGCGCGGGGCGTCGGGGCGACGCCGACCTGTCTGGGCGCCTTTTCGGTGGGGCCCTGCTGATCGGCTGGGGCCTGTTCAACCTGGTCGAGGGGGTGATCGATCATCACCTGCTTCAAGTCCACCACGTCTATGAACCGGCCGGGCTCTCCGTGTGGGACGGCCTCTTCCTGCTATGGGGAGCAGGGATGGTCGCGGTCGGCTGGTGGCTGTGTCGGCGCCGCTGAAGGCAGCGAATGCCGGCCATCTGCCCGGCAGGGCGCAACGCTTGCGACCGCGCTGCGTTCTGGACTGGACGAGCGGCCCTTCAGCCACTCCCTCTCTGTCGCGACGAGGAATCCCCCAAGATGCCCGCGATGAACGATCGTGGCCTGTCGAGCCCGCGCCGAAGAGCCGTCCCCACCATTCCGTCGACTGAACAGGATTTCGGCCGACGACGCAAAGGAGCCGACCGATGAGCACGGAACGTAAGGCAACGCTGTACCGGATGGTGCTGCCGGAACACACCTGCCCCTTCGGCGTTCGCGCCAAGGCCATGTTGGAAGCCGCCGGCTACGAGGTCGAAGACCATCTGCTCCGGTCCCGCGAGGAAGTGGACCGGTACAAGGAGGAGCAGGGCGTTTCCACCACGCCGCAGGTCTTCATCGACGGGGAACGGATCGGCGGCAGTGACGATCTCGAGCGCTTCCTTGCCAGCAACTGAGCCCCGGCCAGAAATCCAGGACGTGAAGATCGTCCTGGTGCTTGGCGGCGGCAACGCGCTCGGCGCCTATCATGCCGGCCTGTACGAGGCCCTCCACGATGCCGACATCGAGCCGGAGTGGGTCGTCGGCACCTCGATCGGCGCGGTCACGGGCGCGATCATCGCAGGCAATGCCCCGGAGGACCGGGTGGACCGCCTCCGCAAGCTCTGGCGCCCAGCGGACGAGCAGGGCTGGCCGATGCCGTGGGACATGCTGCCGGAGGGGTGGCGCCGGACCGGTGCCGTAGTGGAAACGCTTCTGACGGGCCGCCCCGGACTGTTCGGGCCGCTCGGCTCCTCTCCCGCGTGGCGGCAGGGGGACGGGGGCGCCGGCTCGCCCGCCGTCTACGACACCCAGGCGCTGAGCAGCACGCTTCAGGATCTTGTCGACTTCGACCTGCTCAACCGCGGCCCGATGCGCATGACGGCCGTCGCGGTCGATATCGAAACCGGTGAGGAGGTTCTGCTGGATACCGCCCGGCAGCGGCTGTCGGCGGATCATATCCGCGCGAGCGCAGCCCTGCTGACCGCCTATCCGGCGGTGGAGGTGGACGGCCGCCTCCTCGGAGACGGCGGACTGTCGATGAACCTCCCGATCGATCCGGTGATGCTCGACTCCGGTTCCACGCCGATCCTGTGCATCGCGTCGGACCTTCTTCCGCTCTCCTCGCGCCGGCCCAAGACCATCGGTGAAGTTGCCGGGCGGATGCAGGATCTCGCTTTTGCGGCCCAATCCCGCAGGACGCTCTCGCGCTGGCGCACCTTTTTCGAGAACGGCTGCCCTGGGCGGGAGACGTGCCGCTCGGTAGCGCTGGTGACCACCGCCTACCGCGACCAGGAGCAAGAGGTCGCCGGCAAGGCGATGGACTTCTCCCCGCGGTCGGTGCTGCAGCGGTGGAACAGCGGACGCCGGGATGGCGACGCACTTGTGCGTAGACTGCGAACGGGCGAGATCACGGTCGGCCAGACCGGTCTCACCCTCCATGATGCTGCCGGTGACGGCAGGATTCCTGCTTGAACTAACGTACGTTAGAAGGCTCCGACAATTCGTCGTATGTTCCCTTTCCAACGGGAACAACCCGATCGCTGGCGGCATTTGAAAGCAGGGCGAAGCAGATCAGGGAGGTGTTGATGGCGACAACGGCGATCTCGAAGGAGATCCTGCCGGTCAGCCCCTACCTCCTGGCGCTGCGCGAAGATCTTCGTCGCCACAAAAAGCCTCTTTCCCGATTCCGCTCGGGTGAGCTCGAGGTGGAGGTGGTCGCCGCCCGGGACGGCGTCTTTGCGATCGTGCGGCGTCCCGGCAAAGGGGGGCTCGCGCTGCGGGCTGCCTTTATCGCCGCACCGTTCGAATGCGAGGTGCTGGATGCCCGGCCCGGCGAATCCGCTCGCCTTCGGGTGATCAGCGGCATGGGCGAGCATCACATTGTCTTCGGGATCGGATCGGAGGCGCTGGAGATCCTGCGCATCACCGTCTGCCTGACCCCTGAAACGTCGATCCTCATCCCGTTTGCGCCGCGGGATATCTATCCCCTCGGGCGCGAGGATGATCCGGTTGCCGCAAGCGGCACGGTCGAAGCGGCCCAGCGGGGTTTGAACGGCGGGCTGCTCTACTTCCGCATCGAGGAGCCGGACTTCGGCAATGTGCTGTATTTCCAGAACCTCACCGCGCTGAACGACTATTATCGGGACACGGGCACCAAGCCGGATGGGGTAGTGGGCGGGGAATGGCCCGAGCTCGGCTATCTCCTGCCGACGCCCGAGCGCGACCAGGATCCGGCGTCCGCGGCGCTGGAGGCGGGCAAGACCGTCACGATCTCCGATGCGATCGTGGTGTTCCGCTACACGGCACCGCCGGACGAACGGGAGTCCGCGCGCCAGTTCATCCAGATGCTGGGCACCGCCTACAAGGCCCTGGAGCTTCCGCCGGTTCAGTATCGCGACTGGGTGGATCGAGCGGAACGGGCTGCCCGCGACTTGGCGGAGGCGCCGGAGGCGACCATCCGCCACTACGGGCACCGCTACGTCCATCCGTATACCGCAGCGGAGTATCCCGACATCATGGTCCAGATGTCGGTAATCACCGCCTTGCACGACTGGGGCAAGTGGCGGGGTGAACCGCATCCTTTGGAAGCCGAACTGAAGGCGGGCCTGCAGAAGTTCTACGATCCGAAGCTCGCTACACTGCGGCGCTATCTTCCCAACGTCGGCAAGGACAAGGACGCCGACGCGGTCGACAGCTGGTACCTGTACCACCCGCTGCTCAACCTCGGCATCCTGGCGCTGGACGGCGACGCGGATGCGCGGGAGCTGTTCCTGTCCTCGCTCGAGTACGGCATCCGGGCCGCGCAGCATTTCGAATACCGATGGCCGATCCAGTACAACGTCACCGACTTCTCCATCATCGAGAAGACCGCGCCTGCCGACGGGCGGGGGCAGACCGACGTGGGTGGCATTTACGCCTGGGTCATGTTGCAGGCGTTCGAGCTGACCGATGACAAGCGCTACCTGGACGAGGCGCGGGCCGCGATCGAAGCGGCGATCGAGTTGCGGTTCAACATCAACTACCAGGCCAATCTCACGGCCTGGGGCGCCGCCGCCTGCATGCGCCTCTGGCGGATCACCAATCGCGAAGTCTATCTCCAGCAAAGCTACGTCTATCTCGCGAGCTTCTTCCACAACAGCGTGTTGTGGGACAGCCAGATCGGCCATGCCGAGAGCTACGAGACCTTCCTCGGGGTAACCTGTCTTCAGGATGCCCCGTACATGGCGATGTACGAATGCTTCGACACCTTCGTCGCGTTCGAGCGGTTTCTGAACGACAGCGGCCCGGAACTCGAACCCGAAGCGCGCATGCTGATCAGTGAGTATTGCAAATACGTCCTGTCGCGTGCCTGGTACTATTACCCGGACGCACTGCCGGCCGAGGCAGTGGCGGACCAGCAGCGCGAGTCCAACGGACACATCGACCCGAAGCTCTCCTTCCCATTGGAAGACCTGTATCCCGACGGGCAGCAGGCGGGGCAGGTCGGCCAGGAGGTCTATGGCGCCGGCGCTGCGTTCATCTTCGCATCACGAGCCTTCCACGATGTCGAGGGTGCACCCTTCCGGATCTACTGCGACTATCTGCTGCGACGGATCGAGCGCACCGGTGAGCGCGCCGTGACGATCACCCTCGACGGGGTGGAGACCTGTACCGCCAACCTTCGGCTCGTGCGGCTGAAGCGGCGCAAGCTTCCCAAGAGCAGCGTTACCACTGCGGGCGGCGATTCGGTCCGCCCACACAGCAGTTCGGAAGACCGCACCGACTACAACGTGCCGGCCAACGGCCGCATCGTCCTCAGCTGGGAATAGACATGGCGATCGAGCATACGTCGCTTGCGGGCAAGCGCATCCTTCTGACGGGCGGTACCACCGGCATCGGTCGCGCGACGCTTGCGCTCCTTGCCGGGCAAGGTGCGCGTGTCCTCACCTTCGGGCGAGACCAGCAGGCACTGGACCAGGCGCTCGCAAGGGCGGGCGGCGGGCAGGACCTGTTCGGCATCACCGCGGACGCAGCGACCAAGGGGGGGATCGACGCCGTCTTCCAGGCAGTCGACGAGAAGCTCGGCGGCGTCGACATGCTGGTCGCCTGCGCGGCACTGGGCGCCGATCCGCTGGACGAGATGGCGGACGAAGACTGGCGCTACGTGGTCCAGACCAACCTGGTCGGCTACCTTGCGTCGGCGAAGGCGGCGATGACGCGGATGGAGGCACAGGGCGGCGGGCACCTGCTCTTCGTCGGTTCGATCAGCACCGAGATCAAGGCGGAGGGCGAGAGCGTCTATTCCGCGACCAAGGCCGGGGTTCAGGCGTTCGCCGAAACCCTCCGCAAGGAAGTGGCGGACAAGAACATCAAGGTCAGCGTGATCCAGCCTGGCTCGGTCGACACCGACATGCAGGAGTGCAGCCCGGAAGAGAAGCGGGAAGCGGTGGCCAAGCAGGAGATGCTCCAGGCAGAGGAAATCGCCGAGGCGATCCTCTTCGTCCTCAGCCGCTCCTCGGCCTGCGACGTCGTCAATCTGCGGATCGAGCCCCGCGTGCAGAAGACGAGCTGAACTTCCCGCCCCATCCCACAACAAGGAGCCGGCCGCTCGATGAAGGCTGCACTCAAGACCGCCGAAGGCACGTTCGTCGTCACCGAGGTCGAGCGGCCGATCCTGCCCGCATCCAACTTCGTGCTGGCACGCGTGCGTGTGGCAGGGATCTGCGGGACCGACCTGCGCCACTGGAAAAAGCACGAGCCGGAGCTGGAATGCCACATCATGGGGCATGAACTGGCCGGCGAAGTGGTGGAAGTCGGCGAGGGCGTCACCAACGTGAAGCCCGGCGACCGCGTCGTGATCGAAACGGTCATGGGCGATGGCGTCTGCGACTATTGCCGCATCCAGCGCTACAACATCTGCGAGCACCTCTACGACGTGCGGACCCAATATGTGTCGCGTGCCTATGGCGAATATGTCGCCGGCCCGGCCGAGAAGTTCTACAAGCTTCCTGACCATGTGAGCTTCGAGGAAGCGTCGCTGATTGACACGTTCTCGGTGTGCCTGCACGCGCAGCACCTGTCCGGACTGGGCATCAACGACACTGTGGCGGTGATCGGCGCAGGACCGATCGGCCTCGGGCAGATGCTACTCGCGAAGGCAAGCGGCGCCGACGTGATCATCTGCGACGTGGTGGAGAGCGCGCTCGAACTGGCACGGGAACTGGGCGCCGATGCGGTGGTGAACAGCGCCACCGAGGATGCCGTCGAGCGGGTGAAGGCCTTCACCGGCGGACGCGGCGCGGACATCGTCTTCGAATGCGCGGGCGGCGAGTCGATGCCCCAGACGCTGCCGCAAGCCACCAAGATGGTGCGCCGTGCCGGCAAGGTCGTGATCGTCGGCGGCTTCGATGCGGGCGAGATCGCGATCCCGCTCGAATGGCAGCGGATCCAGATGTCCGAGATCCAACTGATCCCCAGCGCCAGCTTTGCCATGCACCAGATCTATCGCGAACAGGGGATGGTGCTGGACCTGATCGCGAAGGGACGCATCGACGTGAAGAAACTGATCACCCATCGCTTCCCGCTCGACCGCATCAACGAGGCCTTCGACACGGCCGATCGCAAGCAGGAAACCGGCGCCGTCTTCGTGGCGATCACGCTATGATCGACGGGGCGATCCTTGCGGGCAGGCGGGTCCTGATCACGGGAGGCGCCGGTGGTGTCGGTCGGGCGGTCGCTGCCCGCATGATCGCGGCAGGGGCGCACATCCTGATCACCGACCGCCCGGAGGCGGACCTTGCCGGCGCGGCGGCGGAGCTCGGCGGCGGCGCACCGCTTTACGCCTTCGCGGCCGATCTCTCCACCAGTGCGGGCATCGCTGCGCTCTTCGGGGCGGTGGACGAGAAGCTTGGCGGTCTCGACATGCTCATCGCCTGTGCCGGCGTCGGATCGGGACCGCTCATGGAAATGGACGATGCGGGCTGGCGCTACGTGCTCGAAAGCAACCTTGCGAGTTATGTCGGCTGCACCCGCGCCGCCATCGAGCGGATCCGCGCGGCCGGGATCGACCATGGCATGATCGTGCTCGTCGGCTCGATCAGCGTCCACATCAAAGCGGCGGGCGAGAGCGTCTACAATGCCGCCAAGGGCGGCGTTGCTTCCTTTGCCGAGACGCTGCGCAAGGAACTGATGCCGGAGCGCATCCGCCTGACGTTGATCGAACCCGGTGCGATCGGATCCGCGATGCAGCCCTATTCGGCCGAGGAGCGCAGCCGCTTCATCGAGGAATTCCAGATGCTGCCGCCGGCCGAGGTCGCCGATGCCATCCTCTATGCGGCGACGCGGCCTCGAGGCGTGGACGTGGTAACGCTGCGCATCGAGCCCCTGCACCAGAAGATCTACTAGGTCGTCCCCCTTCGAGCGGGGCGACGGCTCGCCCGAGACCGCCGCAACCCGCAGTATCGCTGCGCGTTCTGCCGCCATGTCCAGCCTCGCGCCATCGCATGCATCGCCCGCCGATTCGGCGCCTCGCATCGCCGTCATCCTCATGGCGGTTCTGCAGATCCTGACGCCGGTGCTTCCGTCACTGGGGATCGGTGAGCCGATCGGTTCCCAGTCCGACGAGGTCCGGACGCTGATCACGCCGGCAGGCTGGGCGTTTTCGATCTGGGGCCTGCTCTACCTCGGCTCGATGCTGTTCGCGATCTACCAGGCGCTTCCGGGGCAGCGGAACGACGCGCTGGTAGCGGAATTGCGGTGGCCCGCGGCGGGGGCGTTCCTGGGCAACGCCCTCTGGGCTGCTTACACGCAGGTTGCCGGGCTGACGGTGATCTCGGTGGCGATCATCGTCTGTACGCTGCTGTGCCTCCTCACCGCCTATCGCCGCATTTCCGATTGGAAGCCGCGCTTCACGACCGGCCAGCGCTGGCTTGCGGTTCTGCCGCTGAGTGCGCTCGCTGCCTGGCTGACCGCGGCGACCATCGTGAACATCGCGGCGGCGCTGCGCTTTCACGGGGTGGAGCTCGAAAACGGTGCCGTGGTGACGGCGCTGGTCGTGCTGGTGGGCGGCATCATCGCGGCAGCGGCGCTGATCCGCGGCTGGGGCAACCCGCCCTTTGCGCTCGTATTCCTCTGGGCGCTCGCCGCCATCTATGCCTCCGGCGGGCAGCAGGCCGGCGTCGTCGCGGCCTCCACTGCGGCCGCCGCGCTGCTCGTCGTCGCTGGCGCTTTGCTTGGTCTACGGCGTACTGGCGCTTCTCGCTGGTTCGGGTAAGTTCTTGTGAGAACGACTTTCCGGTAAGCCGAACGCCGCAAGAAGCCTTGTGCAGGGAAGCTCCGTGAACCGCAGGTGAGGAGGTACCGTCTGCCATGAGGCCGAGCGACGCACTCAGATATACCGGAAGGGCGTTTTCGCTGGCCCTGCTCGCGACCGGCCCCGCGGCGTATGCCCAGGAGGAGAGCGAGGAACGCGCTCCGTGGAGGACCCGCATCGCACTGGGGCCTCAGCTCGTGCCGAGCTTTCCGGGATCCGACTCGGTCAGCGTGCGCCCGCTGATCGACATCGCCCGAGCCCGGGGCGATGATCCGTTTCCGTTCGAGGCGCCGGACGAAGGCTCCGGCCCCATTCTGGCGCGGAGCAACGGGTGGCAGTTCGGTGTCGCATTCGGGTTCGAAGGCGATCGCTCGCGCAACGATACCGACGGGGTGCTGCCCAAGGTTGGCTTCACCGTCGAACTAGGCGGGTTCGTGCAATATGAGGTGGCGCCGGCGTTCCGCCTCCGGACCGAGTTCCGGCAGGGTCTGGGCGGGCATGAAGGGCTGATCGGTACCGTAAGTGCAGACTATGTCGCGCGCGACGGCGACCAGTGGCTGTTCTCCCTGGGCCCGCGCGCCACCTTCGCCAATGGTCGCTACCACCGCGAATACTTCGGCATCAGCGAGGAGACCGCGGCAACGACGGGGCTGCCCGCATACGACGCGGAGGGCGGCTTGCAGTCGGTAGGGGCGACGACCGGCCTCATCTTCCAGGTGACCCCACGCTGGGGGCTTTACAGCTACGCCAAGTACGACCGTCTGGTGGCGGATGCCGGCCGCTCCCCCGTCGTGCGCAACTTCGGCTCGCGCGACCAGCTGTCGGGCGGCGTCGCCCTGAGCTACACCTTCCGCTAGGCCGGCGCGGCTGACGGGCGCGGCATTGCCGCTGCGCGTCCGGCCGACCTCCGGTGATGCATCGCCCGCACCTTCCATTAAGGCTTTCGCGGGAAGGTGCCGGACATGCACCGTTCAGGATCAGGGCACGGCCTCACCGGATTGTCTTGCGCCAAGGCAGGCGCAGATTGTAACGGGCCCCGCCCGCCACGGAGTTCCCTTCATTCCCCAGATTGCCGCCCTGCCGTATCGTTCCGAAGGTCCCGCCAGGGACGCGTCCGTGCGCGTCCTGCTGGTGACTTCGCGCGAAACCAAGCGGTGGGTGATCCCGAAGGGCAACCTGGACAAGGGCGAGGCGCCGCATGCCGGCGCCGCGCGGGAGGCGGAGGAAGAGGCCGGTGTTCTCGGCCTCGTCTGCCCGACGTCCCTGGGCTCCTATCGCTATCGCAAGCGGCGGCGCAACGGCGCCTCGCTGATGATCGACGTCGAGGTGTTTCCGCTGGCGGTCAGCCAGGAACTCGACAGCTGGAAGGAACAGTCGGAGCGCGAGCGTCGCTGGTTCAGCTTGCCCGAGGCTGCGGCCGCGGTCGAGGAGCCGGACCTGCGCGAACTGATCCGTTCCTTCGGGCCTTCGGAAATGAAAGCAGCAATACGGCGCACCGATCTGCTCAGCACGGTGGCCGAAAAGTCTAAGGTGAATCGCATGTTCGGATGGTTTCAACGGCTGCTTCCGAAGACCGGAAATTTCTTCGATATGTTCGAGGCGCATGCCCGGACCGTGACGGCGGGTGCCGATGCCCTCGCGCGGCTGCTGCAGGACGGCAATCGCGACCACATCCAGGAGGTGATCGAGCGCGAGCACGACGCCGACGACATCATCCGGGAGGTGCTGCGCACCGTGCGCGAGACCTTCCTGACGCCGTTCGATCGCGGCGCGATCATCAGCCTGATCGGCTCGATGGACGACGCCATCGACGAGATGCAGGCAGCCGTGCAGGCGATCGACCTCTACGAGGTCACCGAGTTCGAGCAGGAGATGAAGGACATGGCGGCGATCATCGTCGACGCGTCCCGGATCACGGCAGAGGCGATGCCGCTGCTGCGCGACCTTGGAAGCAATGGCGGGCGTCTTCACGAACTGACCGAACGCCTCGTCCGCATGGAAAGCCACGCCGACGAGATCCACACGGCGGGGCTGAAGCGCGCGTTCAAGGAACTGGGGCCGGAGGATGCGCTGCGCTTCTCGGTCCAGCGCGAGATCTACAAGCATCTCGAGCGCATCGTCGACGCGTTCGAGGACGTGGCGAACGAGATCGACGGCATCGTCGTCGACCACGCCTGACGCACCCCATGCACGAACTTGCCCTGCCGCTGCTGATCGGGTTGATCCTGGTCGCGCTTGCGTTCGACTTTTTGAACGGCCTGCATGATGCGGCGAACTCGATCGCGACCGTGGTGGCGACGCGGTTGCTGCGTCCTGTCCACGCCGTCGCTTTTGCCGCGGTGTTCAACTTCGCCGCCTACTTCCTGACCATCGCTTTTCCGGCGCTGCACAAGGTCGCCGACACGATCGGCCAGGGGCTGATCGACAAGGACCTGATCACGCCGGCGGTGGTGTTCGGGGCACTCGTCGGCGCCATGTTCTGGAACGTCGTAACCTGGCTGAAGGGGCTGCCCTCCTCGTCCAGCCATGCGCTGGTCGGCGGCATGATCGGCTCGGGCGTCGCCCATGCCGGCATGACCGGCATCCAGTGGAGCGGCCTCAACAAGACCCTCATCGCGATCGTGCTGTCGCCCACCATCGGCATGATCCTGGCGATGCTGGTGATGCTGATCACGAGCTGGCTGTTCGCGCGTGCCACCTCGCGCAATGCGGAGCGATCGTTCCGGGTCCTGCACCTTCTCTCGTCCGGCGCCTATTCGCTCAGCCACGGGCTGAACGATGCGCAGAAGACGATGGGGATCATCACCGTGCTGCTCTACTCGACCGGCTATCTGCACGGCGCGTTCGAGGTGCCGCACTGGGTAGCGATCAGCTGCTACATCGCGATCGCGCTCGGTACGCTGACGGGTGGGTGGAAGATCATCGAGACGATGGGCTCGCGCATCACCAAGCTGTCACAGCACCAGGGGTTCAGCGCGTCCTTCGCCGGCTCAATCGTGCTGTTCTGCGCCTCCCTGCTCGGTATCCCCGTGTCGACGACCCACACTATCACCGGCGCGGTGATCGGCGCGGGAACTGCGCGGCGCGCCTCGGCCGTCCGCTGGGGCGTGGCGAGCAGCGTGGTCGTCGCCTGGGTCATCACCATCCCGGCGTCGGCCGCGGTGGGTGCGCTCTTCTACCTCCTGACGCGGCTGTTCTGAACGACAGCCGCGCTCATCGCGGCAAGCTCGCGTCGAGTGCCTGCGCGACGGCCCGCATGCCGTCGCGGTTGGGGTGGTACGGAACCGGGCCCCTTTCTTCCGCGGCATAGCCGGTCGTCCAGGGTTCCGCGTCGCAGACGTCGTGTTCGCGCGACAGTGCGGAGGCGCGGATCAGGCCGGCGCCCGCCCGGCTCGCGGCTGCCGCGGTCGCCTCCTCCAGGTGGCGCGCCGTCCTCCGCAGCTTTTCGGCCTGCTCCGGCGAGACCGGGGTGCCCGCACAGGGCTGACCGTTCGGCAGCAGGCTGAGATAGTCGACAAACACCAGCCTGGCACCCGGTGCGCGCCGATGCACCTCGGCGGCGATGCGATCGAAGCTCTGCGCGAGCCGCTCCCATGCCTCGTTCGTCGGCGGCTGAATCTCGCGTCCGGCCGAGGCGTTCATCAGGCTGCCGACATAGTTCACGTCGTTGCCGCCGATCGTGACCGTCACCAGCGCCGTGTCGGGCGTTAGCGCGTCCAGCTGCGCCGCCAGCTCGTTCCAGGGACCCAGGATATGCGCCGTGGTGGCGCCCGAACAGGTGACGTCGACCAGCGTCAGCCCCCGCATGCGGGCGAACTGGTGCGCGTAATTGTTCGTCGATCGGCCGCAGCGGGCAGCGGGGGTGGCGACAGGCTCGGGGATACCGGGGCCGGCGGCAAAGGAACTGCCCATCGCGACATAGCGGGCGTTCGCGCCGAGCGCCGGGCGGGCTGGCGCGTGCGCGCACCCGGCGAGCGCCGCCAGGGGCAATGCGGATCCGAGCCAGCGGCTGATGGAATGGCGCATGATCCTCTCCTTCTCTGATGCAGAGGGTAGCGGCCCCGCTGAGAGGCATGCAACCTTTCCCCGAGGTGCCCTTGACGTCCATGATACAAAGTATCATCTCCCGCGCTCGTTGGCGTTGAGGTGCAAGCATGGAACGACAGATGGCCGCGCGGCGGCAGCAATGGCTGGACGGCGCAGCAATGGGGGCATCGCTGCTCTGCCTGGCGCACTGCCTGCTGCTGCCCGTGCTCATCGTCGCGGTGCCGATGCTCGCCGCCTTCCTAACGCTGCCGGAGAGCTTCCACGCGCTCGCTTTCGCCTTCGCAGTGCCGACTAGTGCCGTGGCCCTGGGGCTGGGCTTCCGCCGCCATCGTCATCCGCTGCCGCTGGTGATCGCGGCCCTCGGGCTGCCGCTGCTGGGTGCCGGCGCGTTTCTGCCCACCGGACCCGTGGTGGAGACGGCGCTGAGCGTCGCCGGTGCGCTGCTGTTGGCCCTGGGACACGGCTGGAACTGGCACGCGAGCACCCGCCCGCCGGCCGTTGTCGGCTGAGCTAGAGCAGCACCGCATCCTTCGGAAGGAGCGGCGGCGGCAGATCGGTCCGTCCCACGGCTGCCAGCAGTTCCCGCTCCACCGTGCGGACGAGGGCGTCCAGCGGCAGGTCGTTCGTCTCCTGCCCGAACGGGTCTTCCATCTCATCCCCCAGCGCATCGAGCCCGAAGAAGGTATAGCAGACCACCAGTACGACTAGCGGCGTCCACCAGCCTAGCGATTGCGCCAGCGCGAAGGGCAGCAGCAGGCAAAAGGTATAGGCCGTGCGGTGAAGAAGCAGCGAATAGGCGTAGGGCAGGGGCGTCGCCTTGATGCGTTCGCATCCGGCCTGCACCTGAGCCAGGCCGGTCAGCGGTTGTTCCAGCACCGAGTAGCGGATGTCGCTGATGTGGCCGTCCTGTACGAGCCGGCTGCATGTGCGCCCCACCGACCGCAAGGCCGCATCGGTCGGGTTCGGCTGGTCTGCCCAGTCCTTCCCGTCAAACCAAGGGACGATCGCGGCCGCTTCGGGCTTGCCACGAAGGCGCGCTGCCAGACCGTGGCTGAACCCCACGAGCCCCATCAGCAGCGGCGTTCGGATCTCCGGCGAAAGGTGCGCGGTCTGGCGGGCGAAGGTGCGAACCTCGATGATCAGCTGGCCCCAGAGCTTCCGACCCTCCCACCAGCGATCGTAGCACGCGTTGTTGCGGAAGCTCATGAAGATCGAGAGTGCGAGGCCGATCAGGGTGAAGGGTATCGCGCCGAGCTGTGTGAGTATGGCTGGCGTGCGCGCGGCGAGCAGCACGGCGGCGCTGGCGATCAGCAGCATCGCTGCCAGGCGGGGGGCGATGCTGCCGATGATCGATCCGCGTACGCGAAACAGGATATCCCACAGCGTGGGCCGGCGAAGGACGATCATGGGCGATCCTCAGGAACGATCCACGCCGGTTCCGCCATGCGCCTGAGTCGGTGCAAGCCCCTCGTCAACGGCCGTAGATGCGGTCGAGCACCTCGGCACTGCGCACCAGCTCTTCCGCATCCTCGGTGAAGCGGGGCGAGCGGGCCAGGCGCTCGGCCCAGTCCGCGCCGGCGCGACCGCCCCACGCGTCTGGTGCCTCCGCAAGCAGGTGCCGAGTGGTGCCCTCGAAGCGTTCGGCGCGGAAGTCGTAGAAGGAGCCGTTGAGGTTGCGCAGCGCGGCCGCCCCGCCGGTGCCGTAGAAGCTCGCGTCGATCACCGCGTCCTGGCCGGCAGGCAGGCGCCAGGAGCAGGCGAGGCGTACCACCGTACCGCCCGTCAGCACCAGCGTGGCCACGGCATAGTCCTCTACCTGGCGATCTGGATCGGCGAGGGGGTGCCCCCCGCTCGACAGGTGAGACGTGACCTCCCGCACCTCCGGAAAGCCGAGCGTCCAGAGCGCCAGGTCGACCAGGTGTACCCCCAGGTCCATCACGCAGCCGCCGCCCGACAGGGCGGGATCGTAGAACCACGGCTTGTCCGGGCCATAGGCGTTGTGAAAGGTGAGGTCGATCGCGTGGACATGGCCGAGCGCGCCGTCGCGCACCAGCGGCGCGATCTGCTGCATGCCGGCCGTGAACCGGTAGGAGAAATCCACCGACAGCAGCCGGTCGGCTCGCCGCGCGGCATCGACCACGGCGCGTGCCTCGGCGGCGCTGCGGCCGAGCGGCTTCTGGCAGAAGACGGCGCAGCCGGCTTCCAGTGCCTCGATCGACTGGCTGGCGTGAAGCGCGCTCGGGCTCGCGATCACCACACCGTCGAGACCGAGCGCCAGCATCGCGCCGAGCGAATCGACCATCGCTGCATCCGGCGCGAGCTTCTGCGCCTCCGCCACCATCTCGGGTGAGGGATCGCTGATCGCCGCTGCCTCGACCACGCCGGTGGCGAGCATCGCCTCCATGCGGTGACGGCCGATCCAGCCGACGCCCAGGAAGCCGAGCTTCGGGCGGGTCATGCGGCGTCTCCGAACGTCACCAGCGCCTTCACGAAGCCGTCGGGCTTGTCGCGGGTCGCGAGCAGCGCCTCGTCCAGCCGGTCGAGCGGATAGCGGTGGGTATAGAGCGGCGTCGGGTCGAGCCGGCCGGAGGCCACCGCCTCCGCGGCTTCCCGCAGTCCGCGCAGGTTCACCGCTGGGTCGCGCTCGTGCGCGCTGGCGATGTCGATGCCCTTCCAGTTCCACATCTGCATGTTGACCTGGCGGGGACCGTCCTGGTGATAGCCCGCGATCACCAGCCGGCCGCCCTCGCGCACCAGCTCGCCCGCCAGATCGAGCGGCCACTGCTTGCCGACGCATTCGATCACCCGGTCGCAGCCGCGCCCGTCGGTGAGGCGCTTCACGTCCTCCAGGATGCGCCAATGGTCATCCATGACGATCGTCTCGGCCGCGCCATAGTGACGGGCGAGATCGAGCGACGACTGGCGCCGCGAGATCGCGATCACCCGTGCACCCGCCTCCGTCGCCAGCCGCGTCAGCACCGCGCCGAGGAAGCCGATCCCCACGATCGCCACCGTCTGTCCCGCCTGCACGTCCGCGCGGCGGAAGATGTTGAACGCGCAGCCCAGCGGCTCGCCGGGGAAGGGCTTGCCGGCTAGCGACTCTGGCAGCTTCACCAGCGCCCCGACGTCCGCGACGTCATATTCGGCGTAGCTCTTGCCCGACAGCATCGCCACACGGTCGCCGATCGCGACGCCGCTCACGTCCCGGCCGAGCGCGTCGACGATGCCCCAGCCTTCATGCCCCATGCCGCCCGGTTCGCCGGGGAACTGCGACCAAGGCTGGCCTTCGAACGGCTCGACGTTGGAGGCGCAGACGCCGCAGCCTTCCAGCTTCACCCGGACCTGGCCTGCGCCAGGCTCGGGCAGGGCGACCTGCTGCAGTTCCATGGTGGCGGGCGCGGCGAGCACCGCCGCGCGCATCGTTTCGGTCATCGTCATTCCTGGTTGGATCTAGGATCAGGCGCGCACTTCGAGCGCGGGCTCGGCCGTCGCCTGGATGCCGCCCGCGGGGGCATAGCGGTCGATCATCCACGCACAGAAATCGGCGAACTGCTGCGGCTCATACGGGGGGCTGGTGTGATGCTTGCCCGGCCCCAGGTGCTCGGGCGTGAAGCAGAAGGTGACGGTGACGTCGAAGTCGGCGATCGCCTCCATCTGCCGGTCGAACCAGTCGAGCGCGTTGGGGCGGAAGCTGTCGGCCCAGCTCAGGCCTGTGCGCAGCTTCTTCGTGCCCAGTCGCTTCATCCAGGCGACCGCCTCGTCCAGGCGCGGATCCTCATAATGGAACCACTGCATCAGCCCCATCTCGGAGGCCACCTTGGCATAGTCGTCGAGCGCGGGCTTGGGGGTGCCGTCTTCGCGGATCAGCCCCATGTAGAAATGGCGGTAGTAGCTCGACCCTTCCGCCTCGCGATGGCGGGTGGTGGCGCCCCAGCTCTGCGGGAGGTCGTAGAGCGAATACCAGAAGATGCGGGGCACGCGGCCGATCAAAAGCTCCGCGGTCTTGTTGACGCCGAACACCTGCACCTCTTCCGCCCCGAACGATCCGACGCCGACCTCGGTCACCCAGATCGGCTTGTCTGTCACCGCCTCGATCTCGGCGATCTTCTCGGGCCAGGCGTGGATCGGCCACAGGTTCCAGTCGAGCGGAAAGCCGTGCACCGCGACCGCATCGACGGCGTCGAGCACGCCGCGATCTTCCATCCGCTGCACCCAGGCCGGATCGATCGGCGACATGCCGCCGAGCACGCGGGTGATCGCCGGATTGATCGCCTGGATCGCATTGCCCGCCCGAACCATGGTGTCGGCGAAGATCGCCCACTCGGGATCGAGTTCGGGATCCCAGTGCGACTTGTTGTTGGGCTCGTTCCAGAGCATCGCGGCTTCGATCACTTGCTTCCCCCCTGTTCCGGCCCGCGGGCCGGGTAGACTGCCGCAGGGCCGTATTCCGCATAGGGAACCGGCGCCACGCGACACAGATAGACGTCGCGTTCCGGGCGCGCCTCGACCGTGAAGCCCGAGGCGCGCAGCATCGCCTCCGACGCGGCATGGTTGGGTGCCCACCAGTTGGTCCAGTCGTGCGCGTACTCGCGCTCGATGAAGTGCATCTTGGGATAGCCCGGATCGTCGAAATAGGGGGGCGCGTCATAGGTGCCCGGCACATAGAAGGGATGATCCTCCGGCACCTCGCACACCTCGTCCGACCCGCGCTGCAGCGTCTGGAACAGCATCATGTCGCCGGCGACATGCTCGCGGATGAGGTCGAGTGCCAGCAGCGGATGGCGCAGGTGGTAGAGCACGCCCATGAAGATCACGAGGTCGAACTTCTCGCCCAGCGACGCGACGTCGTAGACGGAGAGCTTGGCGAACTCGACGCCGGTGAAGCCCAGCGCTTCGGTCGCCAGCCGCGCCTGCGCCAGATAGCGTTCGTCGCTGTCGATTCCGAGCACACGGCTCGCCCCGCGGCGCTTCATCTCGACCGAGTAGAAGCCGGCGTTGCAGCCGATGTCGAGCACGGTCTTGCCCGTCATGTCCTCCGGCAGGGCAGGGCCGAAGCGCTCGAACTTGAAGCGCGGATAGTCGCCCAGGAAGTGATCGGGTGCGGTCTGGATGCCGTTCCCCAAGTCGATGTTGTGGAACCAGGGCGCGAGCCGCGCCACTTCCTCGCGGAGCCGATCGGTCGGCATCTTCGTCATTGCGGCACCTCGTTGAGCGTGACGATCCGGCCCTGGCCCCCTGCCAGCGCCAGCGTGGTAAGCGAGCCCGGCGCGCAGTCGAACGCGAGCAGGCGGTCGAGGCTGAGCCCCAGGAAGTGCGCTGCGGCCCCGCGGATCACGTCGCAGTGGCTGACGCACATCACCGGGCCGCCGGCCCCTTCGAGCGAGGCGATGTGCGCGACTGCGCGCGTGGTGGCGGCCGCCATGGTCTCCCCACCGGGAGTGGAGGCGGTCGCGCGCTCGGCGTTCCAGCGATCCCACTCGGGGTCGCCGTGGAGGCTGTCGAAGCTGCACCCGGTCCAGGCGCCGAAGTCGACCTCGTCCAGCGCGTCGACCAGCACCACCTCCAGACCGTGACGCGCGGCGACGATCTCGGCGGTTTCGCGGGTCCGCCGGCGCGGGCTGCTGTGGATTGCGGTGAGCGCGGTTCCGGTGAGGCGCTCGGCCAGCCGTTCGGCCTCGGCACGGCCCGCGGCGTTGAGCGCGATCTCCGACCGGCCGCTCAGGATCGCGCCAACCTCATCATGGCTTCCGTGACGCGCAAGAAGGACGGTCGCGCTCAATGCGCGCCCGCGTCGGGCAGGATCAACATAGATGCTGAAAGCGCATTGCGTCGTCCTTTGGTTCCCATTGTCAGGAAAAAGTTTCCGATCCGGAACGAACCTAGGGAACAAAGATGAAGAAGAAGCTTTTCCTCATCACGGACACAAGCCTTTGAACAGGCTTGCGCGAGCCAAGTCAACGCAGGTGCCGCTGGGGGATGCAGCCGGCACCTAGAGCGGGAGGAAGAATGGAACGAGTTCTCATTACCGGGGGGGCGGGATTCATTGGACGTTTCGTCGCCGACGAACTTCTGGCACGCGGCAACGAAGTGCGGGTGCTCGATAGCCTGATCGAGCAGGTCCATGGCGCGACCGACGGCTCGCAGATGCTCAACAAGGAAGCCGAGCTGATCCGCGCCGACGTGCGCGACAAGGACGCGGTGCTGAAGGCACTCGACGGCATCGACAGCGTCGTCCACCTGGCGGCCGAAGTCGGCGTCGGCCAGTCGATGTACGAGGTCGAGCGCTATACCTCGACCAACGACGTCGGCACCGCCGTGCTGTTCGAGGCGCTGATCGACAAGCCGGTGCGTCGCGTCGTCACCGCATCATCGATGAGCATCTATGGCGAGGGCCTCTATCGCGATGCCGATGGTGAGCTCGTCGAGAATGCCGAGCGCAAGACGCTGAAGGACGGGCAGAAGAACTGGGAGCCGACCGACGTGCAGGGCCGCCCGCTCAGCCCCGTCGCGACCCCAGAATGGAAGCGCCCGAACCTCGCGTCGATCTACGCGCTCAACAAGTACGTGCAGGAACGCACGACGCACATCATGTCCGAGCCGTACGGCATCGAGGGCGTGTGCCTGCGGCTGTTCAACGTCTATGGCCCCGGCCAGGCGCTGTCGAACCCGTACACGGGCGTGCTCGCGATCTTTGCCTCGCGCTTCCTGAACGGCCAGTCACCGCTGATCTTTGAGGATGGCGAGCAGCGCCGCGACTTCGTCCATGTCAGCGACGTGGCACGCGCCTTTGCCGACGCGCTGGTGCTGCCGCAGGCAGTCGGCGGCACGTTCAACATCGGCTCGGGCAATCATCGCTCGGTCAAGGAAGTGGCCGAGGAACTCGCCAAGGCGATGGGCAAGAACGACCTGACCGCCGAAGTGGTGGGCAAGGCGCGCATCGGCGACATCCGCCACTGCTTCTGCGACACGACGCTGGCGGCCGAGAAGCTCGACTTCCGCGCGAAGCAGGACTTCCAGCAGGGCTTGGCCGAACTCGCCGAGTGGGTCGCGCAGCAGACCGCCCAGGACCGCGTCGAGCAGATGCGCTCCGAACTGGAAAAGCGGGGCCTGGTGGCATGACGGGCGAGGGGAACGCTGCGGCGGACCCGCGGCCGATCCTGGTCACTGGCGGCGCGGGCTTCATCGGATCCAACCTCGCCGACCGGCTGGCCGGCGAGGGGCATCGGGTGCTCGTTTATGACGCGCTGTCGCGGGCGGGGGTCGACACCAACCTCGCCTGGCTGCAGCAGCGCCACGGCGACCGGATCGACTTCCTGCACGCCGACATTCGCGACGAGGCGCGGCTGGCGGATGCCGCCGCCGGCGCCAAGGCGGTGTTCCACCTGGCGGCACAGGTGGCGGTGACCACCAGCATGGTCGATCCGCGCGACGACTTCGCCATCAACATCGCCGGCACGCTCAACCTGCTCGACGCGATCCGCACGCGCGCGCCCGAGACGCCGGTGATCTTCGCCTCCACCAACAAGGTGTACGGCGACCTGATCGACCTCGACTTCGTGCTGGAGGACCAGGCCTATCGTCCCGTCGACGCGGAAGTGCGCGCGCACGGTATCGGCGAGGCGCGCCCGCTCGACTTCCACACGCCCTATGGCTGCTCCAAGGGCGCGGCCGATCAATATGTGCTCGATTACGCGCGCAGCTTCGGCCTGAAGACGGCGGTGCTGCGGATGAGCTGCATCTATGGCCAGCGCCAGATGGGCACCGAGGACCAGGGATGGGTCGCCCACTTCCTGATCCGCGCGCTCGAAGGAAAGCCGATCACGCTCTACGGCGACGGCCATCAGGTCCGCGACATCCTCGACGTGTCGGACGCGGTGGACGCCTATGTCGCGGCATGGCGCAACATCGATGCGGTCGCGGGTCAGGCGTTCAACCTTGGGGGCGGCCCGGACAATGCGATCAGCCTGCGCCAGCTGCTGGCCTATATCGGCGAAGTGCTCGGTCGCGACGTGGACCTGAGCTTCTCCGACTGGCGCGCCGGCGACCAGCGCTATTTCGTCGCCGACACGCGCAAGGCGCAGGCTGCGTTGGGTTTGGGCAAGCACGTCGACTGGCACGAGGGCGTCGCCCGGCTGGCCCGCTGGCTGGCGGAGGCGCGCGGCATCAACGCGCCCATCGGCGTCCCGGCGGCGGATGCGCCGGCAGGGGCTGCTTAATGGCGGCGCGGATCCTGATCACCGCCGATGCCGTGGGCGGGGTCTGGCAATATGCGACCGATCTCGCCTGTGCGCTCGCTCCCCTCGGCTTGGAGCCGACCGTAGCGGTGCTCGGGCCGGAGCCGAATGCCCCGCAGCGCGCGCCGGTCGAGGCGGCGGGCATTCCGATCCTGGAGACCGGCCTGCCGCTCGACTGGCTGTGCGACGGCCCCGTTCCGGTGCGCGAGGCCGGCGAGGCGCTGGCGGCGCTGGTCCGGGAGCAGGGCTTCGACCTCGTCCACTGCAACATGCCGACGCTGGCGGCGAGCGGCGCGTTCGGCGTGCCGGTGGTCGCGGTGGCGCACGGCTGCCTCGCCACCTGGTGGGACGCCGCCAACGGCACCAAGCTGCCGCCGGACTATCGCTGGCAGCGCACGCTGACCGAACAGGGTTTCCGCGCCGCCAGCCGTGTGGTGGCGCCGACCGCAGCCTTCGCCGCGGTGATCCAGCGCACCTATGGCCTCACCGACCTGCCGCTCGCCGTGCACAACGGCCGCCGGCCGCTGGTCGAAGGGGAGGGCGCGCCCACCGATTGCGTCTTCACCGCCGGCCGACTTTGGGACCAGGTCAAGCAGACGCGTCTGCTCGACCGCGTGGCCGCCCGGCTGCCGGTGCCGTTCCATGCTGCCGGCGCGCTGGTCGGCCCGCATGGCGAGCAGGTGCCCGCCGACCATCTCCAGCCGCTCGGCCTGTTGAGCGAGGCGGAACTGGCCGAGTGGCTCGTCCAGCGCCCGATCTTCGTCTCTGCCGCTCGCTTCGAACCGTTCGGGCTGGCGGTGCTGGAGGCGGCGGCTGCCGGCTGTCCGCTGGTGCTCGCCGACCTGCCGACCTTCCGCGAGCTGTGGGACGGCGCGGCGGTCTTCGTGGCGCCACAGGACGAGAACGGCTTCGTCGCCGCGATCGAGGCGGTCCGGGCCGATCCCGCGCGCCGCACTGCGCTGGGGGAGGCTGCGCAGGCGCGCGCGGGCCGCTACACGCCGGCGGCAGTCGCGCGCGACATGGCCGCAGTTTACCGCGACCTGCTCGAACCCGCCGCAACCCTCACGCGGAGTGCCGCGGCATGAAGATCGCCTATTTCACCCATTCGCTGCTGTCCTGCTGGAACCACGGCAACGCGCATTTCCTGCGCGGCGTGCTGCGGGAGCTGATCGCGCGCGGCCATGACGTCCGCACGCTGGAGCCGGAGGGCAACTGGAGCCTCGCCAACCTGCTCGCCGACGGTGGCGACGCGGGGCTGGAGCCCTATCGCACCGCCTATCCGGAGCTGTCGTCGCAGAGCTTCGCGCCCGGCACCGATCCGGCCGAGCTGGTCGGCGATGCCGAGCTGGTGATCGTCCACGAGTGGAACGACCCTGCGCTCGTCGCCGCCATCGGCGACCTGCGCAAGCGCGGCGGCCGCTTCACGCTCTTGTTCCACGACACCCACCACCGCGCCGTCAGCGATCCGGACGCGATTCGCGCCTTCGATCTCTCGGGCTACGACGGCGTGCTCGCGTTCGGCGAGACGCTGTCCGAGGTTTACCGCCGCTGGGGCTGGGAAGGGCGCGTCTGGACCTGGCACGAGGCCGCCGACACCCGCCACTTCCACCCGCCGGTGCGCGAGGGCACACCCGAGGGGCTGGTGTGGATCGGCAACTGGGGCGACGGCGAGCGGACGCAGGAGCTGGAGGACTTCCTCTTCCGCCCGGCCAATGCCGCGGGCCTGCCGCTCGACATCTACGGCGTGCGCTACCCGGACGAGGCCAAGGCGATGCTCGCCTCCCACGGCGCGCGCTATCGCGGCTGGGCACCCAACGCCAAGGCGCCGGAGATCTTCGCCCGCCACCTCGCCACCGTGCACGTGCCGCGCCGCTATTATGCGACGATCCTGCCCGGCATCCCCACCATCCGCGTGTTCGAGGCGCTGGCCTGCGGGCTGCCACTTGTGTCGGCGCCGTGGGAGGATGCCGAGGGGCTGTTCCGCCCCGGCACCGACTATCTCGTCGCCCGCGACGGTGCGGAGATGACCCGCCACCTGACGGCGTTGCGCGACGATCCGGACCTGCGCGCGAGCCTCGCCGCCGCTGGGCTGGAGACGATCCGCGCCCGCCACACCTGCGCCCACCGCGTCGACGAGCTGCTCGCCGTCGTCGCGAGCCTCGGCGCCCCGCAAGTTGAGAGGAACGTGGCGTGAAAATCGCCTTTTACGGATCGAGCCTGGTGTCGTCCTACTGGAACGGCGCCGCCACCTATTACCGCGGCATCCTGCGCGACCTGGCGCAGCGCGGCTACCAGATCAGCTTCTACGAACCCGACGCGTTCGATCGCCAGAAGCATCGCGACATCGACGCACCCGACTGGGCCCGCTCGGTCGTCTATCCGGCGACGGAAGAGGCGATGCGCGGCGTACTCGCGGAGGCGGCCGACGCGGACATCGTCGTCAAGGCGAACGGTGTCGGCGTGTTCGACCGCGAGCTGCTGGAGGGCATCGTTGAGCATGCCGCGCCGCATGCGCTCAAGATCTTCTGGGACGTCGACGCCGCGGCCACGCTGGACGAGATGCGCGCCGACGAGGATCATCCCGTCCGCCGCGCGCTGCCGGACCTCGACGCGGTGTTCACCTATGGCGGCGGCCCGCCGGTGGTGAACGCGTACAAGGGCTTCGGTGCTGCCGATTGTGTACCGGTCTACAACGCGCTTGATCCCACGACCCATTTTCCGGTCGAACCCGATCCGCGCTTCGCCTGCGACCTCGCCTTCCTCGGCAACCGCCTTCCGGACCGTGAAGCGCGCGTGGAGGAGTTCTTCCTCAAGGCCGCGGAGCGCTTGCCTGAGCAGCAGTTCCTGATCGGTGGCAACGGCTGGGAGACGAAGGCGATGCCCGGCAACGTCCGCCATCGCGGCCATGTCTATACGGCCGAGCACAACGCCTTCAACTGCACGCCGCGCGCGGTGCTCAACGTGGCGCGCGACAGCATGGCCAACGTCGGCTTCTCGCCCGCGACCCGCGTGTTCGAGGCAGCGGGCGCTGCCGCTTGCCTTATCACCGACGCCTGGGAAGGCATCGAGCAGTTCCTGGTGCCCGACGAGGAAGTGCTGGTCGCGCGCGACGGCCAGGACGTGGCGGATCACCTCGCCGCGCTCACGCCCGAACGCGCCGAGGCGATCGGCCAGGCGGCGCTCAAGCGCGTGCTCGCCGAGCACACCTACACGCTGCGCGGCGCGCAGGTGGACCAGCTGTTCCAGGCCCATGCCGAGCGGCAGCGGGAAGTCGCATGAAGCTCGTCGTCCTCGGCCTCTCGCTGTCGTCCTCGTGGGGCAACGGCCATGCCACCACCTTTCGCGCGCTGCTGAAGGCCTATGCCGCGCGCGGGCACGACATCCTGTTCCTGGAGCGGGACGTGCCCTGGTATGCGGCGCATCGCGACCATGTCGATCCCGACTATTGCCGGCTCGAATTCTATGCCGACTTGGACGGGCTGGACGCCTGGCGCGAGGAGATCGCGGGCGCCGATGCGGTGATCGTCGGCTCCTATGTGCCGGAGGGCGTAGCGGTCGCCCGCTATGTCCAGCAGGTCGCTGAGGGCGTTACCGCCTTCTACGACATCGACACGCCGGTGACGCTCGCGAAGCTCGAACGCGGCGACTTCGAATATCTCTCGCCGGAGGTCATCCCCGGCTATGACCTCTACCTGTCGTTCACCGGCGGTCCGACGCTGGAACGGCTCGAGCGCACCTTCGGCTCGCCGGCGGCGCGTGCCTTCTACTGCTCAGTCGACCCGGCGCTTTATGCGCCGACCGGCACGGAGAAGCGCTGGGACCTCTCCTACCTCGGCACCTACAGCGATGATCGCCAGCCCACGCTGGAGCGGCTGCTGATCGAGCCGGCGCGCGCGCTGCCGCACCGCCGGTTCGTGGTGGCGGGGCCGCAATATCCCGACACCATCGACTGGCCGGCGAACGTCGAGCGCATCGACCATCTGCCGCCGTCCGAGCACGCCAACTTCTACTCGGCGTCGCGCTTCACCCTCAACGTGACGCGTGCGGACATGATCGCGGCAGGCTGGTCGCCCTCGGTGCGCCTGTTCGAGGCGGGCGCCTGCGGAACCCCGATCGTGTCGGATCGCTGGGAGGGGATCGAAGACCTGTTCGCTCCCGGCCGCGAGATCCTGCTGGCGGATGATGGTGCCGCGGTGATCGCCGCGATCGAAGGGGCGGATGCCGCGGCGATGGGGGAGGCGGCACGCACCCGCGTGCTGGACGCCCATACCGCTGCGCACCGCGCCGCAGAATTGGAACTGCACCTCACCGAAGCGGCAGAACGACAGGTGCCGCAGTCTGCTTTGGCAGGAGCCGCCTGATGAACGACATAAGGGACAAGAAGGAGCGGAACATGGCGCAGAATGAAGCTGGAGTGGCGCTGGTCGCGGGTGGAGCGGGCTTTATCGGCTCGCATCTCTGCCGCGCGCTGGTGGAGCAGGGCTATGAGGTGCTGTGCCTCGATAACCTCCAGACGGCGCGCCCGTCCAACCTGCGGCTGCTGGAGGCGCTGCCCAACTTCACCTTCGTGGAGGCCGACATCGTCAACCCGCTGCCCCAGGCGGTGCTGGAGCGGGCCGATCGCATCACGCGCATCTACAATCTCGCCTGCGCCGCTTCGCCGCCGCAGTACCAGGCGGATCCCGAGCACACGATGCTCACCAACGTGGTCGGTACCAACCACCTGCTGCGCCTGGCTGAGAAGACCGGCGCGCGCTTCCTGCTGACCTCCACCAGCGAGGTCTATGGTGATCCGGAAGTGCACCCGCAGGCGGAGGGCTATCGCGGCTGGGTGAGCTGCACCGGCCCGCGCGCCTGCTATGACGAGGGGAAGCGCGCTGCCGAGGCGCTGACCTTCGACTATGCCCGCATGAACCGCGCCGACGTCCGCGTCGCCCGCATCTTCAACACCTATGGCCCGCAGATGCACCCGGACGACGGCCGCGTCGTCTCCAACCTGATCTGCCAGGCGCTGTCCGGCCGCGACATCACCGTCTACGGCGACGGCAGCCAGACGCGCAGCTTCTGCTACGTTTCCGATATGGTCGACGCGCTGATGCGGCTGATGGAAAGCGACATCAACCCCATGGAGCCGGTCAACCTCGGCAACCCGACCGAGTTCACCGTCAACGAGCTGCTGGAGAAGGTGCTGCTCGCGACCGGTGTCGAAGGCCGCGTGACCTACACGCCGCTGCCGCAGGACGATCCGCGCCGCCGCCGCCCCGACATCAGCCGTGCCAAGGCCGTGCTTGGCTGGCAGCCGACGGTCCCGCTGGAGGACGGGCTCGCCCGCACCAGCGCCTGGTTCGCGGAAGAGCTCGGCGTCGAGATGGCCCAGCCCGAGATCCAGGAGCCGCTGCGCGCCCGCGCCTGATCGGCCTCCTGAGGACCTACGTGCCCCGCTCCGGCAGCCGCCGGGGCGGGGCGTTTCATATCGGGACCCAGAACGTCGGCGACGAACGTGCAAATCGTAAACAGCGCGTTAAACTGTTCCTATGGAACAACGACACGCGCACTCGCCTGTGGCCGTTTCCGGCCCATCGCATCCTTTTCGCCGCGCCTTGGCGGATGCTCGCAAAGCATCGAAGGACGCCAGCAGCGAAGAGGATCTGAAGCTCTTCGTCCTGAGCTTCACCGCCTTCTTCGTCTGCTTCTACACCCTCCTGCTATAGCCGCGGTCGCGGGCCAGCGCGGCGGTTCAATCGCACGCGCAGTGCAGCTTCCAGGCCAGCCAGGCCGACAGCACGCACATGCCGGCGACCACCAGCAGCATGTCCTCCGGCGTCACGCCCGCCGCGCTGACGGCACTCACCACGATCGCGCCGATCGTCATCGCGCCGGCGTTGACGATGTTGTTGGCGGCCACCGTGCGGGCGGTCTGGTCCTTGGTGACGGTGGTGGTCAGGAAGGCGTAGAGCGGCACCACGAACATGCCGCCGGTGACCGCGACGGCAAGCATCGTCAGCAACAACCCGACCGCGCGCGGCAACGTGATGAAGTCGTAGAAGCCATACAACGTCCCGGCCGGCGCCTGCACCCAGCCACGCGCCTCCAGCGACAGCGCGATCACCGCGACTCCCATCGCGATCACCGAGCCCGGCGCATATTTCGCCGAGACCTTGCCGCGCAGCAGCGCGTTGATGACCACCGAACCGATCGCCACGCCGACCGAGAAGATCGCGATGGTGAGGCTGGCGACCCGCTCGTTGGCGGTGAGCACGTTCTTCACCAGCGGCGGGAAGATCACGATCATCACCGACGCGATCGTCCAGAAGAAGCTGATGGCGAGGATCGCCAGGAACAGCCGCCGGATGTGCATCGTCGCCGCGACCAGCTTCCACGAGGAGGTGATCGGGTTGTAGTTGAGCTTCAGTTCGGCACCCAGCCGGGGGGCCGCGGGCACCATGCGGCCCGTGATCCAGCCGATCACCGCAACCCCGATCACCAGGATCGCCGAAGCCTCGACGGAGATCCATCCTGCGATCACCGTTCCCAGCAGGATCGAGAGATAGGTGCCGGCTTCCACCAGCCCGGTGCCGCCCAGCACCTCATCCTCCTTCAGATGCTGCGGCAGGATCGCGTATTTGATTGGCCCGAAGAAGGTCGAGTGGGTGCCCAGCAGCAGCACGGCGCCCAGCATCATCGCGAGGCCAAGATTGATCCACCCTGCCTGCGCCACGAACACGCCGGCCGCGCCGAAGATCATGATGCCGATCTCGGCCGTCTTCACGATGCGGATGATCCGTGCCTTGTCGCTCGTGTCCGCGAGCTGGCCGGACAGCGCCGAGAGGACGAAGAAGGGGATGATCCCGATCGCCGTCGCCAGGGCGTTGAAATTCTGTTCTGCCTGCGCGTCCGAAAAGATCTGGTAGGTCGCGAACAGCACGATCGCCTGCTTGAACAGGTTGTCGTTGAAGGCACCCAGAAACTGCGTGACGAACAGGGGAAGGAAGCGGCGCTTCCTGAGCAGCCCGAGCGCATTCAGCATCGTGTCGTCAGTACCTTGTGTCGTTGCATCGCGCAGGCTTGATGCCCGCAGCCATAGCCCAGCGTGGCAAGCGGCTTCAATGCGCGATTAAAGCTTCTCCCCGCTCGCGCCCCGGTGCTAGACCCCGGCGGGTGCTGACGCTTCCCAATATCCTCACGCTCTCGCGGATCTTCGCGGTGCCCCTTCTGGTCGCGTTCCTCTGGTGGCCGCAATGGCATGCCGGCTACGCGATCGCCTTCGCCCTCTACTGCCTGATGGGCGTCACCGACTATTTCGACGGGTATCTCGCCCGCTCGAACGGCACGGTGTCGAAGCTCGGGGTCTTCCTCGATCCGATCGCCGACAAGATCATGGTCGCTGCCGTGATCCTGATGCTGGTGGGAACGCGGCACGATACCGCCCTCATCACCGGAATCCACCTGATCGCCGCGCTCGTCATCCTGTTGCGCGAGATCGCCGTGTCGGGCCTGCGTGAGTTTCTTGCAGGGCTGCAGGTCTCGCTGCCGGTCTCCAAGCTCGCCAAGTGGAAGACGACGCTGCAGCTCGTCGCGTTTGGGGCGCTGATTCTGGCGGGTGCGGTGCCGGACATCTCGTGGGTCCGCGCGGTCGGGCTCGCCTGCCTCTGGGGGGCGGCCGTCCTGACCCTCGTTACCGGCTGGGACTACCTGCGCGTCGGCCTCAAGCACATGGACAGCTGATGGCGCTTGCCATGCTTTATTTCGCCTGGGTGCGCGAGACGATCGGGACGGGGGCGGAGAGCGTCGATCCTCCCGCGAACGTGACGACGGTCGAGCACCTCATCGACTGGCTCTCGACCCGCAGCCCTGCGCACGCCGAGGCCCTGGCCGATCGCGCGCGGCTGCGTGCTGCGCTCGACCAGCGCTTCGTGCCGCTCGACGCTTCCATCAGCGGAGCCCGTGAGGTCGCGATCTTTCCCCCGGTGACCGGCGGATGATCTGCGCGCTGGTCCAGTTCGAGCCGATCGACCTCGCCGCCACGCTCGCGGCGGTGGAAGGCAGCGGTTCCGGCGCAGTCGCGAGCTTCTCCGGCTTCGTGCGCGAGGATGACGGCGTGCGCGAGCTCGCGCTGGAGCATTACCCGGGCATGACCGAGGCCGTGTTGCACGCCCTCGCCGAGGAGGCGGTCGCGCGCTGGCAGCTGCACGCGGTTGCGGTGGTCCATCGCGTCGGCCCCATGGCTCCCGGCGAGCGGATCGTGCTGGTGGCGACCGCCGCACCCCACCGGCATGCGGCGCTGGAGGCCTGCGCGTTCCTGATCGATCGGCTCAAGACCGATGTGCCGTTCTGGAAGCGCGAGCGTCGCGAAGAGGGTGCGCGCTGGGTGGCGGCGCGCGACGGCGATGCCGGCGCGGCGGACCGCTGGCGCTAAAGAAGCGGAGGAGGGCGAACCCTCCCCCGATAACGATTAGCCGAGCTTTGGCACCAGCACGCCGTTCACGACGTGGAAGACGCCGTTCGACTGGTTGACGTCATAGGTCGTCACATAGGCCTTGGTGCCATTGGCATCGGTCAGCGTGATCGCGCCGTTCTCGAGGCCCGCGGTGAGCGGCTGGCCGGCGACCGTGGTCAGCGTCAGCGTGCCGCCGGCACTTTCGATCTGCTTCTTGAGCGTCACGGCATCGAGCTTACCCGACACCACATGGTAGTTGAGAATCTTGGCGAGCGTCGCCTTGTTCTCCGGCTTCAGCAACGTGTCCATGGTGCCGGGCGCAAGCCGGCCGAACGCATCATTGTCGGGCGCGAACACGGTGAAGGGGCCGGGGCCGGCGAGCGCCGTATCGACACCTGCGGTCTTCAGGGCGTTGACCAGCGTCGCCAGGTTCGGCGCGGCCGCCAGGTTCTCGACGATCGGCTTGGTGGCTGCCATCTGTGCGCCACCCACGGCCGGGTTCGGCTTGGCGGCTGCTGCATCGGCCGGTGCGGCGGTGGTGCCGGGCGCGGCCGGCGTGGTCTGCGGAGCCGTCTGGGGTGCGGGCGTCGCGGTCGTGGTCTGCGCCAGCGCCGGCACCGCGGTAGCGGCAACGACGGCCAGAGCGGATACGATCGGAAGACGGAACATCAGTTTCTCCTCAACAGGGGCGGATTGCGCGTCAGCAGCGCAACGCCTGGGGAGGACGATCGGAGCTTCCAGGGGACATGCTGTCCACCCCGCCGGGATGAGCCGTGGTCAGTGCGCGGTGGAGAGCACGCCCGCGAGCAGTCGGAAGTCGCGCTCGCGCGGGGAGGCCCGGCGCCACACCAGCGCAATCTCGCGCGACGCTTTCGGAGCGTCGATCTTGCGGGCGATCACCTGCGTATGGTCGAGGATGCCCGCCTCCACCGCCATTTCGGGCAGCATGGTATGACCCAGGCCGTTGTCGACCATCTGGACGATGGTGTGGAGCGAGGTGCCCAGCATCGTCGCCCGTCCGCGCAGCTCCGGATGCGGGCAGGCGCGAAGCGCATGGTCCTTCAGGCAGTGGCCGTCCTCCAGCAGCAGCAGGCGCGCGGCGTCGATGTCGTCCGCCACCATCGGCCCGGCTCCCGGACGTGCCTCGCCCTGCGGCACCGCCAGGTAGAGCGGGTCGTCGAACAGCGGCGCCACCTCCACGTCGCCACAGGCAAAGGGGAGGGCGAGCAGCACGCAGTCCGAGCGCCCGTGATGCAGGGCTTCGCATGCGGCCTGGCTCGGCTCCTCGCGCAGGAACAGCTTGAGGTCCGGATAATCCTCGCGCAGCCGCGGCAGGATGCGGGGCAGCAGGAAGGGGGCGATGGTGGGGATCACGCTCATCCGCATTTCGCCCGACAGCGGCCGTCCGGCCGCGCGCGCCATGTCGGCCAGCTCCTCTGCCTCGCGGATCACCGTGCGCGCCTTGTCGACGATCGCTTCGCCGAGCGGCGTGAACCGCACCACCCGCCGCGTCCGCTCGACCAGCGTGACGCCGATCAGCGTTTCGAGCTCGCGAATGCCGGCCGAGAGCGTCGACTGAGTGACGAACGATGCTTCGGCCGCGCGTCCGAAATGGCCTGCGTCGCGCAGCGCGACGAGATATTGGAGCTGCTTCAGGGTGGGCAGATAGGTGGTGCTCATGGCGCCGTCTTATCGGCGGCGTCGATCAAGTTCCAGCGATTGAGCGAGCAGGGCGTTGATGCTCCGAAACGCCGCGCCGCGCGTTTCATACTGCGGTTGCTGGAAATTCCGCAGGAGGCGCCCTAAATGGCCTCGAAACGGGGAAGGGACTAGCATGGTCGGCCGGCTCGGCGCGTATCTGGATTCGATCAAGGCCCGGGACCCGGCGCCGCGTTCGCGTGCCGAGATCCTGCTGTACCCGGGTGTCTGGGCGCTCGGCTTCCATCGCATCGCACACCGCCTGTTCCAGGCGCGGCTGTTCTTCCTCGCCCGCGCGGTGAACCACCTCGCCCGGTTCCTGACGGTGATCGACATCCACCCAGGCGCGAAGATCGGCCGCAACTTCTTCATTGATCATGGCTTCACGGTGATCGGGGAGACGGCGGAGATCGGCGACAACGTCACCATCTACCAGAATGTGACGCTCGGCGGGACCAGCCCCGACAACGGCATCGCCGGCAAGCGGCACCCGACCATCGGCGATGGCGTGATCATCGGCTCGGGTGCGCAGGTGCTGGGGCCGATCCAGGTCGGCGCGCGCGCGCGGGTCGGCGCCAACGCCGTCGTCACGCGCGACGTGCCGGAGGGGGCGGTGATGGTCGGCATTCCGGCGCGGCCGACCCTGGTCGACTCCACCGCCTACCAGCGCGACTTCGTGCCCTACGGGACGCCGTGCCGGGAGATGCAGGACCCGCAGGCGCAGAAGATCGAGACGCTGCGCTGCGAGCTGGAAGCGCTGCGCCGCCGCCTGGATGCGGCGGTGGCCGAAGCCGAAGAGCATCGCAACCGCGCCTGATGGGAATCGTCACCCCCTTTCCAGCCAGCGCCGGGCGCCCGAGCCAGACGGGGTTCGAGCGTGCCGAACTGGCGCGCATCCTCGACCTCTACGGCCGAATGGTCGCAGCCGGCCATTGGCGGGATTATGCGATCGACCTGGGGCGCGATGCGGCCGTGTTCTCCGCCTTCCGGCGATCTGCCGAGCGGCCGGAGTTCCGCATCGAGAAGCGCCCGGCGCTCCGCAATCGCCAGGGCATGTGGGCGCTGGTCAACGAGGTTGGCGCGGTGCTGAAGCGCGGGCACGAGCTTGGGCCCGTGCTGGCGCCGGTGGAACGCCGCCTGATGAAGCTGGTCGAGGACTGACACCGCACTCGACGCGCGGCGTTCGCGTCCGGCACCCCTGAATGCACAAACGCGCGCCCTCCGCTGGGGAGGACGCGCGCTGCTGGCGTCTTCCGACGCTTGAAGGCTTACTTTCCGCCCGGATTGCGGCAGCTGTCCTTCACGGTGCGCGAGCACACCGGATAGTTCTGCTGTGCGGCCGGCGGCGGGGTGGTCGACGGCGGTGCAAAGGTCACCGGACCGGTGGTCGACGGCGTCATCGTCGACGAGGGCACGCCCGAGGTCGTGTCGGTGCCGGTGGTGGTGGTCGTATCGGTACCGGTCGTCGTGGTCGTGTCCGACGTCGTCGTGCCGGTCATGTCACCAGTGGTGGTCTGTCCGGTGGTGCCCGGGGTCGTCTGGGCAACCGCGGCGCCGCTGAGCGTGAGGGCGGCGGCAAGAGCAAGGAGTTTCATTGTATCTTCTCCTGGAACTGGTTCTGGCCGACCCTCAACGCGCGATTTTCGGAATCTTTCCGTAACGATTCTCAGTTTCCCGCATCCAGCGCATAGCCTGCCGACCGGACGGTGCGGATGATGTCCGGCATCCCTTCGCCATTGATCGCCTTGCGCAGGCGTCGGATGTGGACGTCCACCGTGCGCGTCTCGATCTCCGTGTCCCGTCCCCAAACCGCGTCCAGCAGCCGCTCGCGCGAGAACACCCAGCCGGGATGCTGCAGGAAGTGCTTGAGAAGGCGGAATTCCGTCGGACCAAGCGGGACGAGTTCGCCCGCGCGACGCACCTTGTGGCCCACGGTGTCCATCTCGATGTCGGCATAGCTCAGAGTCTCGCCGGCAAGGGCGGGGCGCACGCGGCGGAGCACGGCCTTCACGCGGGCGACCAGCTCGCGGGGCGAGAAGGGCTTGGTGACATAGTCGTCCGCACCCGTCTCCAGGCCGCGCACCCGGTCCTCTTCCTCGCCTCGTGCGGTCAGCATGATGATGGGCACGTTCGCCGTCTCGGGCGTGCGACGCAGGCGCCGGCACACCTCAATCCCCGACAGACCTTCCACCATCCAGTCGAGCAGCACCAAGTCCGGCGTGCCCTCGCGCGCCAGCAGCAGGGCCTCTTCGCCGTCGGGCGTGTGGCGGACGTCGAAGTCCTCGCGGCGGAAATGATAGGCGAGCAACTCCGCCAGTGCCGCGTCATCCTCGACGAGCAACATGCTTGGCTTGGCCATGGCGGGTCCCTCAGCGGTTCGATGTGTCGGCGGTCTCGCGGTCGGCGAGGTACCGGCCGGTCGCCGCGAAATAGACCATCTCGGCGACGTTCGTGGCGTGATCGCCGATGCGCTCCAGGTTCTTGGCGACGAACAGCAGGTGGGCGACCTGGCCCACGGTCCGCGGGTTCTCCACCATGAAGGTCACCAGCGTGCGGAAGATGCTGTCGTAGAAATCGTCCAGCGCCCGGTCGCGCTCGCACACCGCAACGGCAGCCTCCGCATCTCGTGCAGAGAAGGCATCGAGGACGTCATGGACCATGTCGCTCGCCATCTGCGCCATGGCCGGCAGCAGCGAGACCGCCTCGATGCGGTCGTCGCCCTGGTGGATCATCGGCACGCGCTTGGCGATGTTCTTGGCATAGTCGCCGATGCGCTCGACCACCGCCGCGATCTTGAGCGCCGCGACCACCTCGCGCAGGTCGTCCGCCATCGGCGCGCGCAGCGCGATCACCCGCACCACCAGCCGCTCGACCTCCGCCTGGATGGCGTCGATCTTCGCGTCGGCGCTGCGGACTTCCTTCGCCAGCGTCGGATCGTTGCGCTGGAGTGCGAGCATCGCGTCCGAGATGCCCTGCTCGGCAAGGCCGCCCATCTGCGAGATCAGCGCGCGCAGGTGCCCGATCTCCTCGTCGAACGCCTTGACGGTATGTTCGTGGCCCGTGGGCATGCTCGTCTCCTCAGCCATAGCGGCCGGTGATGTAATCCTTGGTCCGCTCCTGGCGGGGATTGGTAAAGATCTCGGACGTGACGCCATATTCCACCAGGTTGCCTAGATGGAAAAAGGCGGTGCGCTGCGACACGCGCGCCGCCTGCTGCATGTTGTGGGTGACGATCACGATCGCGTAGCGGCCGCGCAGCGCGTGGATCAGCTCCTCGATCTTGGCGGTCGCGATCGGGTCGAGCGCCGAGCAGGGCTCGTCCATCAGGATCACTTCCGGATCGACCGCGATCGCGCGGGCGATGCAGAGGCGCTGCTGCTGGCCACCCGACAGCGCCGTGCCGCTGTCCGAAAGCCGATCCTTGACCTCGTCCCACAGGCCTGCGCGCCGCAGCGAGCGCTCGACGATCGCCTCCAGATCAGCCCGGCTCGGGGCAAGCCCGTGGATGCGAGGGCCATAGGCCACGTTCTCGAAGATCGACTTGGGGAAGGGGTTCGGCTTCTGGAACACCATGCCGACGCGGGCGCGCAGCTGCACCACGTCCATCGACTTGTCGTAGATGTCCTCGCCATCCAAGCGGATGTCGCCGGTCACGCGCGCGTTGCCGACGGTGTCGTTCATGCGGTTGAGCGTGCGCAGGAACGTCGACTTGCCGCAGCCCGAGGGGCCGATGAACGCGGTCACTCGGTCCATGTCGACTTCGATCGACACGTCCTTGATCGCCTGCTTGTCGCCGTAGAAGACGTTGACGTCGCGCGCCGACATCTTCGGCGCTGCGGTGTCGGATGTGGAGCTATGGTTCACCAGCGGGTCTCGAAACGGTTGCGGAGGTAGATGGCAAAGGCGTTCATCGCGAGGAGGAACGCCAGCAGCACCAGGATTGCCGCCGACGTCTTCTCGATGAAGCCGCGGCTGACCTGGTCGGACCAGAGGAAGATCTGCACCGGCAGCACGGTCGCCGGGGCGCTCAGGCCGTCCGGCGCCTGAACGATGAAGGCGCGCATGCCGATCATCAGCAGCGGCGCGGTTTCGCCGAGCGCGCGCGCCATGCCGATGATCGTGCCGGTCAGAATGCCCGGCAGCGCCAGCGGCAGGACATGGTGGAACACCACCTGCACCGGGCTTGCGCCGACACCCAGCGCCGCGTCGCGGATCGAGGGCGGCACCGCCTTGATGGCGTTGCGCCCGGCGATCACGATGACCGGCATTATCATCAGCGCGAGCGTCAGGCCGCCGACGATCGGCGCCGAGCGCGGCAGGTTGAAGGTGCCGAGGAACAGCGCCAGCCCCAGCAGGCCGAAGATGATCGAGGGCACTGCCGCCAGATTGTTGATCGACACCTCGATCAGGTCGGTCCAGCGGTTCTTGGGCGCATATTCCTCCAGGTAGAGCGCGGAGAGCACGCCCACTGGGAAGGCGATCAGCAGCGTGATCGCCATGGTGAGCAGCGAGCCCTTGAGCGCACCCCAGATGCCGACCGCGGTCGGATCGGTGGAATCGGCTCCCGTCAGGAAGCCCCAGTTGAAGCCGCTTCGGATCGCACCGGCTGTCTTCAGGCGCTGGACCATCTGCTCGGCAGCAGGCTCGCCGGACGCCTTATACGCTTCCTCGATCCCGGGGGCCGCGGGCACGTAGAGCGCCGCGCGGCGCGTCAGCAGGGTCGGGTCGGCCTTGATCGCATCCCGCACCGTCAGCCAAGCGCTTTCGGCGATGACCGGCTGGTCCTCGCCAAAGGCCTTCACCGCGGCGAGGCCGGTCACCCCTTCCAGGCCTGCGCCGGACAGCGCCAGGTCGGCGCCCGCGGTTGCGAGCTGGGCCGGAGCCACTTCCAGCTGCGCTGCCGGGAAGTCGATGGGCAGGGCAACCTGCACCCGCTGGAAGCCGCCGATGCCGGCGGTCAGCATCGACACCAGCAGGAAGGCGAGGAAGCCGGCGGACAGCAACACCGCCAGCAGCCCCATCAGCCGGAAGCGACGCTCGGCAGCGTAGCGGCGACGGATGCGCCGCTGCATCGACTGCGTATTCCAGTCCGTCGGGCGGCGCTCGGCCGGCTCGTGGCCAGCGGCGGGGACGCCCGCGACGAGGGGGCTATTCATAGGCTTCCCGATAGCGCTTCACGACGCGCAGCGCGACGATGTTGAGGAGCAGGGTGACGACGAACAGCGTCAGGCCCAGGGCGAAGGCGGCGAGGGTCTTGGGGCTGTCGAACTCCGCCTCGCCGGTCAGCAGGTCGACGATCTGCTTGGTGACGGTGGTGGTGCTCTCGAACGGGTTGAGCGTGATGGTGGCGGCGCCGGAGGCGGCCATCACCACGATCATGGTCTCGCCGATCGCCCGGCTGACGGCGAGCAGCACGCCGGCGACCACGCCCGGCAGCGCCGCGGGGAGCAGCACGCGGCGGATCGTCTCGGACGTGGTGGCGCCCATCGCCAGGCTGCCGTCGCGCATCGAGCGGGGAACCGCCGCGATCGAGTCGTCGGCCATCGACGATACGAACGGGATGATCATCACCCCCATCACCAGCCCTGCCGAAAGCGCGCTTTCGGAGCTGGCATAGGGCATGCCCAGCATCACCGCGAGATCCCGGATCGCGGGCCCCACCGTCAGGGCTGCGAAATAGCCGTAGACCACGGTCGGAATGCCGGCGAGGATTTCCAGGATCGGCTTCATCCAGCGCCGGGTCGTCGGTCGGGCATACTGGGTGAGGTAGATCGCGCTCATCAGCCCGAACGGGATCGCGACCAGCATCGCGATCACGGCGCCGATGAAGAAGGTACCCCAGAACAGCGGCACCGCACCCAGCGTCTCGCCGGGGTCGCTCGCGCGGATCACCTGCGGGCTCCAGCGCGTGCCGAACAGGAAGTCGGTGATCGGCACGATCGAGAAGAACCGTCCGCTCTCGAACAGCAGCGACAGGAAGATGCCGAGCGTGGTCAGGATCGCGATCAGCGAGGCGCCGAGCAGCAGCAGCATGACCGCGCGCTCGACGCGGGTGCGTGCGCGGAATTCCGGGCGGATCCGCGTGAAGGCAAAGGCCGCACCGGCAAAGGCGAGCAGCAGCGCCACCGCCGTCCCGATCCAGCGATAGCGCGCCTGCGCCGTCGCGAAGACCGGTGCCAGCGGCTCCGAAGCGGGGTTGAACGCGCCATAGGCGGTGCCGTTGGCGAGCGCGCGTGCCTCCGCCAGCACCGCCGCACGCTCGAAACCGTCGGTGGGAAGGGTGGCCGCGGCCGGGCTCGCCAGCACGGCCTCCTGCGCCAGCTGCGGGGCGACCGCGGACCAGACGGCGAGGAACAGCAGCGCGGGGATCGCGACCCACATCGCCATGTACCAGCCGTGCTGGCTGGGCAGCGAGTGGACGCGCCCGGCACCAAGCCGCGCGAAGCTGCCGGCGCGCGCGCGGGCGACGATCCAGCCGATCAGCGCCAGGCCGATCAGCAGGAAGAAAAGGGCAAAGCTGCTCATGGGCGGATCAATGCAACGTCGTGGGATCGAGGGGCGTGCTCTGCGCGACCGTCGCGCGGGAAGCGGACCGGACCGCGTCCGGAGCGGCGATCATGCCGCGCCGGGTGAGCGGACCGTCGGGGTTCCAGGAGTCGGCATAGCGCGTCAGGAAGTCGGCCATGCCGGGGACCGCGCGCAGGTGCGCCTTCTTCACATAGATGAACAAGGGACGCGCGCCGGGATAGCTGCCGTCCGAGATCGTCTGGTAGGTCGGCGTGACGCCGTCGAGCGGCACCCCATGCAGGCGGCTGCGGTTTTCCTCCAGATAGCTGAAGCCGAACACGCCGATCGCATTGGGGTTGGTCGAGAGGTTCTGCACGATCAGATTGTCGTTCTCGCCCTTGTCGACGTACGCGGCGTCGTCGCGAATGCGCGTGCAGACGTCTTCGTAGCGTTCCTTGTTGCTTTCCTTGAGCGCCTTCGCCTCGGGCAGACCGGCCTCGCAGGCGGGAACCATCACCAGCTCGACCAGGGCATCGCGCGTGCCGCTGGTGGAGGGCGGGCCGAACACCTGGATCGGCAGGTGCGGCAGCGACGGGTTCACGTCGCTCCAGAAGCGGGCCTTCTGCGGCTTGCCCAGCGGATTGGCGGCGAGCGCCAGATACACGTCGCGGTCGTTGAGCTGGAGCTTGGGGCCGTTGTTCGCCTCTGCCAGCACCACCCCGTCGACGCCGACCTGGACCTCCATCACCTCTTTCACGCCATTGGCGATGCAGCCCTGCATCTCCGACTTCTTGATGCGGCGCGAGGCGTTGAGGATGTCGGGATGCTGCGGGCCGACGCCCGCGCAGAACAGCTTCACGCCGGCCCCGGTGCCCGTCGACTCGATCACCGGTGCGCGCAGCGCGGGATTGGCGTTGATCATCGCCTCGGCAACGGCAGTGGTGAACGGGAATACGGTCGAGGAGCCGACCACCCGTATCTGGTCGCGCGAAACGTTGCGATCGCACGCCGCGAGCGCGAGCAGCGCAGCGGTGGCAATCGCGATACGGCGGATCATCGTCGTCATCTCCACAGCGGGCGAGGGACTCGGCCGTCCGTTGCTGCCGCCCTTCCGTACGTTGGTTGCGCTTTTATGACACTGCGCCGTCATCCGCCCTCGGCAAAATCACGGTGACCGTCGTTCCGACGCCCACTGTGCTTTCGATGTCGAGCCGCCCGCGATGCCGCTCGACGATGTGGCGCACGATGGAAAGGCCAAGTCCAGTGCCGCCGACGGAACGGCTTCGGCCCGCATCGACGCGGTAGAAGCGTTCCGTCAGGCGGGGCAGGTGCTTGGCGGGGATGCCTTCGCCTTGGTCCATCACGCGCAGCCGGACCATGTCCTCCATCGACTCCAGCTCCACGCGCACCGGCGTACCCGGGCGCCCATATGCCATGGCATTGCCGACGAGGTTGTGGATCAGCTGCGACAGCTGGGCGCGGTCGCCCTTCACCGCCGGCACCTCCGCCACCTCCAGCACCAGGTCGGCACCCCGGCCGCCGTGCAGGTCCACCAGCGCGCCGCGAACCTCCCGTACCAGCCCGTCGAGTGCGACCGTCGTATCCGGCGCACGGAACTTGCCCGCCTCGATCCGCGACAGCGAGATCAGTTCGTCGATCAGCCGCTGCATGCGCCGGGTTTCGTCGAGCATGATGCCGAGGAAGCGGTTGCGCAGCTGCGGGTCCTCGCCCGCTTCCTCACGCAGCGTCTCGGCAAAGCCGCGCAGCGAGGCGAGGGGGGTGCGCAGTTCGTGGCTGGCGTTCGCCACGAAATCGACGCGCATCCGCTCGGCGGCATAAAGCTGGGTTTCGTCGACGAGTTGCACCAGGCGCCGCTCGTCGCCCAAGGGCCGCACCCGCATCTCCCAGCGCTGCTCGCGCGTGCCGATGCCGACCAGGTGCGTGGTGCTGCCGGCGTCTTCCGCCGGGTCCGCGATCAGCCGCTCGGCAGCAGCAGGGTGGCGGATCGCGATGCGGACGTCCTGCCCGACGATATGGGCGCCCAGCAGCGTGCGTGCCGCCTCGTTCGCACAAGCCACGCGCGTGCCCGCCGTCACCAGCACCGGGCCCGCCAGCGCGTCGATCAGCGCCTGGACGCTCGGTTGCTCTGGGCGCGGGCGGGTGGGAGGCCGCGGCACGCTTTCGGGCGCCTCGCCCGATGCCGCGATCAGGACGGCGGCGAGCCCTGCGACCGCGGCTACGACGACCGCATTGATGTCGGCGCCCAGCAGGAAACCGGCCGCGGCACCGCCAATCGCGACCCCCGCGGCGACGAGCGTGCGAATCCCTGAACCGATGGCCATGGGCGCCCTATAGGCCAGCCGGAGGCCAGCGGAAACGTCCCGCCGCGATACGGCGTATCCCGAGGCGACCCCGTGCTTGGGGATTGCGCATTCGCCTCGCTTCCAACACACAGGCCCTCGTGAGCGACGAGCAGACACCCGAGGGCCATGGCGCCCGCTCCGGCATGGGCCGACGCACGCTGCTGCTGGGGGCGGCAGGCGCCTCTGCGGTGGTGTCGATCCGCCCGGCGCTGGCGAACACCGCCGCGTCAGTGTCGCTGTGCGAGATCCCGGTGCCCGATCCCGGCCGCGCGGGCAGCTATGTCGCACCCAACGGCGACCTGGTGCCGCCGGGCACCCGCGGTGCCTATCCGGCCGCCCGCCGGCCGTTCAAGGCGGCGGACGTGAAGCGCGCGCTCAACAACGGCATCAACCTGCCGGGCACCACGACCGACCAGTCGCGCGCCTACACCAACTACATCCGCCGCCTGCAGTCGGGAACGAGCGGGTTCACCTGCTTCGCTTCCCTGCAGATGCCGCGCGGCTGAACGGCCCCGCGGCGTCCACCCGCATGGAGGCGGAGGCAGGCGACGGCCCGGTGCGGTTCCGCGCGCCCCCGGCGGGCGTGCTGCGCATCGTGCCGCTCGACGAACTCACGGCGATCTATCATCGCGCTTCCGGCCAGACCCATCTGGTCGCGTCTCCCGTGCCGGAGATCCTGGCCGCCCTGGCCCAAGCACCCGCCTCGATCGAGGATCTGCTCGTCCGGCTGGCGGCGCGCTACGACCTTGCCGATCCGGACGCGGAGGCTTTGGGCGCTCGCGTCGCCGAACTGGTCGGCCTCGGCTTGGTGCAGCGCGGGTGAGGCACGCCTTCCAGCTGCGGATCGGCCCAGTCGGCTTTCGGGTCGGTGCCGACTGGCGCGAACCCATCGAGACGCTGGCCGCGCTGTACGACGGTCATCCCAAGCCGCACGACGGCATACCCGATTTCTCCGTTCGCCTGTTCGCCGCGCGCCGCTGGCGGCGGTGGGTGCGGCCCTCGATCACGATCGGCGGTGACTATGTCCTGCCCGACGCCGCGCCCTTGCCGCTGCCGCTCGGGCTGCTCGCGGCGGAAATGGGCATGAACCTGCAGATGGCGCTCGGCCAGCGCCGCTACCTCCTGCTGCATGCCGCGACAGTCGAGCGCGACGGTCGGGCGCTGCTGATGACCGGCGTCTCGGGCGCGGGCAAGTCGACGCTGGCGGCGCTGCTGATGGCGCGCGGCTGGCGGCTGATGGGCGACGAGTTCGCGCTGCTCGATCCCGCCACCGGGCTGGTGCACGGCTTCCCGAGGCTGGTGAGCCTCAAGAACCAGGCGATCGGTGTCGTCGAACAGGCGCTGCCGGCGGGCAGGTTCGGCCCGCTCCAGCCGGACACCCCCAAGGGCGACATCCGCCACCTGAAGCCGGATGCCGCATCGGTCGCGGCGATGGACGTGCCCGCACAACCGGTGGCGATCCTCTTTCCAAGCTTCGGCCATGCGCCCGACGTGCGGCCGGTGGCGCCTGCCGAGACCTTCGTGCGGCTGACCCAGGCGTCGACCAACTATGTCGCGCTCGGAGAGCGGGGCTTCAACGCGCTCGCCCGTCTCGTCGCAACGGTGCCCGTGCAGGCCATCGACTATCCGAACACCGAGACTGCCCTGGCCATGGTGGAGCGGTTGTGGGAAGAGGCCGCGTGAGCGGCGCCACGCTGGTCCGGGCCCTCCGCGATCCCGCCACGACCCGCGAGCTGGACGCCGCCGGCTGGACCGGCCTCATCGCCGCGGCGCGCGCGGAACAGATCCTCGGCACGCTCGCCCACCGGCTGCATGGGCTTCCCATGCCGGCTACCGTCGAGCGGATCCTGGCGGACGCCCGCGCCACAGCCGAGCAAGGCCGCACGCTTGCGCTGTGGGAGGCGGAGATGGCGGCACAGGCGCTGCTGCCGCTCGGCATCCCCGTCGTGCTGTTGAAGGGGACCGCCTATGTGGCCGCCGGCCTTTCGGCGGGGCAGGGGCGGAGTATCGGCGACCTCGATATCCTGGTGCCCCGCGACGCGCTCGCTGCGGTCGAGGCGGCGCTGCTGGTGGCCGGCTGGGAGTGGGTGAAGCCCGACGCCTATGATGACGCCTATTACCGGCGCTGGATGCACGAGCTGCCGCCGCTGATCCACCGCGAGCGCGACCGGATGATCGACGTGCATCACACGATCCTCCCCCTGACGGCGCGCCGAACCCCCGACGCAGACGCGTTGCTGGCAGGCAGCGTGCCGCTCGCAAACGGCCTGAGCGTGCTGTCGGCCGAAGACATGGTCTGCCACGCCGTCGCGCACCTGTTCGCCGACGGCGATCTTGCCGGCGGGGTTCGGAACCTCTGGGATATTCACTGCCTGCTCGACGCCTTCGAAGCGCCCGAGGCGCTGGCGCGGCTGCGCGCGCGCGCATCGCTGCACCAGATCGCGACGCATCTGGAACGGGCATTGCGCTTGCGGGAGGCGCTGTACGGGGAAGGGGCGCGACTGAGCGCGACCGATCGCCTCTACGTTCGCCGCCTGCTCGCGCGCGACGGGTGGGGGCGACCGACCGCCAGGGCGACGCGCACCGCCTTCTACCTTCGCTCGCACCTGCTGCGCATGCCGCCGGGGATGCTCGCCCGCCACCTGTGGACCAAGTGGCGCAAGGGACATCGGGTCACGCCCTGACCATCATTCCGTGACGATCACCGGCTCGTGCTTGATCGGGAACCGGACCGAACGCGCGAGGAAGCATAGCCGAGCGGCTTCCTCGTGCAGCGCGCGGGCATGCTGGACATTGGCGTCCGCGCCAATGGTGACTTCCGGCCGCAGCGTCACCTGCGCGAACTGCCCGGAGCCATCGGCATTCTCCGCCATCACGCCGGTCGCCGCATCGCGATAGGCGAGCACGCGAATGCCCGCGCTTGCGCAGAGGTGGAGGTACCACAGCTGGTGACACGCGGCGAGCGCGCCGACCAGCATCTCCTCGGGATTCCAGCGACCCGGATCGCCGCGGAAATCGGGATCGGACGATCCCGCGATGTCGGGCTTGCCGGGCGTGGTCAGCAGGTGATCCCGGCTATAGTCGGCATAGCTCCCGGTGCCCGACCCGGTGTTGCCGGTCCATTCGACCGCCACGGCGTAGCGATGCTCCCGGCTGGCCACCTATCGCCTCAGTGATAGCGATCGGCGGTGCGGTCGCGCGAACTGTTGGGAGCGATCTTCGCCTCCGCAGCCATATAGGCTTCCCAGTCGCGAATGTCGGGCAGGGAGGGGATGCACACCGGCTCTTCCATCTCCAGCGCGCGCAGCGACGCGACCACCAGGTCGTCCGCCTGCATCACGCGCTCCGGCGGGAAGTTCTCGATCGCATTGCCCGCCACCGCGTGGAACTCGGTCGCGATCACGCCGGGGATCAGCAGCTGCACCCGGACACCGCTGTCGGCCAGGTCCAGCTGCATGGTGCGGGTGAAATAGGCGACGAACGCCTTGGTCGCGCCATAGCCGGCGTTGCCGGCGAACTGCATGAACAGCGTGCCCGAGCCGACGTTGATGATGGTGCCGCGGCCCTCCGCCCGCATCCGCGCCGCCGCCGCGTTGGCGAGCCGCGCGAAGGCAAGCACGTTCACCTGGATCATCGACTCCAGGGCGGCAGCATCGAGGCCCCCGACCGCGCCCCGCGCGGCGAAGCCGGCGTTGTTGACGAACAGGTCGATCGGATCGCCTTCCGCCAGCCGTGCTTCGACTGCGGCGACGCCTTCCGGCGTCTCCAGGTCGGCAGGCAGCACCTCGACCACGATGTCGTGCGCCTTGCAGAGTTCCTCCGCGAGCGCCTCCAGCCGATCGGCGCGGCGGGCGACCAGCACCAGGTCGTGGCCGGTGCGGGCGAGGTGGGTGGCGAAGCTCTTGCCGATGCCGGCGGAGGCGCCGGTGACCAGGGCGGCGGGGCGGGTGGAATTGCTCATGGGCGGCTCAACGCGCAACCGTGCCCAGCCGCTCCAGCACCGGCAGCAATTCGTCGTACCCGTCGATCACCGCGTCCGCCTCCAGCTCCTCGACCGGCTGCATCAGGAAGCCGAAGCTGCATGCGACGGAGGGGATGCCGGCGTTGCGTGCGGCGCCCGTGTCGTAGATCGAATCCCCGACGAACGCGGCGCGCCCGCCGCCGCAGCGCCGGATCATCTCGTCGATCGGCGCGCGGTGCGGCTTGCCGAAGCCCATGCCCATGGTGTCGCCCCCGATCAGGCAGGCGAAGCGATCGCGAATGCCGAGTTCGCGCAGCAGCTGTTCCGCGAGCGTCTCCAGCTTGTTGGTGACGACCGCCACCTTGACGCCGCGCGCCTCCAGCACGTCGATCGCCTCCATCGCGCCCGGAAAAGGCGCGCTCTCTACCGCGATATGGCTCTCATAATGGTCGAGCAGCAGGCGGTAGAGCCGGTCGAGTTCCATTTCGGAACAGCCGCCGGTGCTCGCCATCCCCTGCATCAACATATGTCGCGCGCCGCCGCCGATCATGGTGCGCACCGCGTCGCGCGCCAGCAGGGGGCGGCCGGCGTCGGCAAGCGCATGGTTGAGCGCATTGGCAAGATCGCCGCTGGTGTCCACCAGCGTGCCGTCTAGGTCGAAGCCGACGATGTCGAAAGGGAAAGCCGTCATGACTGGGCTCATGCGGGCAAGGCACTGGCAAAGGCAAGATCGGCGTGGCAGGGCGCAGATGCCTCGGAGACGTTCATGACCCCTCGACCCATCGCCGCGATCATCCTTGCCGCCGGCAAGGGTACCCGCATGCAGTCCGACCTGCACAAGGTGCTCCACCCCGTTGCCGGCCGCCCCATGCTGCTGCACCTCGTCGACAGCGTCGCCGCGCTGGCGCCGGATCGCACCGTCGTGGTAGTGGGCGCCGGCCGCCAGCAGGTCGAGGCCGCCGTCGCTCCGCTCGGCATCGCCACCGCGCACCAGGCGCAACAGCTCGGCACCGGCCACGCGGTCGCCCAGGCGGAGGCTGCGCTCGACGGCTTCGATGGCGACGTGATGGTCCTCTACGGCGACGTACCGCTGGTCTCGACCGCTACCATGCGGCGGATGCTGGACCGGCTGCACGGGGAAGACGCGCCCGCGACGGTCGTGCTCGGCTTCCGTCCCGCAGATCCGGGCGCCTACGGCCGGATCCTCGCCGAGGGCGACCGCATCGTGAAGATGGTCGAGTTCAAGGACGCGACGGCCGAGGAGCGCGCGCAGACCCTGTGCAATTCGGGCCTGATGGCGGTGCGCTCGTCGGATCTATTCGCGCTGCTCGCGCGCGTGGGCAACGACAATGCCGCCGGCGAATATTACCTGCCCGATGTCGTCATGCTGGCCGCTGCCGACGGGCGTCCCTCGGCCGTGATCGAGACCGATGCGGCAGAGGTGGCAGGCGTCAACAGTCGCGCCGAGCTCGCCGGGATCGAGGCTGCGTGGCAGGCGACGCGCCGTGCGCGCGCGATGGCGGAGGGGGCAACGCTGGCCGCGCCGGAAACCGTCTGGTTCGCGCACGACACGCAGATCGGCCGAGACGTCGTGATCGAGCCGAATGTCGTGTTCGGCCCCGGCGTCCGCATCGCCGACGGGGTGACGATCCGAGCGTTCAGCCATCTGGAGGGCGCGACCGTCGGTGAGGGCGCCGAGATCGGCCCCTATGCGCGGCTGCGGCCCGGTGCGGTCCTGGAGCCGGAGGCGAAGGTCGGCAACTTTGTCGAAATGAAGAATGCGGTGCTCGGCCGCGGTGCCAAGGCCAATCACCTGACCTATCTGGGCGATGCGGAGGTCGGCGCGGGCGCGAACATCGGTGCGGGCACGATCACCTGCAACTACAACGGCTTTCTCAAGAACCGCACGCGGATCGGGGAGGGGGCGTTCGTCGGCTCCAACAGCGCGCTGGTGGCGCCGGTCACGATCGGTGCCGGGGCAATCGTAGCGGCGGGGTCGGTCATCACCCGCGACGTGGAGCCGGATGCGCTGGCGGTGGCGCGGGGAAGCCAGCAGGTGCGGTCCGGCTGGGCCGCACGGTTCCGAGAAAAGATGGCGGCACTGAAGGCCGCGGGGAAGCGATAGCATGTGCGGAATTGTGGGTATCATCGGCGGCGGCGACGTCGTGGACAGCCTGGTCGACGGGCTGCGGCGGCTCGAGTATCGCGGCTATGACTCGGCCGGGGTCTGCACCGTCCACGACGGCGGGCTCGATCGCCGTCGCGCCGAGGGCAAGCTCGCCAACCTGATCCGCGAAGTGCGCGACGCGCCGCTCCCCGGCGCCACCGGCATCGCCCATACCCGCTGGGCGACCCATGGCGCGCCGACCACGGCCAATGCGCATCCCCATGCCACCGACGAGGTGGCGCTGGTCCACAACGGCATCATCGAAAATTTCAAGCCGCTTCGCGATGCGCTGATCGCCCGCGGGCGCGAGTTCCACAGCCAGACCGACAGTGAGGTCGTCGCCCATCTGGTGAGCGAGCGGATCGAGGCCGGCGATAGCCCGCAGGACGCGGTCAAGGCGGTGCTGCCCCAGCTCCACGGCGCCTTTGCCCTCGCGATCCTGTTCCGGCAGTTCCCGGACCTGCTGATCGGCGCCCGCCTCGGGTCGCCGCTGGTGGTCGGTTATGGCGACGGCGAGACCTATCTCGGCTCGGACGCGCTCGCGCTGGCCCCGCTCACCCAGCGCATCTCCTATCTGGAAGAGGGCGACTGGGTGGTCCTGACCCGCGAGGGCGCGCAGGTTTACGACAAGGACAACAACCCGGTGGAGCGGCCGATCACGATCAGCGGCGTCACCGGCGCGCTGATCGACAAGGGCAACCATCGCCACTTCATGCTCAAGGAAATCTACGAGCAGCCGGTGGTCGTCGCCCAGACGCTGCGGTCGTACCTCCGCCCGGTCGAGGAAAAGGTCGCGCTGCCGGACATGGACTTTGACCTGTCCAGCGTCGAGCGGGTCGCGATCGTCGCCTGCGGCACCGCCTCCTACGTCGGCATGATCGGCAAATACTGGATCGAGAAGTTCGCGCGCCTGCCCGTCGAGGTCGATGTGGCGTCCGAATTTCGCTACCGCGATCCGGTCTTGCTGCCGAACACGCTGGGCGTAGTCGTCTCCCAGTCCGGCGAGACCGCAGACACGCTGGCGGCGCTGCGCCACATGAAGGCGAACGGCGTCACCACCGCGGGCATCATCAACGTGCCGACGAGTTCCATGGCGCGCGAGGTCGACCTGCTGCTGTCGACCCACGCCGGGCCAGAGATCGGCGTCGCCTCCACCAAGGCATTTACCTGCCAGCTCTCGGTGATGGCGGCGCTCGCGGTCAACCTCGCCTGTGCCAAGGGCAAGCTGACGCCGGAGGAAGAGCGGGAGATCGTCCGCCATCTGGTCGAGGCGCCCGCGGCGATTAATGCCGCGCTCGGCCACGACTCCGAGATCCAGCGGATGGCAGGCACCATCGCGGGAGCACGCGACGTCCTCTACCTCGGTCGCGGGCCGGATTATCCGCTCGCCCTGGAAGGCGCGCTCAAGCTCAAGGAAATCAGCTACATCCACGCCGAAGGCTATGCCTCCGGCGAGATGAAGCATGGCCCGATCGCGCTGATCGACGAGCATGTGCCGCTGATCGTGCTCGCGCCGTCGGGACCGCTGTTCGAGAAGACGGTGTCCAACATGCAGGAGGCCCAGGCCCGCGGTGCCCAAGTGGTGCTGATCTCGGACGCGGACGGTCTGGCGCTGGCCGGCGAGGATGCGGTCGCGACCATCGAGATGCCGAAGGTCCATCCGCTGATCGCACCGCTCGTCTACTCGGTGCCCGTCCAGCTGCTCGCCTATCACGTCGCAGTCGCGAGGGGGACGGACGTCGACCAGCCGCGCAACCTCGCCAAGTCCGTCACCGTCGAATAGCTTTGAGGCGGCCGCCGCAGAAAAAAACCAATCCGGCGCGACGTTTACCTCGCTGTAACGCGCCGCCCGTTAAGCTTCCGTCCATTTGGTGAGGGAGTCGGGCCGCGGTGCGGGTACTGATTGTAGACGACGAACCGGCGATGCACGAATCCTACCGGCATGCGTTCCGCAGGCCGGAGGGCGAGCGCTCTCTGTCGGCCATGGCCGCCGCGCTCTTCGAGGAAGGTGACGCCGGGGCTGTGCCTCTAGAGCCAGCTGCGGAACTGGAACTCGTGCATGTTTCCCAGGGCCTGGAGGCAGTCGCTGCGGTCGAAGAAGCCGTTCACGCCGGCCGGCCGTTCGCCGTGGCGTTCATCGACGTCCGCATGCCGCCCGGCATCGACGGCAAGGAAACTGCGCAGCGAATCCGCGCCATCGATCCGGACGTGAACCTGGTGATCGTCACCGGCTTCTCGGACTTCGCGCCGGCCGAGATTTTCCGCGCCGCCGGCCCGGCGGACAAGATCTTCTACATCGCCAAGCCGTTCGAGGCGGTCGAGGTGGTGCAGACCGCAACCGCGCTTGCGCACCGCTGGCAACTGGACCGCGAGCTCGCGGCTACCCGCGCGGCCTTGGCGGAAAAGGTCGCGCAACTCGAGGAACAGGCACGGGAACTCGCCGCGAACGAGAGCAAGGCGGCCCATATCGCCAGCCACGATCCCCTGACCGAAGCGCCCAACCGGCTCGCCTTCCTGCGCGCGCTCAGCGAACGCGTGCATGTGCCGGGTTGCTTCGCCGTGGCGATGCTCGACATCGACCGGTTCAAGACGATCAACGACACCTTCGGCCATTTCGCCGGCGATGAAGTGATCCGCACCGTCTGCAACTTCCTTTCCGAGCAGATCGGCGAGGAGGGCTTGGTTGCCCGGCTCGCGGGCGACGAGTTCGGGTTGATGATGTCCGTGTCCGGCGAGGACGAGGCGGTGATGCGCTGCGAGCGGCTGCTGCGCGCCTGCTCGGGGACGCTCAGCATCTTCGGCCAGTCGGTGCAGAACACCGCTTCGATCGGCCTCGTGGTGGCCGACGCGGATCATGAGCGCGACTCGGTCGACATCATGCGCCGTGCAGACCTGGCGCTGAACGAGGCGAAGCGCGCAGGGCGGAACCTGGTCCGGGTGTTCGATGAGAGCATGGACGAGTCGGTCCGCTTCCGCCGCCAGATCGAGACCGGGCTCGGCCAAGCGATGGCTAACGGCGAATTGTCGCTCGTCTACCAGCCGATCTTTGCGCGCGGCGGATTGGAAGTGGTCGCGTTCGAGGCGTTGCTCCGCTGGTGTAGCCCCGAACATGGCATGATTTCTCCGGGTATGTTCATCCCGGTGGCCGAGGAGAGCGGCCTGATCCACGACCTCGGCGACTGGGTCGTGGAGGAGGCGCTGGAGGCGGCGAAGCGCTGGCCCGGACAGTTCGTTTCGGTGAACTTCTCCCCGCGCCAGTTCCGCCGGCAGAACTTCGTTGCGCAACTGGTGGCGCAGGTCCAGCGGGCCGGCGTTTCCCCGAACCAGTTGCAGATCGAGATCACCGAGACGGCACTTGCCGAAAACGCCGAACGTGCCGCCGACACCCTCTACCGGTTGCGGCAGATGGGCTTCCGCGTCGCGATCGACGACTTCGGCACCGGTTATTCCAGCCTGTACAACATCCGCACCTTCGCGCTCGATACGCTGAAGATCGACAGCAGCTTCGTGGACGGCATGGGACGGGAGCGCGAGTCCGCCGCGATCGTGCACTCGATCATCCACCTGGGCCGTGCGCTGGGCCTGGAGGTCGTGGCGGAGGGCGTCGAGAACGAGACGCAGCTCCAGGCGCTGCGCCTGGCAGGCTGTTCTCAGGTTCAGGGCTATTACCTCTCTCCGCCGCTGGTCGCCGATGATGCCGTGCGGCTTGCCCATGGCGGCAGTGTACTCGAACCGCAGACCCCCTGCGCACCCGATGCGCAGGTGCCGGGTACCGGCACTACCGGCTGATGCCGCGGCGCCGGCGCGCGCGTCAGGGCTGGCGCCGCCACCTGCGTAGGGCGGGCCCGACGTCCCTGTCCGGCAAGCTCGTGTGGATCCTCACCGGCATCGGTGTTGCGGGGACGCTCGGCATCGCCCTGATGCTGACGCTGGTGCTCACCCCCGGCTTTCGCCAGTTGGAGGATCAGGCGATCCAGCGCGAGACGGAGCGCGCCGCCGCCGTGCTCGACACGCTGCGCCTGCAGGTCGAGGCGGCTGCGCGCACGGTCGGTGAGACCGGTGGCGCCCAGAAACTGGCAGTGCGGCTGGTGGAGGAAAGCCGGCGTGCCCGGCTGCTCGTGCCGGATGATCCCCTCGACGCCCAGCGTACGGCCGAGGCCTTGCGCGGCATCGATCTGATTACAGCACTGTCCGGGGGGGACGCGGGCAGCTTTTTCGTCTGGAACGGCGGCACGCTGAGTGCCGTCGGCGTCGCGCGCGTGCTCGCGCCCGAAGCTGCCGTCCCCACCTATGTCGCGGTTGCCGAGCCCGTCCATCGCGCCCAGATCCAGCAGCGCCTCCATCGAGCGGTCCGGCTCGTGCCGATGGGTGCCGCCACTCCGCGGGTGGACCGGTACCGCGACGGTCTCGACCTTCGCGTGCCGGTCCCCGGCTGGGACGGCCGCCCCGTCGCGGGCGTTGCCTTCTCCATCGATCGGAACCTCTGGGGGCTCGGCAGCAAGCTGCTGATGTACGCCGCAGCGGGTGTCACCGCGCTGATGCTCCTGCTCCTGATCATGCTGCGGCGCATCTTCCACCGGCTGGTGCTGCAACGGCTGCATTCGGTCGAGCGGCACATGCACCAGATCGGCGACTCCGGCTCGATGGCGGCGCTCCCGGATCCGGTCACCCGGGATGAAATCGGCTCGCTCGTGGCCAGCTTCAATGCGATGCTCGGCCAACTTGCCAGCCTCCGCGAGCAGCTGGAAGTGCAGTCCTTCCGCCTCGGCCGGACCGAAAGTGCGGAGGCCGCGATGCACAATGTCCGCAACGCGCTGAACCCGATCAGCACCATCCTGTCGAAGGGGCTCACCCACGCGCTGCCCATCGAGCCGGCCACGATCGACCGCGCGCTGAACGAGCTCGGCGAGCCGGGGATTGACCCCGAGCGCCAGGTGAAGCTCGCCGCGTTCCTGCGCGCTGCGCTCGACGCCGAGCGGAGCGCGCGCGCGGAGCGGCTCTCCCAGCTCGAAATGGGGCGCGACGCGCTGCAGAACGTGCTGGAGATCATCGGCAGCCGCTCCCAACGGGATCAGGATCGGCTCCCGCTGGAGGTCTGCGACGTCACCCAGTTGATCGCCCGCAACGGCGCGATCGCGCGCTATTCGCGCGAGTTGTCCATCGCCACCGTGTTTCCCTCCAAGTCCTGCCTGGTGCGCGCGAACCGCGTAATCCTGAGCCAGGTCATCGGAAACCTCTTCTCCAATGCGGCGGAGTCGATCGCAGCCGCAGGAACGCCCGGCGCCAGCATCCGCGTCTCCATCACCGAACGAGAGGGGCGCGTGGAGGTGGTGATCCGCGACAATGGCGAGGGCTTCGACCCCGGGGATGCACCGGCGTTGTTCCAGCGCGGCTTCTCGACCCGCAAGAACCGGTCCGGCGGGCTCGGGCTGCACTGGTGCGCGACGTCGATGATGGCGATGGGCGGTGCGCTTCGGCTGGAGAGCGAGGGCTGGGGGAAGGGAGCGCGCGCGGTGCTGACGCTCCAGCGGGCGCAGGCGCCGGCCCAAGCGCCGGAAATCGCCGCCTGAAGAGCGGGGCGCCTGTCGCCTCGTTCCAGACTTTGGTAGGGGGCCCACGAGACGGAATGCCGCATCCGCGCGATGCGGTCGCGCGCCGCCGAGGCGGCGGGCGCATCGAAGAGAGGATGCACGGTGACGGCGATTTCCAAACCAGGCTGGGCGGCGCTTGCGCTGTTGGCGGCGGCCGCGCTCGGCGTGGTCGCCTTTTCCCGCGGTGAGGCGGTCAACGCGCTATGGATCGTCGTCGCTGCGGTCGCGATCTACCTGATCGCCTATCGCTTCTACGCGCTCTACATCGCCCGCCATGTGATGAGGCTCGATCCCGCGCGCGCGACGCCTGCGGTCCGGCGCGCGGACGGGCTCGACTATGTCGCTACCGATCGCAACGTGCTGTTCGGCCACCATTTTGCGGCGATCGCCGGGGCGGGGCCGCTGGTGGGTCCAGTGCTCGCGGCGCAGATGGGCTATCTCCCCGGCACCCTGTGGATCCTGGCAGGCGTCGTGCTCGCAGGCGCGGTCCAGGACTTCATGGTGCTGTTCATCTCGATGCGGCGCGACGGCAAGTCGCTGGGCGAGCTGATCCGCATCGAAATGGGCCCGATACCCGGCACCATCGCGCTGTTCGGCGCCTTCATGATCATGGTGATCATCCTAGCGGTGCTGGCGCTCATCGTGGTGCGCGCGCTCGCCGACAGCCCTTGGGGCATGTTCACCGTGGCGGCCACGGTGCCGCTCGCGATCCTGATGGGCATCTACACGCGCTGGCTGCGCCCGGGAAAGATCGGCGAGGTCTCGATCCTCGGCTTCGTCGGCCTGATCCTCGCGATCGTCTATGGCGGGCAGGTGGCGGCGTCGCCCACCTTCGGGCCGCTGTTCACCTTCTCGGCGGTCGAGCTGTGCTGGATCCTGATCGGCTATGGCGCGGTAGCCTCCGTGCTGCCGGTGTGGCTGCTGCTGGCGCCCCGCGATTATCTCTCCACCTTCCTCAAGATCGGCGCGATCGCCGCGCTGGCGATCGGCATCGCGATCATGGCGCCGCCGCTGCGCATGCCGGCGGTGACCCAGTTCATCGACGGCAGCGGCCCGGTCTGGTCGGGCGCGCTGTTCCCGTTCCTGTTCATCACCATCGCATGCGGGGCGGTCTCCGGCTTCCACGCGCTGATCGCGAGCGGTACCACGCCCAAGCTGATCGCCAGCGAGGGCGACGCGCCCTTCATCGGCTATGGCGCGATGCTGATGGAGAGCTTCGTCGCGATCATGGCGCTCGTCGGTGCCTCGATCCTCGATCCGGGCGTCTACTTCGCGATGAACAGCCCGGCGGCGGTGCTGGGCACCGACGTCCATTCCGCGGCGACGGCCGTGACGGCGATGGGCTTCCCGGTCACGGCCGAGACGCTCGCCCAGACCGCCAGCGACGTCGGCGAGACCACGATCGTCTCGCGCTCTGGCGGGGCGCCCACGCTGGCGGTCGCGATGGCGCACATCTTCAGCCATGTCGTGGGCGGCAAGGCGATGATGGCCTTCTGGTACCACTTCGCCATCCTGTTCGAGGCGCTGTTCATCCTGACCGCGGTCGACGCGGGCACGCGCGCGGGCCGCTTCATGCTCCAGGACCTGATCGGCCTCGTCGTGCCGCGCTTCCGGGAGGCGTCGGCGATCGTGCCGGGCGTGATCGCGACCGCGCTGTGCGTCGCCGCCTGGGGCTTCTTCCTCTACCAGGGCGTCACCGATCCGCTGGGGGGCGTGAACACGCTGTGGCCGCTGTTCGGCATTTCCAACCAGATGCTTGCCGCCGTGGCGCTGGTGTTGGCGACGGTCGTGCTGTTCCGCATGAAGCAGCAGCGCTTCGCCTGGGTGACGATGGTGCCGGCCGCGTGGCTGCTGGTCTGCACGGGCAGCGCGGGCTTGTTGAAGCTCTTCTCGGCCGATCCGAAGGTCGGGTTCCTGGCACACGCGGCGCGGTACGGGGAGGCGCTCACCAGCGGCAAGGTGCTGGCGCCTGCCAAGGACCTCACGGAGATGCGCCGCATCGTGTTCAACGATCGCATCGATGCAGGGCTCTGCGCGATCTTCCTCGCGGTGGTCTTCTCGATCGTCTTCTACGGCATCCGCACTTGCCTTCAGGCCCGCCGGATCCCCCGGCCGAGCGTGACCGAGATCCCGCCGACGCTAGCGCGGGTGGAGGCGGCGCAATGAGCCGGCTCGCGGCCCTTGTCGCACGCGTGCGGGAAACGGCCCACCTGATGGTCGGTATGCCCTCCTATGCTGCCTATCGCCTGCACATGGAGCAGCATCACCCCGAGAGGCCGACCATGAGCGAGGCGGAGTTCTTCCGCGATCGGCAGCAGGCCCGCTATGGCGGCAACAACGGCGGTCGCTGCTGCTGACCGGCGCGTTCGGCCCTTCGTGCGCCCCGGGAACCGTCAAACGGCTTGAGCCGGCCAGCCAAGCGTGTAGGGCCGCACGCCCATGTCGCACGCACGCCCCACAGCCCTCGGCCTAGATTTCGGCACCACCAACTCCGTTGCGGCGTTGGCGCGCGGCGGCGCGGCCGACCTCGTCCTGCTGGACGCACCCGATGGCCCGGATGCGGTGTTCCGATCCGCGCTCTGCTTCTGGCAGGACGACGCGGTGCCCGGCGGCGTCGCGTCCGAGGCTGGCCCTTGGGCAATCGCCGAGTATCTAGAATATCCGGAGGGCAGCCGTTTCCTCCAATCGTTCAAGTCGGTCGCGGCGAGCAGCGCCTTCGAACAGGCGACCGTCTTCGATCGGCGCTACCGCTTCGAGGACCTGGGCCGCCTGTTCCTCGACAAGCTCGCCGCCCGGGCCGGCGGCGCGTTTGGCGGCATCGGTCGGGTCATCGTGGGCAGGCCGGTGGAATATGCTGGCCATAGGCCCGACGAAGCCCTGGCGCGCACCCGCTATGACGCGATGTTCGCCGCGCTGGGGGCGGAGATCCACTATGTCTACGAACCGGTCGGCGCGGCGTTCAGCTACGCGGCGCGCATCGAGGATCCGGCCACCATCCTGGTCGCCGATTTCGGCGGCGGCACCAGCGACTTCTCGGTTGTCCGCATCGCGGCACCGGGCGCCGAGCGCCGGTGCGAGCCGCTCGGCCATGCCGGTGTCGGCATCGCCGGCGATCGCTTCGACTATCGCATTCTCGACCATCTCGTCCTGCCGCTCTTGGGCAAGGGCAGCAGCTATCGCTCGTTCGACAAGGTGCTGGAGATCCCGCGCGGCTATTTCACCGACTTCGCCGATTGGTCGCGGCTCGCGCTGATGCGCAACCGCCGGACGCTCGCCGAACTCGACAAGCTGCGCCGCAGCGCGCTCGATCCGGACGCGGTCGGGCGCATGATCGCGGTGATCGAGGAGGAGCAGGGCTTTCGCCTTTATGACGCGGTCGGCCGCGTGAAGCGCGACCTCTCTGCAGCCGAGAGTGCCAGCTTCCGGTTCGCCGGCGGCGGGCTGTCGATCGAGGCAGAGGTCACGCGCGCGCAGTTCGAGGCGTGGATCGCGCCCGACGTCGCCCGCATCGAGGCGGCCGTCGACGCTGCCCTGGCAGCGGCCGCCGTGCCGCCGACGGCGATCGACCGTGTGTTCCTGACCGGCGGCACCTCGCTCACGCCCCGCATCCGGCGGCTCTTCACCGAGCGGTTCGGCGAGGAGAAGATCGCCAGTGGCGGCGAACTGACCTCCATCGCGCACGGCCTGGCATTGATCGGCGAGCAGGAGGATGTCGCTGCCTGGGCAGTCTGAGGCGTCATCGCTGTAGAAGATGCGGGCGGAGTAGTTATGCTCCCCCTGGGGCGGCCGTGGCGGGTGCTGCGGTCCGCGTCGGGGGAATGGGCGATGGATCGAGGGACCGGCACTTCGCAGCCGCTGGAGCCGGCCGAGCGGCACCGGCCGAGCTTCTCGCTCGGCAATCGGCTGTCGCGGGTGGGGTGGGGACTCTGCTGGCTGTTGCTTGCCCGATGGACGCCGCCGCCGCTCCATCGCTGGCGTTGCATGTTGTTGCGCCTCTGGGGCGCGGAGATCGGCCGCGGTGCGCGCATCTATGGCTCGGTCCGGATCTGGCACCCTGCAAATCTCGTAATCGGTGACGGATCGATGCTCGGCCCGCGGGTGCGCTGCTACAACCAGGGACGCATCACCATCGGGCGGTCGGCGGTCGTCTCACAGGATGCCAGCCTCTGCGCCAGCACGCATGACGTGGTCGATCCCGTGTTCCCGCTCCGCCTGCGACCGATCCGGATCGGCGATCACGCCTGGGTCGCAGCCGAGGCCTTCGTCGGCCCGGGTGTGGAGATGGGGGAGGGGGCGGTGCTCGGCGCGCGAGGCGTGGCGATGCGCGATCTCGCGCCTTGGACCTTCTTCTCGGGCAACCCGGCTCACGCTCTGAAGCCACGACCGAGGTTGCCGTAACGAACCAGAAGGGTACGTTTTCACTTTCCTACATGGCGGCTTCCGGATCACACCTGCCGCGGACATTCATCCCGGGAGGCTCCGCATGTCTTCTTCCATCCCCATCGACGTACCCGCGCCGTTCGTTCCCGCCGTCGGACTTTCCTTCGGCCAGCCGGGAGCGGACGCCGTGTTCGTGGACGCCGCCAATCCGATGCCGGTACGGCTGGCCCGCGCCCCGGCTGCCGCCATCCCGCTGGCCGGGACCGCATCCGCGTCCGGCCGGGTCGGGCCGTTCGTGCCGGAACTCGATCGGCCCATCCACCTCACCCTGTCGGGAAGCTGGTCCGGTACGGTGCGGGTGCTGCGATCTGTCGACGGCGGCACCACGCTCGATCCGCTGACGCTTGCCGGCGAACCGTGGGCCGTCTTCACGACCAACGCCAATGAGCCGGTCGCGGAGGAGAGCGTCTCCGGCACGAGCTATTATGTCGAATTCTCGCTGCTCAGCGGCGCGGTCACCTACCGGGTGGCGCAATGAGCGCGGACCTGCTGGCGCGCGGGATCGGTGCGCGCGCGTATGCCGTCGCCCGACTCAGCGCGCGCGAAACCGCGATGCAGGCGGCTGCGGCTATGCCCATTGGCCCGCTCCCCTGCTTCACCGTGGCAGGAAGTCCGCCGCTCATCACCGTGACGGACGCTGCCGCAACCACCATCTCCGCCGCCGTCCGGGTGACTGCGACCGACGCCTGCTTCCGTGTGACCGGCACCCCGATCGTGGCGGTAGCGGCCGATCCTTCCACCTACGGCGCCTCGGACGGAGCAGGGGGCACCGGCTTCACCCGCCCGATCCAGTGGGAGTGGATGAGCGACGCTGCGCAAGTCGAACTGCTCGTGTTGAAGCACAATGCGCTGTTCGATCTCTTCGTCGACGGGCAGCTCATCCAGGAGGGCGCCTTTGCCACGCCCGCTACCGGAGATCGGCGGCTGGTGAAGCTCGACTGGAATGCCACCGGCGATCCCCGCCGCCCGCGGCACTATCGGCTGGCCGGGATCAACCTCCTGTTCGGTGGCCTGTATCTCGATGCTGCCGGCAGCGCCTGGTTCCCTGGCGACTCGGCGCGACGGGGGCTCATCGCCATTCTCGGCGACAGCTACAGCCAGGGCACCGGCGCACCCTCGGTCGCGCGGGCTTGGGCGGCCGCTGCCGCCGCTCAGCTTCAGATGGATCCGTGGAGCGATGGTGTGGGCGGCGCTGGGTGGAACAGCGGGGGCGCGAATGTCCCGGCCTTGCGGGTGGCGAAGGGCATCGCCGCCCTTACTCGGGCACCCGATCTGCTGGTGGCGGCGATGGGCTACAACGACTTCGCCGCGGATGCGTCCTCTCTGGTCAGCCTGCGCGCGCGCTATGATGCATGCTTAGCAGCGATGCGGTCGGCATGGCCGGCTGCCCGCGTCGTGACGCTCGGGCCGTGGACACCACTTGGGCCGACGATGGCGCTAGGGCGGGTCAAGGCGGCGCTGATCGAAGCAGCGGCTGCCAACCGAGCGGCGTACGTGGATATCGACAACTTCGTCGGCGTCGGCAATCGCGGCATCTACACCGCGCCGGACAACGTCCACCCGACCGCAGCCGGCCACCTCTACCTCGGGCGCCGCATCGGACAGGCGATCACCGAGGCGCTGGCATAGCCAGCTAGAGAGGCACGCCCGCCGGCCGCCCCCACGCCGGTCGGCGGGCAGGCGCCGCCCATGTCGGGGCGCTCGTCTCTGCGACAGGCCGGTACGGGCGAGCCGCGGTCCGACAGGCGACGATAAAATAGTAGGTGAGCAGGGAGGACTCGATCGACAGGAAGCTGCCGGAAAGCGCGGTGGACAGCAGCAGGTAGAGCAGCGCCGCGGCCGCCTCGCGCCGTCCGGAGAACACAAGCGCCGCGACCCCGACGAGGGCGGCGGCGAGTGCAGCGACGCCCAGCACGCCGAAGTAGAGCAGGACTTCGTAGATGCCGTTGGTGATCTTCGCCTCACCAGTGCGCTCGGCATAGCCGGTGGCATCCGCCACCAGTTCGGCCGCACCGATCGCGACGCCCGCCGGATTCACCGCGAGCGTCTCCACCACCGGCGCGAGGGGCGCCACGGTGCGGCGATAGGTGGATGCCTCCGCCTGGACCGCGGCGTCGTTGCGCAGGCGCTGCTCGAACGCGGCACCTTGCACCCCGGCAACCAGCACCGTGAGCGACGCCAGCGCCAGCGCGCCGCGGCGCGACCGGCCGAGCAGGATCGTGCCGATGGCGGCGGCCAGCACCAGCAGGCCGAGTGACTTTGTCAGCAGGAGCGCGGCGAGCAGCACCCCAGCTGCCCGCACCGCGCGGCGGTGCTGGAGGAAGTCGATGAAGGCGAGCGTCCCCAGCACCCGGCCGCACATCGACGGCTCGTAATAGAGGCCGATCGCCCGCACGCCCCAGCCGGGCTCCATCCGGAGATAGCCGTGCACCAGGTCGATACCGAGCAGGGGCGCGACAAGCTCGAACCCTGCGAGGCTCCCGGCCAGTCCTGCCATGAGCCACTGCCCACCCGCTACCAGGAGGATCATCGACGCGAGAGCGAAGGGCGCCGGCAGTTGCACCGGACGGATGCTGAGGAATGCCAGACCGATCAGCATCACGGATGCAGCCCACAGGGCATAGGATTGCAGAAACGCGTCGGCCGTCGGCAGCAGCGTCGCCTCCGTCAGCGAAGCGCCGAGAAACAGCAGCAGCGGGCACAGCAGCAGAACTGCGGCGATGGCCAGGGGCGCCAGCCGCAGGCGAACCTCGCGTAGGGAGACCAGCAGCACGACCGCCGCCGCGAGCCCGCCCAGGGTGACGGCGTAGCTCCCGACTTCCCCAACCCGCACATAGAGGCCTAGCACGCTCGCCCCGGCCAGCAGCCGGAGCGGCACGCGTTCCCGCAGATCGGCAGGGTGGAGGCGCAGCATCAGCGTGCCGATCCACGCGGCGCGATGCTGGTGAGCAGCGTGAACACCGCCGAATGGAGCGCACGCCGTCCGGCGCTCACCGCCACCTTCCATCGCGGCAGGCGCAGCACCGCACGCTGGATGGCAGCCGCTTCGCGGATCAACAGCCGCTTGTTGCTGGACATGGCGCCGCGCTCGAACCGGTTCACGCCGATGATTTCGGCGAAGCTCTCCATCCGCGCGCCCGCCATCGCCATGCGCGTGAGCGCATCATAGTCGCCGCACACCCGGTATTGCTCGCGGAATGGGTAGCGAAGGTGCAGCGTGCGCCGGACGAAGGTCGCCTGGTGCAGCCCGGGCTGGCCGTGCCACAGATACCCCGGTGGCTTGGCCTGTCGGGCAAGGATGCGCCCGCCGAAATCCATTTGCGACCCAAAGAAGGCGATGTCGGGGTCACCCAAGGCTGCCATCGCCGCCGTAGCGCGAGCGAGCGCGTCAGGACCGATCAACCGGTCACCCGCATTGAGGAACAGCACATGCTCGCCGCGGGCAAGCCGCAGCCCCTTGTTCATGGCGTCGTAGATGCCGGCATCCGGCTCGGATACGCCCCGCGCGACCCCCTGATCCAACAGTGCCTCCACCAGCGGCCGGGTTGCGTCCGTCGACGCGCCATCCACGAGGATCCACTCGAAGTCCCGCAGGCGCTGATCGCTGAGCGAGCTTCGGGTCCGCTCCAGTCCCGCCCGGTCATTGCGCACGATCGTGATGATCGACAGCGGGACGCTCATGCCGCGGCCTGCGTATCGGCAGGCGGAAGCGCCCGTGCGTAGACGCCCAGATAGGCGTCGAGCATCGCGGCTCCCGACCAGATCTGCCGCGCCCGCCGTGCCAGTTCGGCAGGGGAAATGCCGTCATAGAGCGTCGCCTCACGGCCGGAGCGGACCAGCGCCAGCGCTTCGTCCGCCGACTGCACGCAGCGCCCGCCGACCTGGGCGAGCATCTCGCGGGCCGCGCTGGAGGGATAGGCGAGCACATAGCAGCCTGCGCTCAGCGCCTCGATGATGGTGAGCGGGGCGTTGTCCATGCGGGAGGGAAACAGCAGCCCGCGCGCGCCTCCATAGAGCGTCGCCAGCGCCGCCCGGGCGCGGACCTCGCCATGCTCGAGGGCCGCGGTGTCGCGAAACGGGTTGCCGCGGCCGATGAGGCCGACCGTGACGCCGGGCTCCGCCGCCAGCGCACGGACGAGCCCGGGGTCGATCTTGCCCGGCGCGGCGAGATCCGATGCGCAGAACAGGTGTCCGCGCCGGTCCGACGTCGGGCGGACAGGGCCGAGCGCCGCTTCGAACTCGCGGTCGAGGGCATTGGGCACGCAGACGACCTCCAGCTCTGGAAGGATTCGGGCGTGGTCCTGCGCGAGGTGGCGGGAAGGGCAGACGATCGTCAGGCGGTCGCCGAGCATCCGCAGCGCTTCGTGCCGCGCCCGGCGAGTTGTCGCGGACCGGTCCAGCAGGCTCGGCAGGTCCTCGAAGCGCCGCTTCCCGCACTCGCCGCAGCGTCGCTCCCAGCCGGAACATTCGCGCACGAAGCCGCAGCGACCTGTCAGCAGCCACCAGTCGTGGGCGGTGATCACCACCGGCTTGCCGCTGTCCCGCAGCATCCGGACAAGGCCTGCCCATCGGACGTACCAATGATGTACCGCGTGCAGGTGGATCACGTCCGCTTCGGCGACGGCATCCCGGATCGCCGCGACTCCGGCCGTCGCGACCTCCCGGCCGCCCAGCAGATGCGCTGCGAAGTTCGCGAGCACGACGGGCCGGGAGCCGATCATCTCGATCTCAGGCTCTGCCAGTACCTGCGGGTCTGGCGCGATTCCTGACCCGTAGCCGTAGAGCAGGCGCGGCTGGTGACCGGCACCTCGTAGCCGCTGGTGCAGATCATAGGCTACGCGTCCGGCGCCGCCCTGAGTGGCGCGGATGTTGAGGGCCAGGATTCGCTTCGATGGAAAGGCCGCGCTGCCGCGCATCAGCCTTGCCGTTCACGCGGGCCGGAAACGGCGCGCAGCGCGAGCGCCGGCGTCCGCTTCAGCGCCCGCTGGGTCGGGCATCGGAGCAGCGAGCGGAGCATGTAGGGGAGCGCCGCGCGCGTGCGTTCGAAGCGGCTTTCGATCTCCGCGAGCGTCCATAGATGCTCCGCTGCGACATAGCGCTGCTCCGCCTCGCTCGACGCCATCGCTGCCGCGCGGCGATGGACCAGCGCATGTCCCGTCTCGACCGCCCGCGCCGAGGTCGTGATGCGGGCGTGCGGCCCCACGTCTAGGAAGGTGAGCGGTTCGGGGAGGAAGGCGAAGCGGCCGCGCCGGCTCAGCCGCAACCAGAGCTCCCAATCCTGGCAGCTCGGCAGTTCCGGATCGAAGCCGCCCACCGCCCGAAAGGCCTCGGCCCGGACGCAGACGCTCGAGCAACTGCCCACGAAGTTCCAGCCTGCGATTGCCACGCGCAGCGGCCACCGCTCGGGCGGCGCACGTCCTACCGTGCCCCGGCCCGTGCCCGCGCCGGACCGCGTGAGCTGGGCGCGGTTGTAGGACAGCATGGTAGCCGGGGAGGCGAGCGCGGCGCGGTGGTTCGCCAGCCGGCGCGGCAGCCACCAATCGTCGGAGTCGAGGAAGGCGAGTATTTCCCCCGACGCCTGTCGCGCCGCGAAATTGCGCGCAGCCGCTCCTCCGGCGCTGCGCTCCTGGCGCAGCAGTCGTGCGGCCGGCGTAGCCCCGACGAGCGCGGCGATCCGCGCGGCTTCCTCGGCGCAGGAGCCATCGTCCACGACCAGGATCTCCTGCGGGGGATCGGTCTGGGCCGTCACGCTGGCAAGCGCGCGGGCAAGCTTGTCGGCGCGATCGCGGGTAGGGATGATGACGGAGATGCGCGTGCCGCTCATGATGCGCGCGCTCCGATAGAGGGGAAGGGGCGGGGCAGGTGAATGTGCGCACCATGGCGCGCGACCGTGGCGACCAGCACCGCAACGCCCAGCGCCTGCCCCAGCAGCGATGCGTGGAGGACTGCCGCAAGAGGAGCACTGCCGGCCCGAGTGAGGATCGCTGCGCCGAGTGCGGTGACGCAGAGCGCGACGCTGCCGCTCGCGCACCGCTGCCACAGCCAGTCTCCGCCCAGCGCTGCTATCGAGCAGTGGCTGTAGGCGGCGACGCAGGCGGTGACCGCGGCGAGCGCGATCAGCTGCGGCCGCAGCGACAGCGCCAGCTGCACCATTGTGAGGTCGCCGATCTGCGGCAGCATTGCCGCGAAGGGCGCAAGCAGGAGCAATCCCGCAGCGTTGAGCGCGAAGACCAGCATTCCGGACGCGAGTGCCGGACGCAGGTCGAGCGTCCGCCGGCTGCCGCTATCGTAATAGCGCTTCAGCCGGGTGGTGACAGTTACCGACAGGAGGGCGACCTCCAGCCCCAGGATGCGCTGATACAGCGCCACCTGGGGTGTTGCCGTGCCGTTCCCCAGGCTCGCCACGATCAGGATCGGCGCGTTGAAGGTTGCAGTCGCGACGAACGTCTCGATGCCGACCAGGCTTGATCGACGGAGTAGGATAGCCAGGCCTGCCGCCACGCGGCGGGCCCGGGCGCGCGCCAGCATCGCCGCACCCTTCGCCCAGCTCGCCCCGTTCCGGGCAGCCGCGATCGACAGCAGGAATCCCACGAAGGTGGCGAGCAGGTACAGCAGCAGCGCCCCGTCGACGTCCAACCGCACGGCCCCCGCAAGCGACAGCGCCACGCCCACGCAGAAGAACAGCGCCGGCGCTGTCTCGACGAGGATCGCGGCGGCGACGCGCTCCTCCAGCAGCAACAGGTGACGGTTGAGGTAGGCCAGCTGGAACAGGAGGTTCGCCGCGAAGCCCAGCAGGAGCGCCGCCGTCGACACTTCCGCCCGCCAGCCGTGCACCAGCAGCAACGGCAGCAGCAATGCCGTCGTGGCAAGCCGGAAGCCAAGGCTCCAGAACACCAGCACTCGTGTCGCTCGGCCGCGATGGGCCAGCCGGAACTGGTAGCGGCCGATCCCGAAGTCGGCGGCTTGTGCCGCGACACTGGCGATCGACAGCATCAGCGAATAGCTGCCGAAGCCCTGAACCCCCAGGACCTGGGTGATCAGCACCAGCGTCGCCGCCTGCGCGGCAAGGCCCAGCGCCTTGATCGCAAAGCTGGCCACAGCCCCGGCCGCCCGCCCGCTCATGCGGCAACGGCCTCCACCTGCGCGACGAAGCCGTCCAGGATCGCCCGGCGGCTCCAGCGTGCCTCGGCCCGCCTGCGAGCTGCGACGCCCATGGCCTCCGACCTGGGACCATCGTCGATCAGCGTGGCGATCGCCTCGGCGAGGGCGGCAGGATCGCCCGGCGGCGTCACCAGCCCGCATCCCTCCACCTCGCGCGCGAGGCCCGACCCGGCGGCTGCGGTAGCCACGACAGGGCGCCCGCTCGCGAGCATGTTCGCGAGCTTGGATGGCAGCACCAGATCGGCTGCTCCGGCGGTCTGCGGCAGCAGGTGCACGCTCGCCAGGCCCAGCAGCGCACCCATTCGCTCGGCGGGTTGGAGGGGATGAAACCGGATGTTGGTGAGGGCCGCGGCCCGTGCTTCCAGCCGAGCCCGATTCGGCCCCTCGCCGCAGATTACGAAGACGATGTCCTCGCGATGGGCGAGCCGGTGCGCCGCCTCGACCAGGATCTCGATGCCCTGCTTGTTGGCGATGTTGCCGGAATAAAGCGCGACGTGCCGGTTCCCCAGACCCCATTCGCTGCGGTATCCGGATGGCACGCCCAGTGGCGTGATCGTATCCAGCTCTGCCCAGTTGCGGAACTCGACCACCCGTTCGGCCGGAACGCCCTTCTGCTTCAGGCGGCGGCACATCTGCGGCGAGATGCTGCTGACGATATGGGCGGATTTCAGCGTCGGTGCCTCGAAGGCGCGTGCCAGTCGCGCAAGCGGCTCCGCGCCCTCCAGCAGGCCCGTCGCAAACGCTGCCTCCACTTCGAAATCCTGGACGTGGATCCACAGCGGCGCGCCCGCGATCCGCGCCGCCAGCTTGGCGACCGGAACCGACAGGAGGGAGGGCGCCACGGTCAGCACCAGCTGCGGTCGAAAGCGGACTGCTGCTGCCAGCATCGGGGGCAGGGCCGCGAGCGCAAAGCTCAGGTGATGCGCCACCCGGCGGGCGCCTGATGGTTGCCTGGGCACATACAAGGGGCAGCGCCAGATCGTCGTCCTGCCACGCGTTTCGCGACTGTAGAGCGTGCGGGAACATCCCGGGGCGAGGGCCCAGCCGGGATAATAGGGCTTGGCGGTGACCAGCTGCACCTCGTGCCCCGCCGCTGCCAGCGCCGCAACGGTGCCTGCCGTATAGGGCCCAATTCCAACGGGTTCCGGCGCATGGTTGATGCCCAGGATCAGGATGCGCATGGCTGTACCTGCTGCTGATAGTGGGCGTACACCTGGGCGACGCCGTCGCGTAGCCCGATCCGGGGCTGCCAACCGGTGGCCCGTAGGCGGCGGCTGTCGAGCAACTTGCGCGGTGTGCCGTCGGGCCTCGTCCGGTCGCAGCGGATGCCGCCCGCGAATCCCACGACCTCCGCCACCAGGCGGGCGAGGTCGAGGATCGAGATATCCTCGCCAGACCCGATGTTTACGTGGCACTCTTGCGAGTAGATGTGCATCAGGTGCACGCACGCATCGGCAAGATCGTCCACGTGCAGGAACTCGCGGCGGGGTGTGCCGCTGCCCCAGAGCTCCAGCGTGTCGGCACCGGCCAGCTTCGCGGCATGTGCCTTCCGGATCAGGGCGGGAAGCACGTGGCTTGTCTCCAGATCGAAATTGTCGCCCGGACCGTAGAGGTTGGTGGGCATGACCGAGATGAAGTTGCAGCCGTGCTGGCGACGATAGGCCTGGCAGAGCTTGATGCCCGCGATCTTGGCGACCGCGTACCATTGATTGGTCGGCTCCAGCGGCCCGGTGAGCAGGGCTTCCTCCGGGATCGGCTGGTCGGCGAACTTCGGGTAGATGCAGCTGGACCCCAGCAGCATCAGCTTGCCGACGCCCGTGCGGTACGCCGCTTCCACCACGTTCGCCTCGATCAGCAGGTTGTCGTAGAGGAAGTCCGCGGGTGCGCGATCGTTGGCGAGGATGCCGCCGACCTTGGCCGCCGCAAGGAAGATGGCATCGGGACGATGGGCCGCCATCCATTGCTCGACGGCGTCCTGCCGCCTGAGGTCGAGTTCGGCACGTCCGGCGGTGAGGATCGTGCAGGCCTCGCGTCCGAGCCGCCGGACCAGCGCGGAGCCGACCATGCCGCGATGCCCAGCGACCCACACACGCTTGCCGGTGAGGGGGAAGCCGTCACTCGGCACTGCAACGCTGCTCCCGTGCGACGGCGACGAGGTCCTCGCGCACCATTTCGGCGCATAGGGCATCCCACTTGGTGCCGTGCTCCCAGCCCAGGCGCTCCCGTGCCTTGCTCGGGTCGCCGATCAGCAGGTCCACTTCGGTCGGCCGGAAGTAGCGCGGGTCGACCTCCACCAGCGTCCGGCCGGTACGCGCGCAGACGCCGGTCTCGGCCACGCCGGAGCCGCGCCATTCGAGCGGGAGTTCGACGAGTTCGAATGCCTTGGCGACGAAGTCTCGCACCAGCGTGGTCTCACCGGTCGCCAGCACATAATCGTCCGCCCAATCCTGCTGCAGCATCATCCACATGCCGCGGACATATTCGCGGGCATGGCCCCAATCGCGCCGCGCATCGAGGTTGCCGAGGTAGAGCTTGTCCTGGAGCCCCAGCTTGATGGCTGCGGCCGCGCGCGTGATCTTGCGGGTGACGAAGGTCTCGCCGCGCAGCGGGCTCTCATGGTTGAAGAGAATGCCGTTCGAGGCATGCACGCCGTAAGCCTCGCGATAGTTCACGACCATCCAGTAGGCGTAGAGCTTGGCGGCGGCGTACGGGCTGCGCGGGTAGAAGGGCGTGGTCTCGCGCTGGGGTACTTCCTGCACCAGCCCGTAAAGCTCCGACGTGGACGCCTGGTAGAAGCGGGTCCTGTCCCCCAGCTTGAGCAGCCGGATCGCCTCCAGCAGCCGGAGCGTGCCGATGGCATCGGCATTGGCGGTATATTCCGGCGTCTCGAAGCTTACCGCGACATGGCTCTGCGCGGCGAGGTTGTAGATCTCGTCCGGCTGCGTCTCCTGCACCACCCGGATCAGGTTGGTGCTGTCGGTCATGTCGCCATAGTGGAGGATGAAGCGCGGGTCCTCGACATGGGGATCCTGGTAGAGATGCTCGATCCGCGACGTGTTGAAGGAGGAGGATCGGCGCTTGATCCCGTGGACGGTGTAGCCCTTGGACAGCAGCAGCTCGGACAGATAGGCGCCGTCCTGGCCGGTGATGCCGGTGATCAATGCGGTCTTGCCGGTGCTCACGGTTCGTTCCCCCCCCCTGAATGATCGTCAGCTTCTGGTTGTCTGCTCCACGTCTCTTGCCCGCACGGCCGGAGGCGCTGCGGCCATCCGGACAATCGTGAGGTCGTCGACCCACACCGGCTGCGCGCCGTGGGTCGGTTGCCGGGCGGCTGCCACGGTCTCGAAGTTTCCGGCACGCGATTCCGTCTCGCTCAGCGGCGCGCAGGCCGCGCGCCACAGGTCAGACGCGGCTTTCCGGTCGCCGCGGTCGACCAGGGTCCGTACCGTCGCCGCGACGGCTTTGCAGTCGACGGGCATGCCGCCGGCGCGGGCCCGCTGCAGCACTGCGATCCGCCGGGCGAGTGCGGTGCCGGAGAGGGCGCCGGTGCTTGCGGTAAATGCTTCCCGCCAGTTCGACGCAACCAGGAGGTGCGCCGCCAGTGCCGAACGGCCGCCGGGCGAGGCTTCCAACTGCAAGATCGCCGCGTCGATCGCCGCGCTGCGCTGCCCGGTGCGCAGCAGCGCGTCGAGCCGCTCGGCCGCGAGCGCGTAGTCCTGCGCCTCCAGGCCGACACCCAGCCAATAGAGTTGCGCGGCCGGATTGCGCCATCCCAGCCGCGCGCTGACCGCAAAGGCTTCGTGCGCAGCTACCGGATTGCCCGCCTTCAAGGCCACCGCACCCAGCAAAGCGCTTGCGCCAGCGTCCATCGGGCTGGCGGCGACCGCGGCCGCCGCGCGAGCGCGCGCCGCCATCGGATCGGCCGAGACGAACGCCTCCCGCGCCGTCTGGATCGCGGCACCGGGCGCGAGACGTGCTGGCAGCAGGCCGAGCGGCACGCCCATACGGTCGGCGGCACTGGCGAGGCACGCAAGCGCCAGCGGCACCGCTCCCACGATCGTAAGGATCGCCCGCGCGCTCATTCGGCCGCCTGCCGGAGCGTGTCGGCCTCGCCATAGTCGTAGTAGCCGTTGCGGTAGTAGCGTTGACCGGCACCCGCCTTCCGCAGGTCGAACTTGGTGAGCACCACCCCCAGTATGGCGGCGCGTTCGGCGCGCAGCCGGCGCAGCGCCGCCTTGGTGGCGCCCCTGCCGCGACGCCCTGCCTCGACCACGAACACCGTCGCCTCCGCCTGCGCGGCGAGCGTCGGCGCATCCGCGAGGCCGAGCACCGGCGGCGCATCGAGCACGATCGCCTCGAACCGCTCGACCAGCCCGACCATCATCTCCGCCATGCTCGCGCTGCCAAGGAGCTCCGCCGGGTTCGGCGCCACCGGACCCGCCGTCAGGACCGGAAAGCCGAGCGCCTGCGCGTGCTGCAACGCGCTTTCCAGCCGTGCCTCGCGGGCGAGCACGTCGCTCACCCCGCAGCCGTTCGGAAGGTCGAGCATCCGGTGGAGCGACGGCCGGCGAAGATCGAGGTCGACCAGCACGACCCGCTTGCCGAGGCGCGCGAGGCCGGCGGCGATCGCATAGCTCGAGGTCGACTTGCCTTCGCCCGGCTGGCTGCTCGTCACCAGTAGCGTGCGGGGAAGCCCGTGCGGGCTGGCATGCAGCAGCGCGCTGCGCAGCGCATTATACGCCTCGCCGGCCGGAGAACGGGGCCGCGCCACGTCGACGGCGATGTCCTGGACCAGCGGAATGGCTCCCAGCAGGGGCAGGCCGAGCTTGCCCTCGACCTCATCGGGTGCCCGCACCGCGTCGTCGAACTGCTCGCGCACCAGCACCGCCGCGCCTGCCAGGATCAGGCCGAGTGCCAGCGCGACGACCAGGTTGAGCGCCAGTTTCGGTGAAGAGGGGGCAAGCGGCGGCTCGGCCATGTCGACGATCGACAGGTTGTTCGCGTTGATCCCCGCTGCGGCGCTCAGCTCCTTCTAGCGCTGGAGCAGCCCGTCGTAGAGGGTGCGATTGGTGTCCGCCTCCCGCGCCAGGATGGCGTAGCGCACGCTGCGGTCCTGCTCGGCAAGCGTAGCTCCCTTCAGCGCGTCCACCTGCTCCGCCAGCGCGCGTTCGCGGCCCTGCGCATGGCGATACTGGTCGTGGATCGAGCTGCGGATGGCCGTCGCGAGGGCGGAGACCTGCCGGCCCAGCTCCGCCTGCTGGGCCTCCAGCTGGCGTACGCCGGGATGCCCGCTCAAGTGCCGTGCGCGTTCACGCTGCAGCTCGGCGGCGCCGGCTGCGCGCTGCTCCAGCAGTCGTTCGACGGCCTGGTTGCCGAGCACCTCCGGTATGTTGAGGACGGGCACCTGCGCGATCGACCGCCACTTCTGCTCGGCGGAAATGCGGGCGGCGCGGGCGTCATTGGCAGCGGCGTTCAGTTGTACGAGGCTGGCCGCGGTGACCGAGCCCGGCATGGCGGTGTGCGATCCCTCGCCGGCGTCTGCGGTGCGGATGAGCCGTGCCGCTCGCGCATAGTGGGTCAGGGCGCGCTCCGACTCCTCCAGCCGCAGCTTTGCAGCCGCCAGCTGGCGCGAGAGGAAGTCGCGCGCATATGCGGAGCTGTCGAACTTCCGCTGAAGGTTCGCCTCGATGAACTCGCCGGCGTAGGCATTGGCGACCCGCGCGGCGAGCTCCGCGTCGGTGCTCTCGAACGCGACACTGGCCACGCGGGAATTGCGCGGCAGTTCGACGGCGAGATGCTCCTGGAGCAGCCGCAGGGTCGCTTCCCGGATGCGCGCGGTTCCGGCTGCGGTCGTCGCCTCCTGCGGCAGCGGAACCTCCATCGCGTGAAAGAAGGCGGAATCGCCGAACAGCTTCAGCCGCTTCGCCACGCGGATCGCGAGCGCCCGGCTCCGCAACACGTCCGCCTGGGTCTGGAGAAAGCGCTCCGCATCGGCATAGCCGGCCTGCGGTTGCACCTCGGCGCCTTCCAGCACGCGATCGGCTTCCTGGTCGATCTGGATGCTGGCGGTCGCGACATATTTGGGGCTGATCAACAGCGTCACGATCAGGCCGCCCAGCAGTGCCGTTGCCAGCGTCGCGGCGATGAGCAGGCGATTGCGGCCGAGCAGCGCGAGCAGCGCCGTCAGGTCGATGCGGAGGGTCGCGTCGGACGCCGGTTCCGCGGCGCGGGGCAAGGGAGCGACTGGCACGGAGGCGAGGGACAAGGCCGGCGCTCCTAGAAGGTGCGAAACGCGCTGACGAGCGGCGCGGTGGTGAGGAAGTCGCGAAAGGCGCCCTTCACGGCATCGAAGCCCACGACCACCACGTCGCCGCCGAGCAGCTCCGGATCGGGTGCCCGGCCGTTGCGGATCGCGGCTACGTCGAACACGGCGCCCGCGCGCCTGCCGTCGATCGTGCGGAACACCACCACTTCCTGCAGCCGCGCGACCCGCGTGGGGCTTCGGGCGCGGGCCAGCGCCTCCAGCAGGGTCGGGGCGCCCGTGATGTCATAGACGCCGGGCATGGTGACGTTGCCCTCCACCGTCACCTGCTGCGAGACGGAGGCGGTGACCGTTACGGTGACCTGCGGGTCGACCAGATACTCGGTGCCGAGTCGCCCGGCGATCTCGCGGGAGAGCTGATGCGCCGTCTTGCCGCGGGCCTGCACGGTTCCGACCAGGGGCATCAGCAGGTTGCCGGACGCGTCGACCTGCAAGTCGCGCTGCGACAGCTCCGGCTCCTGGAAGACGGTGATGGCGAGCACGTCGAGCGGGCCGATGCGGTACGCGCCGCGGGTGGTGCCCGCCGCAGGCGGCGGGATCACTGCATAGGCATCGGGCCCGTGCGGAAGCCCCGCGCGCGGCGACTGGCAGGCGGAAAGCAGCCCCGCGGCGAGCATCACGATCGGACGCAGGCGCATCATGCGACCTCTCCGCGCTGCGGCGGATGGGCGAGCATGCCGACCGCGATTGCCGCGACGCAGGCGAGCGTCATCGCCCGCATCGGGTAATCGACGAAGGCGTGCAGCGCGAAGATGCCGAGTGTGGCGAGCGCAAACAGCAGCTGGGCACGGCGCTCTCGCTCAATGCCGGCGCGCAGCAGCGGCGCGGCGCGCCGAAGGATCGCGGCGACGGCCGCGAGCAGCAGCAGCGGGGCGGCGGCTCCTGCTTCCAGGGTGAACTCCAGATAATCGTTGTGCGCGCGATTGGCGGGGGAAGAGTCCACCGTTTCCAGCCGCTCGGCCGCGGCAAAGACCGGGACGAAACTGCCGATACCGGTGCCGACGGGCCAGCTTCGCGAAATTGCATGCAGCGTGTCGATTCGGAGATCGGCGCGGTTGTCGGGCGCCAGCGCGAACCGGTCCCAGCTGTGGCGCAGTGCCGGACTGCCGCTGGCGAGTGCCAGCGCCGCGCCGCCGATCCCCAGTGTCGCAGCCGCCCAGCCGAACGCCCGCCGCCGGTCGAAGCGCCAGGGCCCCAGCGTCAGGGGCGCGAGCATCACCGGCACGAGCACCAGCATCATCCCGGCGCGCGAGCGGGTCAGCGCCACCGAAAGCAGCAGGAACAGTGCCAGCATCGACCAGGCGAGGCGCGCAGAGAGAGTGCGCAGCAGTTCCGGACGCGAGAAGGCCAATGCGAGCATCGCGACCAGCCCGGCGAGCAACAAGTCGGCAGCGGCGTTGCGATTGGCGAACAAGCCGCTGGCGTACGTGAAGCCTCGGCTGCCGTAGAAGCGGAGCGCTCCCGCACTCCCGCTCGCCACCTGCACCACTCCGACGATGGCCGAGAGCGTGGCGGCTGCGACCACGACCGCGAGCAGCCTGGTGCGCTCGGCGAGCGGAGCATGGATCACGAACGCGAGCACCACCAGCGGCGGGATCAGGGACAGCGTCGAGGCGAGGGTGCGGTCCGGGGTCATCGACAGCGGCATCCACTGCCCGGCCGCTCCGACGAGTTCGAGCGCCGCAAGCTCCGTCTCGCGTCCGGGGAGTCCCTGCCAGAGCTGGGGCGGCAGGGGCACGAGTTGCAGGAGCGCGACGCCCGGCAGTGCCGCGGCGAGGATGATCGGCAGCCGGTCAACGCGGGTAGGAGCCTCCGCGGGGAGGAGCGACCAGAGGATCGCAGCACCGATCGCAGCGAGTTCCACCACCAGTTCCGCACGGGGTGCCGGCGATCCGCCGCCCCCGATCAGCAGCGCGACCGTCACCAGTCCCAGGCACAATGCCGCCCGGACGTCCGGCAGGCCCGTCCTCCCGGCACGATCCGCGCGTGCCGCCGCATTCCACGTTGTTGCCGAGATCATGGACGCAACTCGCGCAAGCACGGTTCCGCTCCGGCTGGAGCGACCGCGACAGGAAGGGAGCGGGCGCCGGCGGTTGCCGGCGCGCCATGCGATGTGCGGATCGCGCCGGTTGGCGGCGCGATGCCGGCGATCAGCCTTCGCTGTCGGGTTGGCCCGAAGCCGCCATGGCGACGGTCACCGCGACTGCCGTGCCGATGCCTAAGCCGAGGAAGAGCGGCAGCCCGATCAGGCGGTTGGCTTCGGCCACCGGCGCGACTGCGCGCTGGGATGCCACCGATCGTTGCGCGGTCGCACGCATCCGTGGAAGCGAATCCTCAGACCTCTGGGCGGCCGCTGCGCTTGCGACGCTTCCAAGCGCCACCGCGATCGCTATGGCTGCTTTCAGCACTCCCCCGCTTTGCGACATCCGATCCCCCGATTCTTTGTCTATAGTTAACACTATCGTAATCGGATCAGTTGGCAACATGTACCAACAAGAAAAACTGCCAGTAAAGCATTGATGGACTGCCCCAAATCGGGTCAGCCTACAGGAGGTGCGGTTTCCTCTTCTTTCCCGTCGTTGCATCCGGCCAAGTAAATCGGAGTTGTGGGTCGAAGACCCGGGACGCGCGAAAGAACCACATCCGGTGCCGCGGATTGCGCGTGGGTAGATGACGCGGCGCTCGGACGGCGCTATCGGCGCTTGCCATGAAACACGCGCTCCCCGTCACCCGTGAGGCCGACTTCGCGGCCTGGTACCAGTCCGTCATCACCGAGGCCGACCTCGCCGAGGAATCCGGCGTCCGCGGCTGCATGGTCATCCGGCCCTGGGGCTATGGCATCTGGGAACGCATCCAGCGGCTGCTCGACGACCAGATTAAGGCGACGGGGCACGAGAACTGCTACTTCCCGCTGTTCATCCCGCTGAGCTATTTCGAGAAGGAAGCCGAGCACGTGGAGGGCTTCGCCAAGGAGATGGCGGTCGTCACCCATCACCGCCTGGTGGCGGACGGCAAGGGCGGGCTAGTGCCGGATCCCGAAGCGAAGCTGGAAGAGCCGCTGGTCGTGCGTCCGACGTCGGAGACGGTGATCGGCACCGCCTTCTCGCGATGGGTGCAGTCCTGGCGCGACCTGCCGGTGCTGATCAACCAGTGGGCGAATGTCGTGCGCTGGGAAATGCGCACCCGCATGTTCCTGCGCACCAGCGAGTTCCTGTGGCAGGAGGGCCATACCGCCCACGCAACGGCGGACGAAGCACGCGAGGAGACGCTCAAGATCCTGGAGCTCTACCGCCGCTTTTCCGAGGACTGCCTGGCCGTCCATGTGATTGCGGGCGAGAAGCCGGAGAACGAGCGCTTCCCGGGTGCGGTCGCCACCTACAGCATCGAGGCGATGATGCAGGACGGCAAGGCGCTGCAGGCCGGCACCTCGCACTTCCTGGGCACTAACTTCGCCAAGGCGCAGAACATCCGCTTCCAGAACGCGAACGGCGAGCTGGAACTGGCGAACACCACCAGCTGGGGCGTCTCGACCCGCATGATCGGCGGCGTCATCATGGTGCACGGCGACGACGATGGGCTGCGCGTCCCGCCCAAGATCGCGCCGTGGCAGGTGGTGATCGTGCCGATGCTGCGCGACAAGCCGGAGGACGAGGAGGTCGTCGCCTATTGCCGCGAGTTGCAGGCGGCGCTGGCCGGCCAGAGTTCGCTCGGCGAGCCGGTACGTGCGCTGCTCGACCTGAAGCCCGCCAAGGCCGCGAACAAGCGCTGGGGCTGGGTCAAGAAGGGCGCCCCGATCATCGTCGAGGTCGGCCCGCGCGATGCGGCGGGTGGCAACGTCTCGGTGCTGCGCCGCGACCGGCTGTACCGCGAGGACGGCAAGCTCGACAGCACGATCCTGCCGCGCGACGGCTTCGTAGGCGACGTCGGCGCAACGCTGGAGGCGATCCAGACCGCCCTGCACGACCAGTCGATCGAGAAGCTGCGCGCGCGCATCACGCCGGTGGACGACTGGGCGGGCGTGGAGGCGCATTTTGCGGAAGGCGTCGTGAACCCGGGTTGGGTGGACGTGCGCTGGGTGCGCCCGACCGGCGCCGAGCTGGACCAGGTCGTCGAGCGGCTAAAGGCGCTGAAGCTCACCATCCGCAACGCGCCCACGGCGCAGACCGGCCATGACGAAGGCCCGTGCGTCTTCACGGGCCGCCCGTCGGTCGAGCGGATCCTGATCGGCCGCGCCTATTGAGCGATCAGAGGTGAGGGGGACGTCCCCTCACCAAAGCCGTGTTCCCGCCTGCGCGGGAGCGCGACAGGGTAGCGGCCACACGGAGCGGGAGCCTCCCGCTCCGTGCCCTCAGCGGTGGTCGTCCGAGGTGTGGCCGGTGTCGCGGCGGCGCCACAGGAACAGGAAGGCCGCCGCGACGACCAGAACGATGAACACGACGATCATTTGATTGGTGGGCATCTACGCACCTCTTCTGAAGCCCCCGCTTCGCGAGCAGGCTAGGTGCCCAGGAGTTAACGGGCGGTAAGTTCAGCGACGGTCACGCAGTCCATTGGCCTTGCGGCCCCGGACGCCTATCTTTGCGCCACATGGCAAAGAAACAAATCGCCCCCGGCCTTCCGACGCGCGAGCAGATCCTCGATTTCATCACCACGTCGGACACGCCGGCCGGCAAGCGCGAGATCGCGCGCGCCTTCGGCCTCTCGGCCCAGCAGAAGATTACGCTCAAGGCGCTTCTGAAGGACATGGCGGACGAGGGGCTGATCGACAGCGCCCCCGGTCGTGCCTTTCACAAGATGGGGGGGCTTCCGAAGGTCACGGTGCTGCGGGTGGCCGATGTCGACGACGGCGGCAGCGTCTGGGCCGTGCCCGAGCGCTGGGAGGCGGAGACGCCCCCGCCGCGGTTGCGCATCCGGGAGAAGGGCAAGCGCTCGGCGCTCGGCGTCGGCGACCGCGTGCTCGCACGCACCGAGGAGGCGGGCTCCGGCTGGATCGCGCATCCGATGAAGACGCTCGCGCGCGGCGAGGAACTGATGCTGGGCGTCCTCCACGAAGAGGGCGGCAAGCTGTGGCTCCAGGGCGTGGAGAAGAAGGAGCGCCGCGACTTCATGGTGTCGGATGCCGGGGACGCAAGTCCGGGCGACCTGGTTCTCGCTGAAAAGGCGGGCCGTCCGCCGCGGATCACCGCGCGCGTCACGCAGCGGCTGGGCGATCCGTTCGAGGCGCGCAGCTTCTCGCTGATCGCGATCCACAAGCACTCGATCCCCGACGTGTTCGGTGCCGAGGTGATCGAGGAGGCGGAGCGCATCGCCAAGGCGCCGCTGGGCAACGACCGGGAGGACCTGCGCGACCTGCCGATCGTCGCCATCGACCCTGCCGACGCGCGCGATCATGACGATGCCGTCTGGGCCGCGCCCGATGACGATCCCTCGAATCCCGACGGCTGGAAGGCGATCGTCGCGATTGCCGACGTGAGCTTCTACGTGCGCCCGGGCGGCGCGCTCGACCGCGAGGCGCGCAAGCGCGGTAACAGCGTCTATTTCCCTGATCGCGTCGTGCCGATGCTGCCGGAGACGCTGTCGGCCGACGTCTGTTCGTTGAAGGAGGGTGTGGATCGCGCCGCGCTCGCCTGCCACCTGCAGGTCGCAAAGGACGGCAAGCTCAAGGGCTGGCGCTTCACCCGGGCGGTGATCCGCGTCGCGGCGAACATCGCCTACGAGGACGCGCAGGCGGCGATCGACGGCACCGGTGACAAGGTGGCGCCGGAGCTGGTCGACACCGCGCTTCGCCCGCTCTGGGACTGCTGGCGCGCGCTCTACAAGGCGCGCGAAGCCCGCGAGCCGCTCGACCTCGACCTGCCCGAGCGGCGGATCGTGCTCGACGAGAAGGGGCGCATCCTCTCGGTCGCCCCGCGCGAGCGGCTCGACGCGCATAAGCTGATCGAGGACTATATGATCGCGGCCAACGTCGCCGCCGCAAAGGCGCTCGAGGCGAAGAAGGCGCCGGTCATGTACCGCATCCACGAGCCGCCGAGCCGCGAGAAGCTGGTCGCGCTCAAGGACTATCTCGAGACCTTCGAGATCCCCTTTGCCCTCGGGCAGGTGATCAAGCCCGCCACCTTCAACCGCATCCTCGACAAGGTGGGGGAGGCGGCGTTTCGCCCGCAGGTGATGGAGCAGGTGCTGCGCTCGCAGACCCAGGCTTATTACGGGCCGGCGAACCACGGCCACTTCGGCCTGTCGCTCGGCAGCTACGCGCACTTCACTTCGCCGATCCGCCGCTATGCCGACCTGGTGGTGCATCGCGGCCTGGTCGCCTCCTATGGCCTTGGTCCGGGCGGCGTCGCCGAGGACATGGCGACGATGGAGCGCACCGGCGAAGTCATCAGCGCGTTGGAACGCCGCGCGATGGAGGCGGAGCGCGAAACGGTGGATCGCTACGTCGCCGCCTATCTGTCCGAGCATGTTGGCAGCGTCATGGAGGCACGCATCACCGGCGTGCAGAGCTTCGGCTTCTTTGCGACGGTGGACGGCATCGGCGGCGACGGGCTGGTGCCGGCCCGCGACCTCGGCCGCGAATATTTCCGCTACGATGAGAAGGGCCAGCGGCTGGTCGGCGACCACAGCGGTGAGGAATTCACCCTCGGCCAGCGCCTGCCCCTTCGACTGGTCGAGGCAAACCCGGTGTCCGGCGCGCTGCGCTTCGAGCTGGTCGACGGCAAGGGATCCGCTGGCGGAGCGCCTGAAGACAGCAGTCGCGGCGATCGAGAGCCGGGCCGCCGGCCGCCGAGGGTGCTGAAGCGCCGCGGACGCCCGGGCAACATCCGCCACCAGGGACGCAAGCGCTAGCCTCTTGCCCGCGCCCCCGCTTCCCGCCACACCCGGTGGCGGGGACATGGGGGGTGTTGATGAAGCGGATGCTGGTAGCCGTGGCCGTACTGATGGCGTCTACGGCCGCCGCCGAGGAGCCTGCGCGTGCTCCCGAGGCGGTGCGACAGCTGGAGGGCTGCTGGACGGGCAGGGGCGAGGTGATGGGCAAGCCGGTTACCATCGCCGTCGAGGCTCGCCCGGTAGCGCTCGGCGCGATGCTGGCCCTCGATGCGAGCAGCGTTGCGGTCGCCGATCCTTCTGACCGCTATGCCGCGCATCTGGTGTTCGGCGGCGGCAAAGGGGCTGGCGAGGTGATCGGTTTCTGGTCCGACAGCTTCGGCGGCAGCATGACGGCGAGCGGCAAGGGCTCTGTCCAGCCCGGCGGCTTCGACATCAGCTACCGCTATTCCGACGCGGAATTCGTCAACCGCTGGCGCCCGGCCGGCGAGCAGCTCGGATGGACCATCATCGCGCGCGACGCGAAGGGCGGCGAGCAGCCGTTCGCGAGCTATGCGCTACGCCGCGTCCGCTGCGCGCCCGCCAAGCCCCCGCAATAGGTCGCTAGCCGTACGGCCTTGGACAGCCCTGGCGCCCCTGCCGGCGAGACGGCAGGGGCCGGGTCTCTGTGCCGTTAGCGGGTGCCGCGCGACCGACGAGCCTGCTCCAGCGCGTCCTGGTTAGCCCTGTCGATCTCGGCCCATTCGGCCTTGGTATGGCAGACGCGTTTTCCCGCCAGGATGCTGCCGGTGACCTGCATTCGCCGGCAGATCTTCTTCTCAGAAGCCTCCGCTCCCGGCTGATCCACCGCCGCGCCTTTGTCGTTCCCCTGCGCGAGCGCGGTGCCTCCGCCCAGCGCGCCAAGAAGAACCGCAAGAATCATCGTCCGCATCATACCCTCCCGAAAGTCCCGAGCGGAAGGTAACGCGGTGACCCGGTAGAGGAAGCGCTATTCGCTTCTACGGTACTAGTGGGTCCTTCAGACGGCCTGGTTGAACTGCAACGCCGCGAGGCGCGCGTAGAGGCCGCCGCGGGCGATCAGTTCGCCATGGGTCCCGCTCTCGACGATCCGCCCTTCGTCCATGACAATGATGCGGCCCGCGGCCCGTACCGTGGCCAGGCGGTGGGCGATCACCAGCGTGGTGCGACCGGTCATCAGCCGCTCCAGCGCGTCCTGCACCAGACGTTCGCTCTCGGCATCGAGCGCGGAAGTGGCCTCGTCGAGCAGCAGGATCGGACTGTCACGCAAAAGCGCGCGGGCGATCGCGATCCGCTGGCGCTGACCGCCGGACAGGCGTGCGCCGCCTTCGCCCAGGAAGGTGTCGAGCCCTTCCGGCAGCGCGCGGAGGAACTCGCTGGCGTTGGCCGCATCCGCCGCTGCCCAGATCGCCTCGTCGCTCGCGTCCCAGCGGCCGTAGCGCAGATTGTCGCGCGCCGAGGCACCGAAGATCACCGTCTCCTGCGGCACCATGGCGATGCGCGCGCGCACTTCTGCCGGATCGGCATCGCGCACGTTCACCCCGTCGACCGACACCGCGCCGCTCGCCGGATCGTAGAAGCGCTGGAGCAGCTGGAACAGCGTCGACTTGCCGGCACCGGACGGCCCGACCACCGCCACCGTCTCCCCGGGCGCGACCTCGAGCGAGAAGTTCGTGAGTGCCGCCACGTCCGGACGGGTGGGGTAGCGGAACGCGACGTTCGCGAAGGCCAACGCGCCCTGTGGCGGCTGCGGCAGCGCCACCGGATCGGCCGGGGCACGGATCTCGGGCTCCTGGGCGAGCAACTCGGCGAGGCGGCCGGCAGCGCCCGAGGCGCGCAGCAGGTCGCCATAGACCTCCGTCAGCGCGCCGAACGAACCGGTCACCAGCGCCGCGGTGATGACGAAGGCGGTCAGCGCGCCGCCGGTCGTGCGGCCCGAGGCGACGTCGCTGACGGCATCCCACAGGATCAGCGTGATCGCACCGAACAACAGCCCGATCACCATCGCGGTCATGATCGCGCGGGTGCCGAAACGGCGGCGCGCCACGCCGAAGCCCGCCTCCACCGCCGACTGGAAGCGCTCCGCCTCGCGCTTCTCCTGCCCGAACGCCTGCACGATCTTCATCGCGCCCAGCGTCTCGGACGCGATCGCGCCGATATCGGCGATCCGGTCCTGGCTGGAGCGCGACAGCTTGCGCACCCGCGAGCCCATCCAGATGATCGGCGTCACCACCAGCGGAATGCCGATAATGAGATAGGCGGCCAACTTGGGTGCCAGCGCGAACAGGTAGATCACGCCGCCGATGCCGATCAGCAGGTTGCGCAGCGCGGTCGAGACGGTGGTGCCGACGATCTGCTCGACGATGGCGGTGTCGGCGGTCAGGCGCGACGCGATCTCGGACGGTCGGTTCTCCTCGAACCAGCGCGGCGGCATGCGCAGCAGGTTGCGATGGACCGCCGCGCGCATGTCGGCGACGGTCCGCTCGCCCAGCCACGACACGAAGTAGAAGCGGCCGGCGGTCGCGAATGCCAGCGCAACGACGACGAACAGCAGCCCTTCGAAGTAACCGCCGATCTGCGACGGATCGGCTCCGGCGGCAAAGCCGTTGTCGACCACTTTCTGGAAGGTGCGCGGGATCCACAGCGTCGCCATCGCAGCGATCAGCAGCGACACCAGCGCCGCGGCAAGCTGCAGCTTGTAGCGGATGGTGAAGCTCCACACGAGCTTGAGGGCGGGCAACATGCGCGTGGTCGGTTCGGCCGATGCGGCGCGCTGCGAGGAACGGAGTGCCATGCCGCCCGACTAGCGCGAACCGCCGCCGGGCGAAACCTCTGCGCGACGGCGTGCGTTCCGGTTGACGAGTGCCCGATGATTGCAGCCGCTTCGAAGTGGCTTATATCGTGGAACAAAGTGCCGTCCTGCGCGGGCGCGCTGGCGAAGGACGGTTTCTTGATGTTGTACGACGCTTACGAATTTCAACGATCGATGCTGGCCGGTGCCAGCGCCATGGCGAACTTCGGCGCGGGCCTGCTCCAGAACCCGGCGAACCCGTTTTCCTATTTCGGCGGCGGGCCGGTGCTTGCGTCTGCTTTGGAAGTCTTCGCGCATGCGGCTGCCCCGCGCGGCAAGCCGGCCTTCGGCATCACCCAGACGGTGGTCGACGGCCGCGAGGTCGCGGTCCGTGAAGAGATCGTGCTGCGGAAGCCCTTCGGCCAGCTCAAGCATTTCGTGCGCGAGGGGGTGACCGGTGGACCCAAGCTGCTGATCGTGGCGCCGATGTCGGGCCATTACGCGACGTTGCTGCGCGACACGGTGCGGCGGATGCTGGTCTCGGCCGACGTCTACATCACCGACTGGCGCGATGCGAAGCTGGTGCCGCTGTCGGACGGCCGCTTCGACCTCGACGACTATATCGACTACCTGACCGATTTCCTGGCTGCGATCGGAGCCGAGGGGGATCCCCGCGCGCATGTGCTGGCGGTGTGCCAGCCGTCCGTCCCGGCCTATGCCGCGACCGCAGCGATGAACCGCGATCGCCATCCGAACCGCCCCTATACGCTCAGCATGATGGGCGGCCCGATCGACACGCGCGAAGCGCCGACCGCCGTGAACACGCTCGCAACCGAGCGCCCGCACGCCTGGTTCGAACAGAACGTCATCGCGACCGTGCCGATGACCTATCCGGGCGCCGGCCGCCGGGTGTACCCGGGCTTTCTCCAGCTCGCCGGCTTCATGAGCATGAACCTCGGCAACCACATGATCTCCCACTGGGAGATGTTCAAACATCTGGTCGAGGGCGACGGCGACAGCGCATCCGCGACCAAGGATTTCTACGACGAGTATCGCTCGGTCTGCGACATGACGGCGGAGTTCTACCTCCAGACGATCGAGCTGGTGTTCCAGACCCACGCGCTGCCGAACGGCACGATGACGCACCGCGGCCGCCCGGTGGATCCGGCATCCATCACGGACACCGCGCTGCTCGCGATCGAAGGGGAACGCGACGACATCTCCGGCCTGGGGCAGACCCGGGCGGCGCTCACGCTCGCAAAGGCGCTTCCCGAGGAGATGAAGCAGTATCACCTGGCCGAGGGTGTCGGCCATTACGGCATCTTCCACGGCTCGAAGTGGCGCAACCGCATCGCGCCGGTGCTGGAGGGCTGGATCGCGCAGCACGGCGGCTGAAGCCGCCGCGAGCTTTCAGTCCCAGGCAGTTCTGGCCCAGTGCCACGCCGTCCAGGCGAGCACCGCCCACAGAATCACCACCATCGCCAGGCCGGCCCAAGAGACCGGGCGGCGAGAGGCCGCCTCTGCCGCGGCGCGGTGTTCGACTAGCAGCGACGCCGGCACCATCCGCGCGATCAGCCAGAGACCTGCAGGGATCAGCAGCGCGTCGTCGATCAGCCCCAGCACCGGCACGAAGTCCGGCACCAGGTCGATCGGCGACAGCGCATAGGCCGCGACCACCAAGCCCAGCAGCCGTGCGGCGAGCGGCGTGCGGGGATCACGCACCGCCAGCCACACGGCGTGCGCCTCCACCCGCACGCGGTGGGCGAGCGAGGGCCCGACGAAACGCCGGGCGCGCAAGCTAGAGCGTAACCCGCGTGTGGCTTCCGGCTTCCTCGTCATAGATGGTGTTGCCCGTCAGCATCTTGAGCTTGCCGGTGATGCTGTGATCGGTTTCCCAGATCTCGGCATCGGCCAGGTCGAAGCGCAGCATCAGCAGGTTCGGATCCTGGCGGCCGCCCTCGTACCAGGCCTCGACCTGCTTGTTCCAATAGCGATCGATCACCGCGGGGTCGCTCTCGGTCGTCAGCGTGCCGCGCAGCGACGCATAGAGGTCGTGGTTCTTGGATACGAACTGGACGGTCGCGGGGCCGCCGGCGGCTGCGCGATTGTCCTTCTTCGTGTAGAACCAGAACTCGCTGTCGGCGTCCTCGTCCAGCACCGCGTACATCGGCTCGAAGTGCTCGCGGTCGGTGGTGGTGCCCAGCATCACATAGGGGCTGGCGGCCATCGCCTTCCACATCTGCTCGCGGATTTCCTTCGGGCTCTTGTCCGGCATCATTGTCCTCCTTGAATGGCTCAGGGAGGACAACGACCGGGGACGCGGCGGTTTCCACGCCGTCCCGCATCACGCCGGGTTATGCTTGGCCAGGAAGCTCTCCAACGCCTTCAGGAACTCCAGCCGGTCCTGCTCGCGGGAGAAATGATGGTCGGCGAGCGGCTGCTCGATGTAGTCGACGGGCTTGCCCGCGCGCTTCAGCCGCTGGACCAGGGTCCGCGACTGCCGCACCGGCACTACCCGGTCCTTGACGCCATGTACCACCAGCAGCGGTGTGCCGAACCCCGTCGGATTGTTGATCGGCGATACCGCCGCCAGGTCCGGTGCCTGCCGCTTCAGCCAATCGCGCCGTGCGCCCGAATAGAGGAAGCGGCTGTCGTAGCGGCGCATCGCATTGAGGTCGGAGACGCCGGCAAAGGAAACGGCGCAACGATAGAGCGTCGGATCGCGCTCGGCGGCGCGAAAGGCCGCGTAGCCGCCATAGGATGCGCCCACCATGCACACCCGCTTCCGATCGGCGATCCCCTGCTTGGCGAGCGCGGACACCGCATCGTTCAGGTCGTCCTGCATCGCCAGGCCCCATTGGCCTTCGCCCTTTTCGGTGAAGGGCGTGCCGTAGCCGGACGAGCCGCGGTAGTTGGGCTGGATCACCGCATAGCCGCGATCGGCGAGGAACTGCGTCCACCAGTCCCATTCCTCGGTGTCACGTGCGAAGGGGCCGCCATGGGGCAGGACGATCAGCGGCAGGTCGCGGTCCGCGCCCTTGGGCGTGGTGAGCACCGCCGCGATCTCCAGCCCGTCACGCGCCTTGTAGCGGATCGTGCGAACCGGATGCAGCCGCTTCATCCCGATCTTGGGGTTGGTAAAGCCCAGGTCGGTGAGTGTGTCCGTCGCCTTGTCGTAGAGGAAATAGGCGCCCGGGGAGTCGGACCCGCTCGCCAGCAGGATCACGCGCGACTGGTCGCGGCTGAACGACACCAGCCGGACCTGCGCGCCGCGGATTCGTTCTCCCAGCTGCTTGGCCAGCTTGGCGATCTCCGGATCCATCCACTGCTGCTGCGGCCGGTCTGTGCGGATGCCGACGCCCAGCACTCTCGATTCGCCGCTGTCGGAGATCACGCCACCCAGGTCGAAGCCCTCGGTCGCCATCAACTGCTTGCCGCGGGTCATCGTCTCCAGGTCCAGCTCGTAGAGCGCGCTGAACCCCTTTTCGTCGTCGGCGATCGTCACCGCCTTGCCGGTGTTGCCCAGGAACAGCGCCGGGACCGTCAGGGAGCCGTCATCGTCGCGGTCGACCGTCCGGAAGCGCCCCCGGTCACCCGCGCGGTACAGCAGCCGCCGGCGGCGCCCGTCATCGGATCGGCCGATGCCCATGCGCACCGCGCCCTTGCCGTCGGCGTACCAGGCCATCACGCCGGGCTGGCCCTCCATCACGCGGGTGCGCTTGCCCGTGGCCAGGTCGAACAGGTCGACCCGCGGCCAAAAGCCGGGATCGTTGCTGTAGATGGACGTCTGGTAGCCCAGCAGCACCCGAGCCGTACCGTCGTTGGCAGCCCAGAGGATGTCGTCGCCGTTCTGTGCCGCGCTGTCCTTTGCCAGGACCTGCACCTTCTGGCCATCGGCGCCCACAGCCACCGCGCGGGTGACGTACCAGTCCTCGTCTCCGACCGGACTGGTCCGACCGATGCCGATCACCAGCCAGTCGTCATTGACCCAGCGCCACCAGTTCAGGTCTGCCTCGCCCAGGCCCGCGTAGCGCGGCGGCCCGCCGTCCACGGGGATGATGGCGAGGTAGAGCGTGCCGTTGAGCGCCACGCGCGCGGCATAGGTATTCCCGTTCGGGGAGAGCTCGGGCGATTGCAGCATCGGCAGGGCGGCGAAGTCCTCGATCGGCCTCGGCGCACGCTTCGCGGCGGCCTTCGTCTCAGCCTGCGCCGCCAAGCCGGCCGGCGGCAGCGGCTGTCCTCCCGCCGCCAGCGCCGCGCTCGCGAGTGCCAGCAGGCCCGCACCGGTCGCGGCTCGACCGGCTGCCCAACGTCCCTTGATCATCGTTCCCCCCTCAGCCGGCGCCCCCGCGCCGGACCCGCCATGCTGGCCAAGCACTCGGCACAAGGCAAGCCCGCGGGCGCACGTCGCCACCGGAAGGGATGAAGAATGGCGAAGGCCGCACGATGTGCCGTGCGGCGGGGAGAGGGTCAGGCGGCCTTGCGCTCCGTCGCCTCCGCCAGAACCTCCTCTTCGACTTCCGCCTCGAGGAAAGCGATCAGGCCGCGTTCGAAGCGGCTCAGATAGCGTTTCGCCCGCGGCAGCCGCAGCGTTTCCCGAAACTCGGTCTGGCCGTGTTTCACCAACTCGATCAGCCGCGGGTGGACATAGGATTTCCGAGCGATCGCCGGCGTGTTGCCGAGCGCCTCCACCACCGGTTCCAGCATCGTCTTGAGGCTGATGTCGTGCGGCGCCGTCGCCAGTGCCTCGAACGCCAGCACGCTCGCACCCCAGGTGCGGAAATGCTTGGCGGTGTAGTCGGCGCCCATCGCCTCGCGGATGTAGCAGTTGACATCGGTGGAGGTGACGGGATGCGTCTCCCCTGCGGCGTCCACCCAGCGGAACAGGTGCTGCCCCGGCAGGTCCTGGCACCGCTTCACGAAGCGGATTAGCGAGCCGTCGGTGACGGTCAGCGTGCGCATCTTGCCCGACTTGGCACGGTATTGCAGCTTCAGCCGATCGCCTTTCAGCGTCGCGTGCCGCTTGCGCAGCGTGGTCGCCCCGAAGCTCTTGTTCTCCTTCGCATAGCCCTCGTTGCCGACGCGTACGCGGCCCAGGTCGAGCAGCCGGACGACCGCCGCGACCGCGCGATCCTTGTCCAACGTGCGGTGGCGAAGGTCCGCTTCGACCTTGGCGCGAAGCTTGGGCAGCAGGTGGCCGAACTGGGCGCAGCGGTCGTACTTTTCCGCCTCGCGCGCTTCGCGAAAGGCGGTGTGGTAGCGATACTGCTTGCGGCCCCGCTCGTCCCAGCCGATCGCCTGGATATGGCCGAACGGGTCGGGCGAGAACCAGGCGTCGCGATAGGCGGGGGGCAGGCCGATCGCGTTCAGCCGGTCGATCTCGTCACGATCGGTGATGCGGGTCCCGTCCGTCCCGAAATATCCCCATCCGTGACGCATCTTGCGGCGGGTGATGCCCGGCTGCGCGTGGTCGATGAACTGGATTTCCCCGCCTGTCATTGAATCCTCTCGATTGTCGCTCCCAATGCGCCGCTCGTCGCTTCGTTCCGGAACCGCGGGGAGTGCGGCTTGTTCGACCTTGGCGTTCCCCAACAGGATAGGAGAATTCCAATGGCAGACCTTGGCGATGCGCGCGTGCTGATCCTGGCGGCCGACGGATTCGAGGAATCCGAGCTGTTCGAGCCGCGGCAGGCACTGCTCGATGCGGGTGCCACCGTCACCCTGGCCTCGATCAAGACTGATGCCATCCAGGGGATGGTGCACGACACGGAGAAGGGAAAGACGATCACGCCCGACCTCAAGCTGGAGGAGGTGGACGTCGACGACTATGACGCGCTGCTCCTGCCGGGCGGCGTCGCCAATCCGGACAAGATGCGGATGCAGGAACGCGCCGTCGAGATCGTCGGCGAGTTCATGGATGAGGGCAAGATCGTGGCCGCGATCTGCCACGCGCCCTGGCTGCTGGTGGAGGCCGACGTGGTCGACGGCCGCCGCGTCACCAGCTGGCCCTCCGTCCGCACCGACCTGGAAAACGCCGGCGCCGACGTGGTGGATGAACAGGTGGTCGTGGATGAGAACCTCATCACCAGCCGCAAGCCGGACGACATTCCCGCGTTCAACCGCGCCCTGATCGAGGCGCTAGAGAACGACCTCGCCGAAGACGAGTACGAGGTGGACACGGAGGCAGGCTCCGGCGACGACTGAGCGTTGCGGGTGGCCGGCTCGCCCGGCCGCCCGTTTCTGCTATGACGGTGGTGGCGGCGCGGGGCCGCTCCAGCTCGAGGATCGCCCATGCGCCTGTCCGCCGTCATCACCGCTGTCCTGCCCCTGTTGGTCGGAGCCGCCAGCGGCCCGCTCGCGGCCCAGTCCGGCGGCCCGTTCACGGTTGCGGAGACCGGCCGCAGCTACGCGCGCCTCCAGGATGCGGTGGGCGCGATCGGCGCCGGTACGGGCACCATCCGGATCGCACCCGGCACCTATCGCCAATGCGCGGTGCAGGCAGAAGGGCGGATCGCCTATGTCGCCGCCGAACTCGGCAGGAGCGTCTTCGAGCGGGTCACGTGCGAGGACAAGGCGGCCCTGGTGCTGCGCGGCGCAGGCGCACGGGTCGACGGGCTGGTCTTCACCCATCTCCAGGTGGCCGACGGCAACGGCGCGGGCATCCGCATCGAGAAGGGCGACCTCGCCGTGGCCAACACCCGCTTCATCGACAACCAGTCCGGCATCCTGTCCGCAAGCGATCCTACCGCCACGATCAGCGTGGACCGCTCGACCTTCGCTGGCTTGGGCAAGGACCCGACCGGCAATGGTGCGCACGGCATCTATGTGGGCGGCTATGGCGCGCTGACGGTCACGCGTTCCCGGTTCGAACGCGGCACCGGCGGACATTATCTCAAGAGCCGGGCCCCGCGCGTGACGATCGTCGACAACAGCTTCGATGACAGCGCGGGACAGGGGACCAACTACATGATCGACCTGTCCAACGGCGCGACCGGGCGCATCGCGGGCAACAGCTTCGAAATGGGCCCGAACAAGGACAACTACTCGACCATGATCACCGTCGCGCCCGAAGGGGCGGAGAACCCCTCGACCGGGCTGGTGATCGAGAACAACCGTGCCTGGCTGACCCCCGCCTTCCGCTGGAAGACCACCTTCGTGGGCAATTGGTCGGGTGATCGCGTGACGCTGCGCAACAACCAGCTGGCCGAGCGGATCGCGCCCTACGCCGATCGGTAGATCACGTCGCCAGCCGCGATCCCAGCCAGCCAGCAAGATACTCCAGGCACGCGATCCGCCGCCACAGGCCGGAATCGGTGATCCGTTCCATGTCGAAATAGCGCCGCATCGCCGGGAACGCGGGGTCGATTACCCGGTGCATATAGTCGGGCGACAGCAGCCCGCCGTGCTCGTCGCCCATCGGCCGCAGCCGGCGCTGGACCGCATAGCTGTGCTGGCGCACCCATGCCGGCCGGATGCGGGAGGACCATTCGTCGAACCGATGGCGCCGGCTCGGCGGCCCGGCGAAATCATGGCCGTAAGCCGATGGATAGCCGGCGAGCACGGGATCGATCGCCGCCAGCAGCCGCGCCTCGAACTCCCCGGCATGCTTCGCGGCCATGGGCAGCGTCAGCGCGGCCGACACCAGCTGATGGTCCAGGAACGGCATCAGATAGGTGCCGTGCTGCGCCTCCAGGCTGATCTCGCGGCCGAACAGCGCCCGACAGCGCACGCGCGGATAAGCCTGCTCGGCATGCGTGCGCGACATGCTGGTCCGCGCGTCCGGCAGGTCCAGGGCATCGGCGATCTTGTCCGCGATGCGGTCCAGGAACGCGCGGCCGTCGAACCCCGGTGTCGCGTCCCCGGGCGTGAAGCGGGCGAAGAAACTGCGGGCGATGGTCCTCGCGGTCAGCCGCCGGTCGGGCAGCAGGAAGAAGTCGCGATAGACCTCCCCACATCCACCGGAGGCGGCGAGCCCGCCGTTCGCATGTCGGCGAAGCTGGGCTGCGGCATGGCCGCCGTTTTCGAAGATGTTGCCATAGGTCGGCAGCCCGTCGAACTGGTGGAAGTTCGCCTCCACCTGCGCCGGGAACGCCTCAGGCGTCATCGGCGCGGCCGATTTGTCGATCCAGTCTACCTCGAAGCCCTCCGCCCGGCCGATTGCCTGTGCAATCCGAACGTCCGCGCTACCCTCCGGCCCATAGACATAGACGGATGGCGTGCTGCCGGCGGCGCGCAGCGCGGCGAACAGCAGCCGCGAATCGATCCCGCCGGAAAGCGGGCAGTGAATGCGGTCGCCGTACGCATCCACATAGGGTGCCACCGTCGCGCGCAGGCGTTCCGCATGCTCGGTCACGCAATCGGGAAGGCGGGCCCGGCTTGGCGCGTGAGGCAGCGGCTTCGCGGTCGCGTGGCGGGTGACCCCGTCGCGGGTGAGCTCCAGCACCCATTTCGGCCCCAGCGTCTTCAGTTCGGCAAACACCGTGTCTTCGCCGATCGGCACCACGTTGAACGCGTGTTCGTACACCCCCTGCGCATTGAAGCGGACGCTCGGCAGCCCCTGCAAGGCGGCGAGCAGCGAGGTCGAGAAGATGCGCTGGTCCGGGTCGTGGAACAGCTGGAACGCCGCGAAATAGTCGCCGAACAGGAACGCGCGGCCGTTCTTGCGGACCAGCGCCACGAACTCGCCGCCGATGCGCGACCAGTCCAGCGCCGGCAACTGCGTCTCGCGGAGCAACGCGGCAAGTGCCGGCGCGCCCAGCCTCCCATCGAACACCAGCGTCCCCGCGACCGCTACCAGGCCGTCGCCCGCGACCAGCAAGCCTCCGGCACCGCCGCTCGGCGGCTCGAAATGTAGCAGCGACCAGCCGGGAAAGCTGTGGCGGGTGGGGGCGGCTAGCCCAGCCCGTGCGCCTTGCGCCTGCGCCGCCGCGAGCGCCTGCTCGCAGGAGGGGCCGCTGTCCGTGCGTGCGAGAAACAGTCCCCCCATCGCTCCCCCTTATCCCTCCGCCGGCTGGAGTGGCGCCACGCCGGGCCTCGGTCGCGCCTGCCGGATCGGGCGCCACTGGCTCTCCGCACGCTTGCGCGCGAGATAGCCGTCGAGCCCCATCTGCGCGCCCAGCAGCATGAAGACGAACGGGTTGAACGCGATCGCAACGAACGCCGCGCCCAGCAGGTAGATGAGGTGCGCGTGCTGCAGCGCCGTCGCGAGCGGCGACGCCCAGGCAAGCTCCGGCGGCGCCTGGGAATAGCGGCGGCGCAGCAGCTCCATCCGGAACAGCCCGCCCAGGTGGATCGCCAGCCACAGTGCCAGCCCGAAATAGCCCTGCTCGCCCAGCATCTCGAAATAGGCGCTGTGGTAGGCGCGCGCCTGGTCGACCTCGAGCGCGCGCTCCACCGTCGCGTTGTTGCGGTCGCCGACGGTTGCGACCGTGTCGTAGCGGATACGGTTCTGGCGATAGGCGTCGAACCCGCCGCCCATCGGGTGATCCCGCACATAGTCGAGCGTCCACTGCCAAACGGCCAGCCGCGTCGAGGCGGACGTGTCGGCCTGATAGCTGCGAATGGTCTCCATGCGCTCGGTGAAGGTGGAGGGAAGCAGCGGCACCGCGACCAGCGCTGCCGCCCCCAACGCCGAGAGATAGAGCACCCGCCGCTTGACCTCGCGCAGCATCAGCACCGCGAGCAGCCCGACGCACAGCAGTCCCGTTCGTGCCGAGGTGCCGACCGGGATCAGCAGGCAGGCGAAGCTCAGCGCATAGCAATAGGTCCGCACGCGCCAGTCCGGCGGAAAGATCGTCCCATGCCGCGTGAACCACAGGATGATCGGAATGATCGCAATCGCGACGGTGGAGATGGTGCTGCTCTCGTAGAGCCCCGAATTGTTGGAGACCATGAGGTTCAGCTCGCCATAGCCGCCGCCGGTCACCAGCGTCTTGATGGCGCCCACCACGATGATCGAGGCTGCCGACAGGAGCATGAACAGCAGCAACGCCTCGATCCGCAGGCGCGTGCGCAGGGTCAGCGGCAGGAAGATGGCGAACGCCATCGCCTTCCATACCCAGTCCCACTTGTACCGCGCCTCCATCGGGAAGTCGGCGTGCGCCGTCGTGTACCAGCACCAGCCGATCAGCATCATCAGCAGCACCTGCCGAGGAGCGATCCGCAGCCCGCGCTTGTCATCGGCGAGCAGCCATCCGCCGACTGCAAAGGCGGCGGCGATCGCGGAGATCGGCACCGAGTTCAGCAGCAGGTACGTCAGTCGCTGCGGCGAGACTATGTCGATATAGGCATAGGCCAGCACGAACAGGAACGGCCGGCGAAAGCCGAAGGCGAACAGCGCTGCCAGGAAGCCGACAAAGGCAAGATCACGCACCGAAGCGGTTCCTGCGCCGCGGCTTGGCCCGTTCGGTATCGGCGTTCGTTTCCCGGTCCAAGTCCGGCCGCCGCAGCAGCAGCCACGCCGCCAGCAGCATCAACCCGTGCGAGAGACCAAGCGAGAAATTGTCGATCATCGTCCCGCTTTCTTACCTCTGGCCGCTCAGCGACTGCACAAGCACGGTTGACGCAGTGTTAAATGCTTTAGAGGCAGGACACCAGCCATGCGGATCCTGCACGTCCTTGATCATAGTCTGCCGCTGCACAGCGGCTATACCTTTCGCACGCGCGCGATCCTGAAGGCGCAGATCGCGCGCGGCTGGACCGTGGCAGGGGTGACGGGGGCACGGCAGGGCGGTCACGCCGCTCGCGAGGAGGACGTCGACGGGCTGCACTTTTTCCGCACCGATCCGCCGGAACCGGCGCGTGCGCCCCTGGGCGAAGTGCGCGAGGTGGCGGCACTCGCCCGCCGCGTCGAGCAGGCGGTCGAGCGGTTCAAGCCGGACGTGCTGCACGCCCATTCGCCGGTGCTCGACGGCTTGGCCGCACTGATCGTGGCACGCCGCCGCAAGCTGCCGCTCGTTTATGAGATCCGCGCCTTCTGGGAGGACGCCGCGGTCGGCAACGGTACCGGGCGGGAGGGATCGTTCCGCTACCGGGCGATCCGCCGCCTCGAAACCTGGCTCGTGCGCCGCGCGAACGCGGTCGCGGTGATCTGCGAGGGGCTTCAGCGCGACCTCGTCGCGCGCGGCATCGATCCCGCCCGCATCTTCGTGTCCCCCAACGGCGTGGACATGACGCTGTTCGGCGACCCGCCGCCGCCGGGCGCCGCGCTCGCCCGCGAACTGGAGCTAGAGGGGGAGACGATCGGCTTCATCGGCAGCTTCTACGACTATGAAGGGCTGGACGATCTGATCGCGGCGATGCCGGCGCTGGTGGCCAGGCGACCCCGGCTGAAGCTGCTGCTGGTGGGCGGCGGCCCGATGGAGGCGGCGCTGCGTGCCCAGGCCGCGGCGTCGCCGGCTTCCGACGCGATCCGCTTCGTCGGGCGGGTGCCGCACGAGGCGGTGGAGCGCTACTATGGCCTGGTCGACGTCCTGGTCTATCCGCGCAAGCACATGCGGCTGACCGACCTCGTCACGCCGCTCAAGCCGCTGGAGGCGATGGCACAGCGCCGGCTGGTGGCGGCTTCCGATGTCGGCGGCCACCGCGAGTTGATCCGGGACGGCGACACCGGCACGCTGTTCCCGGCCGACGATCCGCAGGCGCTTGCCGAACGGGTGGCCGCGCTGTTCGAAGACCGGGGGGAGTGGGACGCGATGCGCACCCGCGCCCGCGCTTTCGTCGAGCGCGAGCGTAACTGGTCGTCAAATGTTTCGCGCTACGAACCCATATACCACGCGCTTTTCAGAGGCTTCGCAACGGACGCACCATGGACGCCACAGTCGCTCCCCGACGCTTGAGCCTGCCCGCCGCCACCGCTGCCGCCGTTCTCGGCGGGGGCGTCGTCGCGCTGATCGTGCTGCTGCTGCCCACCGCGCTCCTGGAGCGGCAGGTCGGGGCTAGCGGGCTGCCGGCCATCCTCGCCGCAGCCGCGCCGCCGCTGGGGATGACGGCGCGCCTCGCGCTGATGCTGTTCCTCGGCGGCATCGCTGCGGGATTGATGTGGGGGCTGGGCCGGATCGTGTTCGGCAAGCTGCCCCTGGTGATGACGCTCCCGGCGATCCGCCGTCCCGGGCGCGCCGCGCCGCGGGAGATCGCGGCCATCCCGGTCCTGCGCCGCGGCGATGCGCATCCGGACGCCCCGGCGCGTGCGCCCGTGCTCGCGATGCGCGACCTCGGCACCCCCTTTCTGGAGGTGACGGCGGCGAACACGGTCGCGGCGGTTCCGGCCGAGCCGATCGAGCAGGCGCTACCGGAAGACCTCGACCTGCCGCTCGCTGCCTTCGACCCGGACGCCATCCCGGTGCCGGTCGAGCCGCCGCGGCCGCTGTTCCACATCGATGCCGCGTCGGGCGAGAGCGCCGACGCGGTGCTGCTCACCCGTCAGATCCGCGCCGGTTTCGCTGCGCCGCCCGAGCCCGAACCTGAGCCGCCGGTCGAGGAAAGCTCGACGCGCGCATTGCTGGTCCGGCTCGAGCGGGGGCTCGCGCGGCGGGAGCGGGGCGAGGGCGCCCCCCAGCTCGCGCGCGGCAGTGCCGGGGACGAGACGCTGCAGGCGACGCTCGCCTCCCTGCGACGCTGGGCCACCAGCGCCTGAGGATCAGCGTTCCTCCACCGTCAGCACTTCGATTTCGGCGCAAAGCCGCTCGCCATCTACCTTGCTCGACAGCAATTCGAGGTCGGCGACCAGGTGCCCACGCAGCGGCAGTTCCGCCTCGGGCAACGCCTGAAGCCACGCCTCTAGTTCCGCTGTCGCCCTCCCGGCCAGCCGGACCCGGTGGCGCGCGCCGTTGAAGGTGGCGCTCGCCCAGGGCGTGCTTTCGATGCCCCCGATCGTGATTCCGTGGCCGCCTGCCTGGCCGGCCAGCAGCAGCCGGCGTTCCAGCAAGGTCGTCACGTCCGGCCCGCGGCTCATGCGCGGCCCTCCTGCTCGGCAATATAGGTTTCGATCCGCGCCACCGTGTCGGGCCGCGGTTCGCGTCCGTTGCGCAGGTCGCCGACCAGTCGCGGGTCGTGCACCGCGTTCCGCCCGAACAGCGTTGGCGGCATGCCGCTCGCGTGCAGGAACCGGTCGATCTTCTGCAGAATTGTCACCTGACAATCTCCTGATTCGCGTCTTTCTGTTCCGGTTCTGTTCTCGCAAATCCAACTTGTCTAGGAAGATTCCTACGGCTAGGGAGAGGCGTGGAACCGGAGCAGCAACGCGCGGTGCTCGCCGCCCTGGCGGCAGAGCGGGGCGAGAGCCTGGCCGCGCTGTCGCGACTGCTCGGACGCAACGCCGCCTATCTTCAGCAATATCTGGAGCGCGGCAGCCCGCGCATGTTGCGCGAGGCGGACCGCGAGAAGCTGGCCCGCTACTTCGGCGTTCCGGAAGCGCGGCTGGGAGGTCCGGCGGTGCCGCACACGGTCGCGATCCCGCGCCTGGACCTTGCGGCGTCCGCCGGACACGGCGCCCTGGTGGAACTGGAATCCGCCGCACCCTGGCGCGTGGATAGTGAGTTCGTCCGCCGGCTCGGCGCGCGGCCGGAGGCGCTGTCGATGATCGCCGTACGGGGCGACTCGATGGCGCCCACGCTGGAGGACGGCGACTCGATCCTGGTCGACACCGGCTCGCGCGATGGTGGGGAGGGCGTCCAGGTCGTTCGCCACGAAGGCGTCCTGCTGGTGAAGCGCCTGCGGAAAACCACGGACGGCACTGCTCTCGTCAGCGACAATCCCGCATACCCGCCGATCCCGGTGCGCCCGGGCGACCGGCTGGAGATCGTGGGCCGTGTCGTCTGGCTGGCCCGGCGCCTGCGCTGACCGTCAGCGGCGGTCGACCAGCCACACCGCCAGCGCGATCGCGACGCCCGCCGCCGCGCCGACCAGAAAGCCGATCGTCGGCTGGTGGAAGCCGACGGCGCCGAGGATCGTGCCGCCGAGCACGCCGGTCGCGATGGCGAAGCCGCCGGCAGCGGTGTTGCGGGAGGGGCGCGGGTCCATGCCCTGCCTCTGCCATGTCGATGCCGCGCGCGCCAGTCATGCGACACCACCCTAGCGGACCGCCCCGTGCGTGCGGCGCATCGCGGACCGTCGTGCCTAAACGATTGGCGGGCGCCGTGGAGTCGGTCTAGGGAAGCCACTATGTCGTGGCCCTCCCGCCGGCTCGTCCTGCTCGCTGCCGCCGGGTGCGTCGCCGCACTCGCGTCCGCAGGCGCGCGTGCGCAGCAGGCGCCCGCTACGGCGGTCCCCTCGGACGACCTGGGCTCGACCCTCGATCCAGCCTCGCCGCTGTCGCCGATGCCTGACATCGGCGTCGACTGGCCCGATCTGTCGCCGGACCCCGCAGAGGCGACCGCTGCGACGGACCAGACGGCCGACCTGGCAACGGTGGAGCGCCGCTACGGCTATCGTGTCCTTGGTATCGAGGGGATCGGCGGCGACTTGTTCCGCGAACGCTTCGACGAACTGTCGACGTTGCGGGCGAACGAGGCGCATGCCGCCAACGTGGCCCAGATCGATCGGCGTGCACGCGAGGATGCGGCGCTGCTCAACGACCTGCTGCGCAACGAAGGTTATTTCGACGCGCGGGTGACGACGACGACGGCAGCGGAGGAGGGCAAGCTGCTCGTCACGCTGCAGGTCGAGCCCGGGCCGCTGTATCGCTTCCAGCAGGTGACGCTGCCGGGCGCCGAGGAGGCAGGCGCCAAGGCCCCGGCGCTCGCGACCGCGCTGGGTGTGAAGCCGCAGGACCCGGTCAACGGCGACGCGATCGAGGCGGGCGAGAAGCGGTTGCGCAGCGCCGTCGGGCGGGAGGGGTTTCCCTTCGCGCGGGTGCGGCCGCCGGTGGTGGTCGTGGATCATGCGACGCGCACCGCCACGCTGGAGATGCCGGTCACTCCCGGCGGGGAGCGGCGCTTCGGCCGCATCAGCACGCCCGACGCGCGCGTGTTCGACGGCGAGCATGTGCAGGAGATCGCCCGCTTTGCTCCCGGCGATCCGTACGACGCGGCGGAGGTGGACGATCTTCGCCGCGCGATCATCCAGACCGGTCTGGTGTCTTCGGTCCGCGTGCGGGAAGTGGAGGGGCTTTCGCCAGGCTCCGTCGACCTCAACGTCTTGCTCGAGCCGGCGCCGCCGCGAACCATCGCCGGCGAACTCGGCTATGGCACGGGGGAGGGCGCGCGCGCAGAAGCGAGCTGGACTCATCGCAACCTGTTCCCGCCAGAGGGGGCGCTGACGGTACGGGGCGTGCTCGGCACCCGCGAGCAGCTGGTTGCGCTCACATTCCGCCGCAACAACTTCCATGCGCGCGATCGGGTCCTCACGGGTCAGATCTCCGCCTCGCACGTGGAGCGCGACGCGTATGAGGCAGATACCTTTTCCGTCTCGGGCGCGCTGGAGCGGCAGACGAACATCTTCTTCCAGAAGACCTGGACGTGGTCGCTCGGTGCCGAGTTGGTCGCCACCGACGAACGCGACGTGATCGTCTCCACCGGCGAGCCGCGGCGGCAGACCTATTTCATCGCGGCTGCGCCAACCTCGATCAACTATGATGGGTCGGACGACCTGCTCAATCCGACCCGCGGCTTCCGATTGGGAGCGCGGGTGAGCCCGGAACTGTCGCTGTCGGGCAAGGCGTTCGGCTATACCCGCGCGCAGATCGACGCCAGCGCCTACCAGCCCGTTCGCGACGGGGTGGTGGTGGCGGGGCGCGTGCGGCTGGGCTCGATCCTGGGTGCGCCGCGCGACGCGGTGGCGCCGTCCCGCCGCTTCTACGCGGGTGGCGGCGCATCGGTGCGCGGCTATGGCTACCAGGACATCGGCCCGCGCGACCCGAACAACGATCCCATCGGCGGGCGCAGCCTCGCGGAATTTTCTTTGGAGGCACGCGTGCGCGCCTTCGGCAACTTCGGCGTGGTGCCGTTCCTCGACGGCGGCAACATCTACACCTCGACGCTGCCGGACTTTTCCGGCTTCCGCTACGGCGCGGGCTTGGGCGTCCGTTATTATTCCAGCTTCGGGCCGATCCGCATCGACGTGGGGACGCCGCTCAACCCGCAAAAGGGCGACGCGCGCGTCGCCGTCTACGTCTCTTTGGGGCAGGCATTTTGAGCGACGAGGAAACGCCCGAAGCGCCGGCCGTCGCCGTGCGTCGGCGCGGACGCTGGGCGCGGCGGATCGCGGGCGCGCTGCTGCTGGTGCTGGGCGCGATCGCGGCGCTCCTGCTGCTGCTCGACACCGGGCCTGGCCACCGGCTGATCGCCAACCGCGTCGCGGCGCTCCAGCCCAAGGACGGCATGCGCTATCGGATCGGCCGCATCGAAGGCTCGATCTACGGCCGGGCGCGGCTGATCGACGTGCGCGTCTACGATCCCAAGGGGCTGGTCTTCCGCGCACCCGTCGCCAACCTCGACTGGAGCCCTTTCGCCTGGTTTTCGAACCGGCTCGACATCACCCGCCTGGTGGTCCCGCGCGGCATCCTCGCGAAACTGCCGCAGCCGCGCCCGACGGGTCGCAAGGGTCCGATCCTGCCCGGGTTCGACATCCGTATCGGCGCCCTCCGCATCGATCGGCTTGAGGTGGGCCCTGCGGTCACAGGCGTGGCGCGCGTTGGCAAACTACAGGGTCGCGCTGACATCCGCTCCGGCCGCGCGCTGGTCGATCTCGCGGCGCGCATCGACGGCAGCGATCTGTTGCGCGTCCATCTGGATGCGGAGCCCGATCGCGATCGGTTCGAGGTCGCCACCCGCGCGATCGGCCGCGCCGACGGCGTGCTGGCCCGGCTCACGGGCATCCGGCGCCCGCTGACCCTGCGCATCGACGGCGACGGCACCTGGACCCGCTGGCAAGGCAGTGCGCTCGGGATCGCCGGCGACACGCGGGTCATCGACCTCACCCTCGGGAATCGTGCGGGCGCCTATACGCTCGGCGGCACGCTCGCCCCGGCATCGCTGCTCAACGGCAAGCTCCAACGGCTGTCCGCACCGCGCGTCCTCGTCAACGGCGCTGCGACGCTGGCCAATCGCCGGCTGGAGGGGCGGCTGGGGCTGCGCTCCCGTGCGCTTGCGCTGGAGGCGGAGGGCGGCCTCGACCTCGCACGCCGCGCCTATCGCGACCTGCGCCTTCACGCGCGGCTGCTTCAGCCGGCGGCGCTGTTCCCCAACATGTCGGGCCGCAACATCGAACTGCGCGCGATCCTGGAGGGGGAGTTCGCCACCGCCACGTTCGACTATCTACTCACGGCCGATCGCCTGGCGTTCGACGACACCGGCTTCGAGGGTGCTCGTGCCAGCGGCAAAGGGCGGCTTTCGGCAGCGCCCGTGACGGTGCCGATCCGGGTGACGGCCCAGCGCGTGACCGGCGTCGGAGACGTGGCGGGCGGCATCCTGCGCAACCTGTCGGTCGACGGCGCGCTGAAGGTGACCGCGCGCACGCTGACGGGCACGAACCTCCGGCTGCGCTCGGACAAGCTCAACGGCACGATCATGCTGGTGCTCGATCTGCGGAACGGCCGCTATGAAGTCGGGCTCACCGGCGGGCTCCGGCGCTATCTGATCCCGGGTCTCGGCATCGTCGACGTCCAGTCGCGGCTGACGGTGGTGCCGGGCCCGAACGGGCGGGGGACGCGGATCGTCGGGCGGGGTGCCGCGCAGATGGTGCGGCTGGACAATGGATTCTTCCGCTCGCTCACCGAAGGCCTGCCCCGAATCACCACCGGGCTCGAGCGGGGCGCCGATGGCGTGCTCTACTTCCGTAACCTCGTGCTGACCTCGCCGGGGCTGACGCTCAGCGGCAACGGCTTGCGGCGGCGTGACGGCACCTTCCGCTTCGTGGGCCAGGGCCGCCAAGGGACCTATGGCCCGGTGTCGCTCGTGCTCGACGGGCGTATCGAGAAGCCGACGCTCGACCTGCGCTTCCAGCGGCCGAACGACACGCTCGGGCTCCGCGACGTGACCGCACACCTCGATCCGACCGCGGAGGGCTTTGCCTTCACCGCTGAGGGCGGCTCTCGTCTCGGCCCGTTCACGGGCGCCGGGCGCATCCTGCTCCCGCGCGGCCAGGACGCGAGCATCGCGGTCGATCGCCTGGACGTGAGCGGCACCCGCGCGAGCGGCGCGATCGCGATCGTCGAGGGCGGGTTCGACGGTCGGCTGGCATTCGGGGGCGGCGGCCTCTCGGGCGAAATCCGCTTCGTGCCCCAGGGTGGCATCCAGCGCATCGACATCGCCGCCGATGCTCGCAACGCGCTGTTGGGCGGGCAGGGACGGGTGCGCACCGGCCGGCTGGAGGCAAGCCTGCTGCTCGATCCGGATGGAACCACGATCGATGCCACCCTGACGGCGCAAGGGCTGCGCCGGGGCGCGCTCTCCATCGCGCGGCTTGCCGCCAACGCCAAGCTGCGGGGCGGCGAGGGCGAGGTGCGAGCGTCCATTGCCGGTTCTCAGGGGCGCGCCTTCGCGATCCAGTCGGTCACCCAGGTCACCGCCGACGAATATCGCGTGCAGGCCCAGGGCAGCCTCGACGGCCGCACGCTCCGGCTCGAGACGCCGGCGGTGATCCGGCGCGAGGCGGACGGCGGCTGGCGGATCGCGCCGACCCGCTTCACCTTTGCCGGCGGGGAGGCGCAGGCGTCCGGCCGCTTCGGCGGCGGCGCCACGGAAGTCGCGCTGCAGCTCACCCGCATGCCGCTGTCGGTGCTGGACATCGGCTATCCCGGGCTGGGCCTCAGCGGCAACGCCTCGGGCAAGCTCGATTATGCCCTGCGCGACGGCGTGCCGAGCGGGCGGGTCAACATGACGGTACGCGGCCTGTCGCGCGCCAGCCTGGTGCTCGCGTCGCGGCCGATCGACGTCGGCCTGGCCGCGGTGCTCGACTCCAACAAGATCGGCGCGCGTGCGCTGCTGGCCAGCGGCGGCAAGATCATCGGCCGTGCCCAGGCCCGGCTCGCGCCGCTGGGGAGCGGCGGCACGCTGGCCAGCCGCATCGCCAATGCGCCGCTCGCCGCGCAGCTCCGCTACGACGGCCCCGCCGATACGCTGTGGCGGGCTACGGGGATCGAGCTGTTCGACCTTTCCGGGCCCCTCGCGATCGGCGCCGATGTCAGCGGCCGGCTGGCCGATCCGCAGATCCGCGGATCGCTCCGGGCCACCAACGCCCGGATCGAGAGCGGTGCCACGGGCACGGTCCTGACCCAGGTGAACGCGCAAGGCCGCTTCGGCGGATCGCGGCTGGTGATCGACCGCTTCTCCGCCAGCGACGGCCGCTCGGGGCAGGTGAGCGGCACCGGCACGTTCGATCTCGCGGCCGTGCGCGGCTTCGGCATCGACCTGGCGCTGGAGGCGCAGCGCGCCCGGCTGATCAATACGGACACGCTGGCCGCCACCGTCACCGGCCCGATCACCATCCGGTCGGACGGATCCGGCGGCACGATCGGCGGCGAAGTGCGCCTGAACGAGGGCCGCTATCAGCTCGGCAAGGCATCGGCGAGCGCACCCCTGCCGCGCATCGCCATCCGCGAGATCAACCTGCCCGGCGGCGACGAGCAGGACGAGGTTCCCCGCCGCCCGTGGCGGTTGAACCTGCAGGCGCGCGCCACCAAGGGGCTGATGGTATCCGGCCTCGGCCTCACCAGCGAGTGGTCCGCCGATCTTACCATCCGCGGCGAGCCCACCAACCCATCGATCCGCGGTCGTGCCGAACTCGTCCAGGGCGATGTCGAGTTCGCGGGCCGCGAGTTCGAGCTGGAGCGCGGCAACATTCGCTTTGATGGATCGGTGCCCGCCAACCCCGCGCTCGACATCTCGGCCGATGCGGACGCCGAGGGATTGAACGCCAACATCCGTGTGACCGGCACGGCGCTCAAGCCGGAGATCGACTTCACCAGCACGCCCGCGCTGCCGCAGGACGAACTGCTGTCACGGCTGCTGTTCGGCACCTCGATCACCAACCTCTCGGCGCCGGAGGCGCTTCAGCTCGCAGCCGCGGTGGCAGCGCTGCAGGATGGGGACACCGGGCTCAACCCGATCAATGCGGTGCGCCGTGCGACCGGGCTCGATCGCCTGCGCATCCTGCCGGCCGACCCGCAGACCGGGCAGGGCACGTCGGTCGCTGCGGGCAAGTATCTGACGCGGCGCTTCTATGCGGAGATCGTCACCGACGGGCAGGGCTACTCGGCGACCAACGTGGAGTTCCGCGTCACCCGCTGGCTCTCGCTGCTCTCCTCCATTTCCACCATCGGCCGCCAGAGCGCTAACCTTCGCGTTTCGCGAGATTATTGATCGGCACCTCCGGCCCGGTCGGGCGTTGAGCACAGCGGAAAACTGGTGCTGGGGGACCCGCGTTCGCATGACAACGCCGCAAATCCTGTCCGTCTGTGTGCTGACGGGCATGATGCTGCTCTTCATCTGGGGGAAGTTCCGCTACGATGTGACGGCGGTCATCGCCCTGCTCGCGGCGATCGGCTTGGGCCTGGTGAAGCCGGAGGATGCCTTCAGCGGCTTCTCCGACGACATCGTCGTGATCGTCGCCTCCGCGCTGGTCATCAGCGGCGCCGTCCAGCGCTCCGGGGTGATCGAACGGATGCTCCGGGTGGTGCAGAAATATGTGACCCGGCTGCCCTCGCAGCTCATGGTGCTATGCGCCTCGGTGGGGTTCGCCTCCGCGCTGGTGAAGAACATCGGTGCGCTCGCCATGTTGATGCCCGCCGCCTTTCAGATGGCGAAGCGTTCGAAGAGCTCGCCTTCCGCGCTGCTGATGCCGATGTCGTTCGCGTCGCTGCTGGGCGGCCTCATGACCCTCGTCGGCACCTCGCCGAACATCATCGTCAGCCGCGTGCGAGAGGACATGACGGGCACGCCGTTCCGCATGTTCGACTATCTGCCGGTGGGTCTGGGCCTGACCGTCATGGGGCTGCTGTTCCTCCGCTTCGGCTACCGCCTGTTGCCGGGCGACCGTCGCGCCGCGCCGACCATGGGCGAGGCGCTGGACATCCAGGACTATGTGACCGAGGCCCGCGTCGCGGAGCGATCCGAGGCGGTGGGGGAGACCATCGCCGCCTTTGTCGCCCGCCACGGCCATGACGTCACCGTCACGCAGGTGCTGCGCGCCGGCATCCGCACGACGCCCTGGCGTGAGCTCGAGCTCCGCGCCGGCGACGTGCTGATCCTCGGCGGCGCCCCCGACACGCTCGAACAGGTCATCGCCGGCGACGGGCTCGAGCTGGAGGGGCACGACCGCGCCCAGCCGCAGGGCAGCGAGCACGACGAGGTCGGCGTGATCGAAGCCGTGCTCGGCGCCGACTCGGTGCTCGTCGGCCAGACTGCGGGACGCATGCTGCTCCAGGCGCGCTATGGGGTGAACCTGATTGCGATCTCCCGCCGGGGCGAGCGACTGACGCGGCGCCTTGCGAACACGGTGCTCTGCCCCGGGGACGTGGTGGTGTTGCAAGGGCCGCTCGGACTGCTGCCGGAGCGGCTTCGCATGCTCGGCTGCCTGCCGCTTGCCGAACGCTCGCTGCGGCTGGGCAACGCGCGCAAGGGGCTGCTGCCGCTGGCCGTGCTGGGCGTGGCCATGGCCGCGACGGCGAGCGGGCTCGTCCCGGTGGCGGTCGCCTTCTTCGCGGCTGCCGCCGTCGTGATCCTCACCGGATCGTTGCCGGTGCGGGACGCCTATAGCCATATCGAATGGCCGATCCTGGTGATGCTGGGCGCGCTGATCCCGGTCAGCGACACGCTGCGCACCACGGGCATGAGCGACATCATCGGCGTCTGGCTCGCGCAGACGGCGGCGTCGCTTCCTGTCTGGGGTGCGGTGGGCCTGATCCTGGTCGCCGCGATGGCGGTGACGCCGTTCCTCAACAACGCGGCCACGGTGCTGGTGATGGCGCCGATCGCCGCCACGTTCGCAGGCGATCTGGGGTACCGGCCGGAGGCGTTCCTGATGGCGACGGCCGTGGGTGCGGGCTGCGACTTCCTCACCCCGATCGGGCACCAGTGCAACACGCTGGTGATGGGCCCCGGCGGCTACCGCTTCGGCGACTACGCGCGGCTGGGGGCACCGCTGTCGGTGCTCGTCCTGCTGCTCGGGACGCCCTTGATCCTGTGGGTATGGCCGGTGCACTGATCCGGCCTGGGAGGGTGCATCGGGTCGCGGCGCTATGGGCCGGGCGCTGTTGGAAACGGCAGGACCCCGGAATAGAGGCTGCCTGACGAAGTCGCTAGCCGCGCATCCGCCGTGCGATCAGGATCGCGACCAGCCCTGCGACGGCGGTGACGGTGCCGGTGAGCACCCAGTCATATTGGTCGATCATGAAGCTGGAGGCCGGCCAGCGGATGATGCCCACCCCCTGGCCGATCCAGAACAGCCCGACGATCGCCGCGACCGCGCCGGCGATCATCAGCAATCGTCGGGATACGCGCATCAGCGCTGGCCGATCTCGACATAGTCGCGCTGCGTCGGGCCCGTGTAGAGCTGACGCGGACGACCGATCTTCTGCGCGGGGTCCGAGATCATCTCGTTCCACTGCGCGACCCAGCCGACGGTGCGGGCAAGGGCGAACAGCACGGTGAACATCTCGGTCGGGAAGCCGATCGCCGACAGGATCACGCCCGAATAGAAGTCCACGTTCGGGTAGAGCTTCTTGTCGATGAAATACGGGTCCTTGAGCGCGATCTGCTCGAGCTCGCGGGCGGTATCCAGCACCGGATCGTTGATGCCCAGCTTGTCCAGCACCTCGGTCGCGGCCTTCGACAGCACCTTCGCGCGCGGGTCGAAGTTCTTGTAGACGCGGTGGCCAAAGCCCATCAGGCGGAACGGATCGTCCTTGTTCTTCGCACGCGCGATGTACTCGGGGATGCGATCCGGGGTGCCGATCTCGCGCAGCATGTTGAGCGCCGCCTCGTTGGCGCCGCCATGTGCCGGGCCCCACAGGCAGGCGATGCCCGCCGCGATGCACGCGAACGGGTTGGCGCCCGACGAACCGGCAAGACGCACGGTCGAGGTCGACGCGTTCTGCTCATGGTCGGCGTGGAGGATGAAGATCTTGTCCATCGCCGATTCGATGACCGGATCGACCTCATATTCCTCGGCCGGCACGCCGAAGGTCATGCGCAGGAAGTTGCCCGTGTAGGACAGCTTGTTGTCCGGGTAGAGGAACGGCTGGCCCACCGAGTACTTGTACGCCATCGCCGCGATCGTCGGCATCTTGGCGATCAGGCGGTGGCTGGCGATCTGCCGCTGCACCGGGTCCGTGATGTCGGTCGAGTCGTGGTAGAAGGCGGAAAGCGCGCCGACGACGCCGCACAGGATCGCCATCGGGTGCGCGTCGCGACGGAAGCCGCGATAGAAGTTCGCCAGCTGCTCATGCACCATGGTGTGGCGCGTGATGGTGTTGGTGAACTTGTCGAGCTCGCCCTGGTTCGGCAGCTCGCCGTTCAGCAGCAGGTAGCTGACTTCCATGAAGCTCGACTTTTCGGCGAGCTGGTCGATCGGGTAGCCGCGGTGCAGCAGCACGCCCTGGTCACCGTCGATGTAGGTCAGGCCCGACTCGCAGCTTGCGGTCGAGGTGAAGCCGGGATCGTAGGTGAAGGCGCCGGTCTGCGCATAGAGCTTGCGGATGTCGATGACGTCCGGTCCGACCGTGCCCGAGAGCACCGGATAGTCACCGTCCTTGCCCGCTACCTGCAACTTGGCGGTCTCGCTCATCGGGTGTCGTCCTTTCGTTCAGTGGTTGGCCGGAACGGCCATCTGGTCGGCGATGCGGCCGAGGCTTTCCTCGCGTCCGAGCAGTTCGAGAACGTCGAAGATGCCCGGCGAGGTGCGGCGACCGGTCAGTGCGGCGCGAAGCGGCTGTGCGACGGCACCCAGCTTCACTCCGGCTGCGTCCGCCACGCTGCGTACCGCATGTTCTGTCGTCTCCGTATCCCACCGCTCGACCGCGTCAAGCGCCGTGTGCAGCTGCGAAAGCAGCGCGGGCGCGTCGCCGGCCAACAGGGGCGCCGCCGACTCCTCGATCGACAGCGGGCGGGTGGCGAACAGGAAGGCGGTGTTGTCCGCAAGCTCGTTCAGGTCGGCCGCGCGCGGCTTCAACGCCGGCATGGCGCGGCGCAGCAGATCCAGCCCGGCTGCCTCCGGGGCCTGGGGCAAGCGAGCCGCGACCAAATCGGCGAGTCGGGCGTCGTCCGCCTCGCGAATGTAGTGGCCGTTGACGTGCGCGAGCTTCTTGAGATCGAAGCGTGCAGGCGAGCGGCCGACGCCGGCGAGATCGAACACTTCCACCGCGCGATCGCGGCTGATGATCTCCTCGTCGCCATGGCCCCAGCCCAGGCGCAGCAGATAGTTGTTGAGTGCCTCGGGCAGGATGCCGAGCTCGTCGCGGTAGGCGTCGACACCCAACGCGCCGTGGCGCTTCGAAAGCTTGGCGCCGTCCGCCCCGTGGATCAGCGGGACGTGCGCATAGACCGGGTCCGGCCAGCCGCCCTCGACCGAGTCCATGGCGCGGATCAGGGCCAGCTGGCGGAAGGCGTTGTTGAGATGGTCGTCGCCGCGGATCACGTGGGTGACGCCCATGTCATGATCGTCGACCACCACCGCCAGCATATAAGTGGGGGTGCCGTCCGACCGCAGCAGCACGAAGTCGTCGAGCTCGGCATTGGCGACGGTGACGTCGCCCTGCACCCGATCCGAGATGGTGACGGCGCCGTCCTTCGGCGCCTTCAGCCGCACCACATAGGGCGCGCCTTCCGGAGCGGTGGCGGGATCGCAGTCGCGCCAGCGGCCATCGTAGCGGATCGGCTTGCCCTCGGCCCGCTGCTGCTCGCGCAGCGCGGTCAGTTCCTCGGCGGTGGCATAGCATTTGTAGGCATGGCCGGCGGCGAGCAGCTGGTGCGCGACTTCGGCGTGGCGATCGGCACGGGAGAACTGAAATACCGCGTCGCCGTCCCAGTCCAGGCCGAGCCAGCGCATGCCGTCCAGGATCGCCTCGATCGCCGGCTCGGTCGAACGGGCGCGATCGGTATCCTCGATGCGGAGCAGGAACTTGCCGCCATGGTGGCGGGCATACAGCCAGTTGAACAATGCGGTGCGCGCGCCGCCGATATGCAGGAACCCCGTGGGGGAAGGGGCGAAGCGCGTGACGACTGCGCCTTCAGGCGAGGTTCCGGTATCCATACTTGCGCGCAATTGCGCCTGCTCCCAAGCTCGAACAATCATGGCCACATCAGCCGCGCCCGCCCCTAGCACGGCCCCTCCGAGGCTTCAAATCAACCGGCGGGTGTATTTTTTGCATGTGGTCGAGCGGTGGCTTGAAGCCGAGCGGGACCAGTTGCCGCTGTGGATCCCCGTGGCACTCGGCACGGGCATCGCCGCCTGGTTCGTGCTGCCCAACGTTTCCTCGTGGATGGCGTTCCTGCTCGGCGCGCTTGGAGTCGGGGCAGCGGGCATCGTCTTTCCGCCGGCCGGGCGGCTCGGCCGGATGGTCGCGGGTGCCGGGCTGCTCGCCGCGCTCGGCTGCGCGCTGGTGTGGTGGCGTGCCGAGCGCGTTGCGGCGCCGGTGCTGGCGCGGCCCGGTGTCTTCGCCTTCACCGCGCGGGTGGAGCGGGTGGAGCCCCTGCCTGCGCGCGAGCTGGTGCGGCTGCGGCTCGCGCCGGTCGACATGCCCACGCTGCCGCCGATCGTGCGGGTCAACGTGCCGCAGGAAGCACTTCCTGTCGGTGCGGGGCCCGGTGCCGTCCTGCGGCTGCGCGCGCGACTCGTGCCCCCGCCGCCGCCTGCCGTACCCGGCGCCTATGACTTCACCCGCGTGGCGTGGTTCGACCGCGTTGGGGCGACGGGCCGTGGCTTCGCGCCGATCGAGGTGGTGACGCCGGCGGTCACCCCCGGCGCTGGGCTGCGCAACCGCCTGACCGCCCACATCCAGCAGCAGGTGCCCGGCAGCGAGGGCGGAGTCGCGGCCGCGCTGGTGACCGGAGACCGGGGGGCCATCGGCGAGGACGCGGACGAGGCGATGCGCCGCGCGGGCCTCGCCCACCTTCTGTCGATCAGCGGCCTGCACGTCACGGCTGTGGTGGGCGCGACCATGTTGCTGTTGCTCCGCTTGCTGGCGCTGGTGCCGGCGCTCGCGCTGCGAGTGCGCCTGCCGCTGGTGGCGGCCTCGGGCGCGGCGCTGGCGGCGATCGGCTATACCTGGCTGTCGGGGGCCGAAGTGCCGACCATCCGGTCCTGCGTCGCAGCCCTGCTGGTGCTGGCGGCGCTGGCGATGGGGCGGGAGGCGATCACCTTGCGGCTGGTCGCGACCGGGGCCTTTCTGGTGCTGTTGCTGCTTCCGGAGTCGCTCGCCGGTCCCAGCTTCCAACTGAGCTTCGCCGCCGTCACCGCGATCGTCGCGCTCCACGAACACCCGCGAGTCCGCCGGTGGTTCCAGGCGCGCGACGAGAGCCTGCCGCGACGGCTACTGCGCGGGCTCGGCTCGCTGCTGCTGACCGGCATCGCGGTGGAGGCGGTGCTGATGCCGATCGGCCTGTTCCACTTCCACAAGGCCGGGCTTTACGGGGCGCTCGCCAACATCGTCGCGATTCCGCTCACCACCTTTGTCGTCATGCCGGCGGAGGCGCTGGCACTGCTGCTCGATCTCCTCGGCCTCGGCGCGCCGGCCTGGTGGGTGGTCGAGCGCGCCCTGTCGCTGCTGCTCTGGATCGCCCGCACGGTCGCAGCCGCCCCGGGCTCCGTCGCGGCGCTGCCGTCGATGCCGGGCGGAGCGTTCGGGCTGATGGTCGCAGGCGGGCTGTGGCTGGCGCTATGGCGCACGCGCACCCGGCTGCTGGGGCTGGCACCGTTTGCGGCCGGGGCACTGTGGGCGCTCGAGACGCCCGCGCCGGACCTGCTCGTCACCAGCGACGGCCGGCACCTCGCCATCCGCACGCCCGAGGGAGGCATGGCGATCCTCCGCGACCGAGCAGGCGACTACGTGCGGGGCACCTTGGGGGAGGGGGGCGGTGTAGAAGGCGAACTGCCCCCGCTCGCCGAGCAGCCTAACGCCCGCTGCACCGCCGACGTCTGCGTCGTCGATGTTGCCGCCCCCGACCGCCTCTGGCGCGTCGTCGCAACGCGCAGCGGCTACCTGCTTCCGGTGCGCGAACTGATCGCCGCATGCCGCGACGCCGACATCGTCGTCAGCGAACGCCGCCTCCCGCGCGGCTGCACGCCCCGCTGGCTTAGGCTCGACCGACCGGTGCTCGCCCAAACGGGCGGAGTCGCCATCCGCTTCGATCCACCCGAGGCGCGCCGCGTCCGCGCCCCTGGGGATCAGCACCCGTGGATCACCCCGTCGACAACGGCGCCCGTGGCAGACCGCTGGCCGCGGCGCAGAAGGAGCGGCTGGCACCGCCCGCATTCCTGACGCCGCACCGCGCCAGCTATCCACCTCCGCCCTCGTCATTCTGACAAAGGCCGGGGTTGCTAGCCTCTCCCACGGCACCTGCCACGCATGCTCCTGCGGAGGCAGAAGCCCAGGTTGGGGTGCTGCACGTCGTTGTCCTGCTTGGAACCGAGCCGCCGCCTACGCAGGGACTCGGCGTATCCGACCTCTGCTCCGATGGCGAGGGTCCCGCCTCCGCCGGGCAGGATGATGTGCGCCGGGCGACCTCCCTCGCGGAGCGAACTCCCACGAGCCGCACGCTATGCCCCTTTGGAGAGCCATCACCCTGCGCCCACACGCGCAATGAAGAGCGACATGAGCCGGGTCGCGGCGCGTCAATGGCCGCAACCCGGCTATAGGAGGATCCCAGCGTCCGCCTCAGTAGCGGCGCAGCAGTCCTGCAAGCTTCCCCTGCACCCGCACCTGATCCGGGCGATAGCGCTGCGGATCATAGCTGCGGTTCGCCGGGTCGAGGCGAATCATCGCGCCCTCGCGGCGGAAATACTTCAGTGTCGCCTCGTTCTCATCGATCAGCGCGACCACGATCTCGCCGTCGCGCGCCGCATCGGTGCGGCGGACCAACGCATAGTCGCCGTCGAGAATGCCGGCCTCGACCATCGAGTCGCCCGCGACCTCCAGCGCATAATGCTCGCCCGAGCCCAGCAGCGCGGCCGGCACCGGCAGCATCTGCTGGCCTTCCATCGCCTCGATCGGGACGCCGGCAGCGATGCGGCCGTGCAGCGGGATCTCGATGACGTCGTTGGCGGGAGCGGGCGGCGCGACCGGCGCGCTTCGGGCGGGCGCCGTCTTGACCGGCGCCTTCTTGGCCGTTTCCGGCCGGTCCGGCATCCGCAGCACTTCAAGCGCGCGGGCGCGGTTCGGCAGGCGACGGATGAACTGGCGTTCCTCCAGCGCGCTGATCAGGCGATGCACGCCCGACTTCGACTTGAGGTCGAGCGCTTCCTTCATCTCCTCGAACGAGGGGGACACGCCGGTTTCCTTCAACCGGTCGTCGATGAAGCAGATCAGCTCGTGCTGCTTGCGCGTGAGCATGCGGTCCTCCGTCGGAACAGATATGGAACCTTTAGGAAACGGAGCCGCCCCCTGTCAACCGATATCCAGGATTTCCACCGAGTCGCCTGCGTTTGCCGCGGCAGCATGGGGAGGACGCACGATCAGGCAGTCGGCTCGGGCGAGCGTGCGCAGCATGGAACTGTCCTGCGCGGGGGCGGGAAAAGCCACCCCGTCGCGCAGCTCCGCGCGCAGGTGATCGGCCCTCCGGTCGTTCGCGGCCAGCGGCGCGCCGAGCGGCACCACCCGCCGCCGCGGCAGCGGATCGGCCGCGCCCGCGAGCGTGCGCACCAGCGGCAGCAGGAACAGCGTTGCTGTCACGAATGCGGACACCGGGTTGCCCGGCAACCCCAGCACGACGGCGTCGCCGAGCCTGCCCGCCATCATCGGCTTTCCCGGCCGCATCGCGATGCGCCAGAAGTCGATCCGCGCGCCTGCCGCCTCCAGCGCCGGCCGCACCAGATCATGGTCGCCGACCGAGGCGCCCCCCGTCGTCACCAGCACATCGGCATCCACCCCGGCGAAGGCGGCGGTGAGTGCGGAGAGGTCGTCCGGCAGGATTCCCAGGTCGATCCGTTCGACGGGCAGCCGCCCGAGCAGGCCCGCCAGCAGCACGCCGTTGGACTCCGGAAGCCCGGCGTCGGGGGGGGAACCCGGCGCCACGAGTTCGTCCCCCGTGGCCGCGATCGCCACCCGCACCCGGCGCCGGACGGGAACCATGCCGTGCCCGCCCACCGCCAGCAGCGCTGCCGCAGCCGGCGTGATCGCCGCACCGGCCGACAGCAGCCGCTCGCCCGCGGTGAAATCCAGCCCGGCCGCACGCACGCTGCTGCCGCGCCGCGGCGGCCCTTCGCCCGCCAGCATCAGACGGCTGCTCTCGCGCGCTGCCTCTTCCTGCACCAGTACCGTGTCGGCGCCCTCGGGCAATGCGGCCCCCGTGAAGATGCGCGCCGCCTGGCCTGCTCCTACCAGGCCGCCGAACGGACGCCCGGCCCCGGATTCCCCGATGACCTCCCACGGTCCCGGCAGGTCGGCGAAGCGGATCGCATAGCCGTCCATCGACGACAGTGCGCGTTCGGGCTGGGTGCGCAGCGCCGGCAGATCGTCGGCTGCCCAGCGGCCGATGGCGTCGCGGATCGGCACCGTCTCGACGGCGACCGGCGCGGCCAGGCCCAATACCCGCGCCTGCGCCTCGTCGAGCGGCAGCAGGCTCACGCCTGCCAGTCTCCGGACTTGCCGCCCGACTTGGCGAGCAGGCGAACGCCGTCGATCACCATGCCGCGGTCGAGCGCCTTGGCCATGTCATAGACGGTGAGCAGCGCGACCGATACGGCGGTCAGCGCCTCCATCTCCACGCCGGTCTTGCCGTCCGTCGCGCAGGTCGCGGTCGCAACGATGCCGTCCGCGTCGATCGTCAGGTCCAGCACCACGCGGGTGAGCGGCAGGGGATGGCACAGCGGTACCAGGTCGCTGGTGCGCTTGGCCGCCATGATCCCGGCGACCCGCGCCACCGCAAGCACGTCGCCCTTCTTCACCAGCCCGTCGCGGATCGCCGCCAGCGCTTCGGCCGACATGGTGATGCGGCCGGTGGCGGTCGCCTGCCGCGCCGTCACCGCCTTGTCGCCCACATCCACCATGCGGGCATGGCCCTCGGCGTCGAGGTGGGTGAGGCCGGTCATCGGGTCAGGGCGCGGGTCGCCGCCTCGACATCGTCCTGCCGCATCAGCGCCTCGCCGATCAGGAAGCAGTGGATGCCGTGCTCCGCCATCGCGTCCAGGTCTGCGCGGCCCGTCAGCCCGCTTTCGGCCACGAAGGTGCAGCCCTCCGGCGCATGCGCAACCAGCTCATAGGTGCGATCGAAGTTCACGGTGAAGTCGCGCAGATCGCGGTTGTTGACCCCGATCAGCCGCGTCTTGAGCTTGAGCGCCCGCTCCAGCTCCGGATAGTCATGGACCTCCACCAGCACGTCCAGCCCGCGCTCCAGCGCCGCCGCCTCGATCTCCGCCATCTGCCGGTCTTCCAGCGCCGCGACGATCAGCAGGATCGCGTCCGCCCCCAGCGCGCGCGTTTCCGCCGCCTGCCAAGGATCGATGACGAAGTCCTTGCGCAGCACCGGCAGGTCGCAGGCCGCGCGCGCGGCGACGAGATACTCGTCGGAACCCTGGAAATACTCCTCGTCCGTCAGCACCGACAGGCAGGCCGCACCGCCCGCCTGATAGGCGCGCGCATGGGCCGGCGGGTCGAAGTCGGCACGGATCAGGCCCTTCGACGGGCTCGCCTTCTTGATCTCGGCGATGATCGCATGCCCCTGCTTGGCGTCGAGCGCGGCGCGAAAGCCCCGCGGCGGCGTCTGCATGCTTGCCCGCCGGTCAAGCTCCTGCACCCCTGCCATGCTCTTGCGGGCGGCGACCTCGGTCCGCTTGGTCTCGAGGATCTTCGAAAGCATCGTGCTCATGCGTAGGCAATCCATGCGTCCAGAAGGCGCCGGGCGGCACCGGAATCGATCGTGTTGGCGGCAAGCACCGCACCCTCGGCAAGGTCGCTCACCTTGTCCGCGATCACCAGGGCGGCCGCCGCGTTCAGCAGCACCGCGTCGCGATAGGCGCTTTCCTCGCCCGCCAGCAGCCGGCGCAACGCCAGCGCATTGTGCGCGGGGTCCCCGCCACGCAGCGCCTCGAGCGGGCTCGCCGGCAGGCCGGCGTCCGCGGGCGTGATGCGGTCGGGCAGGGCGACCGAACCGATGCGCACCACGCGGGTGGGGCCGGCGATCGAGATCTCGTCCAGCTCCTCCTCACCCGCGATCACGGCGGCGGCCGTCGCGCCCAGGCTTTCCAGCGCCTCGGCATAGAGCGGCGCATAGTCCGGCCGGGCGATGCCGATCAGCTGGCGCTCGACGTGCGCAGGGTTGGCGAGTGGACCCATCAGGTTGAAGACGGTGCGCCGGCCGATCTTCTGGCGCAGCGGCTGGATACGTCGCATCGCCGGATGGTGGTTGCCCGCGAACAGGAAGGCGATGCCGATGTCCGCCAGTGTCTGCTCGGCCATCGCCCCGGCGCGCATCATGTCCAGGCCGAGCGCTTCGAGCGTGTCCGCAGCTCCTGCCTTGCTGGATGCAGCCCGGTTGCCGTGCTTGGCCACCGGCACGCCGGTTGCCGCCACCACCAGGCTGACGGCGGTGGAGACGTTCAGGGTATGGTGCCCGTCGCCGCCGGTGCCGCAGACGTCGATCGCCCCGGGCGGCGCGTCGATCGGCACCATCCGCTGGCGCATGGCGCGCGCGGCCTCGGCGATTTCGATGCTGGTTTCGCCGCGCTCGGTGAGCCCGACCAGGAAGGCGATGATCGCCTCTTCCGACGCCTTTCCGTCGAGGATCGCGCCGAACGCTTCGGCCGCGCTCTCGTGCGATAGCGGCGTCTCCGTCGACGGCAGCAGGACGGTGGTCGTCATGCCGCGCGCTGCTTCGGCGAGATGCCGGTGCTCTTCAGCCAGTTCGCAAGCATCGCATGGCCATGTTCGGTGGCGATGCTCTCCGGGTGGAACTGGACGCCGTGGATCGGCAGGCTCACATGGCGCACGCCCATGACGCTGGCGTCACCGGCGGTGCAATTGACCACCAGCGACTCCGGCACCTCCGTCACGATCAGCGAGTGGTAGCGCGTGGCGGTGAAGGGGCTGGGGAGCCCTTCGAACAATCCGGTGCCGTCATGCTCGACCGGACAGGTCTTGCCGTGCATCAGCCCGCCGCGCACCACCTTGCCGCCGAAATGCTGGCCGATCGCCTGGTGGCCCAGGCACACTCCCAGCAGCGGCCGACCGGCCTCCGCACAGGCGGCGACGAGGTCGAGCGAGACACCCGCCTCGTTCGGCGTGCAGGGACCCGGCGAGATCAGGAAACCCGCGGCATTGCTCGCGAGCGCCTCTTGGGCGGTCAGCGCGTCGTTGCGCACGACCTTCACCGGCGCACCCAGCTCCATCAGGTAATGGACCAGGTTCCAGGTGAAGCTGTCGTAATTGTCGATGACAAGGATCATGGCTTTGCCATAGCGCCGCCGCAGTCTGGCGCAACGCTGCGCTGGACCCGATCGTTGGTCGGGCGTGTGTTTTGCGTTCAGGAGGTTGGCATGGTTCGTTGGATTCTCGTGGCGGCGCTGGCGGCATCCCCGGCCATGGCCCAGGAAGCCGAGAAGACCAGCAGCGCGCCCCCGCAGCGCACGCGCAGCGTCACCGTCTATGGCAAGGAGGAATGCCCCAAGCCCGAGACGGAAAATGAAGTGGTCGTCTGCGCCCGCAAGGACGAGAGCGAGCGCTTCCGCATCCCCAGCGAATTGCGCAACCCGCCGTCCCAGGAGGCCGCCGCGCAAAGCTGGGCGAATCGCGCCGAGACGATGATGGAGGTCAACCGCGTCGGCCTGCCCGACAGCTGCTCGCCAGTCGGCACCGGCGGCCAGACGGGCTGCAACCAGCAGCTGCTGCGGCAATGGTACCAGCAGCGCAAGGCGCAGCAGCAGGCGGAGCAGTTCCCCCGCGCCGGCGACTGATCAGAATCGCGAGGGGGACCGGAACCTGCATCGTACCCCGGCGAAGGCCGGGGTCCAGTTGCGGTGACTTGGCAGTCCTCGCTAACCGGCGGCCCGTGCCAGACTGAGCTGGCGTTTGCCGGCCCTCTCCCGATCCCCTGCTGTGCTCCCGCGAGGGGTTGCGAAAGCCAGCCGTCGCTGTCCTGCTAAACTCTGGATCTCCGCCTTCGCGCGCATACAAGATGGGGGGAGGGCCCCCGCTTTTCCGACGTCCTCTGCCGGAGCGGGCGGGGATTCCGCCCCCGCTATTGCCCGAAGCGGGGGCTGCTCGCCTGGGCGATCGCCTCGCGGGCGGCGGCCAGCAGCGCGCTCGCCTTGGCCTCGCACTCGCGCTGTTCATAGTCCGGGTTGCTGTCGGCGACGATGCCGGCGCCTGCCTGGACGTGCATGGTGCCGTCCTTCACCACCGCGGTCCGCAGCACGATGCACGAGTCCATCGATCCATCGGGCGAGAAATAGCCGACGCCGCCCGCATAGGCGCCGCGCGTCTCCCCCTCTAGCTCGGCGATCACCTGACAGGCGCGCACCTTGGGCGCGCCGCTGACGGTGCCCGCCGGAAAGCCTGCGAACAGCGCATCCAGCGCGTCGTGATCCGGCGAGAGCCGGCCGACCACGTTGGACACGATGTGCATCACATGGCTGTAGAACTCGATGCCGTAGCTGTCGGTCACCCGTACGCTACCCGCCTCCGCCACCCGGCCGACGTCGTTGCGGCCCAGGTCCAGCAGCATCAGATGCTCGGCGCGCTCCTTGGGATCGGCGAGCAGGCTCGCGCGATTCTCCGCGTCCTGGACCGCGGTCGCGCCCCGCGGACGGGTACCGGCGATCGGACGGATCGTGACTTCACCGTCGCGCACCCGCACCAGGATCTCCGGGCTCGATCCGATGAGGGAAAAGCCCGGCAGGTCGAGGTGGTAGAGGAAGGGCGACGGGTTGATCCGCCGGAGCGCGCGGTACAGCTCGAACGGCGGCAGGGTGAAGGGCGCCGTGAAACGCTGCGCCAGCACCACCTGAAAGATGTCGCCCGCGCTGATATATTCCTTCGCGCCTGCCACCATCTCCGCATAGCGGCCGGGTGCCAGGGCGGGGGTGAGCGCGATCTCGTGCGATTCCTGCCGGGCGGGCTCGGGAAGCGGCGTCCGGGCGAGCCGTGCCGCCACGTCCTCGATCCGCGCGGCGGCGGCTGCGATCGTCGCCTCCGCGTCGCCCGATCCGGGCCACACCGGCGCCACCAGGAACAGCGCGTCCGAAAGGCGATCGAACACCATCAGCAGCGTCGGCCGCACGAACACCATGTCCGGCAGGTCGAGCGGATTGGCCGGGGGCCGATCGAGCTTCTCGACCAGGCCGATCGTCTCATAGCCGAAATAGCCGACCAAGCAGGCGAGGGCGCGCGGCAGTGCCTCGGGCACGTCCATCCGGCACGAGGTGACGAGCGTGCGCAGCGCTTCCAGGGTCGGCTCCGCGCACGGCTCGAACGCATCGCGGTCGGAAAGCCAGTTGCGGTTGATCGTCGCCTCGGCGCCGGTCGCGCGGAACACCAGGTCCGGCGCGAGCCCGATCAGGCTGTGGCGTCCGCGCACCGATCCGCCCTCGACCGACTCGAGCAGGAAGTCGCCGCGGCCGGGCTCGATGAGCTTGAGCGCGGCGGCCACCGGCGTTTCGGTGTCCGCCACCAGCCGCTGCCACAGCAGTGCCGGCGTGCCCGCGGCAAGCGCTGCCTGCGCGCCCTCGCGTCCCTGGATCAAAGCTCCGTTCCCCAGCGTCAGTTGGCCGCGCCGCCCTGGCCGGCCAACGTGGTGCGGACGCGGGCGACGGCGGCGTCGTTCTTGGTCACGCCCACGTTGCGGCGAACCGCCTCGGCGAACTGCTCGGCATATTCCTGCCCGACGACCTGACCCAGGCCGCCGCGCGCGGAGGCGATGGCGCGCTTGTCGCCGCTCGCGTCACCGGGCGTGATGCTGTCCAGATACACCACGAACCAGCCGCCGTTGCCCGGTGCCGCGATCAGCCGCGCCTTCTTCGGCGCCATCGCGAACATCAGCTCGACGGGCGGGGGCACGTTGCCCTGCTGCGCGGCAAGCTGCGCACGGGTGGCGGTCAGCGGCGTCGGCGCCGGCACCTTCAGGCCGGATGCGGCCACCGCCTGGGCGAGCCGCGTGCCGCCGTTCACCTTGGCGAGGATCGCCGCTGCGGCCTTGCGCGCTTCCTGCTGCGCGCGCTCGGCGACGAACGCCTTTTGCACCACATCGCGGACCTGCGCGAGCGGGCGGGGAGCCGCCGGGAGCACCCGGTCGAGGCCGACCACCGCGAAGCTGCCGTCCTGCTCGATCTGCACGATCTGCGGCGCGTCGCCCTGCTCGGCGGCGAAGCCGGCCTCGATCACGCGGGCAAGCGCCGGGTCGGCCGGAACGTTCGGCTGGTCTGGATTGGTGCCGCCGCTGGTGACGGGCGCGGTGCTCTGTGCCGAGAGCTTGGCCTCGCTCACCACTTCCGCAAAGGTGGCGCCGTCGTTGATCGCGCCGTCGATCTTCTCCTGCACCGCGTTGATCGCGCCTGCCGCCTTGCTGCGGCTCAGCTCCGCGACCAATTCGGGACGGGCCTGCTCCAGCGTCTTGCCGGCCACCTTGCTCACCTTCTCGACGCGCAGCACGTGCCAGCCGAGCGGCGAGCGGACCGGCCCCACGACGGCGCCTTCGCCTGCCGCAAAGGCGGCGGCGGCGATCGCCTGCGAGGTCTGTGCGCCCAGTGCCGCCTTGTCGAGATCGCTGAAGCTTGCCGCCTCAAGCCCGGCCGCGCGGGCGGCGGCATCGATCGCGGTGCCGCCCTTTACCTTGGCGGCCAGCTGGTTCGCCGTATTCTGGTCGGCCAGCACCACCTGGCGGACGGTGCGGCGCTCGGTTGCGGCAAAGCGGCTGGCGGCCGCGCGATAGGCCTGCGCGATCTCCGCCTCGGTCGGCGTCGCCTGCGCCGCAACGCTGTCGGCACGCACCAGGGCATAGCGGATCACGCGCCGCTCCGGCACCGTGTAGCGCGCGCGGTTCTTGGCGTAGAAGGCGGTCAGTTCCGCATCCGTCGGCGGGTTGCCCTGCGACACCGCGGCAGAGGGGATCAGCACGATCTGCCCCGCGCGCTTCTCTAGCATCAGCGAGGCATAGGGCAGCGCGATCTGCTCCGGAAGCTGGGTGGCGCCCACGGTCGGGCTCACCAGCCACTGGGCGAGCATGTCGCGGCCGATCGCCTCGCGCAGACCCGCCGGGGTCATGCCGCGCTGCGCGATCGCGCGCTCGAAGGTCGCCTGGTCGAACTTGCCGTCAAAGCCCTGGAACGCGGGGATGCTCGCGATCTGCCCGTCGACCAGCTTGTTGTTCACCGCCATGCCGACCTTGTTCGCGAACTTCTCCAGCGCGATCGAGGTGACGAGCCGCTGAAGGATGTTCTCCACGCCGCCCGCTGCGATCAACTGCTGCATGTCGACGTTCGGGTCGCGCTGGCGGGCGCCTTCCAGCTCCTGCTGCACCTGCTTGGTCAGCTCGGCGTCGTGCACCTTGTGGCCGCCGACCTTTGCGACCACATCGCTGGATGCGCCACCCGGGCGCAGGCCGCTGATGTCGCCCGCGGCGAACGCCAGGGCGATCACGACCAGGAACGCGAGTGCGATTCCCTTGCCGAGGGTCGAGTTGAGAAACCGCCTGACGAATGCGAGCATCGAAGAGCTACCGATCCTGCCGGAAGAAAAGAACGGGTCGCTTTAGGGCGCAGGCTGCGCGGCTTCAAGCTTGTGCGGGCAGCAGGGCTTGGTATCGCCGGCAACAGACACAAAGGAGATGGGCGTGACGCGACGCAAGCTGGTGACCGGCAACTGGAAAATGCACGGGCTGCGTGCCCAGTTGAAGGAAATCGCAGCGATCGAGGCCGCCGCGGCCGCTCACCCCCATGTCGACGTGGCGCTGTGCGTCCCCACGACGCTGATCGCCGCCGCCGTCGATCACGCGCAAACGGTGCGGATCGGAGCGCAGGACGTCCATGAGAACGAGCACGGGCCCCACACCGGCTGCGTGTCGGCGGCGATGCTGGTCGAGGTGGGTGCCCAGACTGTGATCGTCGGCCATTCGGAACGCCGCGCCGACCAGAACGAGACCAGCCACGACGCATGGGCAAAGGCCGCAGCCGCCCGCAAGCAGGGCATGCACGTGATCCTGTGCGTGGGGGAAACCGAAGCGGAGCGCAACGCCGGCCGCGCCGAACGCGTCGTCCAGGCGCAGATCGAGAAGTCGGTGCCCGAGGATGCCGATGGCGACTGGTTCACGCTCTCATACGAACCCCGCTGGGCGATCGGTACCGGTCGTACGCCTACGACCGAGGAGATCGCCTCGATCCACGCGATCGCGCGCGCCAAGCTGCGCATGATGGTGGGCGACGCGGCCGATCGTATCCGCATCCTCTACGGCGGCTCGGTCACCGGGGAGAACGCGGCCAAGATCCTGGCGGTGGAGAATGTCGACGGCGCGCTCGTCGGCGGCGCCAGCCTGACTGCCGAAAAGTTCGTGCCGATCATCCAGGCGGCCGCGGCGATCTGAGCGCGCGCGGCGCCGGCGGTCTGCGCGGGCTCGGGCGGGGATCGAAGCGCGCCGACACGAACCCGCCACCCGTACCCCGGCGAAGGCCGGGGTCCGGTCGGAACGACGGTCGAAAAATCGCGCACCGGCGCGGCCCTCTCGCACCCTGCCGGATACTGTTCCAGGAGGGGGGCGCCATCTCCTACTTCCGTATCCCCGCGAAGGCGGGGATCCAGGGCCAAGCAGAGCAACGACTGACGATTTCCGAAACCCTGAACTCCCACCTTCGCGGGCGCACGGCGGGATTTGCAGCGAGTGTTCGTCCTACGCTCAAACAGCGCTAGCCAAACGGCAGAGGGTGCCGATCCGCTTCGGCCGGCTGCGCCTGCTCCCAGACTTACGCCGCAGCCCCGCGCCGGCGACGCAGCAGCAGGGCCGCCATTGCCAGCCCGGCAAGCATCAGCGCCCAGGTGCCGGGCTCCGGCACCGGCTTCGGGCCGCCGGGATCGGTCGGGGTCGTCGGCGTATAGCCGCCGGTATAGGTACCCAGGTGGAACTCGCCGTTCTGCACCAGGCTGCCGAACACGGCCGATCCCTGGATATAGTTGCCGGTGTTCGCAGCGGCGCCCGGCGCCAGCACCGATCCGCCCCAGGCGGTGGTCAGCGACAGGTTCTTCGCGTCGGCGAAGTTCCAGATGACATGCTCGCCGAGACCCTGGGTGCCGCCGAGAAAATTGTCGTTCAGCACAATGTTCGCGCCGCTGACGTTGACGATCGCGGTGTCGGCGCCGTTGAGGTCGAACTGGATTTCGCCGATGCGGTTGAGGTCGTCAGCCGTCAGGTTGAACACCGCGACGCCCTTTGCGTCGGGCTTCGCGTTGAAGGTCGCGCGATTGTTGGCGAAGGTGACGGTGCTGTTCGCCTCCAGCTTCGTCATGCCCTGCGACAGGTCGGTCATGCCGCTCGCGAGCAGGCTTTTCTGCTGCTGCAGCCCTTCGAGGAAGCCGGCGTTGGAGGCCAGTCCCGAGTTCACCGTGTTCTGGTTCACGTTGGTGTTGGCGATGCTGCCGCCGACCTGCACCGTCTGGGCTGCACCGTTCAGGTTGAAGCCGCTGCTGACGTTGCCGCCCACCACGGCGCCCGACCCGTTGTTGAGGTTCTTCGTGCCCCCGGTCACGTCGCCGACGACGATCAGGCCGGGCGTGTCATAGGAGGATGGCGGCGGCGTCTTGATCTGGTAGTTCGACGAATTGCCGTCGAGGTTGCCGCCGACGAAGGTCCGCCCCTCCACCTCGGAACTGGAGGTCAGGTCCCCCAGCACGATCAGGTTCCATTCCTTCAGCGCGTCGACGCCGACCACCGGCGAGGCGACCGCCGGAAGGGCGAGGGCGGTAGCCGAGAGGGCGGCTGCAAGGAGGCGGGTTCTCATATCTCCTGCGTACCCGCTTCGCGCGTGCCCTACACGTGAAGAATTGGTTAACCCTGTCCCAAAATGTGCCGGTTCAGCGACCGTCGTAGCGGCGGCGCAGCAATGCCCAGGCTGCGCGCAGGCCATAGGCGTCGCCGCCCTTGGGTCGGCCCGGCTTGGGGGACGGCCGCCACGCGAAGGTATCGAGATGCGCCCAGGCGATCTCCCCAGGCACGAACCGCCGGAGGAACAGCGCCGCGGTGATCGCCCCGGCGAAGCCGCCCTCGGGTGCATTGACCATGTCGGCGACGCTCGACTTCAGCATGTCGTCGTACGCGTCCCACAGCGGCAGCCGCCACAGCGGATCCCCTTCGGCCGTACCGCAGGCGAGCAGGTCGGCCGCCAGTGCCTCGTCATTGGCGAAGGTCGCGGGCAGGTCCGGGCCCAGCGCGACGCGCGCGGCACCGGTAAGCGTCGCGAAGTCGATCATCAGCTCCGGCTGCGATTCGGCAGCGCGGGTGAGCGCATCGCCCAGGATCAGCCGCCCTTCCGCGTCCGTGTTGGTATTCTCGACCGTGATGCCCTTGCGGGTGCGGAGCACGTCGCCGGGCCTGAAGGCGTCCCCGGCGATCGCATTCTCCACCGCCGGCACCAGCAGGTGCAACCGGACCGGCAGCCGCGATTCGATCACCAGCGTGGCAAGCGCCAGCGCATGGGCGGCACCGCCCATGTCCTTCTTCATCAGCGCCATGCCGCTGCCGGGCTTGATGTTCAGCCCGCCCGAGTCGAAGCACACGCCCTTGCCGACGATCGCGACGCGCGGATGCGCCGGGTTGCCCCATTCGACCTCGATCAGCCGCGGCTCGCGACCCTTGGCGGCGGCCTTTCCTACAGCATGGATCATCGGGTAGCCCCGCTCCAGCTCGGCACCCTTGGTCACCGTCAGCGTGGCGCCGTGCGCGCTGGCGAGGCTTGCCGCCTGCGCCTCCAGCTCGGCGGGGCCGAGGTCGTTGGCGCCGGTGTCGACCAGGTCGCGGACCAGCAGCGTGGCCGCCGCCTGTCGCACCACATCGTCGACCCGCGCCGGGTCGCCGGTAAGCAGGATACGAGGGCCTTCGCCACCCTCGTCCTTGCGGTAGCGGGTGAAGCGGTGCTGCGCGACGATCCAGCCGAACGCCGCCGCGCCGGTTTCGCCGCTGTGGAGGCGGTAGCTGCCGGCGGGCAGCACCTCGGCCAGCTTGGCCAGGCACCAGGAGGAGAGTTCGCTTGTGTTCGCCACGACAGCGACCACCGACCAGTCCTCGGCTCCTTCGCCGGGAAGAATGGCGTGGGCAAAGCCCGTCGGCTTCAGCCGCTGCGCGACGATCGCGGCGCGGTGGCGGGGCGGCTGAAGCCCGAGCCACGCGTCGAACCCCTGGGGGTCCACCAGGTGGATGGTGCGGGCAGGTTGGCCGCGATCGGCCTGAAGCAGCGAGGAAAGCTCGGACATGGAGGTGATCTAGGCTTTGGACCGGCCGAGTGAAAGACCTTGCTCCGTTCCGGATACGCTACCCGGTCGCCCGTCTGTTCACGCTTTGGGCACGCGGATAGGCAGGCGGCAGTGCCGGCGGGGGGGCTGGAGGGGCGAGGGGAGGCTGGTCTGTTCGAAGATGCGCGAATGCTCGGCAATGCGCCGCTGGAGGCCGATCTCTGCATCATCGGAGCGGGCGCCGCTGGCCTAACCTTAGCCTCACCTTTCGCCGGTACGGGGGTGCGCGTGCTGCTGCTGGAGAGCGGCGGCGAGGGGATCGAGCGGGAGGTGGAGCAGCTCAACGGCAATGCAACGGTCAGCGGGCTCCCCTATCCGCTGCAGGCGTCCCGCCTCCGCTACATCGGCGGGACGACCAACCACTGGTCGGGCCATTGCTACCGCTTCCTCGACCGGGACTTCGCGGCGCGGCCGGGCGTCCCGAACACCGGCTGGCCCATCGCCCTTGCTGACATCGCCGATTATCTGCCGGAGGCGTCGAAGCGGGTGCTGTTCCGGGAGGACACCGTCGATTGGTCGCCGGAAGCCTGGCGTCGGCGCCTGGCGACGCAGGGTTGGCCGCTCGACCCGCAGCTGTTCGAAACCCGGCTGACGTTCGTCGCGCCCCTCAATCCCCAGACCGGCAACCGCACTTTTGCCCGCTATGCGCCTTCCGTCGCCAAGGCGCCGAACATCCGCTTCCTCCACCACGCCAACGTTACCGAGCTGGTCGGCTCGGCGGATGGCACCAGGATCGAGGAGGCGACGGTTCGCACGCTCCCCGGCAGCGAGGCGAAGGTGCGCGCCCGCGTGTTCGTTCTGGCCGCGGGCGGGGTGGAGAATGCCCGAGTGCTGCTCGCCTCGCGTCGGCCGTTCGCGGCCGGCCTCGGCAACGCTCACGACCAGGTCGGGCGCTACTTCACGGACCATGTCGTGATCTACCAGGACTTCGCCCGCAACTCGGCCGTGCCGATGGACCGGCTGATGGCGTTCCAGGACTATCCGGGCGATACCCACACCGTCAGCCACTTCCTGCTCACCGACGCAGCGCTGAGGCGGGAGCGGATCGACGACGTCTTTCTGCGGGTGACGCCCGTCTACGAGCAGCCCACCGCCGGCGGTGCCGCTGCCAAGCGGCTCCAGGACGGCATCGCCGCCGGAGACGCCGGCAGCATCCGCGGCGAAGACCTTTCCACCGCGCTCGCCCATCCGCTCGACACCGCGGGCTGGGCGGTCGATCGCGGTTATTGCCGGGCGGAGCCCACCCGCTACCGCGTTGCCGCTCGGCTGGAGCCGCGGCCGATCCCCGAGAGCCGCGTGACCCTCACCGATGCGGTGGACGCGCTGGGCATGCCGATCCTCAATCTCCACTGGGCGCTGGCGGACGAGGGCAAGCGCTCGCTCCACCGCAGCCTGATGCTCTTCGGCGAGGAGACCGGCCGGCGCGGGCTCGGCCGGTTGCGCCTGCGCTACGATCCCGAAGCGCCATGGCCGGACTTTCCCGAACTCGACATCGGTTATCATCACACCGGCACGACCCGCATGAGCGACGATCCGCGCCACGGCGTGGTCGATCGCGACTGCCGCGTGCACGGCGTCGGCAACCTCTATGTCGCGGGAAGCTCGGTGTTCCCGACCGCGGGCAGCGGATCGCCCACGATGATGCTGACCGCCCTCGCGCTGCGGCTTTCCGATCATCTCAGACAGGAGCATTTTGCATGAAGCTCTCGCGCCGCGGCTTCGCCGCCGGGGCCGGTGCGCTGCTGGCCGGCGGCGCAGGCCTAGCTTTGCCACCGGTTCGCCGCACCTTGTGCGGCTCGCCGGAGCAGCGCTACCGCCAAGACGCAATGGCGAGACTCGGCCGCGCCTGCGTGCGCTGTGACCCTGCGCTCTCCCGCGATGCCGTGCGTGCCGACTGGCGGGCACTCGGCACGCCGGACGGCGAGCGCCTGGCAGGCTTGGTGGCGGCAGACTTCGCGGAGGGCCGGACCCGGCAGGTGGACGGCTGGCTGCTCGCCTCGACAGAGGTGCTGGCCTTCGCCGCCACCTATCACGGGATCGCCGCATGAAGGCGCTGGGCGGGACCGGCTTGCTGCTGCTGGCGGCTCTCTCCGGGTGCCGGGGCGAGAAGCCGCGCGCCGCACTTCCGCAACCCGCCGCATTCGCTGCCTGCCAGACCTGCCATCGCACCACGCCGGGCGCCGTTGCGCTCGGTCCAACCCTCGCGGGTCTCGCCGACCGGCGCGCGGGGAGCCTGCCCGGCTATGGCTATTCCCCCGCGATGCAGAAGCTGGAGGGCAACTGGGACGAGCCGCGGCTCACCGCGTTCCTGCTCAACCCGAACGGCGTCGTGCCCGGTACCCGCATGGCCTTTGCGGGGCTCGAGAACCGGAAGCAGGCGGCCGAGGTCGCCCGCTATGTGCTCAGTCTTCCGGGAGAGTGAAGCTTCGATCAGCCACTGCCCCGTATCCCGCGAGGCCGCGGATCAGGGGGCAACAGCGGTTCGCGCGCGGTACTCTGGGCTCCCGCGCGGGAGCACAAGCAGGAGGAGGGACCCTCTCACTGTCCCTTCAAAGGAAGGTAGGGCCCATGGATCAGGAGAGCGATCCGCGTACTTTGTCAGGAAGGTCGAAGATGGCCCTGACACCGGTAGGGCGAACTCGGCGTACCTATCGAATGCCCGCAACGGCGCCGACTTTCGCCGGACGCCGTGGTACTCAGAAGCCAGCCTGCTCTCGGCTCCCTACCGGCAAACCAGCCGCGGATCAGCGGTTGACCGGCACCCCGTAGAGGTCGTGCTCGTCGGCATCCTCCACCAGCACGGGGACGATGTCGCCCTGTGCGAGATGGCCGGAGTCGCGCAGGAACACCTCGCCGTCGATGCCGGGCGCGTCTGCCTGCGAGCGGCCGGTGGCGCCGCCCTCTTCATCGACGTCGTCGATGATGACGGGGATGGTGCGGCCGACCTTGGCTTGGAGCTTGGCCGCCGAGATCGCGGCGGTCTTTTCCATCAGGCGGGTATAGCGCTCTTCCTTCACTTCCTCCGGCACCGGGTCCGGAAGCGTGTTGGCAGCGGCGCCCTCGACCGGCTCGAAGCGGAACGCACCGACGCGGTCGAGCTGGGCCTCGTCCAGCCAGTCGAGGAGGTACTGGAAGTCCTCCTCGGTCTCGCCGGGGAAGCCGACCACGAAGGACGAGCGGATCGCGATGTCCGGGCAGATCGCACGCCAGCCGCGCAGCCGCTCGAGCACCTTGGCGTCGTTGGCCGGGCGCTTCATCGAACGCAGCACCTTGGGGCTGGCGTGCTGGAACGGGATGTCGAGGTAGGGGACGATCAGCCCCTGCGCCATCAGCGGGATGACGTGGTCGACGTGCGGGTAGGGATAGACATAGTGCAGCCGCACCCAGACCGGCTGGTCGGGCGTGCCGAGCTTGCCGAGCTCGCGAGCAAGGTCGGTCATGTGCGGGCGGACTTCGGCGCCCTTCCACATGCGCGGCTGGTCGCGGATGTCGATACCGTAAGCGGAGGTGTCCTGGCTGATCACCAGCAACTCGCGCGTGCCGGCCGCCACCAGCTTCTCCGCCTCGCGCAGGATCGCGTCAGGACGCCGCGAGGCCAGATCGCCGCGGATCGCCGGGATGATGCAGAAGGAGCAGCGGTGGTTGCAGCCTTCGGAAATCTTCAGATAGCTGTAGTGGCGCGGCGTAAGCTTCAGCCCGGCTTCGGGCACCAGATCGACGAAGGGGGAGGGGATCGGCGGCGCCGCCTCATGCACGGCCTCGACCACCGACTCATACTGGTGCGCGCCGGTGATCGCGAGGACGTTGGGGAAGCGGGCGCGGATCGCCGCGGCCTCGTCACCCATGCAGCCGGTGACGATGACGCGGCCGTTCTCCGCGATGGCTTCGCCGATCGCCTCCAGGCTCTCTTCCTTGGCGGAATCGAGGAAGCCGCAGGTGTTGACGAGCACGACGTCTGCGCCGGCATAGTCCGGCGACAGCCCGTAGCCGTCGCTACGCAGCTTGGTGAGGATCCGTTCGCTGTCGACGAGGTTCTTCGGACAGCCGAGCGAGACCATCCCCACTTTGGGGGCTTCAGGAAGTCTGGTTGCCATGATCGCCGCGCGACATAGTGATTTCGTGCGAAAAAGATAGGGGCAGGAGGGGTTTGCCGGCGCTCAACCCGTCGGCGCGCGAAACACGAACCACGCGCCCAGCGCGATCAGCGCGAAGCCGATCAGGTGGTTCACGGTGATCTTCTGCTCCAGGTAGAGCACGGAAAAGGCGCAGAAGATCGCCAGTGTGATCACCTCCTGCATCGCCTTGAGCTGCGCGGCCGAATAGACCTGCGCGCCGATGCGATTGGCGGGCACGGCCAGGCAATATTCGAAGAACGCGATGCCCCAGCTGCCGAGGATGATTAGCAGCATCGGCGCGCTGCGGACCTTCAGATGCCCGTACCAAGCGAAGGTCATGAACAGGTTGGAGCAGACCAGCAGCAGGATCGGCAGCAGGCGGGTCGCGCCCTCCGGCATCAGGGCAGCGTCGGCCCAGAGGCCGTTTTCCGGTTCGGGACGATTTCCACGATCAGGTCTCCCGCCTGGAGCGATGCCGCCTCGGATTCGGCGAAGCTGAAGAAGCGGTCGCCGCGATAGACGCGTACGCCAAGGCCGGGTGTGATCGCCGAGAGCGGCTTTCCGATCTCCTCCGGCCGGACGGGGCGCTCCGACAAGGCGACCGGGCCGCCGATCGAGGCGAGATCGTTGATGTAGTCCGCCATATGCGGTCCGCGGCAGGACCCCGCCAGCAGCAACCCGGCAAAGCTGATCGGGTTGATCACGGTCGTGGCGCCCGCTGCCCGCGCCGGCAGTTCGTTGTCCTCTGCCTTGACGATGATGCTGATCGGCACCGTCGGCGCCAGATGGCGCGCGGTGAGCGTGATCAGGATGGAGGTATCGTCCCGCCCGGCCGCAACTATGATCGTCCGGGCATTGGCGACGCGCACGTCCTGCAAGACCGTGTCGCGCGTTGCATCCGCCTGGAGAACGGTGCAGCCAAATGCCTCGGCCGCGGCAAGGTTGTCCTGATCGCGGTCCACGACGACGATCCGCTGCGGGATCTCGCCCCGCGCGATCAGTTCGGCGACCGCCTCGGAACCGGTCTTGCCGAAGCCCGCGACGATCACATGGTCTTCCAGATTCTTTTGGATGCGCGCCATCAGCCATCGGTCCCAAGTACGTCGAAGCACGAATTGATAGGTGGTGCCGATGAACAGCAGCACCACGAACACCCGGATCGGAGTGACGATCAACGCGTCGAACAGGCGGGCGCGCTCGGACACCGGCGCGATATCCCCATATCCCGTCGTCGTGATCGAGATCATCGTGAAGTAGATGACGTCGAGGAAGCTGACCTCGCCGTCGTAATTGTCCCGCAGCCCGGTGCGGTCGAACCAGTGAACGCTGATGGCGAGCGCGAGCAGCGAGAGAACCGCCACCACCCGCCAGGCGATCTGGGCCCAGACCGGCGTCTGGGACGCTCGCCTGAGCGTTCGGTGGGAGGGTTCGCGCCGGCTCACCGCGCGGGCAGCTTCGACAGCGGGTCGACGGGCGCGCGGCCCTGGCGGATCTCGAAGTGCAATTGCGGCCGGGCGGCATAGCCGGTCTCGCCCGAAACCGCGATCTGCTGGCCGCGTTTGACCGACTGCCCACGCTGCACGAGCAACTCCTTCGCATGCCCATAGACGCTGGTGTAGCGGTCACCGTGCCGGAGGATGACGACGCCGCCAAGACCCGGAACGCCGCTGCCGGCATAGGCGACGACGCCGTCCGCCGCCGCGAGCACCGGCGTGCCGAGCGGCACCGCGATCTTGATGCCGTCGTTGCGTTCACCGCTTTCGCCCGCGCCGAACCGCTTCACGACGGTGCCGCTGGCGGGCCACTGGAACTGGCCCGCCAGGCGCGCGGGCGGGGCCACCGCTGCACTGGGGGGCAGCACGCGCGCGGGCGAAGCGGTGGCTCGGGCGGGCTTGTCCTCCGGCTCGATCGCCGGTTCGCCGCCGGTCAGAATGTCGTCGATGTCGAGGCGGAAGGCAGCGGCCCGTTCGGCGACGCTCATGCCGGCAGTCGCCGCGGCGCCGGGGATCAGGATCCGCTGTCCGGTGCGGAGGATATAGGGGTCCTCCAGGCCGTTGGCGGAGACGATCTTCGACCAGGGCACGCCATAGGCGCGGGCAATGGCGATGCCGGTCTGCCCCTCTCGCACCAGATGGTAGCGGCCGCCCGGAATGGTGAGCTTCTGCCCCGGATAGATGGTGAAGGGCGGGGCGAGACCGTTGGCGCGCGCGATCGCTTCCGATCCCGCGCCCGTCTTGTTCGCGATCGCGCGCAGCGTTTCTCCGCGGGTCACGGTGTGGACGTCCTGGGCGACGGTCCGGGCGTCCGCCACGACGCGGTTGACCTCCCACGCGGGCGGCGCGGTCGGCGGCGCAGTGACGCCTTCCGCCTGCGGCTGCGCGCTGCCCGTCCGGTCGTCCGGCGGCCCCGCCACCGTCCTGGACGGGATCTGCTGCGGCCGGCCGCCGGGAATGCAGGCACTCAGCAGCCCCAGTGCCAGCAAGGGCAGGGCGCGGCAGCAAGCGCGTTGGCCGATCATGCGTTCCCCCTCGATCCCTTGCCTGGCCGCCAAACCGGTTTTCAGCGCGTCGGCGCGAGCGTCTCCAGTCCGCCCAGATAGGGCTGCAGCACGTCCGGCACGCCGACGCTGCCGTCGCCGCGCTGGTAATTCTCCAGCACTGCCACGAGCGTGCGCCCCACGGCCAGGCCGGAGCCGTTGAGCGTGTGGACGAAGCGCGTCGCCTTTTCACCCTCGGGCCGGAAGCGCGCGTTCATCCGGCGCGCCTGGAAATCGGTGCAGGTGGAGCAGCTCGAGATTTCCCGATAGCGATCCTGGCCGGGCAGCCACACCTCCAGATCATAGGTGCGCGCGGCCGAGAAGCCCATGTCGCCGGTGCACAGCTTCATGCGCCGGAACGGCAGGCCCAGGCGGGTGAGGATGTCTTCTGCCGCAGCGGTCATGCGCTCATGCTCCGCCTCCGACTGCTCGGGCGTCGTGATGGAGACCATCTCCGCCTTTTCGAACTGGTGCTGGCGGATGAAGCCGCGCGTGTCGCGACCCGCCGCACCCGCTTCGGAGCGAAAGCAGGCCGTAAGCGCAGTGAAGCGCAGCGGCAGCTCCGTCTCGCTCAGGATCTTGCCGGCGACGATGTTGGTGAGGCTCACCTCGGCGGTCGGGATCAGCCAGCGCCCGTCGGTGGTGCGGAACAAGTCCTCGGCGAACTTGGGCAGCTGCCCGGTTCCGAACAACGCCTCGTCCCGAACCAACAGCGGCGGCACGACCTGTTCGAAGCCGTGCGCATCGGAAAGCGTGTCGAGCATGAACTGGCCGAGCGCACGGTGCAGCCGTGCGGCGCCGCCGCGAATCAGCGTGAAGCGGGCCCCGGACAGCGCCGCGCCGGTTTCGAAGTCGAGGCCGATTGCGGGGCCAATCGCGTCGTGCTCCCGGACGGTGAAGTCGAAGCTCGGGCGCTGACCGCGCTCGTGCACCAGGGCGTTGTCGTCTTCGTCGGCACCTTCCGGTACGTCGGCCAGGGGAAGGTTGGGGATGGACGCCAGCCGGGCGGTGAGGTCCTCGCCGACCGTGCGCTCCTCCGCCTCCAGGGCGGGCAGCCTTTCCTTGAGAAGCGCCACCTCCGCCATCAGGGCAGCGGCGGTCTCCTCGTCGCGCTTTGCCTTCGCAGCGCCGATCGCCTTGGACGCTTCGTTGCGGCGGGCCTGTCCTTGCTGCAGCTCGGTCACCAGCGCGCGACGGCGCTCATCCAGGGCAACGAGCTCGGCAGATACGGCTGGCAGGCTACGGCGGGCGAGCGCTGCGTCAAAAGCTGCGGGATCGTCGCGGATCAAACGAATGTCGTGCATGGCCGCGGCTATGGCCGGGCGTTCCGCGCCGTGCAAGCCGCAAGACAAACCGCGGAAACCTGTACGGCGAACGATGCGTTGGGCTGGCAACTGGAACGAGAGGAGACCCTTCCATGCAGATCCCCCACGACGCCTTCGTGCTTGTCGCCGACGGCCGCAAGATGCTGTTCCTGCGCAACGAGGGTGACGCGGTGCAGCCGAACCTGCAGGTCGAGGCCAAGGAAATCCATCCCAACCCCAAGGACAGCGACCAGAAGCGGGATGCGTCCGGAACCGCGTCTTCCACCCAGTCCGGCCCCGGCGCCCCTTCGGTGGCCCGCAACGGCTCGATGCATGCCCAGGGTGGCGGTGCCCAATTTGCACCTTCGCGCGGGACCTTCGAGGAAACCGACTTCCACCAGCTGGAGGAGGATCGATTTGCCGCAGAGACCGCAGAGATGCTGCGCAAGCGCGCGCTCAGCAACGAGTTCGACAAGCTGATCATCGTCGCGCCGCCCAAGACGCTCGGCGAACTGCGCAAGCATTACCACAAGGAAGTCAGCACCCGCCTGATCGGGGAACTGGACAAGGACCTGACCGGGCATCCGGTGGATCAGATCGAGCGCCTCCTGCTCGACGCCTGACGCGCACGAGCGCCGAAAGAGGAAGGGCCGCGCGAGGCGATCGCGCGGCCTTTTCTATGCGGAGGTTTCCGCCTGCGACTTGCGGGCGAAGCGGCGGCGGGCGACCAGCGCCGCGGCGGCACCGCCGAACAGCAGCAGCATCGGCGGTGCGGGCACCGGCGCGGGCGGTCCCGGAGGTCCTGGCGGACCGGGCGGGTGGCCATGCGAGCTGCCGGAACTGGTCGATGTCGAACTCGACGTCGAGGAGGAGCTCGAGGTCGAGGACGAGGTGGACGTCGAGGATCCGCCGCTGCTGGTGGAGGTCGACGATCCGCCGGTGGAGGTCGATGTCGAGGACCCGCCCGTCGAGGTCGAGGAGCCTCCGGTCGACGTCGAGGTGGATGAGCCACCGGTGGAGGTCGAGGAGCCCCCCGTAGACGTGGACGAGCCGCCAGTCGAAGTGGAGGATCCCCCTGTCGAGGTTGAGGATCCTCCACTCGACGTCGAGCCCCCGCTCGAACTGGAACTCGTGGTCGAGGAGATGACGATGCCGCTTGATCCGCCGGTGCCGCCGACGAAGCCACCGCCGCCGAAGAAGCCGCCGCCGCCGTAGAAGCCACCGCCGCCCGTGCCGCCGACGACCACAGGACCGCTGCTCCCGCCGCTCGGCGCGATCGGCACCTCGCCGCTCGAACCCACATAGACGGGGGGCGGGACCGACGGCTCCGGCGCCCCGGCGACCGTCACCACGGGCGGCGGACAGGCGGCGGTCGCCACTTCCGGGTTGCGAAGCAGTCGCTTGGTGGGGGGGGGAGTCTCCTGACGCGCGACTCGCTTCTTCGGGACGATGCGTTTGGTGATGCCGTAGCTGGTCGGATTCTCGGCCACGTGTACGGCGCCGCCTCCGACCAATGCGCCCCCACAGGCGCATGCACAGAGTTTCGCCAAGGCCATACGAACCGACATAGTGCCACTCTTCATCTTTGGCAGGAGTCGCAGCCGTCGGATGACGGCCGCGCTACGCTCGCACGCACCGGGTCCGGCGCACCGTGCGGAGCGAGAGACCATTAACGCATCTATAACCATATAGTGGCGTGCGTTTACAGCCTTCTCGGCGCCGTCCGGGCGCCTGTGTCGTTATGGTACGGGCGCGGAAGTGTTCAGGCGGCCGAACATCTGCACCCTTCCAAGTTTTGATTGGCGGAATCCAGAATTTCCCCGAAGTCGATCGGGATAAAAGCTAGTGTTCCTGCGGTTTTGTGGCGCTTGTGATGGCTTGTGCTTGTCAGTATAGGCGCGCCAGGCACAGGCGGTTCCCCCGCCAGTACGTTCGGGCGGGAGACCGGGGTGGAGAGTGGGGATGGCAAGTGTATTTGATTTGACCGGGCAATCTGACACACCGCCCGTTGCGGCCAACGACCAGGTCGCCGATGGCTATCGTCCAAGTTCGGACGAGCCGTTCATGAATCTGCGGCAGCAGGCATATTTTCGACAGAAGCTGCTCGCGTGGAAGGAAGCGATCCACCGCGAGGCACAGGGCACGCTTTCGCAGTTGCAGGTGGACTCGCTTCGCGAAGCGGACCTGACGGACCGTGCATCGAGCGAAACCGACTGGTCGATCGAACTGCGCACCCGCGATCGCCAGCGCAAGCTGATCGCAAAGATCGACGCGGCCCTTCGCCGCATCGAAGATGGCGAATATGGCTATTGCGAAGTGACGGGAGAGCCGATCTCGTTGGGCCGGCTGGAGGCGCGGCCGATCGCCACCATGACTGTCGAGGCGCAGGAGCGGCACGAGCGGCAGGAGAAGATCTCTCGCGAGGAGTAGCCCTCACACCGCCGCACCGTTAACTTTTGGGTAAGGAGTTGCTGGTTGAGGTCTGCCGAAGCACGCGTTCGGAGTAGATAGGATCAGCGAGGATATTTCCCCCGACGGCCAGCACAAGCGCGCCCAGGATCGCGACAGCCTCCTGCTCACTGCCACGCTGCGGCGGGTGGGGCGCGGCGATCCGGTGCCGGTGCGGATCAGAAACCTCTCGGCAGGCGGACTGATGGCGGAGCACGGGCCGGTGCTGCCCGTAGGAGCCGAAGTGGAGATCGACCTGCGGGGCGTGGGCTTAGTGCGCGGGACGGTGGCCTGGTCCACCGAAGGGCGCATTGGTGTCGCCTTTGTCGAGGAGATCGACCCGAAGGCTGCACGCAAGCCCGTCACCGTTCGCAAGCCAGAAGCACAACCGCTCAAGCGGCCGCTTTGACCCTGCAGCTTTGGTGAGGTCGCCCGCGTTCCGTGCGCGCCTCGTGGGCGCAGGAGGATGCGGGGGAGCGTGAGGCGCGGATCTTTCGACCCGCGCCCGCAGGCATCACTGCGCCGTCATCTCTTGCTTGATCTGCAACTTGCGCTTCTTGAGCGTGGCGAGCGTCTCCTGATCCGGGGACGGGCGTCGCGACTCGGCCAGGATCTGGCTGTCGAGCAGTGCGTGCTTCGCCTCAAGCGCGGCGAGATGGCCAGTCTGCATGGATGCAATCCTCTGCTGTTGGGGTTGGGGGAGGAGCATTAGAACACGCGATTCTCCGCTTGTCTCCGCACTCGCCGTGCGCTTTCGACGCGCCGTGCGGAAAGTGCAGACGGAGCGTTGCACCCTTCTTCGACACAGGCAATGGTTAGCGGATGCACGAGCCCGAGATCACGACCCAGCTGGAGCACCTGCGCGTGGAGCATCGCGACCTGGATGATGCGATCGCTGCGTTGGTGGTGCAGGCAAATCCCAACCAGTTGCAGATCGCCCGGCTCAAGCGGCGCAAGCTGCGCCTGCGCGACGAGATCGCGGCCCTGGAAGACCAGCTGATCCCCGACATCATCGCCTGACGCGGGCGCGTTCCAGAACGGGACCGCATCCTTGTTCTTGATCATATCGCACTGCAACCAGCTGTGGCATCTCCACGGGCCATGGATCGCTTCGCTCCGCCTCCTGCGCTGCATCACCGGCTGATCGGGCCGCTCCACGTCGAGGCGATGCTGCTCGCCGACGAAGCGCGGGCCTATTTCGACCTGGCCGGCAAGCGCGACCGCGGGCGATTGGATCCGATCGCTCGGGTCGCCTTCTCCTGCGAATCGCTGAAGCTGACGACGCGGCTGATGCACGTGACCTCCTGGCTGCTGACCCAGCGGGCTCGGGAGACCGGAGAAGTGGAGGCACGACCCGTTCTGACGAGCAGCCGCGCGCTCGGGATCGCGCCGGAGACTGCCGAGGATGTGCTCGCGCTGCTTCCGGAGCCGGCCCGTGTGCTGATCGAGGCCAGCATCGACCTTTACCGGCGGGTAGAGCGGCTGGATGCCGCTCAAGGAGCGGATGCTGCCAGCCCGGCGCGCGTCATGCTCGCCAGGCTCTCCGCCAGCTTCTGATCGAGGCCCCGGGGCTACAGCAGCCCGGCAACTTGCCCCAGCAGCACGCAATTCAGCGTGATGACTGCGGCACAAATTGTCCACGCCGCAATCTTCATGACCGGGCCGTTGACGAAGCTGCCCATGCGCCGCCGGTCGCTCGTGATCTGCACCAGCGGATAGACGGCGAACGGAAGCTGAAGGCTGAGCACCACCTGGCTCGCCAGCAGCAGCTGTGCCGTGCCGCTCGCGCCAAACCAGGTCGCAACCACGGCCGCCGGCACGATCGCGATCAGCCGGGTGATCATGCGCCGCATCCACACCGGCATTCGCAGGTCCAGGAAGCCTTCCATGACGATCTGGCCGGCGAGCGTGCCCGTCAGCGTGGAGTTCTGCCCGGACGCGAGCAGGGCGATGCCGAACAGGATGCTTGCCACGCTCGCGCCCAGCATGGGTGTCAACAGGGCGTACGCGTCCTGAATCTCGGCAACATCGGTTCGCCCGGCGGTATGGAACGTCGCGGCGGCGAGCACCAGGATCGAGCCATTGATGAAAAGCGCCAGCATGAGCGCGACAGAACTGTCGATGGTGGCGAGCTTCACCGCCTCCTTACGCCCTTCCAGCGAGCGATCGAAGCGCCGGGTCTGCACGATCGAGGAGTGCAGGTAGAGATTGTGCGGCATCACCGTCGCGCCGAGGATGCCGATGGCGACATAGAGCATGGCCGGGTTCGTGACGATCTCCGGCTTGGGGATCAGCCCGGCAGCGATGCCGGCAAGGCTCGGCTGCGCCAGGAACAGCTCGACCGCAAAGCACCCGGCGATGATGATCAGCAACGCGACGATGAACGCCTCGAGCTTGCGGAAGCCATATTGCTGAAGAAGCAGGATCAGCATGACGTCGACCGCCGTCAGGCAGACGCCGAGCGCAAGCGGAATGCCGAACAGGAGCTGGAGCGCGATCGCGGTGCCGATCACCTCGGCGAGATCGCAGGCGATGATCGCCAGTTCGCAGAGCACCCAGAGCATCCAGCGGACGGGCGTGGAATATTGTTCGCGGCATGCCTGCGCCAGGTCGAGCTCGGTCACGATGCCGAGCTTTGCCGACAGCGCCTGCAGCACCATCGCCATGATGTTGGAGATCAGGATGACCGACAGCAGCGTATAGCCAAAGGCCGATCCGCCTGCGAGGTCGGTCGCCCAATTGCCCGGGTCCATATAGCCGACGGCAACGAGGTAGCCTGGGCCCGCGAAGGCGCCCAGTTTCCGCCAGAAGCTGCCGGCGCCTGCAGGCACGCTGATGCTGCGATTGGCGCCGGGGAGGCTGGGTGCCCGGGGTGCGGCGGCACCCCCGGCGAGCGGTGAAGAACTCGCCGGGGGTGGGGTCATTCTGCCATTCTTCCTCGGTATTCGCTGTTTCGCGCGAGCCTCAGAGCGCCGCGCTCGACTTGAGCAGGCCGTTCACACCCTTCGGGAAAAAGCCGCCGCTGGTTGCGACCTTGTTGCCGAGATAGACGATGTTGAGAACCTGCGTTGGGGTACGCGCGAACGCGATCCCCGTTCCGTCCGAAGGCACGATGTTCGACGCATTGTTCACCAGCCGAACGCCTTGATCCGTGTCGCTGCCGGCGCCGTCGAGCGCGTCGCGCGCATTGGAGATCTTGTCGGTGGCGTCCAGCAGCGACGCCATGTTGACGCCCTTGCGGTAGAGAACGGTACGGACGAGCCCCGCGTGATAGGCTTCCGACGCCTGGATGCCGGCCGTCGCGTCGATGTAGCTGGTGGTGCTCAGATACTGGATGGCGCCGCGATAGGCGGTGACGCCCACGTCCTCGAACAGGAATGACGCGAGCAGGAAGTTTTCGTCGTTCGCGTAGGGATCGAACGTCTGCCCCTGCTGGATCAGGCCTGCGGCGACCGCTGCGCTTGCAAAGGCGCTGGTGGCGGACGTGCCGAGGTCGATTGCCGGCTGCGCGATCACCGGAGTGCCGATCGTGCGGCGGAGGAAGGCGACGTGCGCCTGCTCGTCCGCTGCGATCTCGCGCGCATAGCGCGCCACCAGCGGATCGGTGAAGTTCACCTGGCGTCCACCCGTCGCCTCGCCCGCCGTACCGGCGCCCGAGAGAAGGTTCGACGGCAGGCCCGCACCGGTCGCGGCGAAGGCATAGAACTGCGCCTCGAGATATTCGAGGTTCAGCGCGAAGTTGAGCACGTCCGCTTCGGTTGCCGTCGGCGTCGGCGTCGGCGTTGCGGTTGCCGATCCGGTCGGCGTGGGCGTCGGGGTGGCCGCAGTGGTCACCGTACCCGCGTCGTCGTCATCGTTGCCGCCGCACGCCGACAGCACCGCGGCACCGGCCGCGGCGATGCCGAAGCCGCCTGCATAGCGGAAGAATTCACGGCGCTCGGCGCGACGCTTGTCGCTGGCTTCGAGCACCTGCTGGAGGGGTTCCTGCTGATCCATGGTAAGCTTCCTGCCTGTCGGTGCGTCAGTTGGCGTCGCTGGTCTTGACGGCGCCGTTCACCCCGTTGGGGAAGAAGCCGCCCTTGTCTGCTGCCGCCGCGCTCAAGAAGAGGACGTTCAGCGTCTGCTTGAACGAACGACCCAGCACCAGGCCGTCGTCGTTGGTCGGCACGATGTTGCTCGCGTCGCCACGGTTGCTGATCCCCTGGTCCAGGTCGCTGCTGCCGTCATAGCCGTCGCGCGCGTTCGACAGACCGTCGGCGCGCGTGATCAACTCGGGATTGGTCGCGCCCTTGGTATAGAGCGTCGTGCGAACCATGGCGGCGTGATACGCCTCGGTCGACATGATGCCGCTCGCCACCTGCAGCAGGGTGCTGCTCTTGATGAGAGTTGCCGCACCGCGATAGGCGCTGACCCCCAGATCCTCGAACAGGAAGGCCGCGAGAAGAAAGTTCTCGTCGCTGGCATAAGGATTGAAGGTCTCGCCGGTGCCGATGATGCCGGCCGCACGGGCAACCACCGAGAAGGCACTGGTGGCGCTGACGCTCAGGTCGATGGCAGGTTGGGCAACCGCGGAGGTGCCCAGGGCGCTGCGCATGAACTCGACATGGGCGAGCTGGTCCTGCGCGATCTCCCGCGCCATCTGGCCGACGACCTCATCGCTGAAGGTGACTTTCGCGCCACCCGTCACGCTGCCCTGCGTACCCGTACCGGTAAGAAGGGTGCTGGCGATCCCGCTGCCGGTGGTCGCCAGGGCGTAGAATTGCGCCTGGAGATACTCGATCTGGAGCAGGAAGTTCAGGATGTCGGCATCGCTGATCCCGCTCGTCGCAGAGGTCGTGGGGGTGGGCGTCGGGGTCGGCGTTGGGCTCGACGAGCCGCCGTCGTCATCGTCGTCGCCGCCACAGGCGCTGACCAGCGCCGCACCTGCCGCCGCGACGGTGAAGCCGCCCGCATAGCGCAGGAAATCACGCCGGTCGGCGCGGCGCCGCTCCTGCGTGTCCAGAACCTCGTCCAGCCCCGTGTCGTCGCTCATCAACGCCTCCCAATGAACACGTCGGTCCGCCGTTCTGCGGTGTTGCCGCGCTCAGCTCCCGACGGCACGCTCCGCCCATGCCGATCCGGCAAGGATGGTCCGTGTCCGAACCGCTGCTGTTACCGGCGATTGCGTCGATTACCAACTGTCTTTCGGCAGCATGCCAAACGCGAGCCACTACAGGCTGAAGGCTGACCAGCGATGTGGTGATTGGCAGGGGGCAGGCGGGATAGCTCCCGCTATCCAACACGCACACCTATCCTGCCGTCAGAATGTCATGTTTCTGAGGGAGGAAGGTGGTGGACGCACTTGGGCTCGAACCAAGGACCCGCTGATTAAGAGTCAGCTGCTCTACCAACTGAGCTATGCGTCCGTCGCCTTTGGCGAGGGCGGTGGGCTAGGCCCGCCGCGTTGGAGGCGGCCAACTAGCAACGTCCCCCAAGCCTGCCAACCCCAAAAATGCAGTGCAGCGAAGTTTTTTCACCAGCGCTGCTGATCGCGGTTGCTCCGGTCGATCGACATCAGAATGCCGAGCGACAGCAGCACCGTCATCTGGGCCGATCCGCCATAGCTGACGAGCGGCAGGGGAATGCCCACCACGGGGGCCAAGCCCATCACCATCATGAGGTTGATCGCCACATAGAAGAAGATGGTGGTCGCAAGCCCGGCCGCGGCGAGGCGGGCGAAGCGGGTGTTCGAGCGCACGCCCACGTTCACTCCCCAGCGAATGACCAGCAAGAATGCCAGGATCAGCAGCACGCCGCCGATCAGGCCCCATTCCTCGGCCATCGTGGCGAAGACGAAGTCGGTGTGACCTTCGGGGAGGTAGTCGAGGTGGCTTTGGGTGCCTTGAAGGAAACCCTTGCCGAAGATGCCGCCGGAGCCGATCGCGATCTTGGACTGGCTGATGTGGTAGCCGGCCCCCAGCGGGTCGCTTTCCGGATCCAGGAAGATCAACACCCGGTTGCGTTGGTAGTCGTGCAGGAGGAAGTTGAACGCCACGGGCACGATCACGACGAACGCCAACGCGCCGCCGATGAACAGCCGCAGCGGTAACCCTGCGAGGAACATGACGGTCAGGCCGCCCGCGGTGATCATCAGCGCGGTTCCGAGGTCGGGCTGCAGCATCACCAGCGCGGCGGGCACGCCGATCAGCGCGAGCGCAGGCCAGATCGCGCCGAAGCGCCGGATCTCGGAAGGCGGCAGAAGGTCGTAGAAGCGCGCCAGGGCCAGGACGATGACAGGCTTCATGAGTTCGGAGGGCTGGAGCCGGATTATGCCGATGTCGAGCCATCGCTGACTCCCGCCGCGCACCGCCCCCAGCAGTTCCACCAGCAGGAGCAGGACGACGATCACCGCATAGGCGGGAAGCGCGCCTTGCTGCCACACCGAGAGGCGGACGCGCGAGATCACTACCGCTGCGGCGACGAAGACCAGGAAGCGGATGCCCTGGCGGAGCGCCCACGGATTGATGCTGCCGCCGGCGGCGGAGAACAGCACCACCAGCCCGAATCCGCCGATCGCCAGCACCAGCACGAGCATCCGCCACGGCAGCTGGGCGAGCGCCGACGGAACGAGGCCGAGGCCGGTGCCGGAGTTCTTGATGCGCTTCATTCGGGTCGCTTCACTCCGGACTACGGCTGGTGTTGGACTGGGCGACGTCGCCTTCGGGCACGGCCTGGTTGGCGATCGCCGCGTCGACGGCGTTGCCGACCGCCTCCGGCGTGTCGACCGTCGCGGGGGCGGGCGCCACCTGCGCAGCGGCGTTGGCAGCCTGGAAGGCGGCGGCTTCCGCCCGCATGCGCGTGGCGATGTCGCCGCCCCAGGTCGGCTCGAACTCCGCCAGCGACTTCATCGCCCGCTCCTTGTCATAGAGATAGGTGAAGATGTCGCGGGCGATGATCGGCGTGTCGAGGTTCCGGATCAGGTGGGCGTTGTGCTCCAGCACGATGCCGGCCGCGTAGCGCGGGTTGTCCGCCGACGAGAAGCAGATGAACAGCGCGTGGTCGCGCAGCTTGAAGGGCAGCTGGGCGTTGCTGAGCACGCCGGAGCGGCGCTCTGCCATGGTGATGCGGCGCACCTGCGCGCTGCCCGTCTTGCCGGCGATGGTGACGCCCGGCACCTGCATCCGCGCCGCGCCGCCGGTGCCGCCGTCGTTGACCACGGCGAACATCGAGTCCCGTACGATCGCCATCTGCTCGGGCGTTGCCGAGAGCAGCGGTGCGGTGGGAGCGCGGCCGTTCAGCAGCAGCCGAGGCTGAAGCGCGCGGCCCGAGGCCAGCCTGGACGCCATCACCGCCAGCTGGAGCGGGTTGGCGAGCACATACCCCTGGCCGATCGACGCATTGAGCGAATCCGCCACAGTCCAGGGCTTGCCGTATTTCTTCAGTTTCCACGCCGAATCCGGCATGGTCCCGTAGCGCTGGGAGGAAAACGGGAGGTCGAACGTCTGGCCGAGCCCAAGCGAGCGGGCAACCTTGGCGAACATGTCGTAGCCGAACCGGCGCGCCATCTCGTAGAAGTAGATGTCGCAGCTCTGCGCCACCGCGCGGCGCATGTTGGTGGGGCCATGGCCGCCGCGCTTGTGACAGTGGAAGACGCCGGTGCCGACGCGCATCGCGCCCGAACAAAACACTGTCTCCTGCGGGTGCACGCCCGCCTGCAGCAGGGCCAGCGCGTTCATCGGCTTGACCGTCGAGCCGGGGGGATACAGCCCCTGGAGCACCTTGTTCATCAAGGGGATGTGGTCGTCTTCCGACAGCATCTTCCATTCCAGCCGGCCGATGCCGTCGGAGAAGCTGTTCGGATCATAGGCCGGCATCGACACCATCGCCAGGATGTCGCCGGTCAAGCAGTCGATGACGACCGCGGCGCCGGAATTGGTGCCCAGGCGGCGGGCCGCATATTCCTGCAGCCCGGCATCGATCGTCAGGCGTACGGTCTGTCCGGGGCGGTCCGGGCGGGTGGCCAGCTCACGCACCGGCTCGCCGCGGGCGGTGACCTCCACCCGCTTTTCTCCCGGCACCCCGCGGAGCCGAACTTCCAGCGTCTTTTCAAGGCCATCCTTGCCGAGCTTGAAACCCGGTGTGATGAGCAGGCGGTCCTTGGTCTCCTGATACTGCTCGGCCGACGCGGCTCCCACATAGCCCGTCAGGTGGGCAACGGCCGCTCCCATCGGGTAGTTGCGCGAGAAGCCGCGTGCCGGAACGACCCCCGGGAGGTCGGGCAGGCGAACGCTGAGTGCGGCATAGCGCTCCCACGGCAGGTTCTCGGCGACCTGAACCGGCTGCAGCCCGCGGCTGCGCTTCAGGTCGGTTTCGATCCGCTCCATGTCTTCGGCGGGCAGCGCGAGCAAATCCCGGAGCACCCCCAGAACGCGGGCAGGATCCTCCAGCCGGTCCGGGATGATGTCGACGCGGAAGTCGGTGCGGTTGTTGGCGATCGGCGCGCCATTGCGGTCGACGATCCAGCCACGACGCGGCGGCACCAGCGTCATGTTGACGCGGTTGCTTTCCGCCATCAGTTCGTAGTGCTCGTTCTCGGCGACGGCGAGCCACGCCATCCGCCCGGCGAGCAGCAAGCCCATACCGCCCTGCATCGCTCCCAGCGCAAAGGCGCGGCGGGAAAAGGTGAAGGCCTGGGTCGCCTCGGTAACCACCCGCGACGGGCGGCTCACCTGCCGGCGCTCCGGCGATACTGCCAGGCGCAGAGGCGGGTCATCGCGGGAAAGAGCAGCCCGGAAAGAGCCGTCTGGATGAGCAAGGGGCCGTCCACATAGGCCGGAAGCATGCCGGCGAAGACCCGGCCAAGCGCCAGGCAAAGCGCCACCGCCGCGGTTGCGATCAGCCAGTCCTGCCAGAAGTCGCGCTGGACGAGGCGGGTGTCCAGCACGTCGAGGGCGATGAGGCACAGCGACCAGAGCAGCATCGCGCTGCCGAGCGGCTGGCCGCTCACGAGGTCGTCGAACAAGCCCAGCGGTGCGGCCGCCCAGGCCGGCAGGGCATTCGATCGAAACAGCCGCCACGCGAGCAGGGCCAGCAGCCCGAACGGGGGCAGGAACGGGATGGTCGCGATGATCGGCACGATGGTGATCAGCGATCCGATCAGCACCATCACCACGGCTGGACGCCAATGGCGATAGGGCGGTTCGGGCACCGCAAGCTCGATCGGCACGGGCGTGCTCATGGAGCGGCGTCGGCGGCGGGGGCGGGGGGCGTCGATGCGCTCGAAGCCGGAAAGGCGGGGGGCGGCGGCAACGGCGGCAAGAAGGTCTGCAAGACCAGCGCATAATCCGCGCGGTCGGGCTGGGCGAAGACCCGCGAGGTCGCGGTGTCGCGCGCATTCTGAAGCACGCGGGCAACCGGGATCCCGGGCGGATAGATGCCGCCGATCCCCGACGTCACGAAGATGTCCCCCGCGAGGAACGGCGCGTTCGCGATGTTCGCCGACCGCACGTCCACGAACCCGTCGCCACGGCCGCTGGCAATCGCGGGCAGCCCGTCGCGAGTACGGCGAACGGGAATGACGCTGTCCGGGTCGGTCAGCAGAACCACGCGTGCGGTATTGGCGCTGGTCTCGACCACACGGCCCAGCAACCCTTCCGGCCCACGAACCGGCTGACCGGAGCGCACGCCTTGGCTGTAGCCGGCGGCAAGCACGGCATAGCGCCGCGTGCTCGACGCGCTCGAACTCACGAGCCGGGCCGTGGCCACGGCTTGGATCGGCAGTTCTCGCACCTCGAGAAGTCGCCGCAGCCGCGCATTCTCCCGCGCCAGCAGGCGCGCGCGCTGGATCAGGGTCTCGTCCTGCTTCAGCGTGGCGCGCAGCCGACGGTTCTCACTCGCGGTCCGAAAATGCTCCGCGACGGCCGCCGGGCCGCTCGCGAGGAAGTCGCGGACGTGGCGCAGCCCCAGCGAAACGGGTGCCGTTCCTTCGCGCACGACGCCGCGGGCGGCTGCGAACGCTGCGGGTTGGAACGTCGACAGCAGCAGCAGGGCAGCCGCGATCAGCGCCCCTGCCGCCGCCGCGACATAGCCCAGGAACAATCCATATTGCGCCCGGCGCGAGAAGCCCGGACGCCGGTCGCGTTGCGGCGCCATGGCCGGCAACCCCCCATCAGACGGCGAGCAGAACGCCCCGGTAGATCTCGTCCTCGAGCGCACGGCCGGTGCCCAGCGCCACGCAGGTCAGCGGATCTTCCGCAACCGAAACGGGGAGCCCGGTCTCGTCGCGCAGCACCTCGTCCAGCCCATGCAGCAGCGCGCCACCGCCGGTGAGCACGATGCCTTGGTCGACGATGTCGGCGGCCAGTTCGGGTGCGGTGTTCTCCAACGCGATGCGAACGCCCTCGACGATGGTGTTCACCGGCTCCGCCAGTGCCTCGGCGATCTGGCCCTGGTTGATCTGGATTTCCTTGGGCACGCCGTTCACGAGGTCACGACCCTTGATGTGGATCACCTTGCCGATGCCGTCCACGGGCGGCTTAGCGGTGCCGACTTCCTGCTTGATGCGCTCGGCCGTGGCCTCACCGATCAGCAGGTTGTGGTTGCGGCGGACGTAGCTGACGATCGCCTCGTCCATCTTGTCGCCGCCGACGCGCACCGAGGTGGAATAGGCGAGGCCGCGCAGCGAAAGCACCGCGACTTCGGTGGTGCCGCCGCCGATGTCGACGACCATCGAGCCGATCGGCTCGGTCACGGGCATGTCGGCGCCGATTGCGGCTGCCATCGGCTCCTCGATCAGGAACACCTGGCTCGCGCCGGCATTGGAGGCAGCGTCGCGGATCGCGCGGCGCTCGACCGAGGTCGAGCCCGAGGGCACGCAGATCACGATCTGCGGCCAGCGCACGAAGCGACGCTTGCCGTGCACCTTCTCGATGAAGTGCTTGATCATCTGCTCGGCGACATCGATGTCGGCGATCACGCCGTCGCGAAGCGGGCGAATCGCCTCGATCGAGCCCGGCGTCTTGCCCATCATCAGCTTGGCGTCGTCGCCGACCGCCTTCACCTTCTTGACGCCGTTGAGCGTTTCCACGGCCACCACCGACGGCTCGTTCAGCACGACACCGCGACCGCGCAGATAGACCACCGTGTTCGCGGTGCCGAGGTCGATCGCCATGTCGTGCGACATGAATTTGAAGAAGCGGGAGAAGAGCGCCATCAGTTGTTCCGTCTATCGCCGCGTCGCCCCCGTCGCGGCAGTTCGCACCTGTTCCGGACCCCATCGACTGGATCTCTCCGGCCGATTTACGTGGCGGATGCGGGTCGCGGGATGGCGCCGCTTGGGCTAGAGCGGCACCCATGTCAATACGACGCCTGCCCGAGCATCTCGTCAACCGCATCGCCGCCGGTGAAGTGGTGGAACGCCCCGCCAGCGCGCTGAAAGAAGTGGTCGAAAATGCGATCGACGCCGGCGCCACGCGGATCGCCGTCCGCATCGCGGGCGGTGGCATCGACCTGATCGAAGTGACCGACGACGGATGCGGCATGTCGCCCAGCGACATGGCCCTGGCGCTGGAGCGGCATGCGACCTCCAAGCTGCCCGACGAGCGTATCGAGGCGGTGGAGACGCTGGGCTTCCGCGGCGAGGCGCTGCCCTCGATCGCGAGCGTCGCCAGGCTGACGATGGAAAGCCGCCCCCGCGGCAGCGTCGGCTGGATGCGAACGGTCGACAACGGCCGGGTCGAGGCGGAAGGACCGGCGGCGGTGCCGCCGGGTACCCGCATCCGCGTGGAGGGGCTGTTCGCGCGGGTGCCCGCCCGTCGCAAGTTCCTGCGCACGCCGCGCGCCGAGTTCGGCGCCTGCCTGGACGCGGTGCGCCGGCTGGCGATGGCGCGGCCGGACATCGCCTTCTCGCTGGAGCATGACGGCAGGCGCGCCCTGTCGGTCCAGGGCGGCGAGACTCAGCTGGAGCGTGTGGCCGGGCTGGTCGACCGGGCGCTCGCCGAGAACAGCGTCGCGATCGACTATGTGCGCGATGGGATGCGGCTGGGCGGCGTCGCGGGGCTCCCGACCTTCAACCGCGGCATCGCCGACCACCAGTATCTTTTCGTCAACGGCCGGCCCGTGAAGGACCGCCTGCTCGCCGGCGCCGTTCGCGGCGCTTATGGCGAGATGCTGGCGCGGGACCGCCATGCGGTGGTGGCGCTGTTCCTCGACGTGCCGCCGGACCAGATCGACGTCAACGTCCACCCGGCCAAGACCGAGGTCCGCTTCCGCGACCCGGGGCTCGCACGCGGGCTGATCGTGGGCGGCTTGCGGCGCTCCCTGGACGCTGCCGGGCACCGCGTGGTCCAGCGCCCGCAGGCGGATGCGCTCGCGGCGTGGCAGCAGGAGCCGCTCGCGCCGGCGATGCCGGAGGGCGCGCTGTTCGCCGCAGCGGCGGCCGGGCAGGGGACGACACCCTATGTACCGACCCCTAGCTTTCACGAGCCGCGCACCAGCTTCTTCACGCCGCCTCCACTCCAGGCGCGGGCCGAGGTCGCGGAGGCGCCGGTACCCGCAACCGTGTCGCATCCGCTGGGGGTCGCCCGCGGGCAGGTGGCCAAGACCTACATCGTCGCGGAGGCGGAGGATGGATTGGTGCTGGTCGACCAGCATGCCGCGCACGAGCGGCTCGTGCTTGAACGCATGCGTCGCGCACTCGCGCAGGGCGGCGTCGCCGCCCAGGCGCTGCTGCTGCCCGAAGTGGTCGAACTGGACGAGCCTGCCTGTGACCGGCTGGAGGAGCGCAGCGCCGAACTCGCCGAATTCGGGCTGGAGCTGGAGCGCTTCGGTCCCCGCGCGATGCTGGTCCGCGCGACCCCGGCGATGCTGGGGAAGAGCGACATTGCCGGCTTGGTCACCGACCTCGCCGACGAGCTGGCCGCGCACGACACGGCGTTCAGCCTGAAGGAGCGGATCGACCATGTCGCCGCCACCATGGCCTGTCACGGATCGGTACGAGCCGGGCGGGTGCTCTCGGTCGCGGAGATGAACGCGTTGCTTCGCGAAATGGAGGTGACGCCGCATTCCGGCCAGTGCAACCACGGCCGACCGACGTGGGTGAAGCTGTCCATGACGGACGTGGAAAAGCTGTTCGGGAGAAAGTAGCCCCGGAAGAGGCGTTCAGAAGTGGCGATCGCAGAACTTCTTCTGCTCGGCAGGGTGAAGGCTATTCCATTGTCGCACGATGAAGTCGGCCGCCGCGAAGCATTGCCGGTAGAAGTCTCTCCCGTTTTCTTCCGCCGTTCTCGCGGAGGCGAGGCAAAGACGCGCCGTCTCTTCGCGCGAGAAGATCGCCGAGACATAGGGGCTGGGCACACCCCTGCTGGGGAGCGCGACCAGCAGGTCCGATTTGAAGCGCTCGATGCCCGATGCATCTTTCGCCCAGGAGGGGACGGCGGCGAACTGCTTGGGTTCCGGGCGTTGAGCGCTCCGTCGCGCTTCGGGAGCCGCCGGTGCAGGCTGTCCCCCCTGTGGCGCTCTGTCCGTCCAGGTTCTCAGCACGAGGGCGCCAACCACGGGAAGGAACGACAAGCCGTAGGTCGGAATGGCGAGCAGAAGCGCGACGAATAGCAACATCCACACGGTTGACGGCCCCCTGTCGGCGAGCAGCCCTCCGTCGATGCACCCCCATGTGCCGGATCAGCTGATTGCCGTAAGCCGCTCCTAGCGCGAGAACCCTAACAATCGGTAGCCAAAGGGTGCTGGCGGGGCACCGCGCCATCACAGCCCGGCAGCCCCGTACCAGCGGTAGCGCTATGCAGCCGCCCGCCGCCGCTCCGCCATCTCTGCGTTCAGCATCTCTGCCAGCAGGAAGGCCAGCTCCAGGCTCTGCCCGGCGTTCAGGCGCGGATCGCAATAGGTGTGGTAGCGATCGGCAAGCGCCTGCTCGGTCACCGCGACCGCACCGCCGGTGCATTCGGTGACGTTCTGGCCGGTCATCTCCGCATGGATGCCGCCCGCGAAGCTGCCCTCTGCACGATGGACGGCGAAGAAGCCGCGCACCTCGGCCAGGATCCGGTCGAAGGGGCGCGTCTTGTAGCCGTTCGCCGCCTTGATGACGTTGCCGTGCATCGGGTCGCAGCTCCACACCACCGGATGGCCCTCGCGCTGGACCGCGCGGACCAGCGTCGGCAGGTGCTTTTCGATCTTGTCATGCCCATAGCGGGTGATGAGCGTCATACGCCCCGGCACCCGGCCCGGGTTGAGCACGTCGAGCAGGCGCAGCAGCGCGTCGGGTTCCAGGCTCGGCCCGCACTTCATGCCGATCGGGTTGCGAATGCCGCGGAGATATTCGACGTGCGCCGAACCTTCGAACCGCGTGCGGTCACCGATCCACAGAAAATGGGCCGAGGTGTCGTACCAGTCGCCGGTCAGCGAATCCTGCCGGGTCAGCGCTTGCTCGTACGGAAGCAGCAGCGCCTCGTGACTGGTGTAGAAGCTGGTCGCCTTCAGCTGCGGCACGCTGTCCGCGTCGATCCCGCAGGCAGACATGAAGTCCAATGCCTCGCTGATGCGATCGGCGATGTCGGCATATTTCTGCGCCAGCGGCCCGCGGCCCATGAAGTCGTGCGTCCAGCGGTGCACCTGGTGCAGGTTCGCATAGCCGCCCGTCGCGAACGCGCGCAGCAGGTTGAGCGTCGCTGCCGACTGCGAATAGCCGCGGATCATCCGCTGCGGATCGGGGATGCGGGATTCCGGCGTGAAGGCGATGTCGTTGATGATGTCGCCGCGGTAGCTCGGCAACTCCACGCCATCCTGCGCCTCCAGCGGCGCGGACCGCGGCTTGGCAAACTGGCCCGCCATCCGGCCGAGCTTCACGGTCGGCAGCTTGGACGCAAAGGTCAGCACCACCGCCATCTGCAGCAGCACGCGGAAGGTGTCGCGGATGTTGTTGGCGCTGTGCTCCGCAAAGCTTTCCGCGCAATCGCCGCCCTGGAGCAGGAAGGCGCGGCCGGCCGCAACTTCCGCCAGCTCCGCCGTCAGGTTGCGCGCCTCACCCGCGAACACCAGCGGCGGGAAGCTCGCGAGCTGTGCGGTGGCGGCGTCAAGCGCGTCGGCGTCGGGATAGTCGGGCATCTGGCGGGCCTCGGCCCTCTTCCAGCTGTCGGGGGCCCAGTTCGCGGCCATGGCATTCTCCAGCGAGGGAGCCGGGATGAACCAGTCGGCGTGATGCGCGATGCCGTTCGCGGCGATCTGGTTGACCACCTTGGCATTCGCGCGCTTGCCGTCTTCTTCCCAGCCTTGGACGGTGCTGCCAGGCGTGTCGTACCATGCGCCAAAGCCTGCGCGGGTGAGCGCGCGTTCTTCGCGGAAACGTCGGATCTTGGCACCGGCTAGCGTCGTCATGCGCCGGCGTTACCCGAACAGGGTAAGGCTCTGCAACCCGCTTTGTGACGCCATCCTTTGATCGTGGATGGCGCCTTTATATCAGCGGCGGCCGTCCTCGCGCCGCTCCTGCTCGCGGTCGGAGGTCGCATGCGGCGTCGCCTGCGCCCTGGGGTTTGTCGAAACTGCCCGGTCGCCGCGCTGGTTGGCGGTCGGCCCCGTACGCCTCGGAGCCTCGGGCGCGGCTGCGGTGCGGGTCGGGGTCGGAGTGGGGCGCGCGGTATCGGTATCGCGGCTCCCGTGCTGGGTCGGCGCGGGGGCTTGCGTGCGGCCACTGCCTGTGGCGGTCGGCCGCGGCGAGCGCGACGCCTGCTGCCTGGCCTCGTCACGCTGGTTGCGCGCCGTCCGAGCGACCTGTTCCGCCTCGCGGGTGCGGGTCGCGTCCGGCTTTTCCGACCTGCCGTTGCGATCGACGACGCCGCGAACCTTGCCGCCTTCATAGGTATAGCCGCGGTCGTCGCGCTGGACGAAATAGGGGGCATCCTCGCCGTTGCGGAAATAGGCGACCTGCTTGCCGTCACGCGACGCGGTGCGGACGATCTGGCCGTTGCGCATCCACGCCCAGCCATCCCCGTGGCGAACGCGGGTGATGCCGGTGTCGGCCGCGATCGCTGCCGCCGTCGCCGCTGCGGCCGCCACTGCCGTGGCGTCTGCCGACGACGTGCTGCTGGTCACGGCCGGAACGGCTTCCACTTCGACGTCCTCGATGGTCGCCTCGTCAACGACATCCTCGTCGACGGCATTCTCGTTGAGGACCGCGTCGTTGAGGGCCGCTTCGCTGTTCTCGGCGGCAGGCTCGCTGGGGCTGTTGCAGGCGCCCAGCGCCAGCAGCGCCGCGAGCGCGCCAGCGGAAGCGAGCGTCCGAGCGCGTCGAGGAGGGAAGCCATAAGCCATACACGGTCCTTTCTTGCTGCCGCCGACCGGGCCATGGCCCACGTCGGAACGGCTGCTTGAATGATCCTGCGCCGCGGCCGGTTCCGTTTCGCCCCCGAAAGGATGTTGCTGCGCTGCCAGTCTACAGCGTCGGTTTCCAGTCCCAGCCCAGCGGATCGCCGTCCATCACCTCGATCTGTGCTGCCGAGAGTTCGTCGCGGATCGCGTCCGAGCGCGCGAAGTCCTTGTCGAGGCGAGCCTGCTTGCGCTCCGCCAGCCGAGCCTCGACCGCTTCGGCGGTCAGCGTGGCCACGGCCGGCCGCACCCGCAGGGTGGTACGCTCCAGGTGCAGCAGGTCGAGGCCGAGCACCGCATCGAACTGCGCGAGGGCTGCGAGGCGGTCGGCGGGCGACAGCTTCTTGTCGGCGAGCAATTCGTCGAGCACCGGCAGGGCGCGCGGCGTGGCGAGGTCGTCGGAGACCGCCTCGTCCAGGCGCGCGAGATAGGCTGCTGCCTCTTCCGCGTCGCCTTCCGCATCGCCCGCGCGCGCCTTGAGCGCGGAGACCGTCATCACCAGGCGCTTCAGCCGGGTGAGGGCAGCGAGCAGATTTTCGCCCGAGAACTCCAGCTCGGAACGATAATGGGCCGAAAGGCACATCAGCCGGTAGGCGAGCGGGTGGACGCCCGCATCGATCAGCGTCTGGAGCGTGGTGAAGCCGCCCTTGGACTTGGACATCTTGCCCGATCGTTCGACCAGGAAGTTGTTGTGCATCCAGAAGCGCGCACCGGTGAAGTCCGGATCGGCATCGGTGCAGCCGCAATAGGCCTGGTTCTGCGCGATCTCGTTGGGATGGTGGATCTCGCGATGGTCGATGCCGCCGGTGTGGATATCGAACGGCTCGGGCCCGAGATACTTCAGGCTCATCACCGAGCATTCGAGATGCCAGCCGGGCGCGCCCTTGCCCCAGGGCGAGTCCCATTCCATCTGCCGCTGCTCGCCCGGGGGCGACTTGCGCCAGATCGCGAAGTCCTGCGGGTGGCGCTTGCCGGCCACCGGATCGATGCGGCCTTCGCCGGCGTCGTCCTGGCCACCGGCAAGGCGGCCATAGTTCGGTACGCTGCTGCTGTCGAAATAGAGGCCGCTTTCGAGTTCGTAGCAGTGATCGGGCGCGATCTTTTCGGCAAAGGCGATCATCTCGGCGATGTGATCGGTCGCGACCGACCAGCGCGTGGGATCGGCGATGTTGAGATCGGCGAGGTTCTGCTTGAACGCGGCGGTGTAGTGGGCGGCGATGTCCCAGATGCTCTGCGCCTGGGCGCGCGCGGCCGCCTCCATCTTGTCGTCGCCGGCATCCGCATCCGACGTCAGGTGGCCGACGTCGGTGATGTTGATGACATGGGTGAGGGAATAGCCCTTCCACTTGAGCACGCGCGCGAGCGTGTCGGTGAAGACGTAGGCGCGCAGGTTGCCGATGTGCGCATAGTTGTAGACCGTCGGGCCGCAGGAATAGACCCGCACGCCGCGCTCGGGATCGGCGGGCGCGAAGCGCTCCAGCGAACGGGTCAGCGAATTGTAGAGCGTGAGCGGTGCGGTCGACATGCTGCGCGCATAGCTCTTGCGTGCGGCGCTGCCAACGCGCGTCCAAACGACTTTCGCGACGCTCGGCGGAACGGGCGCGCGCGCTGTCGGTTGGCAGCACAAGGCGATTTTCAAACGCCGCGAAGCAGAAACAGCCCAGGAGCGATGCGATGAGCGATGAGGCGAGGGACGACGCGCCCGACATCCTTGCGAAAGACGCCGAGGTACGGCGCAGTGACATGCCCGGAGGCCAGTCCTCGGTGAGCGGCGTCGCGGTCACGATCAACAAGCCCCGCCAGGAACTCTATGCCTATTGGCGTGACTTCTCGAACCTCGCCGGGGTCATGGAGAATGTCGAGTCGATCGAGGTCCTCGATCGCAACCGCTCCCACTGGAAGGTGAAGGGCCCGAACGGCCTCTACGAGTGGGACGCAATCGTCACCGAAGACGTCGAGGGCGAGCGCATCGCCTGGAAGTCGGCCGAGGGCGCGGATGTCGAGAACAGCGGCTGGGTGGCGTTCAGCGATGCGAACCCCGGGCGCGGAACGGTCGTGACCGCGGCAATCGCCTATGAGCCGCCGGGCGGTCTCATCGGCAAGGTGGTGGCCAAGCTCACCCAGAAGGAACCGCGCATCCAGGCGCGGCGGGACTTGCGGCGGCTGAAGCAGCTGCTGGAGACGGGCGAGATCGCGACGAGCTCGCCGCCCAACCCTGCGCCCAAGGCCTGATCCCTCTTTTCTCAAGGAAAACCAGATGCGAGCGCTCACCTGGCACGGCAAGCACGACGTCCGCGTGGATACGGTTCCCGATCCCGAGATCCTCAACCCACGTGACGCGATCCTCAAGATCACCTCGACCGCGATCTGCGGATCCGACCTGCACCTTTACGACGGCTATATTCCGACCATGAAGGCCGGCGACATCCTGGGCCATGAGTTCATGGGCGAGGTGGTCGAGACCGGCCCCAAGTCCACGCTCAAGAAGGGCCAGCGGGTCGTCGTTCCCTTCGTGATCGCGTGCGGCGAATGCTATTTCTGCGGCAAGCAGCAATATTCGGCCTGCGACAACTCGAACCCGGCCGACAACCAGGACATCGCCCCCAACCTCTGGGGCGCGGCACCCGCGGGGCTGTTCGGATACAGCCACATGACCGGCGGCTATCCCGGCGGCCAGGCGGAATATGTCCGCGTGCCCTTCTCCGACGTCGGCCCGATCGTGATCCCGGACGGGATCGAGGACGAAAAGGTGTTGTTCCTGTCGGACATCCTGCCCACCGGCTGGATGGCGGCGGAGAATTGCGACATCGAGCCCGGTGACACGGTCGCGGTCTGGGGCTGCGGTCCGGTCGGGCTGTTCGGCATCCAATCCGCATTCGTGCTGGGTGCGCATCGGGTGATCGCGATCGACCATTTCCCGCACCGTTTGGAACTGGCCAAGCAGATGGGCGCGGAGGTCATCAACGTCGAGCAGACCGACGTCTATGATGCGCTGATGACGATGACCGGCGGTATCGGGCCCGATGCCGTGATGGATGCGGTCGGGCTGGAGAGCCACGGGCTCTACCTCGACAACGTGGTCGACCAGATCAAGGCGTCGACCTTCCTCGGCACCGATCGGCCGCATGCGCTGCGCCAGGCGATCATGGCCTGCCGCAAGGGCGGCCGGGTGTCGGTGCCGGGCGTCTATGGCGGCTTCGTCGACAAGTTCCCGTTCGGTGCGGTGATGGAGAAGGGACTGACGCTCAAGACGGGACAGACGCACGTCCAGCGCTACCTTCCCGGACTGCTGCAGGCGATCCTGGAGGAGAAGCTCGACACGACCTTCCTGATCTCGGACCGGATGAGCCTGGAGGAAGCCCCCAAGGGCTATGCCAAGTTCAAGAACGAGCAGAACGAATGCACCAAGGTGGTGCTGAAGCCGGACTGGGCGAAGGCCACGGCCTGAACGCCGGAGAGGAACCCGAAGCATGGCAGAAAAGCTTGCAGTGATTACCGGTGCCTCGACGGGCATTGGGTATGAGATCGCGAAGATTGCGGCAGGGGAGGGCTTCGACCTGATCCTGGTCGCCGACGAGCCCCAGATCGAAACGGCTGCGGCCACGCTGGTCGGGACTGGCGTGACGGTGGAAACGGTGCAGGCCGACCTCGCGACCTTCGAAGGCAACGACCAGTTGCTGGCGAAGATCGGCGAGCGGCCGGTGGACGTGCTCGTCGCCAACGCCGGACGCGGACTGGGTCACGCCTTCGTCGAGCAGGACGTGGCGGCGTGGCGCAAGGTGATCGACACCAACGTCACCGGCACCACCTATCTGCTGCAGAAGATGCTGCAGCGGATGAAGGCGCGCGATGCCGGCCAGGTGCTGATCACCGGTTCGATCGCCGGGCTGATGCCGGGTGCCTACCAGGCGGTGTACAACGGCACCAAGGCGTATCTCGACAGCTTCGCCTATGCCTTGCGCAACGAGCTGAAGGACACGGGCGTGTCGATCACCGTGCTGATGCCGGGGCCGACGGAGACCGAGTTCTTCAAGCGCGCCAACATGATGGACACGCCGGTCGGCACCCAGGAAAAGGACGATGCCGCCATGGTCGCGCGCACCGGCTGGGACGCGATGCAGAAGGGCACCGCGCATGTCGTCGCCGGGACCAAGAACAAGATCCAGGCGGCGGTCAGCCACGTCGTCCCGGACACCCTGCTGGCCCGCATGCACGAGAACATGGCCAAGCCGGACGGGGAGTGACCGCCTCCCTGGGCTTCCGCCGCGGCGGAAGCCCAGGGGCGGCGCACGTCTGCTGCAGAGGGTGGGCGCCTCTTGGAGGTGCTCAAGGAAAGGGGGAGCGCGGCTCCCCCTTTTTGCGTCAGCCGGCGAGCGGGGTCGGTATCGCGGCCGGCGCGGCGCGCGGCTTTTCGCCAAGGGCTGCGCGGACCATCGTGTCCCAGATCTCGGCGGCGTCGGCGGTTCCCCGCGCATTACCTGCGGTCACCATCTCCTGGCTGGGTTCGCGCAGCGCGCGCAGGATCGCTGCGGCACGCGGCAATTCGTCCGCAAGCCGGTCGTTGACCTCGGCGCTGACGACCTCGTCCGGCTCGGCATCGCCGCGGCCGTTGGGGCTGAGCGCGTGCGCCACCAGCACGCGCGCGATGCGCTCGATCGGGGAGGTGGCGGCGATATGGGTCATGGGGCTCTCCTTTGACCGATCGAACGCGCCTGCGCGCCGCTGCGTTCCGCCGGCGGCCGTGGTTGACAAGCGCGTCCCGGACGGCACGTGGTGAGCGCGATGAACTCCCCCCAAGCTCCTGGCCCGGCTGACCGGACGGCGAGTCCGGCGAAGCCTTCGCTCGGCCGGATCGCTCTTTTTGCGACCGGCGATTTCGCCTGCAATCTCTACTGGCAGAGCCTCAGCTTCTTTCTGCTGTTCTTCTACACCGATGCGCTGCGGCTCTCGCCTGCGGTGGCCGGCATCGTGCTGCTGATTGGATCGGTGTGGGACGGGATCGCGGACCTGCTGGTCGGCATCCACGCCGAGCGCTCCCGCCGCGACTATCGCTGGTTCCTGAGCGCGGGGGCGGTGCCGCTGGGGCTCGGCTTCGTGCTGCTGTACGTGGCGCCGCCACTCGAAGGCGCTGCCTTGGTGGTGACGGTGCTGGCGATGCACCTTCTGTTCCGGGCGCTCTATGCCTTTGTGAACATCCCCTATTCCGCCATGACCGCGCGGATCACAGGGGACAGCGGGCAGCGGGCGCTGATCTCCGGCCTGCGCATGCTCTTCGGCACGGCGGCTGCTCTGGTGGTGGCGCTGGGGACCGAACGCATTGCGGCGATCCGGCCGGGAGGCTTGGGAGGGACGGAGGGGTATCTGACGGCGGCGCTGCTGTTCGGGCTCGTCGGCGCGGCGCTGCTGGTCGTCGTCGGTCGCGGATCGCCCGCCGCCTATGGCCAGGGGCAGGCGCGCGTCTCCATCCTCGCCGCGATGCGGGTGCTCGCCCGCAATTGCGCCTTCGTGACGCTCAACCTGGCGATGGCGGCGGTTGGCATGGCCGCGACGGCGCTCACCCGGTCGGTACTCTATTATTTCAGCTACGTCGTGGGCGACAGTGCAGGCGGCCCGGCAGCGCTGGCGATGATGGGCTTTGCGGGCGCGCTCTTCGTACCGATGTGGATGGCGCTGGGCGTGCGGACCGGGATGCGCGGGCTCTGGTTCGCTTCCGCCGTGCTCGGGACTGCTGCGGTCGGTGCATTCGCGGGGGCCGGAGGGTCGGATGCCTGGACGGCCCAACTGTTCCTGGTGGTGATGCAGGCGGCGCTGGTGGGCTTCAACCTCGTGTTCTGGGCCATGCTGCCGGACACGGTGGAATATGGCGAGCACCGCGCCGGGGTGCGGGTGGAGGCGCTGGGTTTCGGCGTGTCGGCGCTCGTCCAGAAATTCGCGCTGGGACTGGCCGCCGCCCTGATGGGGCTCATCTACCAGCTGGTCGGTTATCATCCCGGCGCCGTGCAGACGGCGGAGACGGTGACGGGCATCCGGTGGGTGATGCTGGCCATGCCGGCCCTGTGCTTCGGCGCTTCGGCCGTCGTGATGTGGGCGAACCCGCTCCGGCGCGGAGCGCATGCGAAGATCGTCGCGGATCTTGCGGCACGCGCGAAGGAGAAGTGAGGCACCGTGCCCCTGCTGGCGCAGGAGCACGGTGTCGGTGGCGCGCCTCAGCCCTTGGTGAGGGTGAAGCCGCCTGAAACGCCTTCCGCTTCGGCGGAGGGTGCCACCCACAGGCGGAACAGCCCCGCCTCGACAGTCGGGCGGCCGTCGAGGCCCAGGAACTGGAGGTCGGCGCGGGTGAGGGTGAAGCGCACCTCCTGCGACTGGCCGGGTTCGAGCTTGATCTTGCGATAGCCCTTCAGCTCGCGGACCGGACGGGTGAGGCTCGCCGTCTGGTCGTGGATGTAGAGCTGGACCACTTCCTCGGCGGTACGCGTGCCGCGGTTGGTGATCGTTGCCCCCACCGTCAGCGTGCCGTCCCAGGCAAGCGTGCCGCCGCCCAGGTCCAGGCCCGAATATTCGATCCGGCCATAGGTGAGCCCATGGCCGAACGGGAAGCGGGCTGCGTTGGACGCCTCGCGATAGTGTGCCTTGTACGGCTGGAGCGGCCCTGCCGGATTGGGGCGCCCCGTGCGCTTGTGCGCGTAGTAATAGGGCACCTGTCCCGGCACCTGTGGGAAACTGACCGGCAGGCGTGCGGAAGGACCCTCGCGCCCGAACAGGATGTCGGCGGTGGCGGGGCCGCTCTCCGAACCCAGGAACCAGGTCACCAGGATCGCCGGGGCGGCGAGCACCGCTCCTTCGAGGGCGAGCGCGCGGCCATTCTTGAGCAGCACCACGATCGGCTTGCCGGTTTTCGCGACGGCTTCAGCCAGGGCCTGTTGCGCGGGCGGGATCACCACCAGGTTGCGCGACTGGGCCTCGCCCGACATGTCCTGGCTCTCGCCGATCGCGAGCACCACGATGTCCGCGGCGTTCGCTGCGGCAATTGCAGCCTCGATGCCACCGGGCAGCGGGGCGGTCACTCCGGAGCCTGCGGTTGCCGTCACCAGCGACGGTTCCGTCATCGCCTGGCGCACGCCGGTCAGCAGGTCGACCGCCTCGGCATCGGAGCCATAGACGTTCCATGGGCCGATCAGGTCGTGCTTGCCCTGTGCAAAGGGGCCGATCAGGGCGATCCGCTTGCCCCCGCGGGGCAGGGGGAGCAGGTCACCCTCGTTCTTCAAGAGCACGATTGAGCGGCGTGCAGCCTCCCGCGCCACGGCGAGGTTCCCGGCGCTCCGCACCCGCGTCTTCTCGCGACGCGGGTCGATGCGACGGAACGGGTCGTCGAACAGGCCGAGACGCACCTTGAGCGCGAGCACGCGCCGTACCGCCTGGTCGAGCCGCGCCATCGGCACCTCGCCGGCCGCGACGAGTGCCGGCAGGTGCTGCATATAGAAGCCGCTCTGCATGCTCATGTCGACCCCTGCCAGGAAGGCGAGCTTGGTCGCCTCCCGCGCATCGGCGGCAAAGCCGTGGTCGATCAGTTCCATGTCGCCGGTGTAGTCGGACACGACCAGCCCGTCGAAGCCCCACTCCTTGCGCAACACGTCGTCTAGCAGCCAGGGATTGGCGGTCGCGGGCACGCCGGACAGTTCGTTGAACGAGGCCATCACCGTGCCGGAGCCCGCGTCGAAGGCGGCCTGGAAGGGCGGGAAGTAGATCTCGCGCAACGTGCGCTCGGAGACGTCGACCGCTCCGTAGTCGAGCCCGGCCTCCGCTGCGCCATAGGCGGCAAAATGCTTGGCGCACGACATCACGGAGTCATTGGCCCACAAGGATTTTCCCTGGAAACCGCGCACGCGCGCCGTCGCCATGTCGCGGCCGAGCCGTACGTCTTCGCCGGAACCCTCGACTCCGCGGCCCCAGCGGGCGTCGCGGGCCACGTCGACCATCGGCGCGAAGGTCCAGTCGATGCCGGCGGCGGCCGCCTCGATCGCCGCGACCCGTGCCGCCTTCTCGACCAGTTCCGGCTCGAAGCTTGCCGCCTCGGCGAGCGGTACCGGGAAGACGGTGCGAAAGCCGTGGATGACGTCTGCCGCGAACAGCAGCGGGATCTTCAGGCGGGATTCGCGAACCGCCACGCGCTGCATCTGGCGCGCCATTTCGGCACCATTGCCGTTGAAGACGCCGCCCAGCCGCCCGGCCCGGGTCTGGGCGAGCTGGGCATCGAAGGTGCCGTTGGACGCCGCGGGATTGAGCGCGTTGGCCGCGCCGCCGGCCCAGGCCGCAGCCATCAGCGTCAGCTGCCCGGCCTTCTCCTCGACCGTCATCTTTCCGATCAGAGCCTCGACGGAGGCGGGGAGCCCCTGGCTCTCGGCCGCGACCGTCCGCAGCAGTGCATGCGCGGGACTCGCGCGCCAAGCGGTCAACGCAGCCGCTCCCATCACCATCGCACGCCTGGAAATGCGCAGGTCGTTCATCAGAAATCCTCCCGGAAAATTGCGTTCCACTGCGGCTGTGGCCCGGCTTGTTTCGCCTTCTTGCCCACCGCGTCAAATTGATGTAACCGGTTACACATACAGTGATCAGCGGCGCAACAGCAAGCCGTTGGCGGGACCGGAAGTGCCGGTCTGGGTTTTGGAAGGACGTCGGGAAGGGCAATGGCGCACGCCACCATCCGTGATGTGGCTCGGGAGGCGGACGTCTCCGTTGCCTCCGTTTCGCGCGTCCTCAACGGACACAGCAACGTCCGGCCGGCGGTGCGCGAGCGCGTGCAGGCCGTTGCGGCGGCCCTCGGCTACGTCCCGCACGCGGGGGCCCGTAACCTCAGCCTGGCGCGCACGAACGCCATCGGCGTCATGCTCCCGGATCTTCACGGCGAATTCTTTTCCGAAACCGCGCGCGGCATCGACAGCGAGGCATCGGCGCGGGGGCTGCAACTGTTGCTCTCCAACGCGCATACGAACCCTGCGCGTGCGATCGAGACGCTGCGTACGATGCGCGGGCGCGTCGATGGCGTCATCATCATGGCGCCGGACCTCGATCCCGAGCAGTTGTTCGAGCATCTGCCGCCGAGCCTTCCCGCCGTGCTGATCAACTGCCCGGGGAATGTTGGGGGCCGCGCCGAACTGCGGGTGGACAATGTCGCCGGCGCCGAGGCGATGGTGGACCATCTGGTGTCCACGGGACGCCGCCGGATCGTCCACCTGTCGGGACCGGAAGGGAACTCCGAGGCGCAGGCGCGTATCGCGGGCTATCGGGCGGCAATGGCGCGCCACGGGCTCGTGCCGCGGATCCTGCCCGGCGACTTCTTCGAGGAGGCGGGTACTGCTGCTGCGGAAGCGCTGCTTAGCGAACTCGATGGCCCGGAGGCGCCCGACGCGCTGTTCGCGGCCAATGACATGATGGCGATCGGCGCGATGATGCGCCTTCGCCGCGCCGGGGTCGCCGTACCCGGGCGCATCGCAATTGCCGGCTTCGACGATGTGCCGCTCGCGCGGCTGATCTCGCCGGCTCTCACCACCATGCGCGTCGGCATCGCCGGAATCGGCGCGCGTGCGGTCGTCCGGCTCACGGCACTGATCGCGGGAGGGCTCGACCATGCGGTCGAGCCGCGAACTCCCGAACTGATCGTGCGGGAGACCACCGGGCCGACCATCAACACAGAACAACCGGCAGGCAGGGAATAAGGGCAAGAATCATGAGTAGGACCAAGGCTTTGCGGCTAGCGCTCGCGGGCGCGACGATGCTGGCGGCCAGCACGGCAGTGATCACGCCGGCAGCGGCACAGGTCGGGCAGGCATCGCTGCGCGGTACCATCACCGCCCCCGCGGACAATCCCGTGGTGGAGGTCACCGTCGTCGAGGTCTCGACCGGCTTCCGGCGGACCGTGGTCGCGGGCGCGGACGGCAGCTACAACTTCGCGTCGCTGCGGGCGGGCACCTACCGGCTCGAGATCAAGCTGCAGAACGGCACCCGCAACTCCGACAACTTCACCCTCAACGTCGGTCAGAACGCAGGCCTCGACCTCGACCTGAGCGCCGACCAGGGCGCGGGTGCTCCGGCAGCCGAGCAGCCGCAGGACGGCGGAGAGGCCGTCGATACGGCGGATACCAGCGGTGACGTGATCGTGACGGGCAGCCGCCTGCGCTCGCTGACCGGCGGGCAGGTGGGCATCAACATCACCACCCGGCTGATCGAGCAGCTGCCGCAGAACAGCCGCAACTTCCTCGCCTTCGCCGATCTGGCACCGGGCGTGCGCTTCATCGAGGGTTCGGACGGCTCCTCGCGCATCCAGGGCGGCGCACAGGGCAGCAACTCCGTCAACGTGTTCATCGACGGCGTCAGCCAGAAGGACTATGTCCTGCGTGGCGGCCTGACGGGCCAGGACTCGTCGCCGGGCAATCCGTTCCCGCAGCTCGCGATCGGCGAGTATCAGGTGATCTCCTCCAACTACAAGGCGGAGTTCGACCAGGTCGGATCGGTGGCGATCACCGCCACGACCAAGTCGGGTACCAACGAGTTCCACGGCGAAGGTTTCTTCGACTACACCGACGAGAGCCTGCGCGACCGTCGCCCGACCGAAATTTATCCGACCAAGATCGACAAGGTGAAGACGACCGACAAGCAGTTCGGCGTCGCACTGGGCGGTCCGATCGTGAAGGACCTCGCGCACTTCTTCGTGAGCTACGAAGGCAAGCGGCGTGAAGTGCCGGTCGACGTTCTGCCTGCAAACGGCATCTCGGTCGACAGCCTGCCGGAGCAGTACCGCGACCAGTTCGGTACCTACAGCTCCACCTTCAAGCAGGATCTGTATTTCGGCAAGATCGACATCACCCCGACCGACAGCGATCTGCTCGAGTTCACGGGCAAGTATCGCAACGAATCCGGCCTGCAGATCAGCAACGGCATCGCGGCCTATTCGACTGCGACGCTGAGCAAGGTCGAGGAAATCCGCGGCACCGCCCGTTGGCAGCATACTGCCGACAACTGGATCAACGACTTCCGCGTCGGCTACGAGGATGTGAGCTGGGCGCCCCGGCCGGCGACGGACGGCATCAGCCAGCAGTTCCGCCGTTCCGAGGTGAACGGTAGCTCGATCAACACCTACAACCTGTTCCGCATCGGTGCGGGCCTGAACTTCCAGGACAAGGGCCAGACCGGCTGGACCGTCCAGAACGACTTCACCTGGACCGGCTTCGACGGCCACACGATCAAGGCCGGCGTGAAGAGCAAGTGGGTCAAGCTCAATACGCTTGAGCAGAACCTCCTCAACCCGCTCTACAGCTACGACCTCAACCTTCCGGTGGCGGACGGCTTCAACGACGACATCCCGTACCAGCTTCAGTTCGGTGCGGTCGGCTCGCTCGGCGACCCGCGCATCCGTTCGAAGAACTGGCAGCTCGGCCTGTACCTTCAGGACGACTGGGACGTCACCGACCGGCTGACGCTGAACCTGGGCCTGCGCTGGGACTACGAGCGGACGCCGGCGTTCCTCAACTATGTCACCCCGGACGAGGATCTGACGGCGATCTCGCCGGAGAACTACCCGAACCTCATCAACGCCGACTACGACATCAACGATTATATCTCGAACGGGAACAATCGTAAGGCGTTCAAGGGCGCCTGGCAGCCGCGCGTGGGCTTCACCTATCGCTTCGACGAGGCGGGCCGCTTCTCGGTGTTCGGCGGCTACGGCCGGTCCTACGACCGCAACCAGTTCGACTTCCTGCAGCAGGAGCTGGCGACCGGCCGCTTCCAGCGTCGCACCTTCCTGTTCCAGGGTGCCGACACGCAGAACCCGTGCCTGCCGACCAACCCGGTCTGCATCGCCTGGGATCCAGCCTATCTGACGGAGGAAGGCCGTCAGCAGCTGGCGGCACGCGGCACGGCGGGCGGGCGCGAGTTCCGCTTCATCAACAACGACCTGAAGGTTCCGTACTCGGATCAGTTCAGCCTCGGCCTGCGCGGCCGGTTCCAGCCGGTCGAGCTGGAAGTCGGCTACACCCGCATCGTCAGCAAGGACGGCTTCGTCTACCTGCAGGGCAATCGTCGCCCGGACGGCTCGTTCTTCGCACCGTCCCCGACCACGGGCGCGCCGCAGGGCCCGGGCAACTTCTCGCCGGCCGGCTACGGGTCGATCATTATCGGCGACAATGGGCTGGAGACCAAGGCAGACTCGGCATATTTCAAGCTGACCAAGGTCTACTCGGCTGAATCGCCGTGGAGCCTGGATGCGACCTACACCTACACCGAGGCGGAGGATAACCGCCCGAACGGGGACCAGGCCGCTTACTTCCTGCTCGATTTCCCGAGTGCGGCCGATTACCCGTTCGTTCGCTCCGGTGCCGTTCCGCGGCATCGCTTCGTGGTGGCGGGCAGCGTCGATCTGCCGATCGACATGTCGATCTCCGCGAAGTTCCAGATCGAATCGCCGACCTACCTGCGGGCGCTGGTCGATCGGGCGGATCCGTACGAGCGCGTGATCGTCGGTGCAGAGGCGCTCGGCTCGGGCGATCGTTGGGGCCGTCGCCAGCTCGACCTGGCGATCACCAAGTACGTGCCGCTGAACTTCCTCTATGATCAGGCGCGTCTTCGCTTCCGGCTCGACATCATCAACCTGATGAACGACCGCAACTATGTCGACTTCAACAACAGCCCGGACGACACGACGCGGACCCCCGGTTCGCCGAGCGTCTATCGCGAGCGTTCCACCTACAGCATCGGCGGGAACCCGCCGCGCACGGTGAAGCTCTCCGCGGGCTTCTCCTTCTAACTCTCCCTACTCTGGCGGGTGGTGCTGTCGCGCCGCCCGCCAGTTTTGTTGCTCCGCGTTGGTGAAAGGTGTCTCATGTTCGACCGGCGACAGCTTCTTCTGGCCGGGGCGAGTGGTGCGACAGGCCTGCTGGCGGGCTGTGCGCAGACGGAGCGCCTGCTGAGCGCGGCGCTGGGGCCGCTTCCGACGCCCGTGCCCGAGGACGGCGTCGAACTGCCGAGGCTGGTTGCCGAAATCCAGCAGCGCACCTTTCGATATTTCTGGGAAACCACTGATCCGAAGACCGGTCTTGCGCCGGATCGCTGGCCGACTCCCTCGTTCGCGTCGATCGCGGCAGTGGGGTTTGCGCTGACCGCCTATCCGATCGGCGTCGTGCATGGCTGGGTGACGCGAGCCGCGGCGCGGACGCGCACGCTGGCGACGCTCGAATTCTTTGCCAACGCGCCGCAAGGACCGGGTGAAACCGGGTTCAGTGGCTACAAGGGCTTCTTCTACCACTTCCTGGGCGTGACGAGAGGGCATCGCTTCGCCCGAGCAGAGCTTTCGACCGTCGACACGGCGCTGCTGCTCGGCGGGATCCTGTTTGCCCAAAGCTGGTTCGACGGCGACCATCCCGACGAAGTGCGCATCCGCGCGCTCGCAGACCAGATATATGCCGCGGTCGAGTGGAATTGGATCACCCCGCGAGCGCCGTTCCTGTCGATGGGCTGGCACCCGGAGAGCGGGTTCATCCGCCACGACTGGGACATCTACAACGAGGGCATGCTGCTCTACGTGCTGGCGCTGGGCTCGCCGACCCATGCGTTGCCCGGGGAGACCTGGGATGCGTGGTCGCAGCAGTTCGAACCCAGCTGGACGGGGCGCTTCGGCGGCGACCCCTATCTGCACTTCGCCCCCATGTTCGGGCACCAATACAGCCACGTCTGGATCGACTTCCGCGGCATCCGCGACACCTACATGACAGGCAAGGACCTCGACTATTTCGAGAACAGCCGCCGGGCGACCTATGCGCAACGCGCCTACGCTGCCGACAACCCCGCCGGCTGGACCGGCTATAGCGCGGACGTGTGGGGGCTGACCGCGTGCGATGGCCCGGGTGACTTCAAGGTGCGCCTCGACGGACGGGAGCGGGAGTTCTTCAGCTATTCCGCCCGCGGTCCGGGCGACCGGGACGATGGTACGCTGGCGCCAACGGCCGCGCTGGGATCGATCGCCTTCGCGCCCGAGATCGTCGTGCCGGCGGTGGAGGCGATGCACGCCCGCTATGGCGCGGCCATCTATGGGAAATACGGCTTCCTCGATGCGTTCAACCCGACGATGACCGCGCCGAACGTGGGGCTGAAGCACGGCAAGGTCGTGCCCGGCGTCGGCTGGGTCGATGTCGACTATCTCGGCATCGACCAGGGGCCGATCGTCTGCATGATCGAGAATTGGCGTTCCGGCCTCATCTGGAAGACCATGCAGAAGAACCCGCACATCCGCCGCGGGCTTGAGCGGGCGGGCTTCACCGGCGGCTGGCTCTCCGCAGCCGGAGGGGCCGGCGCCTAGCTTTTGCTGGAGGCGCCGGCGGAGCGGCCTAGTTCTTGGTCGCGCCCACCTTGCTGTAGGGGACGAACTCGCTCAGGCCGATCGAGCCGGACGAGAAGCGGCTGGTCCGGCTCACCAGCTGGACGATGTCGATGCTGCACAGCTGCGACGTGAACGTCTTGGTGACGAGGATGTCGTCGTTGTCGAGGGTCGAGGCGCCGGAGGGACGATTGACGTACACGGTGCCGTTGTACATCCGATACAGGATCGCAGTCCGGTCGATGATCTCGGTCGATCGGATGTCCCGCAGGTTGATGCACTTGACGGGTTCTCCCGCTGTGCGCCCTTCGAGCGCCTTGGCGAGCTTCGCCTCGTAGCGGCTGTTGTCCTGGGGCGCGGCGGAGGCAGTACCGCCCGCAAGCAGTGCGGCGGCGAGAAGAGCGAAACGGAGACGCATCGCGGATACCTTTCGTTGATTGCTACGCAAATGCCACAGCGGTGCTGAACGATCGATGAGCAAGATTGTCCCGCGGCTTCATCCGGGTTAGTTGAAACAAAATTACAGGCAGACGGCCAGCAGACGCCGCGCCTGCGAGGAGAGAGAGCCGATGCGTTTCATCGACCATGTCGTCGCGCGAGCCGACGACGCGCCAGCCGGCGGCCGGACGGGCCGCGTGTTCGATCCCAACAGCGGCCAGGTGCAGGCGGAGGTGCGGCTGGGGTCGCGGGCCGACCTCGACCGGGCGGTAGCCGCAGCCGAGGCGGCGCAGCCCGGCTGGGCCGCAACCAACCCGCAGCGTCGGGCTCGCGTCATGTTCCGCTTCAAGGAACTGGTCGAGGCGGAGATGGACAGCCTCGCACGGCTGCTGTCCTCCGAACATGGCAAGGTGCTGGCGGATTCGCGCGGCGACATCCAACGGGGCCTCGAGGTGGTGGAGTTCGCCTGCGGCATCCCCCACGCCTTGAAGGGCGAGTATAGTCTGGGGGCAGGGCCGGGGATCGACGTCTTCTCCATGCGCCAGCCGATCGGCATCGGTGCGGGCATCACCCCGTTCAACTTCCCCGCGATGATCCCGATGTGGATGTTCGGCATCGCGATCGCCTGCGGCAACGCCTTCATCCTCAAACCCAGCGAGCGCGATCCCAGCGTACCGGTGCGTCTGGCCGAACTGATGCTGGAGGCCGGCGCGCCGGAAGGCATTTTGCAGGTCGTGCACGGGGACAAGGAGATGGTGGATGCGATCCTCGACCACCCCGCCATTGCCGGCGTCAGCTTCGTCGGCAGCTCCGACATCGCGCACTACGTGTACCGCCGCGGGGCCGAGGCGGGGAAGCGGGTGCAGGCGATGGGCGGGGCCAAGAACCACGGCGTGGTGCTGCCCGATGCCGACCTCGACCAGGTGGTCGCCGACTTGGCGGGCGCGGCGTTCGGCTCGGCGGGCGAGCGCTGCATGGCGCTGCCGGTGGTGGTGCCGGTTGGCGAGCGTACCGCGGAAGCGCTGCGGGAGAAGCTGATCCCGGCGATCGAGGCGCTTCGCGTCGGGGTCTCGACTGACCCGGAGGCGCATTACGGGCCAGTGGTCACGGCCGAGCACCGCGCGCGGATCGAGGGCTGGATCCAGCGTGGCGTCGAAGAGGGTGCCGAACTCGTCGTCGACGGCCGCGGCTTCGCGCTGCAAGGGCACGAGCAGGGCTTCTTCATCGGCCCCTCGCTGTTCGACCGCGTGACGCCGGACATGGCGAGCTATCGCGAGGAGATCTTCGGCCCGGTGCTCCAGATCGTCCGCGCGCCCGATTTCGAGACGGCGCTGAAGCTCCCGTCCCAGCATCAATACGGCAATGGCGTCGCGATCTTCACCCGCAACGGCCACGCCGCGCGCGAATTCGCCGCGCGGGTGAACGTCGGCATGGTGGGCATCAACGTGCCGATCCCGGTGCCGGTCGCCTATCACAGCTTCGGCGGGTGGAAGCGCTCGGGCTTTGGCGACTCCAACCAGCACGGCATGGAGGGCGTCCGCTTCTGGACGAAGGTGAAAACGGTGACCCAGCGCTGGCCGGACGGATCGGCGCTGCCCACCGGAAGCGAGGACGGCGGGCCCAGCCGCGTGCAGGACGCCTTCGTCATCCCGACGATGGGGTGATCTGCCCATCCAGCCGCAAGGCCGATCGGCCGGAACGACACAGACGAGTTGTACCCTGAACATGACAAACCAGTTCGACCTCACCGAGGACCAGCGCGAGATCCAGGATCTGGCGCGGCGGTTCACCGCCGATCGCATCACGCCGCATGCAGGCGAGTGGGACGAGAAGCACATCTTCCCGCGCGACACGATCAAGGCGGCCGCCGAACTCGGTTTCGCCGCCATCTATGTGTCGGAGGAGCAAGGAGGCATCGGCCTCGGCCGGCTGGAGGCGGCGCTGATCATGGAGGCGATAGCCTATGGCTGTCCCTCCACCAGCGCGTTCATCTCCATCCACAACATGGCGTCGTGGATGCTCGACCGTTTCGGCTCGGACGCGCTCAAGGCCAAGTACCTTCCGGACCTCGTCACGATGGAGCGGATGGCGAGCTATTGCCTGACCGAGCCATCGTCCGGCTCCGACGCTGCGGCGCTGCGAACGCGGGCGGTGCGCGACGGCGACGACTATGTGCTGACCGGCACCAAGCAGTTCATCTCCGGCGCGGGCGAAAACGACGTCTACCTCGTCATGGCGCGAACGGGTGAGGAGGGGCCGCGCGGCATCTCCTGCTTCGTGGTGGAAAAGGAGATGCCGGGCGTCTCCTTTGGGGCGCAGGAGCGCAAGCTCGGGTGGCACTCCCAGCCGACCGCGCAGGTGAACCTGGACGGCGTCCGCGTGCCCGCCGAGAACCTGGTGGGACAGGAAGGCGAGGGGTTCCGCTTCGCCATGATGGGGCTTGACGGGGGGCGGCTGAACATCGGCGCCTGTTCGCTGGGCGGCGCGCAGCGCTGCCTGGACGAGGCGATCCGCTACACCCGCGATCGCAAGCAGTTCGGCCGTGCCATCGCCGACTTCCAGAACACCCAGTTCACGCTCGCCGACATGGATACCGAGCTGCAAGCGGCTCGGGCGCTTCTCTATACCGCGGCGGCCAAGGTCACTGCTGAGGCGCCGGACAAGACGCGCTTTGCCGCGATGGCCAAACGCTTCGCCACGGACACGGGATCGTCCGTGGTCGATCGTGCGCTCCAGCTTCATGGCGGCTACGGCTATCTGATGGACTATCCGATTGAGCGTTTCTGGCGCGACCTGCGCGTCCATTCGATCCTGGAGGGGACGAACCAGGTGATGCGTATGATCGTGGGCCGGGAACTGGTGCGCGAATGAGCGGCGAGGTCCTGACGGCAGTAGAGGGCAAGGCCGGGCGTATCCGGCTCAACCGGCCGCGGGCGCTCCACGCGCTGAACGAGGCGATGTGCGCCACCATGCTGGAGGCGATCGAAGCTTGGCGCGGGGACGCGGCCGTGGAGATCGTGCTGATCGACCATGCCGAGGGCCGCGGCTTCTGCGCCGGGGGCGACGTGCGGCGTGCTGCCGAAAGCGGCAAGGGGGACGGCGTCGAGGCGCGGGCGTTCTTTGCGACCGAATACCGGCTCAACCATCGGCTCTTCGCCTATGCCAAGCCGGTCGTCGCCTTCATGGACGGGGTGGTGATGGGCGGCGGCGTCGGCATCTCCCAGCCGGCGCGCTACCGGATCGCGACCGAGAACACGCTGTTCGCCATGCCGGAGACGGCGATCGGTCTGTTTCCTGACGTGGGCGGCGGCTGGTATCTGTCGCGCCTGCCGGGCCGAGTCGGGCAATATCTCGCGCTGACCGGCGCCCGCATCGGCGGTGCCGAATGCCACGCGCTGGGCCTCGCCACCCATTATATCCCGTCCGAACGCCTGGAGACCGCCAAGGCGCGGCTGAGCGAGGCGCCGCAGGAAGCCGCTGGCATTCTCGACGCACTCTCGGATGAGCCCCAGCCCGCGGCGATCCTGGAGCATCGGGAGGCGATCGATCGCCTGTTTGCGTCGGATCGGCTGGAGGACATCCTGGCGGCTTTGGAGGCGGATGGCGGCGACTGGGCGACTGAGCAACTGTCGGTGCTGCGCAGCCGATCGCCGCTGTCGATGAAGGTCGCACTCAAGCTGCTGCTGGAAGGTGCGACCATGCCGACCTTCGAAGACGAGATGCGCCAGGAATATGCGGTGGCTGCTCACATCGTGCAGCGCCCCGACTTTGCCGAAGGGGTGCGCGCGGTGCTGATCGACAAGGACAACGCGCCACGCTGGGACCCGGCGACGCCCGAGGGCGTGACCGACCACATGATCGACCGCATCTTCGCCCCCCTGGACGCGGAGAGCGAATGGAGCCCCGAGGGCTGAAGGAGACCTGCATTGGCTGAATATGAGACGATCCTGGTCGAGCAGCGCGAGGCGGTGACGCTGATCACGCTCAACCGGCCAAAGGCGCTCAACGCGCTCAATGCGCAGGTGCTCGCCGACCTGATCGCCGTGCTTGCCGCCTTCGACGCAGATGCCTCGCAGGGATGCGCGGTCATTACGGGCAGCGAGAAAGCATTCGCCGCCGGCGCCGACATCAAGGAAATGGCGGAGATGGGCTTTGCCGACATGTACGGCACCAACCATTTCGCCGGGTACGAGCGCATCACCGCCACCCGCAAGCCGGTGATCGCGGCGGTTGCAGGCTATGCGCTGGGCGGCGGCTGCGAACTGGCGATGATGTGCGACTTCATCCTTGCCGCCGACACGGCGAAGTTCGGCCAGCCCGAGATCAAGCTGGGCGTTTCGCCGGGCATGGGCGGGTCGCAGCGGCTGGTGCGCGCCGTCGGCAAGGCTAAGGCGATGGAGATGTGCCTGACCGGCCGGATGATGGATGCCGAGGAGGCGGAGCGCGCCGGCCTCGTCAGTCGGGTGGTACCCGCCGCCGATCTCATGGAGGAAGCGGTGAAGACCGCCGCCACCATCGCAGGCATGGCGCCGCTGGCCGTCAAGGCGAACAAGGAGATGGTGAACGCCGCGTTCGAGACCGGGCTTGCCCAAGGCATCCAGTTCGAGCGTCGGCTGTTCCACGCGCTCTTCGCCACCGCAGACCAGAAGGAAGGCATGGCCGCCTTCGTCGAGAAGCGGCCGGGCAATTGGACGGGCCGCTGAGGCAGGCGGGGAGAGGGTAGAATATGGCACGGATCGGCTTCATCGGCCTGGGCAACATGGGCGGCGGCATGGCCGCGAATCTGGCGAAGGCGGGGCACGACGTCCGCGCCTTCGACCTTTCGCAAGAGGCGCTGGAGCGTGCCCGCAGGGCCGGATGCCTGCCGACGGAGAGCGCGCGGGCGGCTGCCGAGGGCGCCGAGGCGGTGGTGACGATGCTCCCGGCCGGGCAGCACGTCGCACAAGTCTATGAGGAAGCGGTGTTCGGCGTGGCCGCACCGGGGGCGGTTCTGATCGACAGCTCCACCATCGACGTCGCGACCGCGCGCCAGCTGGCCGAGGCGGCGACGGCCAAGGGGCTGCTCGCCGTCGATGCACCGGTCTCCGGCGGGATCGCCGGCGCGGCCGCCGGAACGCTGACCTTCATGGTCGGCGGAAGCGAGGAGGCATTCGCGGCCGCCCAGCCGCTGTTGCAGGCGATGGGCAGAGCGGTGATCCATGCAGGCGGGGCGGGAGCCGGGCAGGCGGCCAAAGCCTGCAACAACATGCTGCTGGGCGCGACCATGATCGCCACCTGCGAGGCGTTCGTCCTGGCCGAGCGGCTGGGCCTCGACCCGCAGACCTTCTACGACATCAGCTCGGCAAGCTCCGGGCAGAGCTGGTCGATGACGACCTATTGCCCCGTTCCGGGCGTGGGGCCGGAAACTCCTGCGGATCACGACTATCAGGGCGGGTTCGCCGCAGCGCTGATGCTCAAGGACCTACGGCTGGCGCTGGACGCGGCGAGCGGCGCCAACGTCGACACGCCGATGGGCGCGCGGGCGGCGGAGCTCTATGGCAGCTTCGTGGCACAAGGGGGTGCCGCCACCGATTTTTCCGGCATCATCCGAATGCTCGGCCGGCAGAGCTGAGGGCAAGCGCCGCCAAGCAGTGCTTGGCCGCGCAGCTCGTTTTTTGACTTGGCTTCCCGGGCACCGGGCGACAGGAGCCGGTCTTCCAACACGGTGGACCGATGCGCCTTCTCTTTGCTCCCATTCTTGCCGGTGCGAACCTGCCGGATCGCCTGCTCGCCTGCCTGGGCGGGGTGCTTGGGATCGCGCTCACCAGTGCGATCAGCTTCTGGGCGCTCGGCGACACGACGTCACTGCCGCTGCTGGTCGCGCCCATGGGCGCGGCGGCGGTGCTGGTGTTCGCGGTGCCGGCGAGCCCGCTTGCGCAGCCCTGGTCCGTCGTTGGCGGCAACATCGTATCCGCGCTGGTAGGGGTGACGGCGGCGAAGTTGGTGCCGGTGCCGCACCTGGCGGCGGGGATCGCGGTCGGCGGCGCAATCCTGGCGATGTCGCTGCTGCGCTGCCTCCACCCGCCAGGGGGTGCCGCGGCATTGACGGCGGTGGTCGGCGGCCCTGCGGTGCTGTCGGCCGGCTATGGTTTCGCGTTCGTGCCGGTGGGCATCAATGCCGTGCTGCTGATGCTGGCGGGAGTCCTGTTCCACCGCTTCTCAGGGCACTCGTACCCGCACCGGCCGGTGCCGGTCGCGCCACGTGCGCCCTTGCCCGTCGAGAGCGTCCCGCACCCGGAGGATCTGGACCGCGCGCTGGAGGACCTCGGCGAGACGTTCGACGTCAGCAAGGAGGATCTCGACCTGCTGTTCCAGCGGGTGGAGCATCACGCGAACGAGAGGCGCGCGCGCAAGTGATCCTAGGCGCGCTCCGTGCTCCCGTGTTCGCTGATCAATCGCGACCGGCGATCGTCGCGCCGACATGCTCCTGGCCGCGGGCCTCGGCGAGCTTCTCCTGTCGGTGCCGCTCGGCATAGCGGGCGCGGTCCTCGTCGCTGCGCTGATGGTAGCAGGCGGGGCAGCTGACGCCTTCCTCGAAGAGCGGTGATGCCTGGTCGGCGACGCTCACCGGCATGCGGCAGGCATGGCACAATGCGTGGCTGCCTGGCGCCAGGCCATGACCCACCGCGACCCGCTGGTCGAAGACGAAGCATTCGCCGTTCCAGCGGCTGTCCGCCTCCGGCACCGTCTCCAGATATTTCAGGATGCCGCCCTTAAGGTGGTAGACCTCGTCCACGCCCTCCGCCCGCAGCATTGCCGTCGCCTTTTCGCAGCGGATGCCGCCGGTGCAGAACATCGCCACTTTGCTCTTGCCCGCCAGCAGTTCGTCGCGGTGCTCGCGGAACCAACGCGGGAAGTCGCGAAAGCTCTCCGTCTGCGGATCGACGGCCCCTTCGAAGGTGCCGACCGCCACCTCATAGGCGTTGCGCGTGTCGATCAGCACCACCTCCGGATCGGCGATCAGGTCGTTCCATTGCTCCGGTGCGACATAGGTGCCGACCTGGCCGACGGGATCGACTTCCGGCTCGCCCATGGTGACGATCTCCTGCTTCAGCCGCACCTTCATGCGATGGAAGGGCATGGTCGCCGCGCGCGACTCCTTGTGCTCCAGTTCCGCGCAGCCCGGCAGTGCGCGGATGGCGGCGAGCGCCCCGTCGATGGCCGCATCCGTGCCCGCGATCGTGCCGTTGATCCCCTCCGGCGCGAGCAGCAGCGTGCCTTTCACGCCGAGGCTGCAGCACGTCTGGGCGAGGGGACCCCGCAACGCGGCCGGGTCGGCGAGGGAGGTAAAGCGGTACAGCGCGATGACGCGGATCGGCAACGGATCGAACACGGTGGTTCTCGGGAAGATGGGGATTGCCGCTGCTCTAGAGGATCGCGTCGTCGCCCGCCAGCAGCGCCACGACGCTTCTCGGCTGTTTCACGCACGCGCAACTTTCGTTCGCGAAAACCCATGCTACACTCGGGCAAAACAGAACGAATGGAGAGGCCATTTGACCCCCGACTTCGACTTCGCGCTCGGCGAGATGGCCGACGCGATCCGCGAGACCACACGCCGCTTCTCTGCGGATCGAATCGCGCCCCTTGCCGCGCGGGTGGATGCGGAAGACTGGTTCCCGCGCGACCTGTGGCCTGAGATGGGTGCGCTCGGCCTGCACGGCATCACCGTGGAGGAAGAGTTCGGTGGGCTGGGCCTCGGCTACCTCGAGCATGTCGTCGCGGTCGAGGAAGTCAGCCGCGCCTCCGCCTCGATCGGGCTGAGCTATGGCGCGCACTCCAACTTGTGCGTCAACCAGATCCGCCGCTGGGGCAATGCCGAGCAGAAGGCGAAGTATCTGCCCAAGCTGATCTCCGGCGAGCATGTCGGCAGCCTGGCTATGTCCGAGGCGGGCGCCGGCTCCGACGTGGTGTCGATGAAGCTGCGCGCAGAGGCGGCCGACGGCGGATTTCGCCTCAACGGCACCAAATTTTGGATCACCAACGCCGCCTATGCCGACACGCTGGTGGTCTATGCCAAGACCGGCGAGGGGAGCCGCGGCATCACCGCCTTCCTGATCGAAAAGGACGTGGCCGGCTTCTCGATCGGGCAGAAGATCGACAAGATGGGCATGCGCGGCAGCCCCACCGCCGAGCTGGTGTTCAACGACTGTTTCGTGCCCGAAGAGAACGTGATGGGGCCGCTGAATGGTGGCGTCGGCGTGCTGATGTCGGGGCTCGATTACGAGCGCGCGGTGCTGGCCGGCATCCAACTCGGCATCATGCAGGCCTGTCTCGACGTGGTGCTGCCGTTCGTGCGCGAGCGGCGCCAGTTCGGCCGGCCGATCGGCGAGTTCCAGCTGATGCAGGCCAAGGTCGCCGACATGTACGTCGCACTCAATTCGGCGCGGGCCTACGTCTATGCCGTCGCGCGCAGCTGCGACGCCGGGCCGACGACGCGCTTCGACGCGGCGGGTGCGATCCTGCTGGCGAGCGAGAATGCCGTGAAGGTCGCACTGGAGGCGATCCAGGCGCTGGGCGGGGCGGGCTATACCAGGGATTGGCCGGTCGAACGCTTCCTGCGCGACGCCAAGCTGCTGGATATCGGCGCGGGCACGAACGAGATCCGGCGGATGTTGATCGGGCGGGAGCTGGTCGGCAACAACCCGCCGGTGGCGCAGTGATCCTCCCCGGAACGGGGAGGGGGACCGCCGGCGCAGCCGGTGGTGGAGGGGGCTCGCCGCACACGCCCCTCTTGCCGCACGCCCCCTCCACCAGCCTGCGGCTGGTCCCCCTCCCCGCGAGCGGGGAGGAGCTGTCATGACCGCCCCCGTCCTCGCCACCAACGTCGCACCCGATAGTGAGGCGTTCAAAGCCAACGCCGCGCACAATCGCGCGCTGGCCGAGCGGCTGCGCGCCGACGTCGCTGCGGCCGCACAAGGCGGCGGCGAGCGCGCCCGCGAGCGCCACACCGCGCGCGGCAAGCTGCTGCCGCGCGACCGCGTCGAGCGGCTGCTCGACCCGGGCTCGCCGTTCCTGGAGATCGGCCAGCTCGCCGCGCACGATCTCTACGGCGGCGAGGTGCCGGGCGCCGGGGTGATCGCCGGCATCGGCCGCGTCTCCGGCCGGCAGGTGATGATCGTCTGCAACGACGCGACGGTGAAGGGCGGGACCTATTACCCGCTCACCGTCAAGAAGCATCTGCGCGCGCAGGAGATCGCCGAGGCCAACCGGCTGCCGTGCATCTATCTGGTCGACAGCGGCGGCGCCAACCTGCCGCACCAGGCCGAGGTGTTTCCGGACCGCGATCACTTCGGCCGGATCTTCTTTAACCAGGCGAACATGTCGGCGCTCGGCATCCCGCAGATCGCCTGCGTGATGGGCAGCTGCACCGCCGGCGGCGCCTATGTTCCCGCCATGTCGGACGAGAGCGTGATCGTGCGCAACCAGGGCACGATCTTCCTCGCCGGCCCGCCGCTGGTGAAGGCGGCGACCGGCGAGGAGATCAGCGCCGAGGAACTGGGCGGGGCGGAGACCCACGGCCGCACCTCCGGCGTGGTCGATCATGTCGCCGAGAACGACGAGCACGCGCTGACGATCGTGCGCGACATCGTTTCGACGCTGCCGCCGCCGGCGGAAGCGAGCGTCAACCGCCAGCCGCCGCGCCCGCCCAGGCACGACCCGGAGGAGCTCTACGGCATCGTGCCGCAGGACGTGCGCGCGCCCTATGACGTGCACGAGGTGATCGCGCGGCTGGTCGACGGCAGCGAGTTCCACGCGTTCAAGCCGCTCTATGGAAGCAGCCTGGTGTGCGGCTTCGCCCACATCTGGGGCCAGCCGGTCGCGATCCTCGCTAACAACGGCGTGCTGTTCAGCGAAAGCGCGGTCAAGGGCGCGCACTTCATCGAGCTCGCCTGCCAGCGCCGCGTGCCGCTGCTGTTCCTCCAGAACATCTCGGGCTTCATGGTGGGCGGCAAATATGAGGCGGAAGGCATCGCCAAGCACGGCGCCAAGCTGGTGACCGCGGTCGCCACCGCCTCGGTGCCCAAGATCACGGTGCTGATCGGCGGCAGCTTTGGCGCCGGCAACTACGGCATGTGCGGGCGGGCCTATAGTCCGCGATTCCTGTTCAGCTGGCCCAATAGCCGGATCAGCGTGATGGGCGGCGAGCAGGCAGCGAGCGTGCTCGCCACGGTCCACCGCGATGCTGCCACCTGGTCGCCGGAGGAAGCGGAGGCGTTCAAGGCGCCGGTTCGTCAGAAGTACGAGGATGAGGGCAACCCCTGGCATGCCACCGCCCGGTTGTGGGACGATGGCATCATCGATCCCGTGCAGACCCGCGACGTGCTGGGGCTCGCGCTGGCGGCGACGCTGGAAGCGCCGATCCCGGAGACGCCGCGCTTCGGCGTGTTCCGGATGTGAGTGGCGTGGTCGCATCGATTCCTCCCCAGAACGGGGAGGGGGACCAGCCGCAGGCTGGTGGAGGGGGAGCGCCGCGTACGCTTCGGCCGGAGGTCGCGCGGGCGCGCTCGTTGCGTCGGCAGATGACGACCCCTGAGGTGCTGCTGTGGCAGCAACTCAGGGGTCGCCAGCTCGGGGTGCGTTTCCGCCGACAGCATCCTCTCGGTCCTTACATCGCCGACTTCTTCTGCGCGTCTGCGTCTTTGGCGGTAGAAGTTGATGGCACCGCGCACGACTACGGAGACAGACCGGCGCGAGATGCGGAGCGCGACCGCTTCCTCAGCGACAACGGTATCGATGTGCTGCGCCTCTATGCCTCCGACGTACTGCGCGACATTGGTTCGGTGCTCGCCGCCATCGCAGCGCGCGTGGCCCGCCCCCTCCACCAGCCTGCGGCTGGTCCCCCTCCCCGTGCCGGGGAGGAGCAGGAGTTTCTATGATTCAGTCTCTTCTCATCGCCAATCGGGGCGAGATCGCGTGCCGGATCATCGGCACGGCGCGGCGGCTGGGGATTCGCACCGTTGCCGTCTATTCAGAGGCCGACGCCAACGCGCGGCACGTGCGGCTGGCGGATGCGGCGGTGGCGATCGGGCCGGCGCCGGCGCGCGAGAGCTATCTGGTGGGCGAGCGCATCCTTGCCGCCGCGCGCGAGAGCGGGGCGGAGGCGATCCATCCGGGCTATGGCTTCCTGTCCGAGAATGCCGACTTCGCCGAGGCGGTGGTCGCCGCCGGGCTGGTGTGGGTCGGGCCCGACCCGGCGAGCATCCGCGCCATGGGGCTGAAAGACGCCGCCAAGCAGCGGATGATCGACGCCGGCGTGCCGGTGACGCCGGGCTATCTGGGCGAGGACCAGAGCCCCGAGCGGCTGGCGGCCGAGGCGCAGGCGATCGGCTATCCGGTGCTGATCAAGGCGGTGGCCGGCGGCGGCGGCAAGGGAATGCGGCGCGTCGACGATGCCGCGCAGTTCGCCGAACTGCTCCAGTCGTGCCGGCGCGAGGCGGCATCGGCGTTCGGCGACGACCGCGTACTGATCGAGAAATACATCGCCCGCCCGCGCCACATCGAGGTGCAGGTGTTCGGCGACACCCACGGGAATGTCGTCCACCTGTTCGAGCGCGACTGCTCGTTGCAGCGCCGTCACCAGAAGGTGATCGAGGAAGCCCCGGCCCCCGGCATGGACCCGGCCACGCGCGAGGCGATCTGTGCGGCGGCGGTGCGGGCGGCCAAGGCGGTCGACTATGTCGGCGCCGGCACCATCGAGTTCATCGCCGACGCATCCGAGGGCCTGCGCGCCGACCGTATCTGGTTCATGGAAATGAACACGCGGCTGCAAGTTGAGCATCCGGTGACCGAGGAGATCACCGGGCAGGATCTGGTCGAATGGCAGCTGCTTGTGGCGTCTGGCGAGCCGTTGCCGAAGCGGCAGGAGGAACTGGCGATCGACGGCTGGGCCATGGAGGCGCGGCTCTATGCCGAAGACCCCGCTCAAGACTTTCTCCCAAGCGTAGGCACACTTGAGTATTTTCGTCTCCCAAAGCTGCGTCGCGGCAAGCGGTATCGGATCGAAACCGGTGTGGAGCAGGGCGACGAGATCTCACCCTTTTACGATCCGATGATCGCGAAGTTGGTGACGAAAGGGGTCAACCGGCAGGAGGCAATTGACAACTTAAAAGAGCTGACTGCGGACGTGCGCTGCTGGCCGGTCAAAACAAACGCCGGTTTCTTACACCTTCTTCTTTGGGACGGTGCGTTCGACGCGGGTGACATGGATACCGGTTTGATCGCACGCGAAGGGGAAGACTTGATCCCAGATGCACAAGCCCCTGAAGCCGTATTGCAGGCTGTTGCGCACCTTGTAGTGGATAATGCTTTCGGGGGCACGGCAACCGATATCAGGGGAACGTGGCTTAACGTCGACCGTGGCCCACGGAGTCTCCAAGGGTTCCGCCTCAATCAAGCTCCCGCTCCAGTCTTAGTCCGTTTGGACGACAGCAAACGAACATACGACGTCGTGTTTTCGGATCGAAGCATTGACCATTGTCCGTGGGTTGAAAGCCGGAACGGTGGGTGGGTTGTTACCGAAGATGGCGTAACGTGGCTCTTCCGCGAACACCGTGCTTCTGGAATTGTGGCCGGAGCTGCTGCCGACGGAGCGATCCTCAGCCCAATGCCGGGTCGCGTGACTTCAGTCGAGGTCACGAACGGAGCTATCGTCACGAAGGGCCAGCGGCTCGTGACGCTGGAGGCGATGAAGATGGAGCACGGGTTGGTCGCGCCGTTCGACGGGACGATTGCCGAGTTGCCGGCAGCAGCGGGTGCACAGGTGCGCGAAGGCTCGCTGCTCGTGCGCGTCGAGCGGGAGGAAGGCTGATGGCGGGACGCTTCTACGACCAGTGGCAGGTGGGCGACCGGCTGGCCCACGACATCCGCCGCACCGTGACCGAGACCGACAACCTGCTGTTCTCGACCATGACCCACAACCCGCAGCCGCTGCACCTGGATGCCGAGGCGGCGCGCGCCTCGGAGTTCGGGCAGATCCTGGTCAACGGTACCTTCACCTTCGCGCTGATGGTGGGGCTTTCGGTCGGCGACACGACGCTCGGCACGCTGGTCGCGAACCTGGGCTACGACAAGCTGGTCCATCCGCAGCCGGTGTTCCTGGGCGACACGCTGCGCGCCGAAACCGAAGTGGTGGAGCTGCGCGACAGCCGGTCGCGGCCCTATGCCGGGATCGTCACCTTCCGCCACCAGCTGTTCAATCAGCGCGACGTGGTCGTGTGCGACTGCCTGCGTACCGCGCTGCTGCGGCGGAGCCCGGCATGAGGCTGCGATCGCTGCTGTTCGTGCCTGCCGACCGGCCCGAACGCTTCACCAAGGCGGCAGCGAGCGGCGCGGATGCGATCATCCTCGACCTGGAGGACTCGGTGCATCCGGACGCCAAGGATGTGGCGGCGCGAGAGGTGGCGACGTTCCTGGGACAGCCGGCGGACGGTGTCCTGCGGCTGGTGCGAATCAATCCGTTGGATGGAGGGCGCCTGGATGCCGACCTTGCCGCCGCCCGACGTGCCGATGGCATCGTGCTGCCCAAGGCGGAGGGCGCGGCGAGCATCCGCCGGCTCGTGGATCGGCTTGGAGGCGACGGTCCCCGGGTTCTTCCGATCGCGACGGAGACGCCCGCCGCGGTCTTCGCGCTCGGCAGCTATTTGGAAGTCGCGGACCACCTGCTCGGGATCAGCTGGGGTGCGGAGGACCTGCCGGCAGCGATCGGCGCTGCCACCTCCCGGGAGGAGGACGGGCGCTACACGCCTCCCTATCAGATGGTACGCGCGCTCGCCTTGTTCGGCGCGCACGCGGCCGGTGTGGCCGCGATCGACACCGTGTACCCGGCGCTGGCCGATCAAGAAGGACTGGCGCGCTATGCGGCGCGCGCGGCGCGGGACGGGTTCACGGGCATGCTCGCGCTCCACCCCGCGCAGGTACCCGTCATCAACGCCGCCTTCACGCCGACGCCCGATCAGCTTGAGGAAGCGCGGGCGGTGATTGCCGCCTTCGCCGCTGCGCCGGGGGCAGGGGTGCTGCGCTACGAGGGGCGCATGCTCGACGCGCCACACCTGAAGCAGGCGCAGCGCCTGCTCGCCCGAGCGAGCGCTTAGGCTCCGACCTCCGGCACCAGCTGTACCCCCAAAGACGCCAGCGCGTCCCAATAGCCGGGGTAGGTCTTCGCTACGCATCCCGGATCGAGGATACGGATCCCGCCGATCTTCAGGCCCGCCAGGGAGAAGGCCATCGCGATGCGGTGATCGGCGTAGGTCTCGATCGCGGTCGGCAGCGTCTGGCCGGCAAGTCCTGGATCGCCATGGACCAGCAGGTCGTCCCCCTGTTCCTCGGCGAGGCCGCTGCGGATGCGGTTGAGTTCGGTTGAAAGTGCGCGGATGCGATCGCATTCCTTGACGCGCAGGTTCGCGATGCCCGTGAAACGCACGGGCCGCGCATTGAACGCGGCCAGCACAGCGAGCGTCGGTATCGCATCCTGCATCTGCGAACCGTCGATCACGCCCGGCATCTTGGGAAAGGCGGCGATCAGCGCCTGCGCCTTTGCGTCGGGTTGGCTGAAGCGATCCGGCGCCAGGCCGATGTCGATATCGCCGCCCGTTAGAACTTCCGCCGCCCAGAGATAGGTGGCTGCCGAGGCGTCGGGCTCCACCATCGCGTCTGCTGCCTGATAGCCCGTGGCAGCGACGCGCCACCCCGTTTCGCCCAACGGCGTGACGTGCCCCCCGAAGGTCTTCATCGCAGCGAGCGTCAGGTCGATATAGCCGCGGGCGCCGATGTCGCCCCCGGCCAGCACGACCTCGACCGGGCCCTTCGCGCAGGCTGCTGCGATCAGCAGTGCCGAGACATATTGGCTGGAAAGCCCCGCGTCGACGATTACCCGCCCGCCCGGGATGCCGGCTCCTTCTACACGGACCGGCGGGCATCCGCTCGGCGCGTCGATCGTAACCCCCATGCGGCGCAGCGCCTCCACCAGCGGCGCGATCGGCCGTTTGCGCATATGGGCATCGCCATCCAGGATCGTGGTCCCCTGGATCGTGGCGGCAGCGGCGGTCAGGAAGCGCATCGCCGTTCCCGCATTGCCCAGGAACAGCGGCTCGGCAGAAGGGCGCAAGGTGCCGGAAGCGGTCACTACGAAGCTGGTCGGGTCGGGCTCCTCGACGTTTACCCCCAGCATTCGCAGCGCTGCCGCCATATGTTTCGTGTCATCGCTCTTGAGCGCCCCCGTAAGACGGCTCGTGCCGCGCGCCAGCGCCGCGATCAGCAACATGCGATTCGTGATCGACTTCGATCCCGGCAACGCCACGCGACCGCTGAGCGGCGTCTGGGGCGGAACGATCGTCAATGCGGAAGCGGGCTTGGTCATGGATCGCCTTACTCATGCGCGGGGAATAAGAGGCAGATCACGCGCGGAGAGCCGATAGGCAAGGGGACGGACGGGTCGGAAATGACCCCGGAAGGCGGCGATTCGACCGGACGAGCCCTTCAAACAAGCTACGGGGCTTCAAAAAAAGCGCAGATTTCCGCGGCTTAGAGTGAAAAATGCAACATTTTTGAAAAATGGGTTTGACGGGTTTGGGTGATGCCTCTAGAGACCCGTTCACCGCAGCGGCGCACCGAACGGAGCGCTTGCTGAGGTCGCAGAAAACCTGGTGCTGAGCGCCTCTTGAAAGAGGGGTTTGCTGGAGCGCCGGCGTTTTGTTCTTTGACAT
>NZ_BAAAEL010000007.1:0-39613 GCF_039522995.1 Sphingomonas molluscorum | reverse complement strand
CTCATCCCGGTCTCCTTGCGGAGCCTGAATCAGATCGCGACGCTCACATCAATGGGTCCTGACCCTAGAACGCCGTTATAGAGAAGGGTCATCCCTGGACGGCGAACTCCCGGGACATCCGCACCGGCGCCTGCGGATAGGAGCGCATCCGGTACGACGAAAACGCTGCTGGTGGTTCCCCCATCGACGTGCATTTCCGTGAATGGCTCAGCGCCGCTATGCACCGCCACCTCGACCGGAGGAAACACGCCCGGGATGCTGGCGGACGCGAGCAATATACTCCGGATGAGCTCGACCTTGTCAGCAGCGCGACTGGCGGCGATTTCGCCAACGTCCCAGACGACGCCGCGCTGAGCATCGAGGTTGGTTGTCAGGACCAGCAGACGACGGCCCGCGCGGTGCTGAACAGCGATACGGTCCACGATGTCCGCAGTCACATGGCGAGCGATCAGCCGACGAAGCGGCTGGGTGCTGGCAAAGCTCGGGCCTCCCAAGGCGCCCCGGACGGGGGTTCGACGAAAGATGTCGTTCGCTTCGATGCCGGTGTAGAGCGCGCGAAGGGTCGCGTCTTCATCCGAGCCAAGAAACGCAAATGGCGCAATCAAAGCTCCGGTGCTGACCCCCGTCACGAGCGCGAAGGTTGGTCGTGAGCCGCGTGCGCTCCAGCCATTGAGATAGCCTGCGGCGAAAGCGCCTTTATCCGAGCCGCTCGATATCGCGAGCATCTCGAACGACTGGTCCCCTTCTGCCGGCCTATCTGCAAGCCAGCGCTGTCGCCAGTTCAACCACGCGGCCGGCGAAGCATCTGCCCAAAAGCGGATCGGCTCGGTATAGCCAGGCACTACGGCGACTGCCTGCATGCCTGCGGTTGCCGGCAGCCGCGAGGGTGTCGCACAGCCGCCGAGCGTTGCCGCGACCAATGCGACCGCGACTGAGGCTTGTGCGGCCCTCAATCCATCTTCTCGTGGAAGGCACAGAGCTCCGGCACGATCTGGCTGCGGAACTTCGAGCCGCTGAACAGACCATAATGACCCGTCTCTTCCAGGACCAGATGGCGTTTGCTCGACTCCGGAAGCTTGGTCGTCAGCTCGAGTAGGGCGCGCGTTTGGCCCAGGCCGGTGATGTCATCCCGACCGCCCTCGATCGCCAAAATCGGGGTCTTCTCGATAGAGTCCAAAGAGACAGGCGTGCCCCGAAATGCGAACGTCCCGTTTGCGAGCGCGTTTTGCTTGAAAACTCGATGGACCGTCTGGAGGTAGAACTCGGCAGTGAGATCCATCGTGCTGAGGAACTCCCCGTAGAAGCTGTCGATCTTATCGGCAGCCTCGTAGTCGCCGTCGGCGAAATGATCGATCGCGGCGCGCGCGGACTTTTGATGGCGTTCCGGGTTCATGGCGACGAACGCCGTCAACTGCAGATACCCTGGATACACAGCACGGTGTGCTCCCGGAAACCGCGCCGGGACGGTGGTGATGAGCGTGTCGGCGAACCAGCCGTCGTCATGGCCTGCAGCGAGCTGATTCACCTGGGTCGGCGAGCGCGACACGTCGATGACTGTGTGCGTCGAAGTGTCAGAGCAGGCGGTTCAAACCCCAGCGCCTGCGCTGCGGCAATCCAGGGCGGCTTCACGTTGCGATCGTCGAGCGCACGCGCCATTGCACCGAGTTGTGTGGACGGAAGACGCCAGGCCTGCCGCCATCCATCGACCCAGTCATAGCTGTTCATGAAGTTAGGGTAGGCCATATCCGCAATCCCTATTTTTGAGGTTCTCTCGCTTGACGTCCGATCAGCGTCTGGGCGGCCTGCGCGAGCACCAATTCCTCGTCCGTTCGCAGACGGATCAGCTCGAATGACGGAAGGTGATGGAGGCGTGCGGCGACTGCATCGCCGATCGCGATGTCGTTGCTGCCGACGCCACCCGTAAATACCAAGGCCTGCATTCCGCCGAGCGAGACGCCGAGCGCTGCCGCCGCCTCGGCGATCCGCAGCACCCAATAGTCGACGGCGAATGCCGCCGCCTCGGTATCGGTCGCGCGGATCGTCCTGAGGTCTCCGTCGGTGCCGGATAGCGAGGCGAGACCGCTTTTATGGTAAAGAAGGTCTTCCACCACTTCGACGCCGGCGTCCTTGACGAGGTCGAGGATGACACCGGGATCGATCGCGCCGCTCCGGGTCTTCATCGGTACGCCATCCAGTGCGGTCATCCCCATCGTTGTGGCGACGCTCCGTCCATGGTGAAGCGCGCACAGGCTCGAACCGCCGCCGAGATGGGCAACGACGACGCGTTCGAGCTCCGGCCGTTCGGCGGACAAACGAGCCGCGATCGACTGGTACGAGAGGCCGTGGAAACCGTATCGGCGGTAACCAAGCTTTCGCAAGCCTTCGTAGAGCGGCAGCTCATAGTTGAGAGGCGATATGGACGCGTGAAATGCGGTGTCGAAGCAGCCAATTTGGAGGGTGTCTGGCTGTGCGATGCCAAGCGACTGCGCGATATCGAGCGCCGGTCCTTGATGCTGGGGAGCGTACCGGGTGAGATCGCGCAGACGGCCGATCTTCACGTCGTCGAGTATTGTGGGCTCGCTGAAGTCGGCACCGCCGTGAACGATCCTGTGGGCGACGACAGCAATCTCGACGCTCGGAATGTCGATCGCGGCCTGATCGAGGATCCTCGAGGCCACCTCCTCCAGCCCACCGTTGACTGTTTCACCAGGCCCTACGATGTCCAATCGCCAGCCGTCGCGCTCGGCGGTCGCCTGGCTGCTCCAGAGCACTTGCGTCGGCGCGTCCAGCAGGCGAAGGCTGGCTTTGAGGCTGGTGGAGCCTGCGTTGAGGGTCAGGATGGCGGGCGTCACATTGCCACTCCTGCTCTGCTCGCGAGCACGGCCAGGGCGCAGGACATAAGGCGCGACCGCGCTCCGTCCGCACGGCTGGTGAGCGCGATGGGCAGGCGAGCCCCGACAACGATTCCGGCGGACTGAGCGTCACCGAGGAAGGTCAGCTGCTTGGCCAGCATGTTGCCGGCCTCCAGATTAGGGACGAGCAAGATGTCGGGGTCCCCGGCCACGGCCGAGAGGATGCCCTTCTCTTGCGCCGCCGCCGCAGAGATCGCGTTATCGAATGCGAGTGGGCCGTCGACGAGGCAACGACCGAGTTGTCCGCGCTCGGCCATCTTGGCGAGGGCGGCAGCGTCGACGGTCGCCACCATATCGGGGGAAACCGTTTCGACAGCAGCCAGTGCCGCCAGCTTGGGAGGATCGCCACCGAGTTCGAGGGAGACGAACAAGTCGATCGCGTTGCGAGCGATGTCGGCTTTCTGCGCGAGGGTCGGCGCGATGTTGATCGCGCCGTCCGTCACCATGAACAGCTTGTGATAGTCGGGATCGTCGAAGATGAAGACGTGGCTGAGGCGCCGAGCGCTGCGAACCTTCGGATTGGCGAGGACGGCATGCAGCAACTCGTCGGTATGGAGGGCCCCCTTCATCAGGGCTTGCACCTGGCCCTCTGCCACCAATAAGCCGGCGCGTTCGGCGGCTTCGTGGCTATGCTCGGTCGGGACTGTCGCCCAGCCGTTCAGATCGATGCCAGCTTCCTCTGCGGCGACATTGATCTTCCTCTCGGGTCCAACGAGAACCGGCTCGATCAGACCCGCGTCGCGTGCCTCCGCCGCGGCACGCAGGACGACTTCCGTGGTGGGGTGGACGATCGCCATCCTGATCGCGCCGCGACCGCGCGCGCGCTCCAGCAGCGTATCGAAACGCTCACCGGCCGGCATTGGGTCGATCCGAGGCTGTATAGGCAGCGAGGTCAGTCGCCGTCTGCCACCCCCCGCCGGGCGGTTGAACCACTCGGAAGATACACGCCCAACGCGCTCACCGCGCGATACATCCACCTTGTAGCCACCCCGCAGGTTGGAGCGGGCGTCCAGAACTTTGATATCGGTCATCGGTCATCTCCGCGACGGGCTGGCCGGGAGACTCTCTCTCGACCCTCAACCCGTCACGGCGACGGCCGCCGCCCTCTCGCTCTCGAGGCGTTGCGGGGTGTCCCCGCAGAAGGGGTCGGCCGAGACGACAGGCTCGGCCGAAGGGGAAGGCTTTCCCCCCTTTCGGCCTCGCGCCAACAGTGCCTGGTACGATACCAAGCGAGAAAGTGAAAGGCGTTTCATAAACATAAAAAGTCCTTGTCAAAGAATGTGAAGACCTTTATATGCGTGAGGGCTTTTGAGGAGATTTTCCATGCTAAAAACCAAGACTATCGCTGATGCGCGGGACGAGGAGCGCGCGATGCTGGAGCAGCTCAATGACTCGATCGATGAAGCGCGGAAGGTAGCCGATAAGCTCTGGAAGCTCCACGAGGAGCGGCATGGTGCGGAGGGCAGCTATCTCGACGACGAGGGAAAATTCACGACGTCAGGAGAGCGGCGCCTCCATCGCTTCTTCGAGGAAGGCGCGAAGAACAGCGAGATCGCTCGCTTCTTCGAGGTCACGGACTCGGCGATCTCGTACCGGCGGAAGCAGTACAATCAAAAAGCCGCTTGAAGGCAGGGTGTCACAATTTGCATATGCCGGGCGGGCGGGGTCCGCCCGGCCAGTGGTGTCGTGTTCGGATCGACGACAGGCGTAAGTCGATCGTCCTGCCCTGTGTTCAGGCCGTGCGGAGCTCGCGCCAGATGACCGAGCTGCCATACGAAGGGGGGCCGAAGAAGCTCGACGATGCTGGCCGACGAAGGCACAGATCGACATCCTCGCTACAGCTCGGCGAAAATGATTCGAGGCTCGACTTGCCTGATGTGATCTCAAGACCTTCTCCCGCGTACGACCCGGACTCCGAGGTGAAGACCGCGGAAGCGTTGGATCGGCTCTCGGGAGATTGGACGATCATTCATTCGGTAGCTTGGCAGGGCCGCCGACGGGAACGCGAGGGCGACGGCGAAGCCGACTTCGTTCTGCTTCATCCACAGTACGGCGCAGTCGTTCTGGAGGCGAAGGGAGGCGACATACGCCTCGACGCGGGGCATTGGACGACGACCGACAGGTTCGGCAACACGAGCGATATCGATCCGTTTGAGCAAGCGGTCGCGTCGAAGACGGCTTTGTACAAGTTTCTCAAAGCGCGGCTCGGCAAGGCCGTGCCGACCTGCCACGCGGTGGTCTTCCCGTTTCTCCGGCGGCTTCCCGAACTCGGGCCGGCGGCCCCTCGTGCCATCGTGCTGGGTGGCGAGGACCTCGACGACATCGACTCTGCGATCCAACGCCTGGTCTTGCACTGGAAGGTCAAGGCGAACCTCACCGCAAGCGAGATCCGGTCCGCGGTTTCGCTGCTCGCGCCGACGGTCTCCGTCGGCCGACGCTTATCGGATCGAGCCTACGAGGCGAGCGCGAAGTTGATCCGTCTCACCGACGATCAGATCCGGGGCTTCCGCAGCACCAGGAACTTTCGACGGCTTCTAACTACCGGCGGCCCGGGAACGGGTAAGACCGTGCTTGCGATCGAGAAGGCCCGACAATGTGTCGAACGCGGCGATAGGACGATTCTGCTCTGCTACAACGAACTGCTCGGCGCCGAGTTAAAGCGTGCGGGAGCGGCGGAGGGTTTTCTCGGTACGACTTTTCATGCCTTCTGTTTCGCACAAGCTCAAGGGGCGGGATTGACGGTGCCGGCGGCGCCCAGCCCCGAATGGTGGTCGACCGAAGCGCCTCTTCTGCTTCTCGAGGCAGCGAGTGCACTTGCGACGAAGTTCGACGCGATCATCATCGATGAAGGGCAGGACTTCCCCGATGATTGGCTCGAGATTCTCGAGCAGCTCGGCGATGCGGACGATGTCTTCTTCTACGTGTTCGCCGACGTCGAACAGGATCTGTGGGGGCGGCTCGCGGACCGACTTTCGCGACTTCCGCATGTCGTCTTGGACACCAATTGTCGGAACACCTTCCAAATCGCACGGCGGGTCGGCGACATCGTCAGACGACCGGCATCCGACAAGCTCGTCGAAGGACCCGAGCCGGTGTGGATCGACCTCTCGGATGAACGGCGTGCAGCGACCGCCGTCGTCGGTCAGGTGGCGAAGCTGCTGGACGAGGGCTTCGACGAACGCGAGCTGGTCGTGCTCGTCGAGGACGCGAGGCTCGTACGTGAGCTCCGCTCCATGACAGTCGGGACGGCATGTTTCTCAGCTCTGGGAGAGGTAGGAGTCGCGGTCGATACGATTGCCCGGTTCAAGGGACTGGAAGCCCAAGCAGTCGTCCTCTGTCTCGGAAAGAGCGGCGAGCATGTCCCCGACAAGCTGGCGTATGTCGGAATGAGCCGTGCAAAAACCGTTCTACGGATTATCGCTCCTCCCCAGCGCAAGCGCGCGCTGAACTGGGCTTAGTTCGAAAAATATCCCTGCGAGCCGAACATGACCTTCCGATCCAGGGCGGTATTGAACATGCGACACGAGGGCTCGCCAAGGTGGAGACATACGGCACATGCCGCTCCGCCCGGGTTCGCCGCGCAGCCCGGGTCGAGGGCGCAGCGAGACTCGTCGTGCACCACGCGCGTCATCAGCTCGTGGAGATCGTTCTCGTAGAGTGCTTGAAGGCCTCCGAGGACGAAGCCTCCCCTCGGCACTGCGTACATGATGAACGAAAGCGTCGCGGGGAAAAGCAGTTCCGACAACGCATTCCGGTCGATGCCGGCAAAGAACGCGGAGTGGCGGACCGTTCTGTGCGAGATGCTGTGGACCAGGATCGTCACATCACGCGTGATCGGTGATGCATCGGGATCGGGCCCAACGGCGCGCAGGATCGCCTCGTAAGCCGATCTCGAGTCGGTTGCAGGCTCCAGTGCGTGACCACGCCGGTTCAGCCAGTCGCGCACTGCTCGCGGATCGAGGCGGAAGAGCAGCGCTTCGGTCGCGCCAAGGTCGCCGTTGACCACGAACGCGGTCTTGTCCTTGAAGACCCTCAGCCGCGATTGTCCTGGATCCTGATTTCCCCTGGTATATCCGAAGTGCCCGGTGAGGATCGGGAAGCGGTCGATCAAGTCGACCCGCTCGACCTTGGCGCTCGCCAGCGCCGCCGGATAGACCCGACCGAAGCGGTCTTTGAGGGACGCAGGTGCGCGCGCGAGCATCTGAGCGACGGTGAGACGGGACTCCGACGTTGCCAGCGCTAGCTGACCTGCTTCCAAGCGTGCGCGCTCCGCTACGGCGGGTGGGCACACCACTTCCTGCGGTGCCTTCTCCTCGACGCCCGCGGCTGTCAGCGCGGCCGCGATACGGCTCTCCGATAGCCCCATGCGTTCGAATTCCCGTCGGATGGCGACCGCTTCGCCGCCGTCCAAACGGTCGACCCATTCGGCGTTCATCGCATCGGCGACCCAAGTCAACGCCGCTCGGTCGCCTCCGGCGTCGGCGAGACGACGCGCCTGTGCTTTCGAAGCCGGGTTGATGAGCACGACCGCCCTGGGTGCATAGACTGCAGCGGCGCGGTGGACGTTGAACTCCATCAGCTCGCCCTTGGGGCGTGAGCCCGTCTGGCCGCAGCGACACTTGGTGTAGAGAAACGCGGAGGTCAGTTGAGCGCTACAGATCGGGCATGAAAGCCTGATCTCGGTGGGGTTGGCCGTGCCCGGAAGGCGCATGCGAACCTGACCGTGCTGGGGGCAGGCGGGGTAGAACGGTTCGCGGATTTCGCCACAAGCATCGTGGAACAGCACGAACGGCAGTTGGCCGTGACGGGCCTTCGTGCCGCAGGGACAAGAAGCGCCGGGCGTGTCGTGCAGCCTTCCGCATCCCTCGCTCTTGCATCGCCACTTCTTCGGGAATGCCTCGACCGTCACGCCGCGATCGCGGTCGAGGGAATGAACTCGCACGTCGGCGCCGGAGCGCATCGCCCGGACGAAGTTGCCGTCCAGACCCGTCGCCTCCCAAGGGGCGGCGGCCGTGATGAGAGCGCGGCGCAAGGCGTCGGCATCGACGTCGAGTATCTGGTTGACGTGCCACCGTGCCACTTTCCAGACGCCACCACGCACGTCGACGGTCTGCTCCGGCAAGAAGCCGAAAAGAATCTGCGATGCGCTCCTGCTATCCTTCACGACGGATCACGCCCCCATACCTCGACCTGTTCTTCGACATCTCTCAGTGACATCATCGGCCCACCATGAAGGCCGAGTTCATTCCCGAACCGTCCGGCATTCGCTGGGTCGAGCACCTCGGTCATGAGGTGCCGATACCAGTTCTTCACCTCCTGTCGCAGGAGCGGAGTCCGATCGTCGTCAAAGCGGAGCGCGGCGCAGATCGCATCGACCTCGGCTTCCTCGAAGTCGGGTCGGGATGCGAGGTAATCTCGTAGCTTCCGGGTGAGGGCCAAGCTGGTCCCCGCCTCCGGCTCGTGCATCATCAAGACCCGGCCGAACGCCAAGCCTGCGAGGGTGCGCTCAAGCACACGCCGGCTGCTGTTCGTGATCGGGATCGGCTCGACGAAGCGATCGCCTTGGTCCACGAACTGACGGAACGTACGATAGACGCTGGCGTCCCGCTCACGGCCGATCTTGTGGACCACGAAGACCAGCGATGGCCAGGTACGGCCCACGCGCGCCGTTGCCTGGATGAACTCGGCGGTGGTGAGCGGGAGGCCGAGCATGACCATCACGTTCAATCGGTCGATGTCGACACCGTGCGACATCATTGAGGAGCCGACGACGACGTGGGTGCGATCGGCGAAGTCGGCCGCGGGTTGCTCCAACTCGTCGAGCATTCCTGAAACGTCGGTGAAGACGGTTCGACCCGTCAGCGATGCCACCCTCGGTCGTGGCGGGGGTACGTCTTCCCACTGCGTCTCGCCGGAACGGACGACCGCGTCTAGGTCGCGCAAGGTGTTACCGTAGACGACATCGGTACCGTAGAAGCTGATCAACCAGTCGATGTGCTTGGGATCGACGCCGATGTCGGCCGCCGATTTCTCCGGATCGGCGGCGAGTTCCCGTATCGCGCGCTGCAGCGAGACGATCATTCGATCAAGGGCATATTCGATCGTCTGGCCCCTCGGTGCGACGGCCAAGTACCGGCGCATCGACTGCTCGCCCTTGCCCGACCAGAAGCCCTCACCCACCTTGGGTTCCGGGTGAGGGAACACGCGAGCCGTTCGGCCGTACAGGACATCGCTCTGTCGCTCGTACCCGCTGAGCGTCGCCGACGATGCAAGGATCTTGGGCCGTCGGCCGGACAATCTTTGCTGTAGGTCGTCGTAGAGTGCCTCGTAATGGGCATCCACCGCACCGAGACTATCGCGCAGCAGATGCAGTTCGTCCTGAAGCCGAAAGCCCACGCCGTAGCGGTTCTTGGCCATCGGTAGAGGACCGCGCGGCGATGTGCAGCCCGGTACGAGACACCCGTGAGGACGATTGGCGCGCGTGGCGTAGGTGTGGCCATGGCCCGGTCGGGGGCAGAAGCCGGACGGCTCGGCGATCATCCCGCGCATGCTCGCCTGCATCGAAATGCCCGCAGCCTTATCCAGGGTGCCAACAACGACGGTCGGGAGCACGCGCCAGACCTCCGTATCGACCACGTGGATGGGAAGGGGTTGGTCGCTTCCCCAAGGGCACGATGGAGAACGGCAAATGTGGTCGACACGCCAGAGCGCCCAATCGAACCGCATCTCGATGTCGCCATTGCGACAGAATGGGCAGACTTTCAGCATGCGCAGTTTGTCGGGCATCGTCGGGTCGTCGGGATCCCAGGGACTTTTTTCCTTGACCTCGTTAGGGGTCGCGCCCCCGCCGACCAGAAAGCCGAGCGAGAATGGATCGCCCTCGAGGTTCAGCGCCTGCCGGACGCGTTCCGCACCGGCCAGTGCGTTGGCGAAACGCTGGGTCTGCTGCAGCGAGAGGAGCCTGAGCGGGAAGCGGGACCAAGCCGTGATTCCGGTGCTCTTGCCGGTCAGCCGATCGTAGAACGCAGCCGTGAGGATGATGCCGAGATAGGTCTCGGTCTTGCCCCCTCCGGTCGAGAACCAAACGATGTCGGCAACATCCTGATCGTCGCCGACGCACGACGGGAGGTTCGCCAGCATGAAGCCGATCTGGAACGGGCGCCAGCTGTCGTACTTGCCATTGGCGGAGTGACTCATTGCGGCGTTCATTGCTTGGAAGGCGCGGGCAAGGAGCGCGTTCCCTTTCAACAAGTCGATCCCCGCTGCGATGCGGTCGCACTCGGCCCGGAAGCTCCGAGCTTCGGCCTGAACCTCGTTTTCGAGTGTCTCAGACCAACTCGGGGCGGAGCGTCGGATGGTCTCGATGGCCCAGGCCTCCTTACCCCAGGTGTCCAGCTCCGCGTGCAGCCGCTCCAGTTGAGGTATGGGGTCGGAAGATAGGGTCTGGAAACTTAGATCCGGCTGCTCGGCAGGCACCGTCCAATAGACAGGTCGCTTCTTCTCGAATTCGGGTAGGTCGGTCGTGACGAACCCGTCGCCGACGCGCTCGACGCCGGAGTTCAGGCCCCAGGCGGCGACGCGACGATCGTAGCGGAAGCTGTCCGGTAGCTCCTCAAGCAGATACTCGTGCGTGGCGAGGTTCCGAACCTGCAAGCTGCACTCGAACAACCGACCCTTCGCGTGCGCGCCGGCGTTCTTGTGGTCGGGGTCGGAGTCGTTGACGAGTTCGATCGAGAGCTCGCGCTTTCCATCGGGGGTGCGAGAGAGCTCGGTGCGGATCGTCGCCGCCAGTCCCGAGCCGGGCGCGACCGCGTCAATGGCGTCGGACAAAGCAGCCCGTCCCCATTCGGCCGATCCCTCCTTGTCGGGTAGCTCGACTGGGACTTCGACGTGGATGCGTGGCGGCTTCTGCCACTGCTGACCGACACGGCGCCAGACGACGAATGACGCGATGGCTGTGAAGGTAACTCGCTCCCGAGCAGGCAACACTCTCAGTCCTAGCGCGCACGGCTCCAGACGCTCGGCACGTTCGCCGAGCGTCGAGTTCATGATCTCGACCAGCGGCGCGAGGCGCCCCAACCAGTAGGAGCCACGAGGATCGACGTCGATCTGGGTCACTCCGCTCCCGCGAGCATCGTTCGTGACCCGGTCAGCCAGCCACGATACGAATCGATCGGCCGCCTGGTAGCGTTCGGCGTGTTCCGAGTCCGTCAAAACGAGTTTCCTCTCAGCCCCTTGGCGATTGCCCGCTTCTCCAGTTTGTCGAGGGTTTTCGCCTCGACCTGGCGGATACGCTCCCGCGTGACCTCATAGCGGTCACCGATCTCCTGCAGGGTTTCGTCCGGGCCGTCGAACCCGAAACGGCGTTTGACGATGTCACGAGCCCGCTCGTCCTGGATATCGTCGACCAAGCTACGGACGGCGGCTCTGATGTCGAGGAGTTCGACTGCTTCGTCGGGCCGGTCCGCGGTATCCGCCATCAGGTCGCCGAGCGTCGATCCATTGCCGTCGTCCGAGCCCAGCGGAGCATCCAAGGATACGACATTCATCTCCGACAGGAGCGAGATTCGCGCCGTGTAGTCGTCGGTCCAACCGAGGCTCTCGGCGATGAGCTTGACGTGCTCGCGCCTACCTTGGGTCAAGCCCAGCTGACGTTGCGTCCGCCGGAAGCGGTGGATGCTCGCGATGACATGGACGGGCAGCCGGATGACGTTGCCGTCATTGTGGATGCCGCGGGTCACCGCTTGGCGGATCCACCACGTCGCATAGGTGGAGAAGCGGGTGCCCACATCGGGGTCGAACTTTTCGGCCGCTCGCATCAGGCCGATCATGCCGTACTGCACCAAGTCGTCGACATCCATTCGGTATCGGAAGTTGGGCCTCATCACGAGTTTGACCACCAGCCGGATGTTCGACGAGATCAGACGCTCGCGAGCTTCCTTTGCTTTCGCGACCAAGCGTGCCGTGTGGCCATCAAGCGGCATCTCGGAGGTCTGCGTCACGGCGAGCCCGCGCTGGATCGCCTCGCCGAGGCGCTGCTCGTCTTGACGGGACAAGAGCGGCAGCTTCTTCGCCTGATGCATGAGGTGGCTGAGAGCGTCGGCGAACGTCGGCGACGTCGTCGAAGGCGTTGCCGTGGCACCTTCCTCGTGTTCCTGATCCGACTCGTCTTCCTCGTCGATCAACACGCCCGCGGATAGGAGCTCACGTTCTACGACGGCGGCCTGATCAGGCGCTATGCCGTACTTGAGATAGATCTCGTCGACTCTGGATCGGACCAGGGGGGCTTGGGTCCGTTCGCTGTCTCCGAGTAACCTTCGCTTTACTAGTTCGAGAGTCCGTTCCTCCGCCATCACTGCGGATCCGCATCGCAACCGACGCAAGTGCTGGTGAACGGGTCGCGACCCATGTCCGCGATTTCGTTCGAAGAAAAAGAGGATCGACGACTCACGACAACCTAGCCCCCGCTAGCCACCCGAGCGCCCACCTTCCTGTCCGGCTTACTTCATTGCAAGCCACGTCCGCAATTTGTTCTCTAGCGCCCCTGCATCGCGCGTTTCGCATTCCCACACGATGAGGACATCGTACCCCGCAGCACGAAGCTCGCTTTCCTTCCGACTATCGCGCTCGACGTTGCGCTCGAATTTATCGGTCCAGAAGGCTGGCCTTGTCTTCGGCGTACTGGCCTTCCGACAGCCGGGGTGGCGATGCCAGAAGCAGCCATGAACGAAGAGGGCTTTGCGGGGCCCGGGCAGGACGATGTCCGGGGTGCCTGGTAGGTCCCGTCGGTGCAGTCGGAAGCGACGACCCATCCGATGCAGGAGGCGGCGTACGATCAGCTCCGGCTTCGTATCCTTGGGCCCGATCCTAGCCATGAGCCGCGAACGAGCCGGCGAAATGGCGTCATCCGGCGACGATCGCGACGGGGGCTGGTCTTCGACTGGGGACGATATACTGGTGTTCCTCGATAAAGATGTCGAATGCGGCCACGACCTCGCGCAGGTAGGCGGCAACGCGCTCGGCCAACTGGCGCAGTTCGGCGGCACCGTCGTCCTGACCGCAGTCGACGAATGACAACCGCCCATGCGCAAGGCCGTTCCTCAGATCCACGATCAGCGCCATGGCGCCAAGGTCATTCCGGATCTTACGCTTCACCTCACGCTCTACCGCGCGGCTGACGCGCAGATTGAAGCCGATCCGAGTGGCGACCTTCCTGATGGCGATATCGTCCCAGTTGCCGCCGCCCCCCTTTTCGATCTCGAATTCTGCGACCGGGAGCGCCGCAACGAGGTGGTCGCAGAGGGAGATCGCATCCTCGAGCCGTTTGTCGGGCCCGCTCGGAAGGTTGGTGCGAGCCATATGCTTGACCCATTCACTTCGCAGTTCTGCTGTGAGATCACCCGGTGCCCATTCCGCGCGGCTCATCGCCGCCTTGCTGACTGCGTCGAGGCACCGGGTCACCGTCGCCTCGACTAGATTATAGAGCTGAAGGTAGACGCCAGAGTTGAGGATACGCTGCTGTTGGGCGGTGATCGTCGGGCCATTGTCACCCAGCCGCGGCACGCCGGAACGGACGAGCGCTTCGACACCATCGATCAAGTCGAGATATGCGACGATCTCCGCGAAACGTTCTTCGAACCGGTCCGACAGATCGCTCATCAAAGCTGCCCCAACAGGCCTCGCCGGACGTAATCGATGCGACCGAGGAGCTTTGTCCGCGTATTCGCTGCGTCGGAGGTCGTGACCTCGCTGAATTCCTGACTATCGAGCCATGGCTGGGTTTCCGGAACGGCAACGAACAGCCCGGGGTCTTCCTGGAGTGCCTTTTCGCTGCCGATCGCGATGGCTTCGTACCGCGCTCTCGGTGTGCTGTTCGGGTTCGACGGCTTTCGGAAACCCTGGGGAAAGGCGCGTCCAACGAAATCGAGCATGCGCTCGAACCGCTCCCGGTAGGCTGGCGCCAATGCGGGATCTTCCTGAAAACGCTCGTTCATGCGTTTGGTGTAATCGAACAGGAATTGCGAGGGGCGCTCTCGGTAGCCCTCCAGCCCGTCGCCATAGGCGAAGAAGCGCGTGACGAGCTCTTCGCGAATCCGTTCACGTTCCGACTTGCCCGAGACGGGAGCCAGTTCGGCGAAGCGCGGTAGCCGCGAGAGCTCGAGAACCAGGTCCAAGAACGGCCCTCGCAACGCGCCGCGGCGGACCTCGGCTGTGTTCGCGACTTTGCTGCCGGTGTTGATACGCTCGAACATATCGAAACGAGCCTGATCGTCGGCGTGTTCGTTCAGAACGATTCCTCTGATCGACCGGTTCTTGATCTTCCTCTGTCGGGCAGGAGAAAGGTCCAGAAAACGGGTGCCGTTCAGTGACGCCAATTCCTCGAGTTGCTCCAACTCGAAGCCACCCAGAATGTATTCCTGAATGGTACGCAGCCGCTGTGAGCCGTCCACGATTTCGAGCTTACCGTTCTCCATCTCCCAAAAGAATAGGAAGGGTATGGGTAGGCCCATAATCAGGGATTCTAGGAAGCGCGATTTCCGCGCCGGCTCCCAAGTGAACTCCCGCTGATATCCAGGAATCACGAATTCTTCGCGAGCCATCTTTTCTGCGAGCAACTCGACGGAATACTCCGTCATGTAGAAGTCGATCCGACGCGAACGATCGACGATCTCCGCTTCTGCGGATGCAAGCTGTTCACTGCTGACTTGGTGAGGTCGGGGACGTCTAGCCATAAAAGATCCTGCTGCCGACCTCAGCGCAGGTCGAGTTGGCCCTCGAGAGTTGGACGATCGTTATCCAGAGCGTCGATGTGCGCCAGGATCGAACGACCGATCGCCTCGCCGAGTTTGGGCGGGACAGCGTTGCCGATCAGGGTGCCAAGTCGCTCGAATGTGACGTCGTCCTCCTCGCCCAGGAAGCTGTATTCTCGCGGAAATGATTGAAGGATCGCAGCCTCTCTGAGGCTGATCGCCCGGTCCTGTTCGGGATGGCCGAAACGGCCATTGCCGAATCCATAGCATTGCGTCGTCATGGTCGGCGCGGGCTTGTCCCATTCCATCCGACCATAGACCGACGGATAGGTCTTACCCGTGATCTTGCGATGGCATGGTGCGCGCAGGTCTTCCGGCCAATCGCGCCAAGTGCCCCCAGGCCGCGACGCTCGAATACGTTCGAGATTGCGAGCGGTCAGGGAGGCGCTTGCGTGAAGCCGATCGATCGGAGCCGATGAGCCAGCCTCGATCGGCGGCAAGTTCTCGATGACGTCTCGAACCGTGAGTTTCAAAACGCCTTCCACCGGCCTTAGCTCTATGGGGCCGAGAAGGGATGCAAGCAGTACGAGGCGGCGTCGGCTCTGCGGGACTCCGAACTCGTCGCAAGAAACCTCTCTCCAAGAAACGTGGTACTTGGCCTTCTCCAGGGCTGCGGTGAACCTCTTCCATACGGCTTGGGTGGCCAGCCCGGGGACGTTTTCCATCGTGACGATTTCGGGCTTTACCGCGAGCGCTAGCCGTTGGAACTGCTTCAGCAGGGTCCATCGGCGATCGACGGACTTTCGGCTTTGCGAGTAGGTGGAGAACGGTTGACATGGTGCGCAGCCCGCGAGCACGCGAACTTGCGCGTCACCGAACCAGCGCCTGAGCTCTGCCGGTTTCAGCTCGGAGATGTCCTTGAGGGCGAACTCCGCGCCAGTGTTCTTTTCGATCGGATAGCGACAGCTTGGGTCTAGATCGACCCCAGCCTTGACAGTGAGACCTGCCGCCTGCAGGCCATACGCCAAGCCTCCAGCGCCACAAAACAGGTCCACGACGGCGGTCGATCGCCCGTTAGCCTCAATATGGAGCGCAGTTTCGCCATTCATACGCTACGAATAGACGAAGCTGAGGCGTTTTGCCTAGCCGAAATGCGCCCGAAAGGCCAGCCCTAACGAGTTCCCCACATTGGTCCGCTTCGGATGAAGGGCTACCACGATCTGGCACCAAACGACAGGGCGACGGAACCGTCCGGCGGCCGGAAAATCTCGCTATTATGCACTGAAGCAGCCTGGTCCGTGGAGCAAGCGGGAGCGCGCACATGCCGTTCTTCGGAACACAAAAGATTTGGGGAACAGCGACTCAAGAGGAGCGCTCTGACCGACCTCCACGGCCAGTGCGGACCGGATATCGGCGGATGGCGAAGCCCGATCGCGCCCTCGTATCGGTCTCGAACATCAGAACCATGCCACCGGGCAGCAGCGGTCCATTCGGAAGGTTGAACCCATTCGCTTCGCCGATGGCTTGACGAACATTCCGCTCCGGCTCGGCCAGCATAAGGTACGCTTGCTCCAGGCGGGCGCCCGGGAAAGAGGCTGGCTGGTCGTAACCCTGCATCCTTCCGAAGGTCTGAAGGACTTCGTCGCTCAGGAAATAGAGCTCGTCGTTCATCAGTCCGCGATCGACGGCGTCATCGACGAGTATGCTGTAGAGCCGTTCCATGAGCCGCAGCTTCTCGCCGCCTTGTGCATCGACCGGTAGCGAGAGATCCGGTCGCCCATTGAAGCCCTGATGAACCTCCTTGTGACAGTCGCGGCAGAGCGTCAGGCCGTTGCCGGTCTCGAACTCTGCTCCCGTGAACATGCATTTCCGCGAGATGTGGTGCGCGGACAGGCCCTTACGCGAATGACAATCGACGCAACGGTGCCCATCACGCTCGCGGATGAATTCGCTCCACCGGCGCAGGCACGTCACCCGCGAACGCTTCTGGGCGACTGCGTTCCGCAGTTTCGACAGCTTCGTCCAGATCAGATCGGTCTGCTGAACGGCGCGCTCCGGATCGATCAATCCCATTGCACCTCCGTCGCCAGGTATTCGGCCCAGACCGAGCGCACGCGAAGGCCGCCATGCTGCTGGACGGCGTATCTGTAAGCGCCGTCCTGAACGACGACCCAGTCACCCAGCATGTCCTCGCCCGTAACCACTCGCGTCATCATCCGGCTACCGACTTCCGGCCAAGCGGAGAGGCCGCCCAGGCCATCTGATCCCTCGAAGCTGTCGCGTTCAGAAACGCTCATGCTCTCGAGCGGCCGCGCCCAAACGTGAGCTGGCTCATCCAGTATGGGCTCCCCGTACTCGAAATAGGCATGGCCACGCGCATTCTTCAAAATCACCCGGTCGATGCGGCTCATATCGGGCCGCCAGAGCAAGCGCGTCTCCCCAGCATGTGTCGTGTATTCGGTCCGTGACTTGTCGATCATTGCACGAAGGGCAGGACTCGCACTGAGCGCCCGGGCCGCGCTTGGATTGTTCTGAGCCTCGGGATCCGACGAACCGGCAAGCACACAGCTGATGAAGGTCACCGCATACTGCTCGTCCCGTGAGAAGCCGTTGTTACACTCGCGACAGATCGTCACCACAGGCAGGTGGTGCGGACGCGGTTTGCTGAGCAGACTTTTCGTAGGGACATGATCCTCGTTCGTTTCACATTCTGCGAGCGACCGCGTGCAATGGATGCACCAAGCCTTCTGCCGTTCGTCGACAAACTCCTCAATCCGCTCCACTTCGCCTCCATCGGCGCCTCTCAGGCGATCTCCGATGATTGCGCGCCTGTGTATGGTACGGCAAGAGCCAAGCTGCCGGGTTCCAACTGTAAACCCGGGACCGCGCATCAGGCCGCCAACGGGTAGATGGGCCGATCTGCTTCAAGACTCTGCGTCAGAAACTGCTGCATCGCCGCTTTTCGGGCGTCGCGGTCTAGGGCGTAGCTGGTTCGGTTGACTTTCACCCCGTCAAGCAGCGCCTGAATGTAGCTCGCGATCGTGTCGGCGGCCATGACGAGCGCTGTATCGACCGTGTGGATGTAGCGGCTGGTGATCGTGCCGCGCGAATGCCCAACGAGAGCGGCTATGGTCGATTCGGTGAAGCCGAGATCGTTGGCGACGCTCGCGAAGCTGTGCCGGAGCACATGCAGTGTAACGCCTTTGAGCGGAGTGCCTCTAATCAGCTTCTCCCAGAGCTTTGGGAGCCCGATGAGCGGCTTGCCCTCTTCCGTCCCGGCAAACACCCAAGCGCTCTCATCCTCCGACATGAGCGGCTCGAGCAACTCGACGACCGGTAGCCCGATCGCGCGGGTCGACGCGCCTTCCTTACTGTCCACTAGCCGGATGCAGCTCCGCTCTGGATCGACTTCACCGCTCTTGAGAAAGATGACCTCACCGCGGCGGCACCCGGTCATAGCGATAGTGCGGACCATCCTCGCGGTCGTCGCGAACTGCGGGTCGTCCGATGCCGCAGCCAGGAGGCTCCCCAAGGTCCGATATTCGCGCTCGGTCAGGCGCCGGTCGCGGACGCGATCCTTCGGCTTTTGGACGCCATGGACCGGGTTCTTGTCGATGATGCCCTCGCGGATTGCGTATGTGAGAATGCCGCCTAGAAGGCCTACGCCGCGCGAGCCGGTTCCGATTCCACCTCGCACGATCGCGCGACCATGCTTACGCGTTTTGACGTCGGTCCGCGTCTTGCCGTTGGCCACGTCACGCAGAAACTTCGTGATGTCAGCCTGGGTCAAATCTTGGACCCGACGATTGCCGAGCAGCGGGAGGATGTGTCGGCTAATGCGGCTCCGGTCGATGTTCAGCGTGGAAGGCTTCTTGGGCCGTCCTCCCTTCCCGGGCACCAAGCCGGCCTCACAGTCGGCGAGGTAGCGGGTGCAGAGTTCCTTGACCGTGATCGCCTTGGTGTCGAACTGCTTTTGCTCGGCGGGGTTCTCGCCCTGCGCGATGCGGCCGAGCAGGATACGCGCCTCCTTGCGGGCCGCCTCCGGAGCCCAGACCCCATGCGCGCCGATGGTGAAGCGACGGGTCCGCCCGCCAGCGCGATACTGGACGAGGTAGCTGCGCTTGCCCGAACGGAAGACCCGCAGGCCAAACCCTGCCAGATCGTCGTCCCATATGAAATAGTCGGCTGCACCCGGCTCTGCCTGATCCACGATGCGCTTGCTGAGCTTTACCATTTGACCTACTCACGCGGCCTCTAAACCGCTTCCAAGGGTTGTCCCGCGGAAGCACCACGGAAGCACCTGAGCGGAAGCTCGGACCTGTTGTAGGATACTGACTTCGGGCAGTGGCGCCAGAAAACTGAATGATCCCTGTGGTTTATCGCGCAGTAGCGTGGAAAGAGAAACCATAGCGAAGGTCAGCTTTTTGGGCTCCGAAGGCAGAGGCCACTGGTTCGAATCCAGTCGGGTGCACCATTCTCCTGCAGTTTCCTCGACGCCCTTGCGCCGGACGCGCCACGCTGCGGCGCGCGAGCGGAGCGTCAGCTGAAGATCGTGTCCAGCTGCGGCCCGGCGCGGAGCACGCGCGCCAGCACGGCACAATAGATCCCGGCGGTTGCCGCTCCCGTGACGGCGGATACCAGCATCGTGAACAACGAGCTCTTGTCGCTGAAGGACGCCCACACGATGCCGCCGGTGAGGCCGGCGAGGATACAGATCCACCGGCTCGCCGCCGTCCCCCGCCGGGTCACGGGCCACAAGGCGGACAGCAGCACGGCAGCAGTGGGCGCGGCGACGAACGCGATGGCGACCCAGAGCAGGCAGAGCAACACGGCTGCGCTCGGGAGGCTCATGCGCGCAGCCGAGCCCTGCGCGATCAGCAACAGCGTCGTCGATCCGAGCGCCGAGATCAGCGGCCCCGCGAAACCGGCGATCAGGAGACCGGTTGCGTGCGCCTTCAGGGTCAGCGGGTGCGCCGTGCGGTTGGCGGCCGGGGCGTTCGCGTGCTGCTTCTTCCTCAACATCGCTGCGCTGCTCCGCACCGCGCGCGCCGCAGCACGGGGCCGTGTGTGGCGCTGGCGCTGGAGAGGGTGCCGGTCACCGGGGGCACGCAGATCGGCCCATCAGCCTTCCAGATGCGTATGAGCATGGAGGCGGCCGTCGAGCCGGAGGGGGCAGCGGATGCGGCGTGCAAAGGCATGGTCGCTGGCTAACCGGCTGCGCCCGTGTCGTCCATGTCGTGCCCGACATCAGCCGGGCTGGGGACTGGTTCAGCCGGTGCCCCATACACGAGCGCTCCTAAACCGAGCGCTGCACGACTGATTGTGGTGGAAAGCGGACGTTGGCACCGATCAGTCGAGTGCCTTTACGTCCTGCCCGATCTCTCGCGATTTCGCCCCCGATAAATTGAGACCACAAGCCGACCGTAGGGCGACACTGGCTCTTTCCATAGCTCTTAGCGCAGGCGGGAACGACACTTCAGGTAGCTCCGCACCCACCCCTGTGAACTCGTGCGAAATGCGAACGCCTTTCCCCACGGAGGCGATGTGAAGAGTGGCCCACCCAACTCCATCATCCCACTTGTGATAGGCGAATTGCGCAACGGCTGTACCCTTGGGAAACGTGCCGCCATCACTGACGTAATCCCAGCGCTCCACGCTGCCGAATGTCTTACGTAACGATTGGTCAACGCAGGCCACGTCAACCTGTGATCCGAAGTCCCTGCTCGCTCGAATGCCACGCTCCGGTTCACATCCAGCGAGCAACGTCATGCTGATCAAAATGTATGGTGAGGCGCGCATCTTGGATGTCATACCGCTGGTCCCCAGTTTCCACCATTGGGGGTTTCCCAGCGGTCGGCTCGATGGATCTAAGGCCGAGCCTTCGGCCGGAACCGCGGCGACGGCCGTGTCCCCGCGCAACCGCTCCCCCGCAGGATCGTTGGGGGCTGCTGAGGAGACAGACGATCGCTCACGCCAGCAACGTCGTGCAATGCGACGGACCCGACAGCCCCCATGCGTTCGACATCGTCCCGTTCCAGCCGAGAAACGGCACCCTGGATGCGAAATGTCCGATCTGCCGGGGCCACGGCCAGTGGAACACCGAGATCGATCTGGTGAGCTTCCGGTGCAAGCGTGCCGTCTGCGACTATTGCCATGGCGCCGGATGGATCGAGACCGGCAACGATCCCGTCGGGCACCCCGACATCGTTATGACCCCGGACGGCTATCCCAAATGGGTGGTCGCCTATGATCCGCGCCAGGACGCTGAGCAGCTGCCGACCGAAATTGTCTCCGCGTCCCAGTCGGTGAATCCATGAACGTCCGCGCTGGCGGAATGCGGTCGTGGAGCTTTCGGCGGGTTTCTGCGGGGAGCCTGTGGACGGCGCGCCTCAGGCGGCTTGCGGCCTGAGCAGACCATTCGCATGTGCGGACCGATGGCAGGAAGGCGGGGCTCGATCGCTCATCGATCGGCTGACAGGTCCGTTGCGGCAGCAAAGCGGGCGGCCAAGGTGCGGCGCAGGATCTGCCGCTGGTCGGGCTCTGCCGAAAGCGCGGGGTTGGCAAGCATCGGACAGGTGCCGGCCGGTGCGCGCGGCAACGACGGGTCCTCACACACGACCAGCCAATCGGTGGATGCGGCCTCACCCCGGCGGTAGATCGCACGCGCCTTCGCGCACAGGGCGGGCATCCCGTCGGTACAGCCCATCGCATAGGCGAGGTAGCGGAGATACTCGCGCGGCCAGTTCGCATCGCTTCGGCCCATTGCGGGCGCAGCGGGGAGCCTGTCGGCAAGCGCTGCACAGCCCCGGCCATCGAGATAATGGTCGGCATTGTGGGTGAAGCACGCCCGCACGAAGGATTGGGCGCTCTCGCGAACCAGTCGCTCGCCGCCGAGCCCGTCCCGCTGCATGATCCCCAGATAGGTGCAGCCATACGGGCCCATTCCGATGTCGCTGGAGGCGCATACGCGCGCCATCCGGTCGCGCGCGAGGCGATAATCGCGCAAGCCCGGATCGAGAAACGCGATCTTGCCGGCCTCGTAGCAGCCGTAGATCGTCCGTCCGGCCGAGCACGAGCGATCGTAGGCGGCGAACGCCGCCGCCACGTCGCCGCGCTGCTCGGCGAGAACCCCGGCCTTCCAGCAGCTGTCCACGTCATCGACTGCGGCACAGACCGTGTTTTCGACACGTGCGGACGGTGGGCCGGCAAGTGCAGGAACCTGTGGCCCCACCAGAAGGATCGTCAGCAACGCAAGCCAGCGGACACCGCCCATCTCAGCTGCGCCTGACGCCGTACAAGATCGCCGCGCCGGCCACAGCCAGCGGCGCCCAGAAGTGGATGAGGCCGACAGAACTCAAGACGTCGAACCGCTCACGGCAGCCAGTCGGGTTCATCCCGCACCCCAAGGGCACGAAGTAGAAGAACCACACGAACGTGGCGATGGCGAGGAGGATGCCGAAGATCAGCACGAGCGTCTTCATATCTTCGACGATCAGTAAGTCGCAGGCGGATCGCTGGCGGGGAAGGATTCGTCGGAGGCTTCGTCGACGCGGGTCCAGGGGCGGGCGGTGGGGTCGCGCATGGATTCGGGGCCGGCGGGGCGGACCGGCTGGTAGCTGCCGGGGGAGGCGTCCTGGTCCTCGGGCCGGGCGAAGGCGGCGGTGCCGACCAGGGCGTCCGGCGCCGTCGTGTCGGGCGCGCCGTGGCGCGCGCGGCGGGCGCGGCTCGCCACGACGGCGCCGGTGACGAGCGCGCCGAGTGCGAGCGTGCGCGCCAGCGGCCGGAGCGCCAGCCAGGTGTAGAGGCTGGGGTGGGTGCGGTCGGTGAAGTCGCCGCGCGCGCGGTCGTCGCCGTCGGGTGCGTAGAGGTTGCCGGGCTGGCCGGCGGGGGCGGGGCGCTGGGTGCGCGAGCCGGGGATGCCGAACTTTGCGAGCAGCGCGTCCATCACGCCGGGAGCCGTCACCTGGTTGAGCGCCATGCTGCGGCCGGCGCCGCCGGCGAACAGGTCGCGTACGGGATGTTCGGCCGCGTAGAGAACGCAGTCGGCGACCACGCCCGGATCATAGAAGGGCGGCGGTCCCTTGGGCACGACGTCGAGCTTGCTGCGGGAGTTGGTGAAGAAGGGGGTGTTGATCGTCGCCGGCTTGATGCTGGTCACCGACACCGGCGCGCCCTCCGCCATCAGCTCGCGGCGCAGCGCGTCGAAGGCGCCCTCGATCGCGTGCTTGGAGGCGGCATAGGCGCTGTGCAGCGGCAGCGAGACGATGCTTTCCACCGAGGAGATCACGATCAGCGCGCCGCCCTGTTCGCGCAGGTACGGCAGGGCCGCCTGGGCGCCGTGGACATAGCCCATGAAGTTCACCTCCAGGATGCGGCGGAACTCCTCGGGCGTGGTGTCCTCGAACCCGGCATAGACCGAGACGCCGGCGACGTTCACCCAGCTGTCGATCCGGCCGAAGCGGGCGACGGCGTCGCGCGCCAGCTGACGGACCTGCGCCTCGTCGGTGACGTCGCAGACGACCGCCACGGCCTTGCCGCCGGCCTGGGTGATCTCCTCCACCAGCGAGGCGAGGCCGGCCTGGCCGCGGGCGGCGACCACGAGCGTGGCGCCTGCGGCCGCTGCCCGGCGCGCGGTTTCGCGGCCGATGCCGCTCGACGCGCCGAGGATCACCATGACTTGTTCGGAAAGGGGCTTGAGCTTCACCGCCATGTTCCTGGCCTTCGCTGCCTGAGGGGTCGCGCGCTGCACGGGGTGCTTCACGAACGGCAGGCGGCGGCGGGGGTTCCCTGGCCGGAGCGAAGGGGTCAGGCGGCTCGGCGCTGGGCGTAGGCGGAGGTGCGCAGCGCCTCTGCCACCAGCGCGAAGAAGGCGCGGCTGGCCGGAGCGTGGTCCGCGTCCCATTCGGGGTGCCACTGGACGGCGAGCACGTCGGCGCCGCACGGGCGCGCCCAGATCGCCTCGACCAGATCGTCCCCTTCCGCCCGCGCCTCGACGGTGAGGCCGGAGCCGAGCCGATCGACGCCCTGCTGGTGGACGGAGTTCACCCGCAGTCGCGAGCAGCCGGTGGCGCGGGCGAGGCGGCCCCGGTCGGCGAGGCGGATGGCGTGGTGATGGTCGAACAGCGCGTCATAGCCCTCGTCCCAGTCGCCGCGGTGATGGCCGCCGTCGGCGGGCTGCTCGCACAGGGTGCCGCCGAACAGCACGTTCAACTCCTGCATGCCGCGGCAGATGCCGAACACGGGCTTGCCGCCCTCGATCATGCGGGCGGAGAGCGCCAGGGCGACCGCGTCGCGCTCGGGATCGTGCGCGGCCGGGCGGGGGACGGGGGCGGCGCCGTAGCGTTCGGGCGCCACGTGCGAGCGCGAGCCGGTGAGGAGCAGGCCGTCGAGGGCGGCCGCGACCCCGGCGACATCGGCCGCATCGGCGACGGCGGGGACGAGCAGCACCGTCGCCTCGACCAGCTGGGTGAGCGGGCGGACGAAACGGGTGGCGACGACCTGCACCGGGCGATCCACCACTTCGTTGCAGCAGAGCACGCCGACGACGGGGCGGGCCGGCGTGGCTTCGGGAAGGGCGGGGCGGAAGCGCATCAGCCTGCCGTCTCCACCAGCACGTCGCGCAGCGTCGCCCCGGCAGCGCGATCGAGCCGCCGCGCCTCCGGCTGGACCACGACGCTGTCGGGGGGCACGTCGTCGAGCAGCCAGACGTTGCCGCCGATGGTGGAGCGGGCGCCGATGGTGACGCGGCCGAGGATGGTCGCGCCGGCATAGATGACCACGTCGTCCTCGACGATCGGGTGGCGATCGTGGCGGGGGCGGCCGCCGTCGCGGGTGTCGCCCGGTGCACTGCGCGCGCCCAGCGTCACATGCTGGTAGAGCCGCACGCGATCGCCGACGATCGCGGTCTCGCCGATCACCACGCCGGTGCCGTGGTCGATGAAGAAGCCGCGCCCAATGGTGGCACCCGGATGAATGTCGATCCCGGTGCGGGCGTTGGCGAGTTCCGAGATCAGCCGGGCGACGATGGGCGCGCCGAGCTGGTGGAGCTGGTGGGCGATGCGGTGGTGCAGGCTGGCGAGGGCGCCGGGATAGCAGAGCAGGATCTCGTCCACGCTGCGCGCCGCCGGATCGCCGAGAAAGGCGGCGTCGACGTCGCTGTCGACCAGCTGGCGGACCTCCCCCAGGGTAGCGGCGAACAGGCGCACGATCATGCCGGCCTGGTCGGGATCGAAGCGGCTGCGCGCCTCCGCCTGCCAATAGCCGAGTTCGGCGGCGACTTCGCGTTCCAGGTCGGCGAGGGCGAGGGTCAGGCGCTCGGCGACGAAGGCGTCCTCCGCCTCGGCGGTGCCGCGGAAGCCGCCCAGGCGGCGGGGATAGAGGGCGGTCGCCAGCGTCTCGACGATGCGGGCGACGGCGTCGCGCGAGGGAAAGCTCTCCACGTCGCGCGATTCGTCCTGGCGCTGCCGCCACGCCGCGCGGGCGACGCGCAGGGCGGCGACGGTCTCGATCAGTGTGCGCGACATGGCCTACCTCCGATGTGGAGAGACATACCCCATCGGCAGAATAGGAATTCAAAGAAATGCTTTGCCGGGGCGAAGCCGTGGATCAGGCCGGGTCGGAGGTGGAGGGGCGCCCGGTCTCGAGCCGGCCGGCGATGCGGCGAAGAAAGCCGGGGGCGGCCGGGCTGGTGAGGGTCAGGTCGTACCAGCCGCCGGTGGGTGCGAGGTCCCAGAGCGGCGGGGTGCCGGTGCCGTGCCAGGGCCGGTGGTGATCGGCATAGGCGTTGGGCGCGACCTGCCATGCGGCCGGGCCGGGGCGAGCGGCGAGGGCAAGGGTAGCGCGCGCCGGATCGAGGTGCCAGGCGATGCGCCCGGCAAGCGCGCGGTCGGCGGCGCGACCGGCGAAGTGGCGGTGGAAGCCGTTGGGGCCGAGCACCCACAGGTCGTAGGCGCCGTCCGCGCCCGCGCCCGCCCAATGGCCGGTGAGCTGGCCGCCCGCCTCGACCGTGTAGCGGCGGGGCAGGCGATCGAGCGCGAGCCGGTCATAAACGTGGAAGACGGCGGCGACGCCGGCGCGGTTCGCGCCTGCGTGGAAGGTGAGGCGGATGCCGGCCTCGTCCGGTGCCTCGGTGACGGAGAGGTGGTAGGGGAGCGGGCGCGAGGGGCGGACCCCCGGCTCCTGCACCAGCGGCTGGGCGGCCGCGGGCGCGCGGGGTGCGACCTGGCCGTGAATCGCGGCGCTGCGGCTGGCGTCGGGGCGCGGATCGGGGATGCCGTCGGGGAAGCCGCGGTTCGGGCTGGCGAAGTCGAACACCGAGGTGAGGTCGCCGCACACCGCGCGCCGCCAGGGCGAGATGTTGGGCTCGGCGACGCCGAAGCGCTGTTCCAGGAAGCGGATCACGGAGGTGTGGTCAAATACCTGCGAGTTGACCCAGCCGCCGCGGCTCCAGGGGGAGATGGCGTAGAAGGGGACGCGGGGACCAAGGCCATAGGGACGGCCGCGCAGCTCCGGCAGGTCGACCGCGGCGTCGGCGGCGCTCGGCACGCGGTGATACTCGCCCGCGGTGCTGACGGTGGAGGCGCCGGCGAGGCCGCCGGGCGCCGCCGGATCCTGCGACGGCGGGGCGGGCGGCGGCACGTGGTCGAAGAAGCCGTCGTTCTCGTCGAACATGACGAGCAGCACGGTGCGCGCCCAGACCTTTGGATCGGCGGTGAGCACGTCGAGCAGCTCGGCGGTGTAGGCGGCGCCCTGGGCGGGGCTGGACGGGCCTGGATGCTCGGAGCCGGCGGCGGTCGCGATCACATAGGAGACCTGCGGCAGGCGGCCGGCGAGCACGTCGGCGCGCAGGCCGTCGAGCGCGCGGGTGGTGAGCGCGCGGTCACGAAGCGCCGGATCGGCACCGTGCGTGCCCTTGTGGGCGGCGCGGAACGCCTCGAACCCGACCAGGGGGTTGTCGGTGAAGTTGTCGGCCATGTCCTGGTAGATGCGCCAGTCGATTCCGGCCGCCTGGAGCCGCTCGACATAGCTGGTCCAGCGATAGGGCTCGGCCCAGCCGCCATCCTCGGCGAAGCTGTCGTGCGAGTTGGCAATGGCGGGGCCGCCGGCGTGGCCCTCGGGATCGTTGGTGCCGGTCCACAGGAACAGCCGGTTGGTGTTGGTGCCGGTCTGCAGCGAGCAGTGATAGGCGTCGCACACGGTGAAGGCATCGGCGAGCGCGAACTGGAAGGGAATGTCGTCGCGCCGATAGTGGCCCATCGCGCGCTCGGTCTTCACCTCCGGCCAATGCGCCATGCGGCCGTGATCCCAGGCGCGCTGCGCGTCCGGCCAGCTATGGGGCGTGCCCTCCATGCGCATCAGCGCCCAGTCGGTGCGGGTCGACAGATGAAAGGGGGAGACGGTGCGCGGCCCCTCCTTGGCGGTGCGGTCGAGTTGCTGCCAGACGGTGCGGGCCGCGCCGTCCGAAGCCGGGGCGAGCGGGATCGGCAGGCGATCGCCGAAGCCGCGGACGCCGCGCAGCGTTCCGAAATAATGATCGAAGCCGCGGTTCTCCTGCATCAGGATCACGACGTGCTCGACGTCGCGCAGCGTACCGCTGCGCACGTCCGCCGGGATCGCGAGCGCGCGCGCGATCGAATCCGGAATGGCGAGCGCGGCGGCGCCAAGGCCTGCCTTCAAAAGGGTGCGGCGGTGAAGTTCGGTCATTCCGTCCCCGTGGCAGCGACCGCGCAGAGGCTCAAGCCGCTCCCGCCCGCGGAGCCGGTCAGCGCATGCTCCCGCGGCAATTGGTGCGAGTCACTTTCAACAGGAACGGGTGCGTGGCTGATGCGCTTGGGATGGACCAGAACGATACAGCAGGAGCCCGGCAATGTTCATGCATAACAAGCGGTTGCAATATACCGTGCGCGTTTCGGAGCCCAATCCGCGGCTCGCCACCATGATCATGGAGCAGTTCGGCGGGGCCGACGGCGAACTGGCCGCGGCGATGCGCTATTTCACGCAGGGCCTGGGTGAGGACGATCCCGGCCGCAAGGACATGCTGCTCGACATCGCGACGGAGGAGCTGAGCCACCTGGAGGTGATCGGGTCGATCGTCACCATGCTCAACAAGGGCCTGAAGGCGCAGCTGGCCGAGGGCACGATGAAGGAGGCCGAACTCTACCAGATGGTGGGGCAGACCGGCACCAGCGCCAAGGAATCGATCCTGTTCGGCGGCGCCCCGGCGCTGTGCGACAGCGCGGGCGTGCCATGGACGGCGGCCTATGTGGACTCGCGCGGCGAGCCGACCGTCGACCTGCGCTCCAACATCGCGGCCGAGGCACGCGCCAAGATCGTCTATGAGCGGCTGATCAACATCACCGACGATCCCGGCATCAAGGACGCGCTGGGCTTCCTGATGACGCGCGAGGTGGCGCACCAGAAGTCGTTCGAGAAGGCGCTCTATGCGATCGAGAACAACTTCCCGTCGGGCAAGCTGCCGGGTGTGGAGAAATACGCCAGCATGTACGTCAACACCTCGCAGGGTGAGGGCGACACCACGGGTCCGTGGAACGCGGGCGACGAATGGGACCGCATCGACGACCTGCAGCAGGTGATGCCGGCCGACGAGGGCGACGGCACGGCGACCGTCAAGCTTCCCGCCAAGGACCAGAAGGTCGCGGCCAAGATGGTGGAGCGGACCGCGTCCGATCCGAGCGCCGACCCGACCACCGGCGCGGACCTGGGCGCGGGCCCGGGCGCCGGCCGCACCAAGAACGGCGACATGGGCGGTGCTCCCGACATCCAGTCGGCGCCGGCGATGGCAGAGGCCACCGTAGCGAAGTGACGAACAGGGCCGGCGCTCCCGCAACGGAAGCGCCGGCTTTGCCCTGCTGGGGCAGCTAGCGCTTCAGCGTGTAGAGATAGGCGGCCATGTCGCGGGCGTCGCGCTCGGTGACGCCCTGGTCCGGCATGCCGTTGCCGGGAAGCACCTGCTGCGGCTGGCGCAGCCAGCGGGTGAGGTTCTGCGGATCGTTGACGAGGACACCGGCGATCTCGGCGCGCAGGGCGATGCCGTTGAGGGCCGGGCCGGTGGTGCCCGTGGCGCCGGCGATACCGGGGATGCGGTGGCAGGCGCCGCAATTGTAGCGGCCGATCGCGGCCTTGCCGGCCGTGGAATCGCCGCCGGTCATCGCCTCCGCCTGGGTGCGGGTCTGGAGGCTATCCTGCCGGTAGATGCCGAACACCGAGGCGGCGCCCGCAATCGTGGCGATGCCGGTGAGGATCAGCACGAAGCGCAGCTCAGACGGCATCGGCGGTCCTTTGCGGCGACGGCACGAGGAGCGTGCGGAACAGGGCGAGCGCGGCGACGAGGTGGACGAGGCCGCCGGGCACCCACATGACGAGGCCGGCGACCTGCTGGTCCTCCGCCGGGGTCATGCCGAAGGGCGCGAGCGCGAGGCGTGCATAGCCCGCGTACCAAGGGGAGTCGGAGAAGGCCATCAGCGCCCCCAGCGCCCCCGTCACGAACGAGGTGACGAGCAGGCAGAAGGCGGCCAGCGCGCGGTCGCCGAGCGCGCTCGCCCCGGCACCGCGCCGGCCGAGCATCGCCGTCCAGAACAGCAGCGCGCTGACGATGAAGCAGAGGTGCTGGGTGGCGTGCCAGCCCTCGCTCGCCAGCGCCACGTCGAACAGCGACGGCATGTGCCAGATCCACAGCACCGCCGCCTGGAGGAGGGTGGCGACGACGGCGCCCGTCGCCCAGGCGAAGGGGACCGACACCGCCCGGCTGGCGCTGATGCGGCCGAGGGTACGGCGGGCGGCGGCGGGAAAGGCCCAGAGCATCGCCGACAGCGGTTCGGCCAGCACGATCAGCGGGGCGGCGAGCAGCATCAGCAACTCGTGCTCGATCATGTGGGCGGTGAAGGAGCGCTCGCCCGCTTCGTGCAGCGGCGACACCAGCGCGCCCGCGAGCGTCAGCCAACCGGCGGCGAAGAGCCACAGGCGCCGCTTGAGCCGGGGGCGGCCGCCCGCCGAGCGCGCGTAGAGGCGCCGCCAGCCGAGCCCGAACAGGACGGCGGAGAGCAGCAGGGGCACGGTAATCCACGGATCCCAGGTCCAGCCGGGCGGCTCGCCATGATCGTGGCCGCCGTGCGCGAGGGCGGCGGCGGGCACCGCGAGCGCCAGCAGCGGGGCGAGGCGGATCAGCTGACGCATGGCGGGACGATCAGCACGGCCAGCGTCTGGAAGGCGATGGCGAGCGCGAAGATGCCGGCGAGCAGCAGCGCGACGCGCGACAGCCAGGCGCGCGGCGGGGTCTGGTCGCCCGCGGGCCGCGCGCAGGGCCAGGCGATCGCCATGGCGAGGCCGCACACCGCAAGGCTGGCGAGACCCCAGGCGAGGCCCAGCCAGGCGCCGACGGGGGCGCAATCGACCTTGAGCACGCTGCCGAGACCCAGTTCGAAGACGTACCAGGCGACGGGCGGCAGCAGCAGCGCCGCCCAGGGACGCACGCGTGCCGCGCGGGAGAGGGACTCGCTCACCCGAACCTCGGCGCCAGATAGACGAGCGCGCCGACCGGGATCCAGGTCAGCACCACGAAGGTCCAGTAATTGGCGTTGTCCTCGACGTCGGCGAACTGATCGTCGCCGACCTCATGGGTATAGAGCCACACGCACTGGACGGCGGTGTCGCCGATGTCGGTGATGAGGTGGCTGGTGTGCAGCACCAGCAGCATCCAGGTCAGCGAGCCATAGGCATTGTCGTACCAGGTGACGTTGAGGTGCCCGAACTCGATGCCGCGCGGGATCAGCAGCAGCAGGCCGATAACGGTCATGGCGAGCGTGCCGATGCGCACGCCGCGCTCGTTCTTGGCCTTGGCGCAGCGGCGGACCCAGAGGTTGGGGATCTCGCTCAGGAACAGGCCGAGCGTCAGCACCGCGGGCCACAGCAGATCGGGCGGGCGGACGCCGTCCGGCGGCCAGCCGGCCGTCTGGCTCATGAGGTAGAGATAGGCGCCGGCGGCGAGCGCGAAGGCGGTGCCCTCGATCGCCATGAAGCCTATGTTGCCCCACCAGACGAGGTGGCTCGCGCCCGATGCGGTCTCGGGCAGGTCGGCGAGGTCGCCGACGACGCGGGTGGGCACGGCGTCGCTCATCGGTTGCGCACCCGGAGCGGGCCAGTGGTCGAGCGCTCGCGCTGCGGCCAGAACCAGAGGGTGAGCCCGATCGCGACCGGCACGGCACCCCAGACCAGCGCCCAGGGGGTGAAGATGCTGCCGACGAACAGGATGGTGACGGCGATGGCGGCGAGCAGCGGCGCGATCGAGGGCGGCGGGCTTTTCTGGCGGTATTCCGGGGTGGCCTCCACCACTGACGTCACCAGCACTTCGCGGCGATCGACCGCGAGGCCGGTCATGACGGCGAGTTCCTGCTTTTGCGTCCACAAGGGCGTGAGGCTGTCGACCACGGGCGTCGCGTCGAAATTATGCTGGGGCGGGGGCGAGGGTGCGGCCCATTCGAGCGTGGAGCCACCCCAGGGGTTCGGGCCCGCCGCCCTGCCGCGGAAGTAGCTCCAGGCGGCATTGGCGACGAACAGCACGCCGCCCGCGACCGCGATCGCCGAGCCGATCGAGGCGACCATGTTGAGCGGGCCCCAGCCCATGCCCTCGCTATAGGTATAGATGCGGCGCGGCATGCCCTGGAGACCCAGGATGTGCATGGGGAAGAAGCCGAGGTTGAAGCCGCCGACGATCAGCCAGAAGCTGATCTTGCCCAAGGTTTCCGACATCATCCGCCCGGTCGCCTTGGGATACCAATAGGCGAAGGCGCCGAAGAGCGGGAACATCGCGCCGCCGACCAGCACATAGTGGAAATGGGCGACCACGAAATAGGTGTCGGTCACCTGCTGGTCGAGCGGGGCGGAGGCGGTCATCACGCCCGACAGGCCGCCGATCACGAAGGTGACGATGAAGGCAAGCACCCACAGGAGCGGCGTGTCGAAGCGGGGCCGGCCGGTTGCCAGCGTCGCGATCCAGCAGAAGATCTGGACGCCGGCCGGGAGCGCCACCGCCATGCTGGCGGCGGTGTAGAAGTCGTTGCCGAGCCGCGGCAGCCCGACCGCGAACATGTGGTGGACCCAGAGACCAAAGGCGAGCGCGGCGATGGCGAGCATCGACAGCACCACTGCGGCATGGCCGAACAGCGTGCGGCGGGAGAAAGTCTCGACGATCACCGAGACGAAGCCGGCGGCCGGCAGGAAGATGATGTAGACCTCCGGATGGCCGAACCACCAGAAGAGGTGCTGGAACAGCACCGGATCGCCGCCGGCCGCGGCCGCGAAGAACTGGGTGGAGACGAGGCGGTCTGCGATCAGCATGCTGGTGACCATCATCACCGCCGGGAGCGCAAAGATCGTCATGAGCGAGGCGAGGAACATCGCCCAGACGAACAGCGGGATGCGCGCGAGCGTCATGCCGGGCGGGCGCATCTTGAGCACGGTGGCGGCGATGTTGACCGAGGCGGCGAGCGCCGCGACCTCGGTAAAGGTGATCATCTGCGCCCAGATGTCGGCGCGGTGGCCGGGCGAATAGGCGGGGCCGGAGAGCGGCGGATATTCGAACCAGCCGAGATCGGGCGTGACGCCAAAGGCGTGCGGCACCCACAGCATCAGGACGCCGCCGAGATACAGCCAGTAGCTGAACGCCGCGAGCCGCGGAAAGGCGAGCGCGCGCTGGCCGAGCATCAGCGGCACCAGCCAGATCGCCATCGCCTCCATCACCGGCACCGACACCAGGAACAACATGGTCGAGCCGTGGAGCGAGAAGCTCTCGTTGTAGAGCTGCGGCGTCATCCGCTCCATGTCGGGCATGGCGAGCTGGAGCCGCATGTCGAGCGCGAGCATGCCGGCGAGGAACAGCAGCAGCACCACCGTCAGGATGTAGCGCGCGGCGATCCGCTTGTGATCGACCGTGGTCAGGAAGCCCCAGATGCCGGGCGCGTCGGCCCAGGAGACGTGCAGCGTGCGGAGTTCGACGGCGGGGGTGCGCGGATCGCTCATTTCAGGTCCATCAGATAGCGCGACACCGCGTCCGCATCGGCCGGCGAGAGGGCGACGGGGGGCATCATCGTGCCGGGCTTCACCGCCTGCGGCTGGGTGACCCAGCCCTGGACGGCACCGCGGCTCATGGTGAGGGTGCCGGCGGCGACCGAGCGGCGGCCGCCGAAATGGGTGAGGTCCGGCCCGGCGCGGCCGACCGCCTGGGTGCCGCGGATCGCATGGCACATGGCGCATTGGCCGCGGGTGACGAGCTGGAGCCCGCGGGCGGCCGCCGGATCGGCGGGCGGCGTCGCCGGGCGCCGCTGGCCCGCCAGCCAGCGGGCGAATTCCTCCGGCGTGTCGACCTTCACGTCGAGCGCCATGTGCGCGTGCTGCACGCCGCAGAACTCGGCGCACTGGCCGCGAAACCAGCCGGCGCGGGTGGGGGTGAGGTCGACGCGGTTGATGCGTCCGGGGATCAGATCGAGCTTCTGCGCGATGTTGGGGACCCAGAAGCTGTGGATCACGTCGGACGAGCCGAGCGCGACCCGCGTCGTCTGCCCGAGCGGGAGGTGGAGTTCGTTGGCGGTCTCGATCCAGGCGCCGGTGGCGGGATCGCGATACTGGATGCGCCACCACCATTGATGGCCGGTGACGCGGACCTCCAGCGCGTCGCGGGCGCGGGCGCCGGCGATGGTGCGCTCGACCAGGAAGCTGCCCGTGATGAGGACGGTGAGGCCGACGACGATCAGCGCGGCCCAGGCGACCAGCCCGCGGGTGAGGCCGCGGTCGGCCGGGTTGATGCTGGGCTCGCCCGTCTCGCTCCGATGGCGGCGCGCGCGCAGCAGGCCGATGCCGAGCCCGGCCAGCACCAGCAGGTACATGAAGCCGCACACCGCCATCATCAGCCAGAACAGCGAATGGATGCTCGCCGCCTGCTCGCCCGCAGGCGCGAGCGGCGACTGGAAGCCGCCCTCGCACGCCGAGAGCGCCAGCACCGCCGGCAGCAGCGGGAGCCTGCGCAGGGTCATGGCAGCACCGGCCCGGTCCAGTTGTCGCCCTGCGCCTCGCCGACCTGGTCGACGTCCTGGCGGCGGCGCTTCTCCGGCTTCAGCTGGGGAAGCGTGCGGACATAGGCGGTGATCTGCCAGAGCTGCTCGACGGGGATGCGCTCGCCGTAGCGGGCGTCGCCATGGCCCTGGGCGATGAAGCGATAGACCTGGTCGAGGTCGCTGCCATGCGCCCAGAGCTTGTCGTTGAGGTTCAGCGCGCCCGCGGCATCGCTGCCGTGGCAGCTGCCGCAGCCGTACCAGGTGAAATAGCGGCCCCCTTGCGCGACCTGATAGGCGTTGCGCTCGTAGCGGGCCGCACGCGGATCCTGCGCGCCCGTGGGTTCGGTCTGCGGCAGATCGGCGCCGACCGTGCGCGACTCCGCGCTGCACCCGGCCAGGGCAAGGGCGCACAAGACGATGAAGGACGAGGATCTGTTGCCCGGCACCAAGCGAGCCTTGCCAATCCGGAAGAACCGGTCAAGCACACAGGTTGCTTGACCGGAAGTTGATTTCCGAAGGGCGACGCGATCAGGTGACGATCCGCACTGGCACCGCCTTTGCCGCGGGCGTCTTGGACTCCTGGTCGTGGTGGCTGAGCGGGATCAGCGCGTTCATTTCCGGATAATAGGAAGCGACGCAGCCGCGCGGCAGCAGGAACGGGGTGACGGTGAGCCCGCCGACCTCGCGATGGACGCCGTCCTCCGCATCGGTCCGCAGCCCCACGACCTGTCCTTCCGCCAGCCCGGCCGCGGCGATCTCGTCCGGATGCATCAGCAGCACGTCGCGGGTACCCTCGATCCCGCGCAGCCGGTCCGAATAGCCGTAGATGGTGGTGTTGAACTGGTCGTTGGAACGCAGGGTCATCAGCCGGTAGCGGCCCGGTGCATCCTCGAACCCCGCGGCCGACAGGTGATCCGGCACGGTGAACTCGGCCTTGCCGCTCTCCGTCTTCCAGACGCGGTCGCGCGCCGCATTGCCGCGGTAGAAGCCGCCGGGCGTGAACAGGCGCTCGTTGAACTTGGCGAACTCGTCGGGATAGGTCTGCTCGATCAGGTCGCGCACGCGGCCATAGTCGGCCACCCACTCGTCCCACTGCACCTTGGGATTGGGCGGCAGCGTCGCCTTGGCGATGCCCGCGACGATGGCGATTTCGGAGAGCAGGTGCTCGCTCGCCGGCTTGTTGTGCGCGACCGAGCCGTGGATGCAGCTGAGGCTGTCCTCCATCGTCACCGTCTGCGGCCCGCTCGCCTGTTCGTCCACCTCGGTGCGGCTGAGGCAGGGAAGCAGATAGGCGACCTGGCCGTTGATGAGGTGGCTCCGGTTGAGCTTGGTCGCGATCTGGACGGTGAGGCGCAGGCGCGTCCACGCCTCCTCCATCTTCTCGCGCTCCGGGATGGCGCGGACGAAGTTGCCGCCCAGGCCGATGAAGGCCTTGATCTCGCCGGTGAGGATCTTTTCGCAGGATTCGACCGTGTTCATCCCCTTGTCGCGCGGGGGATCGAAGCCGAACAGCTCGGCGAGCTTGTCGAGCGGCACCAGCTCGGGCTTTTCCGAGATGCCGACGGTGCGCTGGCCCTGGACGTTGGAATGGCCGCGGACGGGCGAGCAGCCGGTGCCTTCGCGGCCGATGTTGCCCTTCAGCAGCAGCAGGTTGACGATCATCGCCAGGTTTTCAAAGCCGTGCACCTGCTGGGTGAGGCCCATGCCGTACATGACGATGGTGTTCTTGGCCTCGACATAGACCTGGGCGGCCGCCTCCAGATCGGCGCGCGAGAGGCCGGATTCGGCCTCGATCGCATCCCAGCTCATGCCGGCGACATGCGCCTTCAGCGCCTCGAACCCGTCGGTGTGCTGTTCCAGGAAGTCGACGTCGAGGACGTGGCGCTGCTCCTCGGCCCAGAGCTTCTCCTCGGCCGCGAGGATGTGCTTGATGAGGCCGGTGATCGCCGCGATGTCGCCGCCGGCCCGCACCTGCAGATATTGGTGCGAGATCAGCGTCGGCTTCTTGAGGTGCAGCATCTCGGCCGGGCTCTGCGGATCGCGGAACACCTCCAGCCCGCGCTCGCGGATCGGGTTGAAGGTGACGATCTTCACCCCGCGCTCCACCGCCTCCTTGAGCGGGTGGAGCATGCGCGGGCTGTTGGTGCCGGTGTTCTGGCCGAAGAAGAAGATGGCGTCGCAGTGATGGAAGTCGCTCAAGACGCTGGTGCCCACCGGCACGCCGATCAGCTTCTTGAGCGCGACCGAGGTCGTCTCGTGGCACATGTTGGAGCTGTCGGGCAGGTTGTTGTGCCCATAGAGCCTGGCGAACAGCTGGAAGAGATAGGCGGTCTCCAGGCTGGCGCGGCCGGAGGTGTAGAAGACGGCCGAACCCGGATCGATCGCCCGAAGCTCCCGCCCGATGCCGTCGAACGCCTCCTGCCAGCTGCACGGTACATAGCTGTCGGTGGCGGCATCGTAGCGCATCGGGTGGGTGAGGCGGCCGAGCTGCTCTAGATCATGGTCGCGCCAGGTCTTGAGCTCGCTGACGCGGTGGCGGGCGAGCACCTGCGGCGTGCAGCGGCGGCTGGTGAGGTCCCAGAGCGTGGCCTTGGCGCCGTTCTCGCAGAATTCGAAGCCGTGGGGGTGGGCGGGCTTGGTCCAGGCGCAGGACACGCACATGAAGCCGCCGGGCTTGTTCTGCCGCTCCAGCGTGCGCAGCGCACCGGGGCGGTCGACCTCGCGCATCCAGGTCTCGGTAATGCCGCGGACCGAGCCCCAGCCGCCTTCGGCACCCTTATAATGTACGGTGCCCTTTTTTTCCTCGTCCATCGGCGCAGCTCCTCCCCGCCCCGGCCGGGACGTGCCTTTGAAAAGGCACAACGCCTCGGCACCCGGAAAGGATGCAGCGCGATCACCCGGCCAGTTCGGCGAGGTCCGCGGGCGTGTTGATGTTGGGGACCGGTTGCGGAAGGGAAAGAACGGTGGCGCCCGCCGCCGCGCCCCAGCCGCGCAGCGAGCGGCGCGGGTCGCTGGCGAGAAAGGCGTCGAGGGCGGGGGCGAGGGCGCTCGGCCACCAGCCGATCAGCGGCATGGCGTCGAGGAAGCTGGCGCCACCGGGCGCGCGCAGCCGGGCGACCAGATCGTCCGGCAGGCGCGGCGTGTCGCAGCCGACGCTCACCACCCCGTCGAAACCTTGCTCCTGCGCATAAGCGAGCGCGGCGGCGAGGCCGCCGAGCGGGCCGAGGCCGGGGGTGGGGCGGTCGGGCAGGTGCAGCAGATCGGGGAGCAGCGGCGCGCCGCCGCACACCGCCACCGCCGTGACCTGTGGCGCGAGCGCGCGGGCGGCGTGGGCGATCAGCGGCTCACCGCGCAGCGTCGCCAGCGCCTTGTTGGAGCCGAACCGGCGCGCCTGCCCGCCGGCGAGAATGGCACCCAGGATCCTCACGGCGTGTCCGGCAACAGCAGCATGGCGTCGGAACGGGCGAGCACGATCAGCCGCAGCCCCGCGTCGCGCGCGCGGGCGATGGCGAGGCTGGTCGGCGCCGAGATCGTCACCAGCGTGGGGCAGTCGGCGAGCGCCGCCTTTTCAACCAGCTCATAGGAGCAGCGCGATGACAGCAGCGCAAAGCCGCCGTCCCAACGAAGCTCCTTGCGTAGCATTGCGCCGACCAGCTTGTCGAAGGCGGTATGTCGGCCGACGTCCTCCCGCACGAGCCGCACCGCGCCGACCGCGCTGACCAGGGCCGCGGCGTGCACCGCGCCGGTCGCGCGATTGAGCGGCTGGTGATCGCGCAGCGCCTCCAGTGCGGCGAAGATCGCGGTTTCGGCAGGGGCGGGGGCGGCGGGCACGCGGCGGAGCGGCCGGATCGCCTGTTCGAGATTCTCGATCCCGCACAGGCCGCAGCTCGATTCGGACACGCGGTGGCGCACGCGCTCGACGACGGCCGCGGCCCGGGCTGGGGCAAGCGTCACGCGCAGCACCAGCCCCGTGTCGGCCGGGTGGCAGTCGATGTCGACGATCTCGTCCGCCCGCCCGATCAGTCGTTCGGAAAGCGCGAAGCCCGTGGCGAAATCGGCGAGGTCGGCAGGCGTCGCCATCACGACCGCATAGCCGAGGCCGTTAAACTCGATCGCGAGCGGGCGCTCCAGGGCGACCGGGCGCTCGACCGCCACGCGGCTGCCGTCGGCGCGGACACAGACCAGGGTCTCCACGACCGAACGGCCGGTTTCGGCAAGCTCCTGGGTCACGCGGCGTTTCCTTGGGCGGTGGATCGAATGCTGTTGGACGAGCACCACCGGGCGCACAAGCCGGGTATAACCGTAATTCGGGCTGGCCAGGGTACCGAGCGATGCGCCAGACGTCGCAAGGACAAAGCAGGAAATGCGCATGCCGCTGGAAGAAGAGCCGTTCCCCGCCCCGGTCCCGTGCGCGGCCGATTTGAGCTTCGATACCGCGCAGGCGCTGCTGGCGGCGGGGGCCGTGCCGCTCGGCACCGAGCGGGTGCCGCTGCGCAAGGCCGGGCGGCGGGTGCTGGCCGAGCCGGTAGTCGCCGCGTTCGATTCGCCGCGGCGAGACACGGCGGCGATGGACGGCGTGGCAGTGCGCGAGGCGGACCTGGCGGACGGGACGCGGCGCCTGGCGGTGGCGGGGGCGGCCTATCCGGGCGCCCCCTTCACCGGAACGGCGGAGGGCGCGGCGGTGCGGGTGACGACCGGCGCGGCGCTGCCGGCCGGGACCGACCGGGTGGTGCCGGTGGAGCTGCTGGCGCAAGCAGATGGGTGCGTGGTGCTGCCGGAGCGGCTGCCGGACAAGCGCCATGTCCGCCCGCGCGCGTCCGACTTCGCCGCGGGAGCCCCGGTGCTGGCGGCGGGACGCATCCTCGACCCGCGCGCGCTGGTGGTAGCAGCGGCGGCCGATGCGGCGGAGGTGGTCGTGTGGCGCCGCCCGCGCGTGCACGTGATCGCAAGCGGCGACGAGCTGGTGGCGCCGGGCAGCGCGGCGGCTGGAGACGGGCTGCTCCCCGACAGCCTTTCGGAGGCCCTCCAGCTGCTGGTCCGGCAATGGGGCGGCCAGCCCGGCGGCGCGACCCGCGTGCCCGACGATGCCGGCGCGATCACGGCTGCCGCGCAGGCGGCGCTGGCGGAATGCGACATCCTGGTGATGGCGGGCGGTGCGTCGCGCGGGGAGCGCGACCTCGCCCGCGCCGGCTTGAAGCCGCTGGGGCTGGAGACGGACTTCGCCGGCGTGGCGATGAAGCCCGGCAAGCCCGTGTGGCACGGCCGGGTGGGGGCGAAGCAGGTGCTGGGCCTGCCCGGCAATCCGACCGCGGCGATGACGGTCGCGCGGCTGTTCCTGGTGCCGCTGCTGACGGCGCTGGAAGGGCGGGGCTTTGCCGCCGGGCTCGACTGGCAGCCGCTGCCGCTGGCGGTGGGAGCCGAGGCGGGCGGATCGCGTGAGGCATTCCTGTGCGCAACGCGGACATCGGGCGGCGTCACCATCCTCGATCGCCAGTCGGCGGCGTCGCAGGCGATGCTGGGACTGGCCGACCTGCTGGTCCGGCGGGCAGCAGGGGCACCGGCGCAGGCGGCGGGGGAGCGGGTCGAGGCGCTGCGCTTCTGATCCCGGGGGCGATGCGCGCCAAGAGAGCCGTGCGGGGCCGCAGGAGCCTTTTTCCGCGTTCGCGGAACAAATTTCAAAAAACTGCAATCGAATCGCTTGACGGTATCCGACCCCTCCCCTAAATGCCTGTTCACCGGACGGGGCGGCCTTCACGGCCTGGTTCGAACGGTTCTGAAACGAGCGGTACCGGGCCACTCCCGAAAGGGGGTGCCATTCGGCGCCGGCGTTTTGTTCTTTGACATTGTTGGTTTAGATGAAGGGACATGTGGGCGGCGGCTCCGGTCT
>NZ_BAAAEL010000006.1:0-311223 GCF_039522995.1 Sphingomonas molluscorum | reverse complement strand
GCCTCGTCACCCCGCTGGGTGCCGATGTCGAAACGGCCTGGAAGAACATCATCGCCAGCAAGTCTGGCGCCGCCACCATCACCCGCTTCGACGCAACCGACTTCCACAGCAACTATGCCTGTGAAGTGAAGCCGGCCGACCATGAATATGGCTTCGACCCGAACAAGCGGGTGGACCACAAGGTCCAGCGTCAGGTCGATCCGTTCATCGTCTATGGCATCGACGCCGCGGGTCAGGCGATCGAGGACGCCGGTCTTACCGACATGAGCGAGGAAGCGCGCTATCGCGCGGGTTGCTCGATCGGCTCCGGCATCGGCGGCCTTCCGGGAATTGAGAGCGAATCGCTGGTGCTCGCTGCCAAGGGGCCCAAGCGGGTTTCGCCACACTTCGTGCACGGTCGCCTGATCAACCTGATCTCGGGCCAGGTCTCGATCAAGTACGGCCTGATGGGGCCGAACCATGCGGTGGTAACCGCCTGCTCGACCGGCGCGCACTCGATCGGCGACGCCGCGCGGATGATCGCGATGGACGATGCGGACGTGATGCTGGCGGGCGGCGCTGAAGGGGCGATCTGCCCGATCGGCATCGCGGGCTTCGGCCAGGCACGTGCGCTGTCGACCGGGTTCCGGGACGATCCGACCAAGGGCAGCCGGCCCTACGACCGCGACCGCGATGGCTTCGTCATGGGCGAAGGCGCGGGTGTGGTCGTGCTCGAGGAGTATGAGCACGCCAAGAAGCGCGGCGCGAAGATCTATGCCGAGGTCATTGGTTACGGCCTGTCCGGGGACGCCTATCACGTGACGGCACCGCATCCGGAAGGTTCGGGCGCGTTCCGCTCGATGGAGATGGCGCTGCGCAAGTCGGGTCTGTCGCTGTCGGACATCGACTATATCAACGCGCACGGGACCTCAACGCCGCTCGGCGACGAGCTGGAACTGGGGGCGGTCCGCCGCCTGTTCGGCAGCGCGATGGACGGGGTCTCGATGAGCTCGACCAAGTCGGCGATCGGCCATCTGCTCGGCGGCGCGGGTGCGGTCGAGTCGATCTTCTGCATCCTCGCGATGCGCGACGGCATCGTTCCGCCGACGCTGAACCTCGATAACCCGAGCGAGAACTGCGCGGGCGTGGACCTGGTCCCGCACGTGGCCAAAGAGCGCAAGGTGAAGGCCATCCTGAACAACTCGTTCGGCTTCGGCGGCACCAACGCATCGCTGGTGATGAAGGCGATCTGATGAACGGCGCATCGCCGCACCGAAGGATTTGCGGCTGATGCGCCGTCCTGGATACCTGGGAATGATGCTCGCGCTGGCCCTGCTGGCCGCCCTGTTCTGGGTGGCCAGCAGCTGGACCGGAGCGGGCCCCGCAGAGAAGAACCTGTCGGTGGTGGTGCCCAGCGGCGCCAGCCTTTCCCGCGCGGCGACCGAACTGGAGAAGGCGGGGGCGATCCGCTCTGCCAACCGGTTCCTGCTGTTCGCCCGCGTGTTCGGCTCGGACGCTCCCATCCGCGCGGGCGAGTATGAGGTTCCAGCGCACGCGAGCCAGTCCGATGTGCTCGAGCTCCTCCAGAGCGGGAAGGTCATCCAGCGTTGGGTCACCGTGCCGGAGGGCATGCCCTCTGTTCTCGTGCATGAGACGCTGATGCGGGCCCCCTATCTCACGGGGTCGGTCGCGATCCCCGAAGAAGGCAGCGTCCTTCCGGACAGCTACAATTACCAACGCGGCGACACCCGGCAGCAGGTCCTGGACCAGATGCAGAAGGCGATGCGCGACTATCTCGCCGTCGCCTGGAAACAGCGCAAGCCCACTGCCGCAGTTCATACTCCGCGTGAGGTTCTGACTCTCGCCTCGATTGTGGAGAAGGAGACCGGCAAGGCGGCCGAGCGCCGCATGGTCGCAGCCGTCTACAGCAACCGCCTCAAGCAGGGCATGCCGCTTCAGGCAGATCCGACCGTCATCTACCCGGTGACCAAGGGGCGGCCGCTCGGTCGGCGGATCCTGCGATCGGAACTGAGCGCGAAGAACGGCTACAACACTTACGCTTCTCCCGGGCTGCCGGTCGGTCCAATCGCCAACCCGGGGCGGGAGTCGATCGACGCGGTGCTCAATCCCGCCGCGACCAGCGCGCTCTACTTCGTCGCGGACGGCACGGGCGGGCATGTGTTCGCGGACACGCTCGAACAGCACAATGCCAACGTGCGCAAATGGTACGCGATCCGCCGTGCGCGCGGGGAGATGTAGATCGTCTAGTTCGGTCGCTTGGCGCTGGTGAGCCGCCGGCGTACTTCCGCGGTGAGCGCTTCCATGCTGTCCACCTGCCGGATGCCGTAGCGTTCGGCGGTGATGTCGACGTTGCCCTTGCGCCAGAAGCCGGGCGGGCACAGCACGATCAGCTTGCCCGACCGCGCATGCAGCCCCATCTCCAGCAAGCTGACGGGGCTTTGGGTGCCGGGTGCGAGATAGAGAACGATCACGTCGGCGGACTCGAGCGCGCTAAGTTCCCACTCGACCTGTTCGCGGAAGTGGGGTTCGCTCGCTTCGGGCTTCCAGGTCGGGTTCCAGTCCGTCCGACGCGGATTGAGGATCGTCACATCGAGGTCGCCGAGTGCTTTCACGAACTCGGCTTGCCAGTCCGTCGCCTTGCCCATGTCGATGCTGCCGGCCAGGAACACGCGCGGGTGCGCATGATCCTGAGGAAGCGGCGCGGGGGACGTAATCAGCCGCGGCTGGGCCGCAGCCGTCCCCGAGAGGACGACCGCGAGCGCCGGCAGCAGTGCGGACGGCAGGCGACCCACGCCTGATTTCAGCGCTTCAGCTCGGCAGCCGCACGCGCCTTTGCCTCGACTTCTTCCATCGTGCCCGTCGCGAGCCAGCTGCCGCCGACGCAGAGGACCGGATCGAACGCGAGCCATTCGGGGGCGCTCGCGAGCGTGATGCCGCCGGTCGGGCAGAAGCGCGCCTGGTAGAAGGGAGCGGCCAGCGCCTTCAGCGCCTTCAGCCCGCCCGATGCCTCTGCGGGAAAGAACTTGAAGTGGGTGAGGCCGAGGTCGAGGCCGCGCATGATGTCGCCGGCGTTGGCGATGCCCGGGAGGAACGGCACGCCGCTCTCGATGATCGGCGCTGCGAGCTTTTCGGTCAGGCCCGGCGACACGATGAACTCGGCGCCGGCGTCCACGGCGTCTGCGAACTGCTTCGGGTTCACCACCGTGCCCGCGCCGACGATCGCGCCCTCGACCTTCTTCATCTCACGGATCGCGTCGAGCGCAGCCGGGGTGCGCAGCGTCACCTCCAGCGTGCGGATGCCGCCGCGGACCAGAGCCTCGGCAAGCGGCCGGGCCGTAGCGGCGTCCTCGATCACCAGCACCGGAATGACCGGACCCGCGTTCATGATGGTCTGGATCTCGGGGAAGGTCATCGTGCGTGCTCCTGGGCAAAGGCGGCCGCGGCACCGAACAGGCCGGGCTGGGGATGGGTGATGATCTTGACTGGGATCGTGTTCATCAGCTGCTGGAAACGCCCCTTTGCCACGAAGCGCTGGCCAAAGCCGGACTCGATCAGCCGATCCTTGAGGCGCAGCCCGAGACCTCCCGCGATGACGACGCCGGTCGGCCCGTGTGCGAGCGCGAGGTCGCCGGCGACGCCGCCGAGCGAGACGCAGAAGCGGTCGAGCGCGGCGACGGCGAGCTTGTCTCCGCCCTCGAACGCGAGCTGCCACAGCCGCTTGTCGTCCAGGTGGACGAACGGCTTGCCCTCGATCTGCGCCAGCGTCTCGTAGATGTGGACGAGGCCGGGACCCGCGCAGACCCGCTCGGCCGACACGCGGGTATAGGTCGGACGCAGGCGGCGGATGATCGCGTCGTCGATCTCATCGAGCGGCGCATAATCCTGATGCCCACCTTCGGTGGAGATAACGTGGTATTCGCCGCCCTCGCGGAACACCTGCGCGACGCCCAGGCCGGTGCCCGGGCCGCAGACGGTGAGGGAGCCGCGCTCCGGGAACGGGACGTCCGGGCCGCAGAGATGCACATAGGCGTCTCCGTCGAGCTGCCCGACGGCATGCCCGATCGCGCCGAAGTCGTTGATGAGCGAATAGGCGTCGACGTCCAGCCGCTCCTTGATGAGCGGCGGCCGGATGATCCACGGGTTGTTGGTGAGCTTGATGAGCTCGGGGTTGATCGGCGAGGCGAGCGCGATCGCTGCCGCGCGCGGGACCGGTCGGTCCAGCCGCTCGGCAAAGGCCGCCCACGCAAGCGGGAAGGTGGCGTGTTCGGCCACCTTCTGCGTCACCGGCTCGCCGAGGTGGACGACGCGGCCGCCCTCTACCTCGGCAATGGCGAAGCGCGCGTGCGTGCCCCCGATATCAACCGCAACGACTTCCATTCCGCATCCTCTCCCTGTGCCCGGTTCCCCGCGGGTCGTTTTTTAAAAGCCTGCCATCGCAAGCATCGCCGAGGCGCCAGCCTCGGCCTCGCTGGCGCCATGACGCATGAGCGCGAACAGTTCGCGGCCGGTGCCGTCCGCAGCCGCCGGTGCCGACGCCAGTTCGCGTGCCTCCCACTCCGCCGGATCCACCAGCGCGGTGAGCACCCCCGCTTCGGCATCGAGGCGGACGATGTCGCCGTCACGCACCTTGCCGATCGGGCCGCCACCCAGCGCCTCGGGCGACAGGTGGATCGCGCACGGCACCTTGCCGCTCGCGCCCGACATGCGGCCGTCGGTGACCAGCGCCACGCGGAAGCCGCGGTTCTGGAGCACGCCGAGCGGCGGGGTCAGCTTGTGGAGTTCGGGCATGCCGTTGGCGCGCGGACCCTGGTGGCGGACGACCACCACCACATCGCGGTCGAGCTCGCCGGCCTTGAACGCTTCCTGCACCTGCGCCTGGTCAGAGAAGACCCGGGCGGGCGCCTCGATGATCCAGCGGTCCCGCTCGACCGCCGACACCTTGATGCAGGCGCGGCCGAGATTGCCCTGGAGAATGCGGAACCCGCCTTCCGGCGAAAAGGGCGCGTCAACGGTGCGGACGATCGCCTCGTCCGCCGAACGCTCCCCATGCTCGCGCCAGACGAGCGTGTCGGCCTCGACCTCGGCCTTGCGGCCGTAGGCGGCCATGCCGTCCTTTGCGATCGTCATCACGTCGCCGTGCAGCAGGCCGGCGCCCAGCAGTTCGCGGATCACGAAGCTGGGGCCGCCGGCATCCTCGAACATGTTCACGTCCGCGGCGCCGTTCGGATAGACTCGCGCAAGCAGCGGCACGGTCTTCGACAGCCGATCGAAATCCTCCCAATCCAGCACGATGCCGGCGCAGCGTGCGATCGCGGGCAGGTGGATCAGGTGGTTGGTGGAGCCGCCGGTCGCCAGCAGCACGATGGCCGCGTTGACGATCGCCTTTTCGTCGACACAGCGGCCGAGCGGACGGTAGTCCTCACCATCCCAGCCGATCTCCGCCAGGCGATGAACCGCGGCGCGCGTCAGTTCCTGGCGCAGCTTGGTGCCTGGATTGGCGAACGCGGCGCCGGGGACGTGCAGGCCCATGGCCTCCATCATCATCTGGTTGGAGTTGGCGGTGCCGTAGAAGGTGCAGGTGCCCTTGCCATGATAGGCGGCGATTTCCGCATCGAGCAGTTCCTCGCGCGTCGCCTTGCCCTCGGCATAGCGCTCACGGACCGCGGCCTTGTCCTTGTTGGCGAGGCCCGACCGCATCGGGCCGCCGGGCACCATGACCATCGGGAGGTGACCGAAGCGCAGCGCCCCCATCAGCAGGCCCGGCACGATCTTGTCGCAGATGCCGAGCAATGCCGCGCCCTCGAACATGCCGTGGCTGAGGGCGACGGCCGTCGAAAGGGCGATAGTGTCGCGGCTGAACAGCGACAATTCCATGCCCGGATAGCCCTGCGTCACGCCATCGCACATGGCCGGAACGCCGCCGGCGACCTGCGCGGTGATGCCCGCCTCGCGCGCCCAGACCTTCATCTGCTCGGGGTAGCGGTAGTAGGTGGCGTGCGCGGACAGCATGTCGTTGTAGGCGGTAACGATGCCCACGTTCATGTTCTTCGCCGGCCGCATGAAGTCGCGGTCTTCGTCCGTGCCCGCATAGCCGTGCGCGAGGTTCGCGCAGCCCAGCATCGGCCGGTCGACGCCGCTCTCGCGCTCCCGGTCGATCAGCGACAGATAGGCTGCCCGGCGGTCGCGCGAGTTGGCGATGACGCGGTCGGTGACCGCCGCGATTTCGGAGTGCAGCGTCATGATTCGCTCCAGTGCACGTCGACCGGCAGTTCGACCTCGGACAGCACGCGCCCGATCGGCAGCGTAGAGCCGGCGCCCTCGCTGATCGCGCGCTCCAGCACCTCGCGCTTCTTCGCGCCGCTGATGGCGATCATCAGCGAGCGCGAGGAGGCGATTGCGGAGTGGGAAAGGGTGGCGCGAGCGACCGGCGCCTCTGGCGGCAGCGGGTCCGGCATGACGCCAAGCGCACGGCGCTCCTTCGGGCCCTGAAGCGCTTCGTCGAGATCGGGCCCGGGGAAGATGGAGGCGGTGTGCCCGTCCGTTCCCATGCCGAGAAGGCAGAGGTCGAGCGGCCAGTGCACGTCCTGAAGGCGGGCATCCGCTGCTCGGCCTGCCGCGCGATAATCTGCCGCCTTTTCGCTGGTCAGCGGCAGCACGCGTGCGCCCTTGGGCAGGAACACCTTGGCGATCCCCGTGACGTTCGACAGCTCATCGCCCATCGGCACGAGACGGTCGTCGGTCGGGACGATCGTCACCCGCTTCCAGTCGAGCTTGGCCTTTGCCAGCTTCTCGTAGATGGGCTGGGGCGTCTTGCCGCCCGGCAGCGCGATCACCGCCGCGCCGCGAGCGTCGATCGCGCTCTCGATGATGAACTGCACGTCCCCGGCGACGGCGTCGGCCATCTCGGCCGCGTCGTCATATTCCCACCATTCAATCTCGGTCATTCGATCATCCTGCTTGCCGGCCGCCGGCGCAGGACCGGAGCTGGTCCTGCGCTCCTCTCCGAACCAACGGAGCGGGGCGGGGAAGGTTCACTCGTTCCACGTCACCCCGTCGCGCTCGGTCAGCGCGACGCTGGCGGTGGGGCCCCAGCTGCCCGAGGCATAGGGCTTGGGCTTCATGTCGTTCGCTTTCCAGCCCGCGCGGATCGCATCGATCCAGGCCCATTGCGCTTCGACCTCGTCCCGGCGCACGAACAGTGTCGGATCGCCCTCGATCAGATCGAGCAGCAGGCGCTCATAGGCGATGCGGCGACGGGTACTGGCGAAGGCGGTGGTCAGCGAGAGATCCAGCGGCACCTCGCGCAGGCGGATGCCTTCGCGGTCGAGCCCCGGCTCCTTCGCCATCACCAGCAGGCGGATATATTCCTCCGGCTGCAGGCGGATCACCAACGTGTTGGGCTGGAGCATGCCGCCGCGCTCGGCGAAGATCGAGTGCGGCACCGGCTTGAACTGGATGGAGATTTCCGACTGGCGGGCTGCCAGCCGCTTCCCCGTACGCATGTAGAAGGGCACGCCCTGCCAGCGCCAGCTGTCCACATGCGCCTTCACCGCGACAAAGGTCTCGGTGTTGGAGGGCTTCTCGAGCTCGTCCACATAGCCGCGGACGATCTCACCGTTGACGGCGCCATCGCGATACTGGCCGATGACCGTTTCCGACTGGACCTCGGCCGGTCCGATCGGCCGGAGCGAACGCAATACCTTCACCTTCTCGTCGCGAATGGCGGTGCCGTCGAAACGGGCCGGCGGCTCCATCGCGATCAGCGCGAGCAGCTGTAGCATGTGGTTCTGGACCATGTCCCGCAGCGCGCCGACATCGTCATAATATCCGGCGCGACCTTCGAGACCGACGGTCTCCGAGACCGTGATCTGGACGTGGTCGATGCCGCGGGCATTCCAGATCGGCTCGAACATGGCGTTGCCGAAGCGCAGCGCCAGGATGTTCTGGACCGTTTCCTTGCCGAGATAATGGTCGATCCGGAAGGTGCGATCCTCGGGGAAAGCCTCGGCGACGATGTCGTTGATCTCGCGGCTGGACTTCAGGTCGTTGCCGAGCGGCTTCTCAAGCCCGATCCGCACATTGGAGCCGGCGAGGCCTGCCGACTCGAGCCCCTTGATCGTGGGTGCGAACAGCCACGGGGCGGTGGACAGGAAAATCGCGAGGCCGCCGGAGATGTCACCCAGCTTCTCGGCGAGACCGGCGAAGCCTTCGACCTGGGATGCGTCCATCGCGTGATAGTGCAGGCGGTCGAGAAAGCCTGCGACCGCCGCCTCGTCCTGCCGGTCCGCCGGGAGATGCTCATCGAGTGCCGTCTTGGCGAACGCGCGGTAGCCGGCGTCGTCATGGTCGTGACGTGCGGTGCCCGTGATGGTGAGCCCCTCCGGGAGCAGCCCGTCGGCATGGAGGCCGTACAGCGAAGGCAGCAACATGCGCTGCGCCAGGTCGCCCGTGGCCCCGAACAGCAGCAGCTTGCCGACCGGCTGTCTCATATACACTCCCTTATTCTAGCTCCGGGCCTGCGATAGCCGGCCCGCCGCGGCGCGCAACCCGCAGGATCGCCAAACGGCTGCGCTTAGAGGACCAGTCCAGCGGCGGGATCGAACCCGGCCATGATGTTGAGGTTCTGCACCGCGGCTCCTGCCGCCCCCTTGCCGAGGTTGTCCAGCGTGGCGACGAGCCGCAACTGGCCAGTCACGGCATTGCCGAAGACGCGTACGGTCAGCCGGTCCGATCCGGCATTTTCCTCGATCGAGACGGTCGGCGCCTCCGCCGACCCGACACGCACGACAGGAGAGCCACGATAGGCGTCCTGGAGCGCCCCCTCAATCGCTGGGAGCGTGGGGCGGGGCGTCATCGCGTGGAGCGGCAGCGGAACCTCCACCACCATGCCGCGATAGGTGTTCGCGACGGCAGGCGTGAAGATCGGCGGATGCGCGAGCCGTGCGTGGCGCTGCATCTCGGCGACGTGCTTGTGGCCGAGCGCCATTGCATAGGCGCGGAACGCCGGCGGGTTCGGCTGCTGATACTCCTCGATCATCGATCGACCGCCGCCGGAAAAGCCGGAGACGGCATTCACGCTGACGGGCCAGTCGTGCGGGATGAGCCCTGCGCGGACGAGCGGGCGCACCAGCGCGAGGAAACCGGTGGGATAGCAGCCCGGGTTCGCAACCCGTGCGGCTTCGGCGATCAGGGCCGGCTGGGCAGGTTCCAGCTCCGCCATTCCATAGACCCAGCCTTCGGACGTTCGATGCGCGGTCGAGGCGTCGATCACCCGCGTGCGATCGTTCTCGATCAGCGACACGGCCTCGCGAGCAGCGTCGTCGGGCAGGCATAGGATGACGAAATCGGCGTCGTTCAGCGCTTCCCGCCGCGCGGCCGGATCCTTGCGCCGACTGTCGTCGAGCGTGACCAGCGAGATTTCAGGCCGGCCGGCCAGTCGTTCGCGAATCTCGAGGCCCGTGGTGCCGGCGGCACCATCTATGAAGATGGTCGCGGTCAAGGCTGCCGCCTCCGGACAATAGGACCATGGGTGGCGATCAACGCCGCGATGGGTGCCCGTCCAACGCCCGTCGCGCCGACATGAACGGCGTTCTGCGCATCCAGCACGACTGCCGCATCGTCCTGGAAGAAGAGGATCTGGCCCCGCACGAAGGGCGCGGTCTCGGCCAGGTTCATGCCCATCTCCGTCGACTGAAGATCCAGGAAGCGGGGCGCTTCGATGCCGGCAAGCTGAAGCGAGAGAAAGACCAGCCCCGCGGTGTCGAGGCCGGCGCCCGAGCGCCCACCAGGACGCGCTGGGGCGCCCACCAGGCGCTCGGCTGCCGCCGCGATGTCCAGTGAAAGATCGTCGAGCGGCAGCAGCGCGTCCGCGTCGACATAGCCGCCGTCCACTTCGAACGCCGATTCGCCGGAACGGAGGGCGGCCACGCAGCTCCCCATCGCCAGCTCGCCGACGCTGTTGCTGTCGAGCGACGGCAGCGCCCGAACCTTGGCGTTTCGCACGGCGACAACGTGGGTCGGCGTCCAGAATGCCGTGAAGGCGTCCGCGTCGACAAAGCCAACACTCCCGTCGACCGGCGATGCGCCCCAGATATGGTTGCCGGAGAATTCCAGAGCGTCGAAGGGTTCGCCCGCAAGCACTTCCGAACGAACGCTTTCCAAGACGCCGGCCTGCGCCAGAACCGGTGTGCTGCGGCCCGCGGTGCGCGGCACCGACAGGGCGTAATGCGGCGCGAACACGCGCGTTGCGAGGCGGATGTCGGCTAGGTCACGGCGCGCGGCATCGACGCGCGCGTCCAGGATCGAAGAGCGTCCCGCGAGCGAAAACCGGCTACGCGGTTGCCCTTCGGGCAACGAGCTCGCTGACTCGATCGTCCGCGAGGAAATGCCCGAACTCTGCAAGAAAATCTGCCCCTTCGCTGGTTTGTGCGACGAAGATGTTGCGTTTGTCCGCTTCGTCGCGCTGACGGCGCAGATAGCCGAGGGTGCCCAGCCTGTTCAAGGCGCGCGTGACGACCGGCTTCGACACGTTCAATGCCCGCGCCAAGCCGCGCACCGTATGCGGGCCCGGCTCGAGATAGACAAGCAGCATCAGCGCCATCTGGCGATTGGTCAGGTCGGGTTCACCGGACCGGACGTAATCGACCAGTCCGCGCATCCACCTCCCGAGCGAGTTCTCGGAGAACGGTTTCACGTTTTCTCCCATGACGTTATGCTTCGTCCGCGATGGAGCTGACCGGGAGGTGAACGCCCCTGAGTGGGGCAAGTTTCCCGGGCGTCGCGAAATGTTGCGGGTGCGTCGATCCGTTCCGGTTGATCCCCCGCCTGCGCTCGCCTATGTCGCCGCCATCCCAGAAAAATTCGGATCGCTGTCCCGACATGTTCACCTTCCTGCTCGTCGTTCATGCCATCATCGCTGCGCTCCTCGTGACGGTGATCCTGATGCAGCGTTCGGAAGGGGGCGGCCTGACCACGGGCGGTAGCCCGTCGGGCCTGATGTCGGCACGCGGCGCGGCCGATTTTCTCACGCGCTCCACTGCGATCCTGGCGGGGCTGTTCATCGCGATGAGCATCCTGCTCGCCGTGCTGGCGGCTACGCGGCACGATGCGATCGACACCTCGCTCGCCCGCCCGACGGCACCTGCGGCCGCTCCCGCGGCGCCGACCGCTCCCGCGGATGCAGGGGCGCCCGCGAACCTCGCGGCTCCGGCTCCGGCCGAGAACGGCGCGGTCCCGATCGCCCGCTAACCTTCTTTTTTCAAACCATCCGTCGCTTTTGTTGAGCGCGCGAGGCATCGCGCGCTTGCGCAGCACGGCTGCTACACGTTAGGCGTTTCCTCCCATGGCGCGGTATATTTTCATCACCGGCGGCGTGGTATCGTCGCTCGGCAAAGGACTCATGGCAGCCAGCCTCGCGGCGCTGCTTCAGGCGCGGGGCTACAAGGTCCGCATCCGCAAGTTCGATCCGTATCTGAACGTCGATCCCGGCACGATGTCGCCCTATCAGCACGGCGAAGTCTATGTGACCGACGACGGCGCGGAGACCGACCTCGATCTTGGTCACTATGAACGCTTCACGGGCGTCGCGGCGCACCAGTCGGACAACGTCACCTCGGGCCGGATCTATCAGCAGATCATCGCGCGCGAGCGGCGTGGCGACTATCTGGGCGCAACCGTCCAGGTGATCCCGCATGTGACCGATGCGATCAAGGCGTTCGCCCAGGCGGACACCGACGATCTGGACTTCGTGCTCTGCGAAATCGGCGGCACCGTCGGCGACATCGAGTCGCTGCCGTTCATCGAGGCGATCCGTCAGCTCAAGAACGAACTCGGCCGCGGCCAGTCGATCAGCGTCCATGTGACGCTGGTGCCCTATATCTCCGCAGCCGGCGAGCTGAAGACCAAGCCGACCCAGCATTCGGTCCGCGAACTCGCGGCGCTCGGCGTGCAGCCGGACGTGCTGGTCTGCCGTTGCGAGCAGCCGCTGCCGGAGGGTGAGCGCGCCAAGATCGCGCTGTTCTGTAATGTCCGCAAGGAAGCGGTCATTCCGGCGCTCGACGCGTCGAGCATCTACGCGGTGCCGCTCCAGTATCACGGCGAAGGGCTCGACTCCGAGGTCCTGCGCGCCTTCGGCATCGAGCCGGGCGAACCGCCCAGGCTCGATCGCTGGTCGAACATCGTCGAGCGACTTTCGAACCCCGAGGGCGAAGTGACGGTCGGCGTGGTGGGCAAGTACGTCGGCCTCCCCGACGCGTACAAGTCGCTGCACGAGGCGCTGGTCCATGGTGGCATCGCCAACCGGGTGAAGGTCAACGTTCGCTGGCTCGACGCCGAGCTGTTCGAGCGCGACGAGGAGACTATCGCCAGCCAGCTCGAGCCGATGCACGCGATCCTGGTGCCCGGCGGCTTCGGCGAGCGCGGGTCCGAGGGCAAGATCGCCTCCGTCCGCTTCGCACGCGAACGCGCGGTGCCGTTCTTCGGAATTTGTCTCGGCATGCAGATGGCGTGCGTCGAGGCAGCGCGGGAGCAGGGTATCGCCAAGGCATCGACCACCGAGTTCGGGGCGACCGAGGAGCCGGTGGTTGGTCTGATCACCGAGTGGATGTCGGAAAAAGGCCTGGAGAAGCGCGAAGCCGGCGGCGACCTTGGCGGCACGATGCGCCTCGGCGCCTATCCGGCGAAGCTTGCGGGCAACAGCGTTGTCGCCTCGATCTACGGCGGCACCGAGATCAGCGAGCGGCACCGTCACCGCTATGAGGTGAACACGCATTATCGCGATGTGCTGGAGCGCGGTGGCCTGGTGGTGTCGGGCACCTCGCCCGACGAGACGCTTCCCGAGATCGTCGAGCGGCCGGATCACCCCTGGTTCGTGGGCGTACAGTTCCACCCGGAGCTCAAGTCGAAGCCGTTCGATCCGCACCCGCTGTTCGCGAGCTTCATCGAGGCCGCGGTCCGGCAGTCGCGGCTCGTCTGAGCGGGAAGGGCTGGCATCGCGCCAGCCCCGGACATGCAAAGGGCGCCCGGGCCATCGCCCGAGCGCCCCTGCTTCGGCGCGCAAGGGAGCGACGCGCCTTAGTCGGTAAACTGGATCAGGCGGCCTGTGCCTCCTGATGGTCACCGGCCGGAAGGTGCTCCACGGCCGGAGCCGCACCGGTCGAGACCGCAATCTTGCGCGGCTTCATTGCTTCCGGAACCTCGCGAACCAACTCGATCACGAGCAGGCCGTCGGCGAGGTTGGCGCTTTCCACGCGCACGAAATCGGCGAGTTCGAAGCGACGCTCGAAGCTGCGGTTGGCGATGCCAAGGTGCAGGAATGCACTACGCTGTGCATCCGTCTCGGCAGCCTTCTTGCCCGTCACCAGCAGCATGTTCTGCTGTGCGGTAATGTCGATCTCCTCGGGCTTGAAGCCGGCGACCGCGAGCGTGATGCGATAGCGGTCTTCGGCGAGGCGCTCGAGATTGAACGGCGGGTAATTCTCCGACGAGGCCTGCCGGGCCGAAGCCTCCAGCATGTCGAAAAGGCGATCGAAGCCGATCGTCGAACGGCGGTACGGGGTGAAATCGAACTGGCGCATGCAAATCCTCCAATGAGCAAGTTGCTTGTCTGGGATGCCGGCATCTGCCCGGCTCCCGAGCGACCCCGAAGGCATCGCTCATCAGAGGATTTGGTGAACGGGATTGGCCTTTCAAGAGGACCGGCGGAACCCGAAACGACAAACGCTCGGACCGTTTCCGATCCGAGCGCCTGCGTGACGATCACTCGTCAGCCCCCTTGTCAGCTTCCTGCCCGCGCGCTGCTTCCCCTTAAGGACAGCGGGGCTTGAAAGCCTCCCCGAACCACGGCCTGTTTGCCTGCGTTTCGTGAGGACTTGCTACGTCGCGCGCCGGACCTTGTCACCAGCCTGCGCCGCTCTCCTAAGAGAATCGCTTAACCGTGTGTTCATTCGGCAACAGGGCAGATTGCCTCTCTCCGCCACGCCACCTACAGGCGTGCTCATCTGTTTCTCTTGCGAGACCTGCCCAGCCGATGCTCCTGTCCAGCTACGAGCGCATGATCGCCCGACGCTACCTCCTGCCCGGAAGGGGGGAGGCGTTCATCGCCCTCGTCGCCGGGATCAGCCTGATCGCCGTGATGCTGGGCGTTGCCGCCCTGGTGATCGTGATGAGCGTGATGAACGGCTTTCGAGCGGAGCTGTTCGACAAGATCGTGGGATTGAACGGCCACGCAGTGGTGCAAGGCTACAACGGCGTGCTGCGGGACTGGCGGCAGGTTCTGGACGACGCGCGCAAGACACCCGGCGTGACTTCGGCGACCCCGCTGATCGAGCAGCCGCTGTTCGCGACGCTGGAAGGCAGGTCCGATTTCGTGCTGGTACGCGGCATGGAGGTGCCCGACATCCTGGGCAATCCCACGATCCGCGACAATGTGAAGGCCGGCTCGCTCACGTCGCTCGTGCCCAACAGCGGAACGGTCGCGATCGGGTCGCGCCTGGCGGAGTCCCTGGGCGCGTCGGTGGGGAGCGACATCTCGATCATCAACCCGCAAGGCCCGGCGACGCCCTTCGGCACCGCGCTCCGGATGGTGAGCTATCGGGTCGGAGCGATCGTCGAAGTCGGCGTCTACGACTATGACAAGGCGTTCGTCATCATGCCGATGGAGGATGCGCAGACCCTGCTGATGCTCGGCGACGGCGTGAACATGGTCGAGATCAACACCAACGATGCCGATCGCGTCGAGCGCATCTTGGCGCCCCTGGCGGACAAGGTGGGCGCTCGTGGGCGACTGGTCGACTGGCGCCAGCTCAACTCGCAGCTATTCGAGGCGCTCGCGGTCGATCGTATCGTCACCTTCACCGTGCTGTCGATCATCATCCTCGTTGCCGTGTTCAACATCCTGTCGTCGCTGATCATGCTGGTGCGCGCCAAGACGCGCGACATCGCGATCCTGCGGACCATGGGGGCAAGCAGGGCGAGCCTGCTGCGGATCTTCATGACGGTCGGCACGACCGTCGGGGCGCTCGGCGTCGGGGCAGGGCTCGTGCTGGGCTTCGTGTTCCTCCACTTCCGCCAAAGCGTGGTCGGATTCATCGGGCTCGTGACGGGCCAGAACATCTGGGACCCGACCGTCCGCTTCCTGACCACGCTGCCGTCAAAGGTCGACCCGGTGGAAATTACCGCCATCTCCGTCGTCGCGCTGCTGCTGGCCTTCCTCGCCACGCTGTATCCGGCCCTGAAGGCCGCCAACACCGATCCCGTGCAGGTGCTCCGTTATGACTGATCCCGTCCTGCAGACCCAGGAGCTGCGCCGCAGCTTCACCCAGGGGGAACAGACGATCCACGTGCTGCGTGGCGTCGACCTGCTGGTCCAGCCCGGCGAGATCGTCGCGCTGCTCGGGCCGTCGGGTTCGGGCAAGTCGACCCTGCTCCAGGCGGTCGGCCTCCTCGAAGGCGGGTTCGAAGGATCGATCCGGATCGCCGGCGTCGAGGCGGCGCGTCTGGACAGCGCCGGACGTACGGCGATGCGGCGGGAGCGGCTGGGCTTCATCTACCAGTTCCATCACCTGCTGCCGGACTTCAACGCGGTGGAGAACGTCGTGCTGCCGCAGTTGATCGCTGGGAGCGACCGGCCGAACGCCGAGGCGCGTGCGCAGGCGCTGCTGACGGCACTGGGACTTGGCCATCGACTGGGGCATCGCCCCAGCCAGTTGTCCGGCGGCGAACAGCAGCGGGTGGCGGTGGCGCGTGCCTTGGCTACGCAGCCGGCGCTCGTGCTCGCGGACGAGCCTACTGGCAATCTGGACGAGGCGACGGCCGATGTGGTCCTGGCCGAGTTCCTGCGCCTGGTTCGCCATGAGGGGTCCGCAGCGCTGATCGCCACGCACAACGAACGCCTTGCCCAGCGAATGGATCGTGTCGTGCGCCTACACGAAGGCAAATTGGACTGAGCAGGAGCCGCCGATGACCACGATCACCGATCTTCCCGTGACGCGTTCGGACGGCAGTGTCGACACGCTTGCCGACCATGCCGGCGAGGTCCTGCTGATCGTCAACGTTGCGTCGAAGTGCGGTTTCACGCCGCAGTACGAGGGGCTCGAGGCGCTGCAGCGGCGGTATTCCCACCAGGGCTTTTCGGTGCTGGGGTTCCCCTGCAATCAGTTCGGCGCCCAGGAGCCCGGCGACGCTGCCGAGATCGCGAGCTTCTGCTCGCTGACCTATGATGTCACCTTCCCCTTATACGCGAAGATCGACGTCAACGGGGAGAATGCAGCGCCGCTTTTCCGCGCTCTTGCGGCCGAGGCTCCCGGCTTGCTTGGCAGCAAGTCGATCAAGTGGAACTTCACCAAGTTCCTGGTGGATCGCTCCGGCAAGGTGGTGGCGCGCTATGCTCCCACTACCAAGCCAGAGGCGATCGCCGCAGATATCGAGCGTCTGCTCGGCGCCTGATCGTTCAGCGGGATACGTCGAAGGCGGGTGCACCCGCGCGGTGGCTGATCGCACTCGCGATCGCCGTGATGCCGCCGAGCAGGAAGCTGAAGCCGAGGATGTAGCCCGGCAGGGTCAGCGCGGAGAATGGCACGGTCGCCAGGATCAGGATGGCCAGCACCAGATTCACCGCGCCGAGGACCAGCATCAGCCCACGGAGCCGGCGAAGCTTCAGGCCCCAGCGAATTTCCATCAGCCCGCGCACCGCAAGCCAGATCGCGACCAGCAGGGTCAGGGAGATCGCGCCGGCCACGGGCCGGAACATCAGCATCAGGCCCACAATGACCGAAAGAATGCCGTAGGCGATCGAATAGCCGCGGACGTCATGTCCTCTCCCCGCGAAGCCCGCAATAATCGCGAGGACGCCGGAGATCAGGAAGAAGCTTCCGACCACGATCGTGACCGCGACGGTGGCGGAGAAGGGCCAGGCGAAGGCGAGCAGCCCTAGAATGGCAGAGGCGATCCCATAGAGGAGGATCCAGCCCCATCCGGCGCCCGTTCCGGGAAAGGCGGCAAACGGATCCTGGGAGGAAGTTCGAAAATCGGCCATCGCGCAACTCCCGTTCGGTTCGGACCAGAACGGCGGGTCGCCGCGGACGTTCCACCGGTCGGCGCGCTGGAAGAATCACGCGATCTGGGCTAGGCATCGGGCATGCCGCATTCCGGGTTCGTACCACTTCGCACCTTTTCCTCCTTCACCATGCTCGAAGGCGCGATCGATCCCAAGGTGATCGCGAAGAAGGCTGCCAAGCTCGGGTTTCCCGCGATCGCCCTGAGCGACCGTAACGGCCTCTACGCGGCGATGGCATTCTCGGACGCCTGCAAGGCCGAGGGCGTGCAGCCGATCATCGGCACCCTTCTCAGCGTTGCGCGCCCGGTGCCGGAGGGGGTGGAGCCGCCGCTCGACTGGCTGGCCCTCTATGCGCAGGACATGCGCGGCTACGAAAACCTCTGCGCGCTAGTGTCGAAGGCGCATCTCGATCGCCCGGTCGAGATCCCCGCCCATGTGCCACTCTCGGCGCTTGAAGGGTGCACCGATGGCCTGCTGGCGTTGACCGCGGGCGGCGAAGGGGCGCTCGCCCGTCTCTTCGCGGAGGGGCAGGAGACAGCGGCCTTTGCCTATGCGGACCAGCTGGAGGCGCTGTTTCCCGGCCGGCTCTATGTGGAGCTTTGCCGGCGGAACGAGGAGATCGAGCAACGCGCAGAGGCGGCGCTGCTCGATCTGGCATATGACCGCAACCTGCCGCTGGTCGCCACGAATCCCTGTTGCTTCGCCGATCCCGATTTCCACGAAGCGCACGACGCGATGCTATGCATTGCGAGCTCCAGCTATGTCGCAAGCGAGGACCGCCAGCGGAGTTCTCCTGATCTCTGGATGAAGCCCGCGGACACGATGCGGGCGCTGTTCGAGGACCTGCCGGAGGCGATCGCGAACACGCTGGTGGTGGCGCAGCGCTGCGCCGTGGCCGCTCCGAAGCGCAAGCCGATCCTGCCCAGCCTTGCCGGTGATCGCGAAGGCGAGGCGACGCGGCTGCGCGAAGACGCCTTCGCCGGGCTCGTGGCGCGGCTTCGCAAGATCGTGGAACTGGAAGACGGGGAGGGGACGGAGCTCGACGAACCCGCCTTGCGGGCGCGCTTCCCGGAGTATTTCGAACGTCTGGAGTTCGAGGTCGGCATCATCATCCAGATGGGCTTCCCCGGCTATTTCCTGATCGTCGCCGACTTCATCAAATGGGCGAAGGACCACGACATTCCGGTGGGTCCGGGTCGCGGCTCGGGCGCCGGATCGGCCGTCGCCTGGGCACTGACGATCACCGATCTCGACCCCATCAAGCTCGGTCTGCTGTTCGAACGCTTCCTCAACCCGGAACGCGTGTCGATGCCCGACTTCGACATCGACTTCTGCGAAACGCGGCGTGGCGAAGTGATCCGCTACGTCCAGCAGAAATACGGCCGTGATCAGGTGGCGCAGATCATCACCTTCGGTAAGCTGAAGGCGCGCGCGGTGTTGAAGGACACCGGCCGCGTGCTGCAGATGAGCTATGGCCAGGTCGATCGGCTCGCCAAGCTGGTCCCGAACCATCCGACCGATCCGTGGACGCTCGAACGCGCGATCAATGGCGTCAGCGAGCTTGCGCACCAATATGAGCGCGAGGACGATGTCCGGCGCCTGCTCGACCTTGCGATGCGGCTTGAGGGCCTGCCACGCCACAGCTCCACTCACGCCGCCGGCGTGGTGATCGGGGACCGGCCACTGGCCGAGTTGGTGCCGCTGTACCGCGACCCCCGCTCGGACATGCCGGTCACCCAGTTCGACATGAAATATGTCGAGGGCGCGGGTCTGGTGAAGTTCGACTTCCTCGGCCTGAAGACGCTGTCGGTCCTGAAGAAGGGCGTGCAGCTGCTCGCCAAGCGCGGGGTCACCGTCGATCTGGACAGTCTGCCGTGGGACGACGAGGGGGTCTATGCGCTTCTCCAGCGCGGCGAGACGGTCGGCGTGTTCCAGCTGGAATCCGAAGGCATGCGCCGCACGCTGACTGCCGTGCGGCCGACCAACTTTGGCGACATCATCGCGCTCGTGTCGCTCTACCGGCCGGGTCCGATGGACAACATCCCGAGCTTCGGGGCGCGCAAGGCGGGCCGCGAGGAGATCGTCTATCCGCACGACCTGCTCGAGCCGATCCTGAAGGAGACCTACGGGATCTTCGTCTACCAGGAACAGGTGATGCAGGCCGCCCAGATCCTGGCCGGCTACAGCCTGGGCGGCGCCGACATGCTGCGTCGCGCGATGGGCAAGAAGGTGCAGGCGGAGATGGACGCGCAGCGCTCGATCTTTGTCGAGGGCTGCGCGAAGGTGAACAACATTCCCGAGGCGAAAGCCAACGAGCTCTTCGACTTGATCGACAAGTTCGCCGGCTATGGTTTCAACAAATCGCACGCGGCCGCCTATGCGCTGCTCGCCTACCAGACCGCCTGGCTGAAGGCGCATTACCCGCACGAGTTCTTCGCCGCGTCGATGTGCTTCGACATGGCGCAGACCGACAAGCTCGCCATCTTCGTCGACGACATGAAGCGGCTCGGCATCGCCTGCCTGGGGCCCGACCTCAATGCGAGCGAGGCGGAGTTCGACGTGCAGCCGCACGGCGACGGACTGGCGGTTCGCTATGCCCTCGCGGCGCTCAAGGGCGTGGGCGAGCGGGCGATGGAGCTTCTGGTCGAGGAGCGCCGCGCAAACGGTCCTTTCAAGACGCTGGACGACTTCGCCCATCGCGCGGACCCGCGGCTGCTCAACAAGCGCCAGCTGGAAACGCTCGCTTCTGCCGGTGCCTTCGACAGCATCGTGCCCGATCGCGCCGCGGTGGCGGGCGCTGCCGAGATCGTCCTGGGAGTCGCGGCGCGGACGCAGGAGAACAAGCTGAGCGGCCAGGGCGGCTTGTTCGGCATCGGCGGCGGCGCGGCCGAGCCGGCGATCCGGCTGCCGGATGCGCACTGGTCGATGACGCAGGCGATCTCGGCAGAGCGCGAGGCGTTCGGGTTCTACTTCTCTGCCCATCCGCTCGACCGCTATGCGCATCTCGCGAAGGTCCATGGCGCGCGCAGCATCGCGGCGCTCGCCGACACGCCGGTGCCGGAGGGCGGTCGTTCGGGGGCTACGGTTGCCGCACTGGTCGAGGATGCGCGCTGGCGTACGTCCGCGCGCGGCAAGCGGTACATGATGGCGACCCTGTCGGACGCGAGCGGCCAGTGCATCGCCACCTGTTTCGAGGATGCTGCCGCCGATGCGCTGGAGGAAGCCAGCAAGCTCGGCGGGTGCGGGCTCATGACGCTCGAACTCGATCGTCGCCCCGGCGACGAAAGCGCGCGCGTGACGGTGAAGGCGGTGAAGCCATTCGAGGCGCTGGCAAACAGCGTCCGACTGACCCTCGAACTCAAGGTCGACGACGCCACGGCGCTCCCGGCGCTGGCGATCCTGTTGGCCGGACACCGCGGCGCGCGGGGTGAAGTTTGGGCCGAAGTCACCGCAGCGGGCGAGACCACGGCGCATCTGCTGCTAGGGCGCGACTATCTGCTCGATGGGGAACTCACCAGCCACGTCGAGCGCCTGCCGGGGATCACGTCCGCCAACCTGCGCGCGGCCGACTCGAAGCGGCTGGCGGCCGTCGCCTGAAGCTCAGCCGGCGACGACCAGCTTGACCAGTCGGCTCGGCGTGAGCGTGGGCGTGTCCTCAAGACCGTTGAGGGTTACGAACCGCTCCCGCTGGTAGTTCGGATAGGCCATCTGGCGCGCGAGGCTGTCGATCGTGTCGCCGGCTTTCACCGTCACGATGCGGATCCGCTTCCCCTTGATCGCGGCGGCTGCCTGCGGCGACAGTTGCGCCACGCTGGACACCATGCTCGCAAAGGCGCCGAGGCGATTGCCCGAGGGCGTCACCACGAGGAAGTAATAGGTGGCGGACGGGAAGCGATAGGCTACGACGGTCGCATCCACCGTGCGGCCGTTGCTGGTCGCGGAGACGGTGCCCTGCACCATCGGAAGCCCGTTCACCTCGCCGCTCCGCAGTTCGACACTAGACGTGTCCCGAGCGCCAAGTTCCCCCAGGCGCGCTCGTACGAAGCCGGACAGGTCGGTGGTGGCGGCCGCGGCCCGGAACTGCGCTTGCCCACCGGTTCCCGCGACTGTCACCGCATCGGTGCCGTTGTCGATCTTGTAGCCTGCTGGAGCAGTAAACTGCAGCCGCAGCTGCGGATGGCGGAAGGTCTGGCCCTCGATGATCCCCTGTGCCGGGTTGTCGTCATACGGCAGGCCATCGAGCATGCGCAGAAACGCGGTGTCCTGGACGTTCGAAGCGGGCGCGGCGCGCATCTGCTGCGCAAGCTGGCGCGCGCGAGCGACACGATCCGCACCGTTCGGATGGGTGCTCGCCCAGGTCGGCACCGCATCGGCTTGCCGACCCTCGATCCGGGCGGCGAGCGTCTGGTCGTCGTTCAGCTGGCGAAGCATCGCAGACATGCCATAGGGATCATAGCCCGCGGCGGTGGCATAGCGGACCCCCAGGCCGTCCGCCTCATATTCCTGCGAGCGGCTGAACCCCAGGGTGTAGAGCTGCGTGCCCGTGCTGGCGATGCGTCCCAGGACGTCGCTTCCAGTGAGCCAGCCCACGCCGGCTGACAGAAGTCCCCCGAGGGTCGCCCGGGTGTTGCGCTTGTTCGAATGTCGCGCGGCGACATGCCCGACCTCATGGCCGAGCACCGCTGCGAGTTCCGCCTCGCTGTTCATCAACGCCAGCAACTGGCGCGTGACATAGACATAGCCACCGGGGATCGCGAACGCGTTCTCGACCGGCGAGTCGAGCAGGGTCACCGTGAAGTCGCCCTGCGCGTTCGAGAGACCGGACTGGACGGCCACGCGCTTGCCGACCCGTTCGACGAACGCCGCCTGAGGCCCTGTATAGGCGCCGCCGAACTCCGACAGCAGTTGGGGATGGGCCTGCGCACCCTGAGCCTTGTCGGACCGGGAGATGGTGCGGGCTGTCTGTGCCGAGGCAGGAAGCGTCGGCGTCACGATCAGGGCGGTAGCGACCGCCGCGGCTATGTAGGTACGGGTCATGGCGTCTCCGGGGTGGAGAGCGCGCGGAGCCCCCGGCGGTTCCCTTACAGCCCGCTTAGTCGAACAGATCGCCCTGCCGTCCCCTCGGCCGGCGAAACCGGTCGCAGTTCAGCGGCGCACGCCCGCGTTCCAGTCCGTAGCGGCGGATCGCGATGCGGAACCGGGTCCGCATCAACTCGGCCCAGGGGCCCGAGCCCTGCATGCGCGTGAAGAAGTTCGGATCGTTGACCCGCCCGCCGCGTAAGGAGCGGAGGATTGCCATCACCTTTTCGGCACGGTCCGGAAAATGCGTGTCGAGCCATGCGCGGAACAGCGGGGCGACCTCCCAGGGCAGACGGACGGGGAGGAAGAAGGCGCCGCATGCGCCCGCGGCCGCCGCCTGTTCCAGGATGCGCTCCAGCTCTCCATCGGTGATCGCGGGGATCACCGGGGCTACGGAGACGGAGCAGGGGATTCCGGCTGCGGTGAGGGCGGCCACTGCGGCGAGCCGCTTGCGCGGGTGCGGCGCGCGCGGTTCGAGGGTGCGGGCGATCACAGGATCGAGCGAAGTGATCGACATCGCGACGGAGACGAGGCCCTTCGTCGCCATGGGCGCCAGTAGATCCAGGTCGCGCACCACGCGGTCGGACTTGGTGGTGATGGTCAGCGGATGGTCGCACTCGGACAGCACCTCGATGCATGCCCGAGCAATCCGCCAGTCGGCTTCGATCGGCTGATAGGGATCGGTGTTGGTGCCGAAGGCGATCGGCCGGACCTGGTAGCCGGGCTTCGAAAGCTCGGCCCGGAGCAGCGCAGGCGCATCCGGCTTGGCAAACAGCCGTGTCTCGAAGTCGATGCCCGGGGACAGATCATGGAAGGCATGGCTCGGTCGCGCGAAGCAGTAGATGCAGCCATGTTCGCAGCCATTGTAGGGGTTCACCGAGCGATCGAAGCCGATGTCGGGCGACCGGTTGTAGCTGATGATCGTGCGGGGGGTGAGCAGGCCCACGCTGGTACGCACCGGCGGTGGCGCACCGTCGATCGCCTCGCGGGCATCCAGCCAGTCGCCATCCGCCTCCCGCTCCGGCAGGTTGAAGCGGGTGCTGGTGCTGTTGATCGTTGCGCCACGGGCATTGCGAGCCATGACGCAGAAAGAACATAAGAAGAACGTGGAATCAACCCCGCGGCAATCAGTGCTCGCGCAGGCGGGGCATCAACTCGACGAAATTGCAGGGCGTGTGGCGGCTATCCAGTTGTGAGGCGAGAATGCCTTCCCAACCGTCGCGAACGGCTCCGGTGGAGCCGGGAAGGGCGAACACATAGGTGCCCCGGGAGACGCAGGCGCAGGCGCGCGATTGGACGGTCGACGTGCCGATCTTCGCATAGCTCAGCCAGCGGAAGAGCTCGCCGAAACCAGGGATCATCTTGTCCGCGACGCGCTCCACGGCTTCGGGCGTGACGTCGCGCCCGGTCACGCCTGTGCCGCCGGTCGTCAGGATACAATCGATCGCCGGATCGTCGATCCATCCGTGCAACCGCCCAACGATCGCGGCAACGTCGTCGGGAAGCAGCGCGCGATCGGCGAGCACATGACCTGCCTCGCTCAACAGCGTGACAAGGGTATCGCCCGACCGATCCTCCGCAAGCGTGCGGGTGTCGGAGACGGTCAGAACAGCAATGCGGACCGGAACGAACGCCCGCGCTGGATCAATTGGCATGGGCGACGGACGAGCGACCGTTGCTGCTGAGACGCACCGCGCCGCCGCCCTTGGCTCCGGGGAACTTCGGCCACATGCCCTGCGCGAGCGCCGCGCGGCTGGCGGAGGTTTTCCCCTCCTGCTTTTCGTACATCCAGTAGTTGCGCAGCACCGACATCACGTAGCCGCGCGTCTCCCAATAGGGGATCGATTCGATGTAGAGGAGCGGATCTCCGCCGTCGTGCGCCTGCAGGTCCCAGGCCTGTACCGGGCTCGGCCCCGCATTATAGGCGGCGATCACCTTGGGCAGCAGCCCGCCGGTCGCCTGCATGTCGCGCAGCTTCTCAAGATAGCTTTGGCCCACTTCGATGTTGGTGGAAGGGCGGGCGAGGGCAGAGCGATCGATCGTCACGCCCTTGGCACGACCGAAGTCGCTCGCGGCTGCCGGCATGATCTGCATCAGGCCAAAGGCGCCCGCGGGGCTCACAACCTGTGGGTTGAACTTCGACTCCTGCAAGGCGTGGGCGTAGACCAGTGCCTTGTCCACGCGCCAACCGCCGTCCGGCGTCCAGTCTGGTGCCGGGTAACGGGCCTCCAGGACGGGCTTCGCCCCGACAGGCGCATTATGAGAAAGCCAAAGCTGCGTCGCCGGCAGGTTCATGCTGCCCGCGACGCGCGTGAGCGCAGCATAGTCGCTGGCATCGCCGATCCTGGCTTGGTGCCGCAGAACCTGGTCGGCCAGTGCCGCCTCGCCGATCTCGGACAGGGCGGCCGCGACACGGACATTCGGGCGCCGTTCCAGTGCCTGCCAGTCCGCCGTCACGCGCTCAGGGGCCGACTTGCGGTCGACCATGCCCAGCGCCTGCCGGGCGAGCAGACCGTAATAGGTTTCGCCATATTGCGCGGCGCTTTGCAGGCGCGGCTGCACCAGGTCCGGACGACCGCACGCGATGTCCGCCCGGGTCGCCCAATAGAGGCCGGCGGAGCGCAGCTCGGTATCGGTGGCACGACGGGCGACGTCGCCGAACGCCACCTGCGCCGCGGCGCAGTCCTTTTGCCGCCATGCGGCGAGGCCCTGCGTCCAGTCCGCCTGCGCAGCCCAGTCGCCTTGCCCCCTCTGTGCGAGCCGCGCGACCCGGCGGGCGTTGCCGTCGTCCCCGGCCACGAAATAGATCCAGGCGACGCGTTGCTGCCATTCCGTCAGCGCCTCAGGCGTGAGCTCGCTCGCACGCTGAGTGAGCAACGCCTCGGCCGCAGGGCCATCGTCGAGCTTGACGAACGGCTTCATGGCGATGGCAAGTTCGGCGGCCACCTGGTCGCTGCGGATCGCGCGCGTCCGGACGCGCGTCGGCGCACCATCGAACCAGGTCATGCGCTGTTGGCTGGGCAGCGCGGGAAGGGAGGCCGCGCCGCGAAGCTGCGCAAGACGCGCGAGCTGCGGCGCCTCCGGGAGTTCGGGCGCTTCCGCCAGAAGCGCGAGCAAAGGCTCCAGCGCGACCTTGGGAGAATTGGGCGCCGTATAGAGCTCGGCACGGGCAATGGCGTGCAGCGGGCCCGGCTTGAGCGCATCGAGCTGAAGCTGTGCATCGGCCCAGCGCGTATCCCGGATCGCTGCGAACACCGAGCGATAGGCTGTGCGCTCTTCGCTGCTCAATTGGCGAGGGACGCCCTCGAGAGCGCCGTGTTTCGCGCTGCCCCGCGCAGGGACGCGACCCTCGTCGAGATCGCTGGCGTTGGCGGCCAGAGGAGCCGCCAGCAACAGGGCGCCTACCGCAAGAGCGATTTTCACGCGTCGTTTTCCTCGATCAACAGCTGCAAGTCGCGCCAGGCCTCCGCCTTGCACATCGGTCGCTCCAGCAGCACCCGCGGGTGGTAGGTAGCGACCGCCTTGCACGCCAAATTGTCATCGCTGAGCACGTCCGAACAGTCGCCGTGCGCGCCAGCCTTCGAGCCGAGCACGGCGCGACTTGCGATCTGGCCGAGCAGCAACAGCCGCCTGGGGCGGACGATCCCCACCAGGTGCCGGGCCATCGCCTCGAGTTCTGCGGCGCTCGCACGTGGCACTCGCCCCGCAAGTGGGCGGGCGACGCAGACGGAGGCGATCAGCGTCTGTTCGCGGGCCAAACCGATCGCCGTCAGCATCCGGTCGAGCAGGTGGCCTTCGGGGCCGGCAAGCAGGTGTCCGGCGCCGGCGTCCGCCTCTTCGGGAACGTCGGTCAGCACCATCAGCTTCGCAGTGGCCGGATCCCCGCTCGGCGCGACGCGCGCCGGCGCCCATTTTGCGTCGGGTGCCTGATCCCCCATGCGGTAGGCGAGGAATTCCTCATAATTGGCCGGATAGCCTGTGCTCGGCGCTGCCGCAGGTGCTGCCGGCGGAAGTGGAGTAGGTGCCGGCAGCGCCTCTGGAACCAACCAATCGCGCGGCCGTTCTTCGACCAGCGTGTCGACACCCGCCTCAAGCCACCAATCCAGTGTGCTTGCCGCGATATTTCGCCAATCGAGATGCTGATCCGCCCCCATCACCCTATATAGGCCACCGGGTTGACGCCGCGGTCAATCTGAATGAATTCCGCTGCCGACAAGACGTTGCAGGTACGCGACGACACGGTGCCGCAGCGAGCGTGGGAGTAGGAGTGCATGAACGAGCGGGAATCAATGCCCTATGACGTCGTGATCGTCGGCGCGGGCCCCGCAGGTCTGTCGGCTGCGATCCGGCTGAAGCAGCTGGCCAACGAGGCCGGTCGCGAGATCGCGGTCTGCGTGCTGGAGAAGGGGTCCGAAGTCGGCGCCCACATCCTCTCTGGAGCGGTGATCGACCCGCGCGCGCTGGACGAGCTTTTGCCGGATTGGCGCGATCAGGGCTGCCCGCTCGCAGAGGTGCCGGTGACGGAGAACCATCACTGGATCCTGAACGCCACGGGCAAGACGGAAATGCCGCACTTCGCGCTGCCGCCGTTCATGTCGAACGAGGGAACCTATACCTGCTCGCTCGGCAGCCTGTGCCGCTGGCTGGCGGAACAGGCCGAGGGTCTCGGCGTCGAGATCTTCCCCGGCTTCGCCGCGGCCGAGGTGCTGTTCCACGAAGATGGATCGGTCAAGGGCGTCGCGACCGGCGACATGGGCATTGCGCGCGACGGTACCCGCAAGCCGGACTGGCAGCCCGGATTGGAGCTCCACGCCAAATATACCTTCCTTGCAGAGGGCGTCCGAGGGCACCTCAGCAAGGAGCTGATCCGCATCTTCGAACTCGCGAAGGATGCGCAGCCGCAGGTCTATGGCATCGGCATCAAGGAGCTTTGGGACATTGCGCCCGAAAAGCATGTGCCCGGACGGGTGATCCACACGCAAGGCTGGCCACTGTCGGAAACCCGCGGCACCAACGGCGGCGGCTTCCTGTATCACCAGGCGAACGGGCAGGTGGCGCTGGGCCTCGTCACCTGGCTCAACTATTCCAATCCCCATCTTTCGCCGTTCCACGAGATGCAGCGGTGGAAGACGCATCCGGAGATCGCCAAGATCCTGGAGGGCGGCAAGCGCGTGTCCTATGGCGCGCGTGCGATCAACGACGGCGGCTGGCAATCCGTACCCAAGCTGGTCTTCCCCGGCGGCGCCCTGATCGGCTGCTCGGCAGGCTTCGTGAACGTGCCGCGGATCAAGGGCACGCATACGGCGATGAAAACCGCGATGCTCGCGGCCGAGGCCGCCTTCGACGCCATCGTGGCCGAACGCGCCGGCGACACGCTCGACGCATATCCCCGCGCCTATGAGGCGAGCTGGGTGTATGAGGAATTGCGCAAGGTCCGCAACGTGGTGCCGCTGGTCAAGAAGTTCGGCGACTTCGTCGGCTCGGGGCTCTCCGGCATCACCATGTGGGCCGAGCATTGGGGCATCCGCATGCCGTTCACGATGCGCCACCATCCGGATCACGAGAGCCTTTGGCGCAAGGATCAGGTCCAGCCGATCGCCTATCCGAAGCCGGACGGGAAGCTGACGTTCGACCGTCTTTCCTCGGTGTTCCTGTCGAACACCAACCATGAGGAGGATCAGCCGGTCCACCTCACGCTGCGCGATCCCGACATTCCGATCGATTACGACCTGCCGATGTTCGACGAGCCGGCGCAGCGTTATTGTCCCGCGGGGGTCTACGAGGTGGTGGAGACCGAGGGCGCCAAGCCGCGCTTCGTGATCAACGCCCAGAACTGCGTCCACTGCAAGACCTGCGACATCAAGGATCCGACGCAAAACATCAACTGGGTGGTGCCTGAGGGTGGGGGAGGACCGAACTATCCCAACATGTAAGCGCCTGCTGCTGAGCGCCGTCGCGTCAGCGGGTGTTGCCGTTGCGCCGCCTGCCGCCGCCGCCGAGGAGAACCTGCCCGCCTATGTTCGTGCACGCGCGGCGGATGCGGACGGCGCTGTGGACGCGGCTGCACGCTATTACGCGCTCGCACTCGCTGCCCGGCCCGGCAGTGAAGTGGTCGCAATCCGTGCGTATCGCGAGGGGCTGGCGAGCGGAGACCTCGCGCTTGCCCGCAAGTCGCTGGCGGTGCTGACGCGTGCGGGCGTTGCGCCGCCAGATGCCGCTGTTCTCGAGTTCGCGGATGCGGTGGTGGCTCGGCAGCCGGATCGTGCGTCTGGGGCAGTGGAGGCGCTTGGCGAAGGTCCGCTCGACTTCCTGCAACCGGTGCTTGCCGCATGGCTTGCGCTCGATCGGGGCGCCCCGGCAGCCGCACTGCAGTTCGCCTCGCGAGAAGGCGACGCCCTCGACCGCCGCTATGCGTCCGAGAACCACGCGCTGATCCTCCTCGCAAGCGGTCGCACGGCAGAGGGGGTGGTGGCGGTCCAAGCACAACTCGGCGCCCTGCAGGAGGACCAGCAGTTCCGGCTGGCCGCCGCCACGCTGCTCGCGGGTAAGGGCAAGCGAGACGCCGCGCGGGCTTTGCTGGCTGGAGAGGATCCCGTGCTCGCGCTCTACCGCCAGCGGCTGGGGCGGGGTGCAAAGGGCGGCGCAAGGTTCGGGGCCTCGCGCTTCCTGACGCGCGTTGCCAAGGATCTCGCGTCCGAGGAGACCGCGTCCCTCGCGATCGCCCTCGCGCGTGCGGCCCTGGTCCTCGATCCGCGCTACGACCGGGCACGGATCGCACTCGCCGACGCGCTGTCGCTGGAGGGCGCCGATGCCAAGGCGCATCAGGCGCTGGCGGCGATCTCCGCCGGAAGCCCGTTTGCTCGCGAGGGGCGTGCCGCAGAGGCGGCCGTGCTGGCGCGCGCCGGCGAGGAGGATGCCGCCATCGCTGCAGCCGCGGTGCTCTCCTCCGGCTCCGATAGCAGCGGGGAGGATGCACGCCGGCTGGGAGACCTGCTCGCCGAGAAGAGTCGGTTCGTGGAGGCCGCTGCTGCTTATGCGACGGCGCTCGATCGGGAAGGGGAACCGCCGGACTGGACGTTGCTGCTCCAGCGAGGGGCAGCGCTGGAGCAGGCGGGACGGTGGGACGAGGCGCTGCCGGTCTTGCGCCGCGCCGTCGAGGTCGCGCCCGCAGAGCCGCTGGTCCTCAATTATCTCGGCTATGCACAGGTCGAGCGGAACCAGAACCTGCCTGCAGCCATCGCGATGCTCGAGCAGGCCCATCAGCTTGCCCCGGAGGATCTCAACATCGCGGATTCGCTTGGATGGGCCTATTATCGACAGGGGAACGCGGCCCGGGCTCTGCCGCTGCTGGAGCAGGCAGCCCGTGCCAACGAGGTGAGCGGGACGGTGCAGGAACATCTGGGAGACGTGCTTTGGCGGCTCGGCCGCCGCTATGAAGCACGCTATGCTTGGTCCGCTGCCCGTCTGGACGCGGACCCGTCGAAGGATGCGCAGTTGGCGGAGAAGGTCCTGCAAGGATTGCCCGCGGCCTCGGCGTCGCCTCGCTCATGATCCGCGAAGTGGCTCGCGCGAAGCTCAACCTCGCGCTTCATGTCCGGCACCGCCGTCCCGATGGCTATCACGCTCTAGAGACCCTGTTCGCGTTCGTTGAGGACGGCGATCTGCTGACGGTTGCCGACGCCGAGGCGGACAGCTTCGTCATCACCGGCCCGTTCGCGGGCACGCTCCAGGCGGAGGGCGACAATCTCGTCACGCGCGCCCGCGATCGTTTCCGCATGGCCTTCTGTGATGATCGACCCTGCGCAATTCTGCTCGACAAGCGGCTTCCGGTCGCGTCCGGCATCGGCGGCGGATCGGCCGATGCGGCAGCAACGCTTCGGGCGCTCGCGACTCGCGCGGGGGTACGGCACGACGATCCGGACCTGCTCGCCTGTGCGGACGCGCTCGGATCGGACCTACCGGCGTGCCTGCTCAGCCGAACGGCGATCGGGCGGGGGCGCGGTGAGGATCTGGTGCCGGTGGACGGTCTCACCGGTATACCTGCGTTGCTGGTGAACCCGGGCGTGGGCGTCTCCACGGCAGCGGTGTTCGGCCGCTGGGACGGCGTCGACCGTGGGCCGATCGGCAGCGGGAACCTGCTGGAGGTCGCCTGTTCCGGCCGCAATGACCTGGAGCCTTCGGCACGGTCGCTCGCACCTGCCATCGACGCCGTGCTCGCCCTTCTGGAGCACCAGCCCCGTACCCGTTTGGTGCGGATGTCGGGTTCGGGCGCGACTTGCTTCGCCTTGTTCGAGGACACACCCGCCTGCGCTTCGGCAGCCGAGGCGGTCCGGGATGCCGAGCCCGCGTGGTGGTGTCTCGAAACGGCACTGATCTAGGGTGGGAATCCCGCGGCGGGACGAAGGGGCGGGCTTTGTAGGATTGCAGCCGTGTCTGCGGTCGGGCCTAAGCAGTGAGCGGATCAGACGCCGTCAGCGGACGTCCGTGGATGGCCCCTGCCTCGTGCAGGCGCCATCCTCCCGTCCGGGGGTGACAGCCGGCCGTTCCTGGGGCAGGTCGCTGCCATGTCAGACCGCAGCCCTGCCGTATCCTCTTCCGACCCGAACGATCTTTTGCCCGCCGAGCGGATCGACGGCATCGCAGGCGGCGTGCTGCTGCTATGCGATCATGCGTCCAACCACGTCCCGGCAGACATCGGCCTTGGCGTGCTGCCCGCCTTGCTGGATCTGCACATCGGCTACGACATCGGCGCGGCCGCGCTGACCCGCAGCCTCGCATCAAGCCTGGGTGTGCCGGCCGTCCTCGGCACCGTTTCCCGGCTGGTGATCGACCTTCATCGGGAGCCCGACCACAGCGGTCTCATCCCGGCTCTGAGCGATGGCCACGCGATCCCCGGCAACCAGGGGGCCGATCGGTCCACCCGCGTGGAGCGGTTCCACATTCCCTATCACGCCGCGATCGAACAGGCGGTGCAGGACTATCGGCCCGAGCTGGTCGTGGCGATCCACAGCTTCACGCCGCGGCTCGCGAGCGATGGCCGCGAACGGCCCTGGCAGGTGGGGATTCTCTACAACGAGGACAGTCGGGCGGCGCACCCCGCGATCCGGGTGCTTCGGGAGCGGGGTTTTGTCACGGGAGACAATGAGCCCTATTCCGGACGCGAGCTCAACGCGACGCTCAATCGGCATGCGGAGGCGCATGGCATCCCGAGCATGTCCATCGAGGTTCGCAACGACCTGATCGAAGACGAACACGGCGTAGCCGAGTGGTCGACGATCCTCGCAGATGTCATCGCTCAGGTGCGTGCGGAGCTCGTGCGATGACGGCGGCGTTCTGGCGATGCGGCGGCACCGGGCTTCTGTCGCTGATGCTCGCAGCGTGCGGCGACGCCGGGCCGCCTGAGCCTCCCCGCGGCTTGCGGATCGCCTGCGCAGCGGAGGGTACGCAGTTGGCGCAGAACTGCTTGGTCGAACAAAGTGAGGGGCAGCAGGGCCTGGTGTTGACCGTGCGGCGTGCCGATGGCGGCTTCCGGCGTCTTCTCGTCGCCAGGGACGGGAGCGGCGTCACTGCCGCGGACGGCGCGGAGCCGGCGGTCGTGCGCTTGCGGTCGCCCAGCGAGATCGAGGTGCAGATCGGCGGCGATCGGTACCGTTTGCCTGCACGTGTAGACGGAGCGGCTGGGGCATGAGGATCCTGCCTCCAGGCGCCCCCATCCTGCGTGCAGACGAGATGCGGGCTGCCGAGCAGCGCTGCTTCGGTGCCGGCGTCTCCCAATCCGAACTGATGGAGCGTGCCTCGCTCGCCGTTGCGCGGGAAGTCGCCCGGCTGGGCGCGGGGCAGCCGGCGCTGGTGCTTGCGGGACCGGGGAACAACGGCGGCGATGCCTATGGCGTCGCGAGGCTGCTGCGCGACTGGGGCCATGACGTGGCAGTCGCGGCGATTGGCCGGCCTGCGAGCGGTGCGGCCGCAGCCAATGCCGCGGCGTGGCAGGGGCAGGTGGAGAGCCTGGAGCAGGTGAGCCCAAGGCCGATCCTGGTCGACGGCCTGTTCGGTACCGGCATGTCGCGCGCGCTGGACGCTCCCGTAGCCGCCCACCTGGCGCGGCTCGTTGCGGCGGCCTCCGTTTCAGTGGCGATCGATATCCCCTCGGGTATCGAGACCGACACCGGCCTCGATCTGGGCGCCCCGGACGGGATAACGTCCACCGTGGCGCTCGGCGCGCTCAAGCCGGCGCATCTGCTCGGCGCCGGCCTCTCCAAGTGCGGCCACGTCCTGGTTGCCGACATCGGCGTGGAGATGGTCACTGACTGGCGCAGCATCGCACGTCCGACCATGCAGGCTCCGAAAGCACAGGCGCATAAATATGATCGTGGGCTGGTGGTCGTGGTCGCCGGCAGCATGGCCGGAGCCTCTCGTCTCGCGGCGCGCGCGGCGCTTCACGGTGGCGCCGGCTATGTGATCCTGGCGGCGCCGGAGCCTGCCACCGGCGGCCCCGACGCCATCGTCCACCGCACGATCGACGGCGGGGATGCGCTCGCCGACCTGCTCGCGGACCCGCGCATCGGCGCGGTGGTGATCGGACCTGGCCTCGGCCGGGACGCAGCGGCCATGGACCTCCTCGAGGCGGCGATCGACTGCGAGCGGGATCTGGTGATCGACGGCGACGCGCTCAGCCTGCTGGGCGAGACCGCTGCCGAACGTCTGCGCACCCGCAAGGCCGCGACGCTGCTTACCCCTCACTCGGGCGAGTTCGCGCGCATGTTCGATGCCGCCGGCAGCAAGATCGAGGCGACACTCGCTGCCGCCAGGAACAGCGGCGCTACGGTGATCCACAAGGGCGCGGACACGGTCATCGCGTGGGTTGGCGGCAAGGCCGTGGTCGCATCCGCGGCATCGTCGTGGCTGTCGACCGCCGGTACCGGCGACGTCCTGGCGGGGCTCGTCGCCGCGCGCCACGCCGCCGGTGGCAGCGCAGACGAAGCCGTGTGGCTGCACAGCCGCGCCGCGCGACTTGCCGGCCCCGCGTTCGCAGCCGACGACCTGATCGCCCGAATCCCAGTCGCAATGGGAGAATGCCTGTGAGCGGCGATCTGATCGTGCGCGTGGCGGCCCGCGGCGAGGGCATCTCCGCTGACGGCCGTCACGTAGCCTTTGCGGCCCCCGGCGACCGGCTGCTCCCCGACAACAGCGTGGTGCCCGGTTCCCATCATCAGGTGCCACCCTGCCGGCATTTCCCGGCGTGCGGCGGCTGCCAACTCCAGCATCTCGACGAAGAAAGCTACGCCCTGTTCGTGCGCGATCGCGTGCTTGGCGCGCTTTCGACTCAGAACCTGGCGACGGAAGTCCTTCCCGCGCTTGTCTCGCCGCCGCGCACCCGGCGTCGCGCAACGCTGCATGCCGAGCGTCGCGGAAGACAGGTGTTGCTCGGCTTCACGGAGACCGGCAGCCACCGCATTGTCGACATGATGGAATGCCACGTGCTGCTTCCGGAGCTGTTCGCGCTGGTCGCGCCGCTGCGGACGCTGCTGGCGGCCATGCTGGGAAAGCGCCGCGCGGACGTGCATCTGGCGCAGACCGATCGCGGCGTCGACGTGCTGATCACCGGCTCCCTCGGCGACAAGCTTGCCGAAGTGGAGGCGCTGACCGGCTTTGCGGAGCGGCACGGCCTCGCCCGCCTGTCGGTGGATGATGGCTATGGTCCGGAGACCCGGTGGGAGCCGGAGCCCGCGACGATCAGCTTCGCAGGCGTGCCGGTCGCGCTGCAGCCGGGGGCCTTCCTGCAGGCTACGCGAGAAGGCGAGGCGGCTTTGGTCGCGGGCGTGAAGGACGCGGTCGGGGGCGCTCCAATCGTTGCAGACCTGTTCGCCGGACTGGGCACCTTCTCGCTCGCGTTGGCAGAGCGCGCCAAGGTGTATGCGGGCGAGGCAGCGCGTGAGCCGATCCTGGCGCTAAAGGCCGCTGCCTCGCGCGCCGGCCGCCCCGTATTTGCCGAGCATCGGGACCTCTACCGCCGCCCGCTGGCGCCTGCCGAACTCGATCGGTTCTCGGCAGTCGTGATCGATCCGCCGCGTGCCGGTGCTCGCGAGCAGGCAGCAGCGATCGCCGCCAGCAAGGTGCCGGTCGTGGCGTATGTTTCGTGCAATCCCAGCAGCTTCGCACGAGATGTGAAGATGATGTGCGAGAGCGGCTACCGGCTCGACTGGGTGCAGCCGGTTGGCCAGTTCCGCTGGTCCACCCATGTCGAGCTGGTGGCGCGGCTCAGCCGCTAGCGGGGTACACGGCGCCGGTGAAGTAGAGCCCGTCCGGCGGCGCATTGAGGCCCAGCCGCGAGCGATCGCGCGCGGCGAGCACCTCGCGCACCTGCTCTGGGCGCCAGCGTCCTTGCCCCACCAAGGCGAGGCATCCGACCATCGAGCGAACCTGGTGGTGCAGGAACGAACGGGCGGCGGCGTGGATGAGCACGCGGTCGCCACGCCGTTCGACGTCCAGTTGATCGAGGGTGCGTAGCGGGCTCTCGGCTTGGCAATGCGCGGAGCGGAAGGTCGTGAAGTCGTGCCGCCCGACGAGATACTGCGCCGCGGTTTGCATCGCATCGACATCGAGCGGTTGCGGCACTTGCCAGGCGAGACCCGCTTCCCAGGTGAGCGGCGCCCGCCGGTTGACGATCCGGTATTCGTAGGAGCGACCGACGCACGAGAAGCGGGCGTGCCAGTCGTCCTCCACCGCCTCGCAGGCGAGAATGGCGACGGGATCCGGCCGCAGATGCGCGTTCAGCGCTTCCATGAGGCGGAAGGGCAGGATGGTCTTTTCGATTTCGACGTGCGCCCGCATGGCGAGCGCATGGACGCCTGCGTCCGTGCGGCCGGCAGCGTGCACCGCGACCTGCTCACCGGTGACCCGCCAAGCCGCTTCCTCGATCGCCTGCTGTACGCTCGGCCCGTGCGATTGCCGTTGCCAGCCCATGAAGGGGCGGCCGTCATATTCGACCGTCAGCGCAAACCGGCTCACGACAGCAGCGTGCCCGCGGGAATGGGGAAGCCGCGCAGCAGGTCTGCCGCAGGCATGGCGCCCCGGCCGGCGCGCTGAAGCAGGGTGGGCCGGATCGCCCCCGTGTTGCACGCGATCGTAAGCCGCTCGTCCAGCACGGTGCCCGGGGCGCCGGTCTCGTCCGAGACGTCCGCCGCCAGGACACGAAAGCGCTCGCCATCAAGTTCGAAAAATGCCGTCGGATGAAACGCCCGGACCTGCCGCTCTACCGCGTCCGCTGCCGCATCGAAGCGCAGCCGTGCCTCGGACTTGTCGAGCTTCGCGGCATAGGTGACGCCAGTTTCCGGTTGGGGAACAGGCGGATAGGCGTCGATGTTGCCAAGTACTTCGACCATTGCCGCGCCACCTAGTTGCGCAAGGCGATCCGTCAGTTCGGCGGCCGTGTCCCTGCCGGTCGGCGTGCGTAGCGCATGCCGCACCGGGCCGGTGTCCAGCCCAGCCTCCATCTGCATGATGCCGACGCCCGTCTCGACGTCGCCGGCGAGGATCGCCCGCTGCACGGGCGCGGCGCCCCGCCACCGCGGCAGCAGCGAGGCGTGGACGTTGAGACAGCCGAGCCGCGGCGCATCCAGAACCGCCTGCGGCAGGATGAGCCCATAGGCCGCGACGACTGCCACGTCCGCGCCCAACGCTGCGAAGTCCGCTTGGGCTTCGGCAGTGCGCAACGTCGTCGGGTGCCGGACCGGGATCCCGAGCGCTTCGGCGCGGGCGTGCACCGGCGTCGGGGTCGGCGCCTTGCCGCGGCGGCCTCCTGCACGCGGCGGCTGCGTGTAGACGGTGACGATCTCGTGCCCGGCAGCCACCAGTGCGTCCAGGATCGTGACCGCAAAGCCCGGCGTGCCCATGAAGATGATGCGCATCCGCGCTCTCGACACGCTAGCGGCCCGGCACGCAACCCCCTATCTGTCGTAGCGATGGCTTCCCCAGAGATCGAGGCGCTGACGCAGGCGCTGTCCCGCTTGCCGGGCCTTGGCCCACGCTCCGCGCGTCGGGCCGTATTGCACCTCATCAAGAAGCGCGAAACGGCGCTGGTTCCGCTGCTCGGCGCCTTGGAGCGGGTGAGCGAGCGGCTGTCCACCTGCTCGGTCTGCGGCAATGTCGATACCAGCGACCCTTGCGCCGTCTGTGCCGATCCGCGGCGGGACGCGCGTGCGCTGTGCGTCGTGGAGGAAGTGGCGGATCTGTGGGCCTTGGAGCGCTCCCGCTTGTTCCCAGGCCGCTTCCACGTTCTGGGTGGGCGGCTGTCGGCGCTCGAGGGCGTTCGCCCGGAGGATCTCGCCATCGACCGGCTCGTCGCGCGCGTGGCCGATGGCGGCGTCGACGAGGTGGTGCTCGCGATGAACGCGACGCTGGAGGGACAGACGACTGCGCACTATCTGGCAGAGCGGATCGAGGCCTATCCGGTACGGATCACGCAGCTGGCGCATGGCTTGCCGGTGGGCGGCGAGCTGGATTATCTGGACGAGGGCACCCTGGCACAGGCGTTGCGTGCCCGGCGGCCCGTGGTGTGAGTGCATCGCTTGACGTGCCGGGGGGGCTTACCTAGCTAGCGCCCATGGCCATCCTGCCCATCATCGAGATTCCCGATCCGCGCCTGCGGCTGATTTCCACCCCCGTGGAAGCGGTCGACGACGAGGTTCGCACGCTCATCGCCGACATGTTCGACACGATGTACGACGCGCCCGGCATCGGCCTTGCGGCGATCCAGGTTGCGGTGCCCAAGCGGGTACTGGTGATCGACCTGCAGGAGCAGGAGGATGAAGAGGGCAAGCCGGTCAAGGAGCCGCGCGCCTTCGTCAATCCCGAGATCCTCGAAACCTCCGACGAATGCTCCCTGTACAAGGAGGGCTGCCTGTCGATCCCGGACCAGTTTGCGGATGTCGAGCGGCCGGCGCGCTGCCGCGTACGCTGGCTGGACGAGCAGGGGGCCGAGCATGATGAGTGGCTCGAGGGGCTGCTCGCGACCTGTCTCCAGCACGAGATGGACCATCTGAACGGCGTGCTGTTCATCGATCACCTCTCGCGGCTGAAGCGGGAGATGGTCATCAAGCGGCTCAACAAGGCGCGCAAGGCGGCCTGATCGCGGCGGCGGGGCATCGTCCCGCCCCCCGGTCCCCTCACGAGAGTCCGTCGATCTGCCCGGCCGCGTTGACGCGGATGCCCTCTGCTGCGGGTACCCGCGGTAGGCCCGGCATGGTCATGATCTCTCCGCAGATGGCGACCACAAATCCCGCGCCCGCGGCGAGGCGCACTTCGCGCACGTGCACCACATGTCCCGATGGAGCGCCAAGCCTGGTCGGATCGGTCGAGAAGCTGTACTGAGTTTTCGCCATGCAAACCGGCAGGTCGCCGAAGCCGTCGGCTTCCCAGCGACGAAGCTGCGCGAGGACGCTCGCGTCTGCCACCGCCTCCTCGGCATGGTAGATCCGCTTCGCGACCGTGTTGATCTTGTCGAACAGGCTCAGGCGATCGTCATAGAGCGGCATGAACCGCGCCGAGCCCGAGTCCGCCAGCGCCGCGACCGCCTCCGCCAGTTCGCCAGCGCCCGCTCCGCCATCGGAGAAGTGGGTGCAGACCACCGCCTCGCAACCCTGTGCCGCGGCGATCGCGCGCACGGCCGCGATCTCCTCTTCCGTGTCCGAAGCAAAGCGGTTGATCGCCACCACCGCCGGTACGCCGAACTGCGCGACGTTCTCCAGGTGGCGCATCAGGTTCGCGCCACCCCGCTGCACGGCGGCAACATCGGGCGCCGCGAGATCCGCCTTCGCGACCCCGCCGTTCATCTTGAGCGCCCGCACAGTGGCCACGATCACCACCGCATCCGGTGCGAGCTCGGCCATCCGACACTTGATGTCGAAGAACTTCTCCGCGCCCAGATCAGCCCCGAACCCCGCTTCCGTCACGACATAGTCGGCGAGGCCGAGTGCGGTGCGCGTGGCGATCACCGAGTTGCAGCCATGCGCGATGTTGGCGAAGGGGCCGCCATGGACAAAGGCGGGGGTGCCCTCCAGAGTTTGGACGAGGTTGGGCTTCACGGCCTGGGCGAGCAGCGCCGCCATCGCCCCCGCGGCATTCAGATCGCGCGCGGTGACGGCGCGGCGGTGGGCGGTGTAGCCGACGATGATGCGGCCCAGGCGGGCCTCCAGGTCGGCGAGGTCGCTCGCCAGGCAGAGGATCGCCATCACCTCGGAAGCGACCGTAATGTCGAACCCGGATTCGCGGGGGTAGCCGTTGGTGGCACCGCCTAGGGAGTGGACGATGTCGCGCAACGCGCGGTCATTCATGTCGACGACCCGGCGCCAGGTGATGCGGCGCACGTCCAGCCCCAGGGCACTGCCCCAGTAGATGTGATTGTCGATCATGGCGGCGAGCAGGTTGTGGGCACTGGTGATCGCATGGAAATCGCCGGTGAAGTGGAGGTTGATGTCCTCCATCGGTACAACCTGCGCATAGCCGCCGCCGGCTGCCCCGCCCTTGGTGCCGAAGCAGGGGCCAAGCGATGGCTCGCGCAGGCACAGCGCGGTGCGGCGGCCGCTCCGCGAAAGGGCGTCGGCAAGCCCGACCGAGGTCGTGGTCTTGCCTTCGCCGGCGGGCGTGGGATTGATCGCCGTGACCAGGATCAGCTTGCCGGTCGCATCCCGCTTCGGCAGCCCGTCGACCGCGATCTTGGCCTTGTGATGGCCATAGGGTTCCACCGCCTGAGGCGGAATGTCGAGCTTCGCCGCTACTTCGGTGATCGGGAGCAGGGTTGCGGCGCGCGAGATTTCGATGTCGGTCGGCATCGGTGCGGCTTAGGCGAGCGGGGTGCCGGCGGGAAGGGTGGTTGGACAGGCTCTGGTGCGGAGCGCCCGGCACGTTGCCGATGTTCTGCTTGTGACCTCTTGGGCGGACGCGTAAGTTCCGGGTTCGTTCGCGTGAGGGGTTTGAGTTGATGGACGCTGTGGTTCTGCTGGTGATCGTGGTGGCGATGGTCGTGGGGCTCGCGCTTGGCTGGTTCCTCGGGCAGCGTGGCATCGCCGAAGCGCGGGGCGAGAGGGATCGGCGAGAGGCCGATTTCAAGGCGGCGATCGCGGATCTCGCGCTGGCAAGCGAACGCGCCAAAGAGGCGGGCACCCTGCGCCAGGAGGTCGAGGGACTCCGTCGCGACCTCCAGACGGAGCGGGTCGAGCATGCGCGATTGAAGGCCACCGCCGAGGCGTTCGACGAGCGCCTCCAGGAGTTCAAGGACGCGCGCGAGGCGATGTCGGCGCAGTTCCGTGAGACTGCCCAGGTGATGCTGGACGGGGCGCAGCGGACCTTCCTGGAGCGCGCGAGCGAGCGGTTCCAGCAGGCGGGCGAAACCAACGAGATGAAGCTGAAGGCGCTGCTGGCACCCGTCGAGCAGACGCTACAGCGCTATGAGCAGAACGTCAGCAAGGTCGAGGGCGAGCGCAAGGAGGCCTACGGCAACCTTGCGGGGCTGATGGACGCGATGCGCATCGGGCAGGAGTCGGTGAAGAGCGAGGCAGCGAAGCTCGTCAACGCGCTGCGCTCCGCGCCCAAGGCGCGCGGGCGCTGGGGCGAGCAGCAGCTCCGCAACGTCCTGGAGACCTGCGGGCTGGCCGAACACACCGACTTCGCGATGGAGGTGAGCGTCGAGAGCGAGGGCGGGCGGCTTCGTCCCGACGCCATCGTCCGCGTCCCTGGCGGCAAGAGCTTGGTGATCGATGCCAAGGTGTCGCTGAACGCCTATCAGGACGCACATGGCGCGCTCGACGAACGCGAACGCGCGACCCACATGCAAGCGCACGTGGTGTCAATGAAGACGCACATCACGCAGCTGGGGGCGAAGTCGTACCAGGCGCAGTTCGACGATACGCCCGACTATGTCATCATGTTCGTGCCGGGCGAGCACTTCCTCTCGGCGGCCCTGGAGCATGCGCCGGATCTATGGGACTTCGCCTTCGATCGTCGGGTGCTGATCGCCACCCCGACCAACCTGATCGCGATCGCCCGTACGGTGGCGGCGGTCTGGCGGCAGGAGAAGCTTGCTGGCGAAGCCCGCCAGATCGCGGAGCTGGGCAAGGAGCTTCATACCCGTCTCTGCACTATGGGGACCCATGTCGCGAAGCTCGGCAAGAACCTGGAGACCGCGACCAGCGCCTACAACGCCTTCGTCGGCAGCCTGGAGTCGCAGGTGCTGACTTCCGCCAAGCGCTTCGAGACGCTCAACATCGATACGGCGGGCAAGTCGCTCGATCCGCTCCCGGTCGTGGAGCAGACGACCCGGCCGCTGACCAAGTTGGCAGCGGTCCTGCCGGCAGCGGAACCCGAGCCGGCCGAGTGACGCGCTCCCGACGTGCTGCGGGCGGTGCCCGTGGCACGTCGGCAGGCGATCAGCGGGTCGCCGGCTGCTCCAGGCGATCCAGTACGGTGTAGGCCATCACGGCGGTTGCGACGGCCGCGTTGAGGCTGTCGGCCTTGCCCCGCATCGGGATCTTCACCAGCAGGTCGCACTCCGCCGCCATGAAGTCGGGCATTCCCTGGGCCTCGTTGCCCGTCAGCAGGAATGCCGGCGCCTGATAGGCCGGGGTGCGGTAATCATGCTCCGTGTCGAGGCTGAGCCCGACCAGTTGTCCTAGGCCGGACCGTAGCCAGTCCCGGAACTCGTCCCATCGCGCCCGGGCAAACGGCACGGTGAAGATCGCACCCATGCTCGCCCGCACGGCTTCGACCGAGAAGGGGTCGACGCAGTCATCGAGCAGGATCACGCCGCCTGCGCCGGTCGCATCCGCCGTTCGCAGGATCGTACCCAGGTTGCCCGGATCCCGGAGCCGCTCGGCCACGAGCCACAGGGGGGCGGTGTTGCGATCCAGTCGATCGAGCGCAGTCGGCAACTCGTCATAGACGCCGAGCACCGCACCCGGATTGTCCTTGCCCGAAAGCTTGGAAAGGATGTCGGCATTCGTTTCGATCGCCTCGCCGCCCGCAGCTTCGCAGGCGGCGACCAGCGGCCGGACCAGCGCATGGTCGGCACTCGCGCGCGTGTAGAACAGGTAGCGCGGCAGATGGCCAGCCTCGCGCGCCTCGGTCAGGATGCGGAGCCCCTCGGCCAGGAAGAGCCCCTCGTCGCGGCGGTGCTTCTTGTCGCGAAGGGTGCGGACCCGCTTCACCAGCGGGTTCGAATAGGCGGTGATTTCTCTGGGCATGGCAGCAAGAGCGAGGATCAATCCTCGCCGAAACGATCCTCGACGAGGGCAACCATCTCGCCGACCACGCGATCGGCTTCCGGTCCAGTGGCACTGATCACGATCGTGTCGCCCATGGCCGCGCCCAGCATCATCAGGCCCATGATCGAGGTGGCGGTAACCTGCGAGCCGTCCTTTTCCACCGTAAGCGGGATCGGCTGGCTCGAGGCCAGGGTCACGAACTTCGCGCTGGCACGGGCATGCAGGCCGCGCCGGTTGGCGATGCGGACTTCACGGCGGACCTCGCTCATGCAGCAGCTTCCCCAAGCACTTCCGAGGCGACGGAGATATATTTGCGCCCGGCGTCACGCGCGGCCGCCACGGCCTCGACGACCTTCATCGTCTTGCGCGCACCGCCGAGGCGAATCAGCATCGGCAGGTTGATGCCGGCGATCACCTCGATCCGTCCCGTCTCCATCAGCGAAATGGCGAGGTTCGACGGGGTGCCGCCGAACAGGTCGGTCAGCACGATCACGCCGTTGCCGTCGTTCACTTCCTCGATGCCGTGCGCGATGTCCGCGCGGCGTTCTTCCATGTCGTCTTCCGGGCCGATGCACACGGTTGCGATCCGTTCCTGCCGGCCGACGACATGCTCCATCGCGACGACGAACTCTTCTGCGAGCCGCCCGTGCGTCACGAGTACCAAGCCGATCATTTCTCTCGAGCCCCCGAGCGATTCATGGAGCCTGCGGTGCATCCTCCAGCGAGTTCTGGGGAATTGTTCCCAGATCGCGGTGGGTCACCGTGGGCGAAAATCCTGCGTCGCGCAACCATGACGCCATCCGTTCTGCGACGTGGACCGAACGGTGTCGCCCCCCGGTACACCCGAACGCGACCGTAACATAGGCCTTTCCTTCGGCCCGGTAGCGCGGGAGGAGGGTGCCCAGCAACGTCTCGATCGCCTGCATCGCCGCTGGATAGGCCGGATCCTCCGCCACATAGGCGGCAACGTCGGCGTCCTGTCCCGTTCCGGGGCGCAACTCCGGCACCCAATGGGGATTTTGCAGGAAGCGCATGTCCAGGACGATATCGGCGTTGCGTGGCAGTCCCCGTGCGAACCCGAACGAAAGCACCGACAGCGTCGGCTCGCCGTGGCCCGGGATCGAATAGGTGACGCGGACCTGCTGCGCCAGGTCGGCCGCGGACATGTCGGTGGTGTCGACGAGCTGGCTCGCCCAGCGGCGCAGTGGCGCCAGGAGCTCCCGCTCCCGCGCGATGCCGTCGCTCGCTGGGCGATCGAGCGCGAGCGGGTGCCGCCGCCGAGTCTCCGCGTAACGCCGCTCCAGTTCGGTGCTGGCACAGTCGAGGAACAGCGTGCCGATGTCGCGGCCGCCTTCCTCGTTCAGGAGCTTGATGCGGCGGACGATGCTCTCCGCGTCGAAGCCGCGGGTGCGCGAACCGATGCCGATGGCCAGCGGCTGACCACCTTCGCGGTGGGTGACCGGCTGCTCGGTCGCAAGAAGGCGATCGAGCAGCAGCAGCGGCAGGTTGTCGACCACTTCCCAGCCGAGATCCTCAAGCGTCTTGAGCACGGTCGACTTGCCCGCGCCGGACAGGCCGGTGACGAGAAGAATGCGCTGGGGCTCGTTCCGCGCGCTCATGCAGCGCCCGCGAGCATGCGAAGGGCGAGTTCCACTTTGATCGGTGCAGAGGGCTCGAGGGCAGGAAGCGCTACGAGCGGGATTTTGATACCGGCGATGCAGCGCTGCTCCGGGCGTTCCGGCAGCCGCTCTGGCGTGGGCTCGATGCGGACCATCATGGCGACGGGTACCTCGTTCCGGAAGGGCAAAGAGACAATGCCGATCCCGCGCACTTCGATCCGCCCCGCAATTCGTTCCGGTGCGCGACCCACCAGGCGGGATTCCTGCACCTCAAGCACCGTATAGTCGTCGCTGACCAGCTCGGCGCCGCGATCCACCAGCCGGAGCGTCAGGTCGGACTTGCCAGCGCCGGACTCTCCTTCGATCAGCACGCCACGGCCGTCGATTGCGACACAGCAGGCGTGGAGTGTCTCGGCAGCCGGCATCACGCCGCCACCTGCGGCAGGCGGACAACGAAGCGGGCACCACTCAGGCGATCTTCTCGGGATTCGACGGCGATCATGCCTCCATGCCCTTCGACAATGGTGCGCGCTATGGCAAGGCCCAGGCCCGAGTGGGTGCCGAAAGCCTCGCTCGCCGGACGGACCGAGTGAAAGCGGCGGAAGATCGCGTCCCGCGCTTCCTCGGGCACGCCGGGGCCCTCGTCCTCCACGCGAACCACGATCGAGCTGTCCTCGGCGACCGCCGACACGGTGACGAGTCCGTCGTCGGGCGAAAAGGAGACGGCGTTGTCCAACAGGTTCTCGAACACCCGCTCCAGCCGCGAGCCTTCGCCAGAGACGAGCAAAGGCCCTTCGCTGAGCCGATCGAAGCGGACCCGCACGCCCCTGACCGGCTCGCGTTCGGCCCGCAGCCGAACCAGCGCCTCCAGCAGCGCCGCCACGTCGATCGGCTCGAACTTGGCGCGGCTCAGCTGCGCGTCCAAGCGCGAAGCATCCGAAATGTCGCTGATCAGCCGGTCCAAGCGGTGCACATCGTCGCGCATGATCGCCATCAGCCGTTCCTGCAAGGCAGGGTCCTTGACGTGGTCGAGGCTGTCCATCGCAGAGCGCAGCGAGGCTAGAGGGTTCTTGAGCTCGTGCGTCACATCCGCGGCGAAGGCTTCCGTCGCGTCGATCCGCGCGCGCAGGGCGCCGCTCATGTCGGAGATCGCGCGGGCCAGCATCCCGATCTCGTCCCGGCGGTAGGGCAGGCGGGGCACGACGACCTCGCGCGCCCGGCCTAGGCGGACGCGCACCGCGGCGCGCGCCAGCAGCCGGAGCGGCTGCACGATGGTGCGCGCGAGGAACAGGGAGAGCAGCACGGAGACGAGCGCCACCACCAGCAGGACGAGGCTCAATCGCAGGCGCTCGGCGCGGACGGTCTGGACGATGTCGCGGGCGTCCACCGTCGAGTGCAGCGTAGCCCCGGCCGCGAGCGGGGCGGCGGCGGTGATCACCGGCGAGCGATCCGGTGCGCGCCAGACGGTTGCGACGCCTCTCCCCGTGGCGGCTGCGCTGACTACCTCGGGCCATTTCAGCCCGTCCGACTTGCCGCGTTCGCGGTACAGCGGGGCACGGCGGGTGCCGGCGACGGTGTCGATCATCGCGTCGAGCAGCCGTGCGACATCTTGCTGCCACGGCTCCTTGTCGGGATCCCGCAGTCGGAAATTCTGCACGCCCGCCGCGCGACTGTCGAAGCGCTCGATGCCACCGGCGTCATACACGCGCAGTCGCGCACCCTGGGCGCGGGCCATTCGCAGCAGGAGCCGGGTACGTGCTTCCGGGTCCACCGCGCGCAGCGCCTCACCGGTGAGCGCAATCTCTCGCTCGGCCTGGCTCACCCGCTCATCGAGGATGCGCGCGCGAAAGCTGTCCAGGTAGAAGAAGCCGCCGGCGACAAGCGCCAGGGCGAAGATGTTGACGAACAGGATGCGCGGCGTGAGCGAAACCCGTCCCGAGCGGCGGGAGCCCAGCGCCTGCTCCCTATTCCTCCGAGAAGCGGTAGCCGGCGCCATAGAGCGTCTCGATGGCGTCAAACTCGGAGTCTACCTGCCGGAACTTGCGCCGAATGCGCTTGATGTGGCTGTCGATCGTCCGGTCGTCGACATAGATGTCGTCTTGGTAGGCCGCGTCCATCAGCTGGTTGCGCGTCTTCACGATACCGGGACGCTGTGCCAGCGTCTCGAGGATCAGGAACTCGGTCACCGTGAGCGTCACCGGGCCGCCGTTCCAGGTGACCCGGTGGCGCGCCGGATCCATCGAAAGACGCCCGCGGACGAGAACCGGCTGCGGGGGCTCCTCACCCGCGCCGAGAGCGACCGCGGGCGCTTCGGCACGGCGGAGGATCGCGCGGATGCGGGCAATCAACAGCCGCTGGGAAAAGGGCTTGGCGATGTAATCGTCGGCTCCCATCGCCAGGCCGAGGGCCTCGTCGAGCTCGTCGTCCTTGGAGGTCAGGAAGATCACCGGGATCTGGCTCTTCTCGCGCAGGCGCCGCAGCAGCTCGAGCCCGTCCATCTTGGGCATCTTGATGTCCAGCACGGCAAGGTCCGGCGGGTTGTCGATCAACGCCTTCAGCGCCGCCTCGCCGTCCGAATAGACGCGCGTCGAGAATCCGTCCGCTTGAAGGGCGATCGAGACCGAGGTCAGGATGTTGCGATCGTCATCGACGAGCGCGATCGTCGCCGTCATCGCTGGTCCCCTGGTTTCGCTGCCATGCCCCGGCGGTATCCCAAAGAGGTGGGAGGCTCAACCTCGGCGGCATCGTGATGCCGGCGCGTGCGCGGGGTCACCCCCGCGCCTTGGCGATGAAGCCGTCGATGTTTCGCTCGAGCACCGTCATGGGGACGCCGCCGCCGGTGATCACCGCGTCGTTGAACCCGCGGAAGTCGAAGCGGTCGCCAAGCGCCTGCTGCGCCTTACGCCGCAGCCGGTTGATCTCCGAATGCCCGACTTTGTAGCCGCAGGCCTGGCCGGGCCAGGAGCAATAGCGGTCCACTTCACCGCTTACCTCCTCCACGGTCGAGCCGTTGGTGGTGGCGAACCACTGGATCGCCTGCTCGCGCGTCCACCGCTTCGCGTGGAGGCCGCTGTCGACCACCAGACGACAGGCGCGGAAGGCGATCGACTGGAGGTAGCCGAGCCGCCCCACGGGATCCTTCTCGTAGACACCCAGCTCATCGCCAAGCTGCTCGCCGTAGAGTGCCCAGCCTTCGGAGAAGGCGTTGAACCCGAGCAGCGACCGAATGAGCGGCAAGCGGAACGTATATTCGCCCTGCCAGACATGGCCGGGGATGGCTTCATGATAGGAAAGAGTGGGAAGCGCATAGCGCGGCCAGATCTCCGTGGTGCGCAGGTTGATCCACAGCTTCCCCGGGACGCTGCCGTCGATCGACCCGGGCCCGCCATAGGCACCGGGCGCGCCCGCTTCCTCCACCAGCGGGATACGGCGCACCTCGGCGCGACCGGGAACCAGGGTGTGGAAGGCGCGCGGCATGCGGGCGCGCATGTCCTGGATGCGGTCGGTCAGCAGCGCGATGATCTGCTCGCGACCCTTGTCGTCGTTCGGGAACAGGAAGCGCGGGTCCTTGCCAAGCGCCGTCATCCGCTCGCCGACGGTGCCCTTGGTATAGCCGAGCGGCTTCAGGATCGTATCCATTTCCGCTTGAAGCCGCGCGAGTTCCTCGCGGCCCATGGCGTGGACCTCGTCGGGCGTCATGTTGGTCGTCGTGGAGGCCCGGAGCGCCCAGGCGTAATAGGCGTCGCCGTTCGGAAGCTTCCAGGCGCCGGCGTCGCTGGTCGCCTTTGCCCGCTGTTCCTTCAGCGCCGCCTCCTGGCGAAGCAGCGCGGGTCGGACCTTCTGCTCCAACACCTGCGCGACAGCCTTGGCGTCCGTACCCGGGATCTTGGCGGTGCGGCTGGCGTAGCTTTTGTAGAGATCCCAGCCGGTCACCGCCCCGGCATGGCTCTTGCCGATCTGCGCCAGCGTCTTGTCGAGCAGGAAGTCGGGCGGGATCACGCCCAGCGCCGTCGCAGCGCGCAGGCGCTCGGTCTCGCCGTCGAGCTGATCGGCATAAGCGTCAACGCGGGCGACGAATGCCTCTGCATCCGCCCGGGTCTCGATCTTGTGATCGCTGTCCAGGAAGCGTGGGGTGTCGAGATAGGCCCCGACGTTCTGCACGACCACATAGGGCGTGTTGCGCCAGCCCCCGACGGCGACGTCGCCATAGGGTTGGGCGAAGCCTTCAAGCGCAGTCTCGAACGCGGTGCGGACGACGTCGACATCGGTACGCGTGGCTGTCGAGAGCTGCGCCGTGTCGATTGCCTTCAGGCGACGCACATGATCCGTGAGGTGCTGGCGCAGCTTCGCCTGACCCGCAGGGGAGCGGTCGCCGAGCCGGGACTTGAGCGCGGCCCGCTTGCCTGTGTCGATCCCCAGTCCCGATGCCGTTTCGGGCATATCCGCCAGCAGGGATTCCGCGATCTGCGACAACAGCGCTTCCGCCGCGGCGTCGGCTCCCGTGGCGGCGAAAGCGGTCGCCGGCAGAGCCTGGGTCGCAGCGGCGGCCGCGCTGGCAGCCAGAAGTTCGCGGCGGGTCAGGGTCATGCGGGCTCCTCAAGGACAGCTCCGGGGCGGTGACATCGGCCCCGGGTTGGAATTGAGCGGCTTTGCTAGCATGACGGCGCCATGAGGACAGCCCATCTCGCCCGCCGCCTGGCGGCGCACCCATGATCCGCCGCGTGCTGTTCGGCGAGCATTCCACGCAAGCGCCGGCAATCGCCCAGTTCATCGACCGTGCGTGGTTCGAGCCGAGCTTCGCGTACCTCGCTTCTGCGGACTTCGCAGGCTTCGATCTGGTGGTGCCGCTTAGCGTCGCGCAGATTGCGCAGGCACGCCCAGCGAACTTCGACGGCGTCCGCCGCGCGGTGCTGCCGAGTCCGGAGCTCGTGGCACTGTGCGACGACAAGCTCGCATGCAACGAGTGGCTGATCGAGCACGGCTTCGGAGAGAACGTCCCGGCGCTGCTGGACGACGAGCCGGATTGTTTCCCTTACATCCGCAAATCCCGCCACGGGAACTTCGGGGCAGGTTGCGTGATGGTGCGCGATGCCGCGGAGGCGGCGGCGATCGGCGCCATCCCGGAAGACTCGTTCCATCAACGGGCGGTGCCGGGCGCCGACGAATATGTTCTGCACCTTCTGCGCATCGACGGGCATGTCCGTTTCCAGCTTTGCTACCGATACGACATGGGAACGCCTCTGGCCGTGCGCGGCGGAGCTCAGGGAGCCAAGGCGGTTGTGCCTGCCGATCCCGGTGACGCGCTATCGCTCTGCCGTGCCGTCCTGGACGCGATGCAGTACGAGGGTACCTGCTGCTTCAACTACAAGCTGGAGGACGGGCGACCGCAGATCCTGGAGATCAACCCGCGCTTCGGCGGCTCGCTTGTCGGCGAAGTCAGCGCCTATCTCCAGGCGCACGTCGACGCGCTGGCGCCAATCGCCCCCTAGCGCGGCGGCATGACCTTGGTTACATGGGCCGCCAACCTTCGACTCCCGCAGGATCTGGCGCCCCCATGGACATCCCTCTCGGTCTCACCTTCGACGACGTTCTCCTGTACCCGGCGGAATCCGACGTTCTGCCCAGCCAGGCGGACACGCGGACGCAGGTGACCCGCAGCCTCGCGCTCAACATCCCCTTCCTGTCCTCGGCAATGGATACCGTGACCGAGGCGGACATGGCGATCGTGATGGCCCAGCTCGGCGGCATCGGCGTCCTCCATCGCAACCTCGACATCGAGCAACAGGTCGCCGCGGTGCGCGCGGTCAAGCGCTTCGAGTCGGGCATGGTGGTCAACCCGATCACCATCCTGGCAGACGCACCGCTCGCGGAAGCGCGGCTCCTGATGGAGCGCCATCGGATCAGCGGCATCCCGGTGACGGACCCGACGGGCAAGCTGGTTGGCATCCTCACCCATCGCGACGTCCGGTTCGCCGAGAACCCGGCGCAGCCGATCTCTGAGCTGATGACGCGCGACAATCTCGCGACGGTCCCAGCCGGCGTCAGCCAGGAAGAAGCGCGCCGCCTGCTCCACCAGCGTCGCATCGAGAAGCTGCTTGTGGTGGACGAGGCGTACCGCTGCGTCGGCCTCATCACCGTCAAGGACATCGAAAAGGCGGTCACCTATCCTTCGGCCACCAAGGACGCCGCCGGCCGGCTCTGCGTGGCGGCGGCGACCACCGTCGGCGACAAGGGCTATGAGCGTACCGCCGCTCTGGTCGACGCCGAGTGCGACCTCATCGTGATCGACACGGCACACGGCCACAACCGCGAGGTCGCGCGCGCGGTGGAGCGGGTGAAGAAGCTCTCCAACTCCGTCCAGGTGATCGCAGGCAATGTCGCCACGGCCGAGGCGACCCGTGCGCTGATCGATGCGGGCGCCGACGGCATCAAGGTCGGCATCGGACCCGGCTCGATCTGCACCACCCGCGTGGTCGCGGGCATCGGTGTGCCGCAGCTGACCGCGGTGATGGAATCGGCCAAGGAAGCCCGAAAGTCGGGCGTGCCCGTGATCGCGGACGGCGGCATCCGCACGTCGGGCGACGTGGCCAAGGCGCTGGCTGCCGGCGCATCCGCGGTGATGATCGGATCGCTGCTTGCGGGCACCGAAGAGGCGCCCGGCGAGACCTTCCTGTACCAGGGGCGCGCCTATAAGTCGTACCGCGGCATGGGCTCCGTCGGCGCGATGGCGAAGGGCTCGGCCGATCGATATTTCCAGCAGGACATCAAGGATCAGCTGAAGCTCGTTCCGGAGGGGATCGAGGGGCAGGTGCCGTACAAGGGCCCGGCGCGCGACGTGATCCACCAGTTGGTCGGCGGCGTGAAGGCGGCGATGGGCTACACGGGTTCGCACACGATCCCGGAGCTTCAGGAGCGCGCGCGCTTCGTCCGTATCACCGGCGCGGGTCTTCGCGAGAGCCATGTGCATGATGTGACGATCACGCGTGAAGCGCCCAACTATCCGACCCGCTGACCGCGCGACGAGGGTGCTGCCGTGACACCGGCTGCGCGGGCGCAGGCCGCAATCGACTTGCTGGATGCCGTGATAGAGGCGGCCCGCAGCGGGGGTGCGGCCGCCGACACGGTCGCCCAGCGCTTCTTTGCGGCCCGGCGCTACGCCGGATCTAAGGACCGGCGGGCGATCCGCGGGCTTGTCTACGAAGCGATCCGCAGCTTCGGGGAGCGGCCGGCGAGCGGCCGTGCGGCGATGGTCGCGCTGGCGCGTGGCCGTCCAGAATTGGCCGAGTGCTTCGACGGTTCCGGCTACGGACCGGCTCCGATCCAGGCGGATGAACCCGAGGCGGAGGCGGCGCTCGCGCCTGCGTGGCTGATCGAGGCGTTCGCGGCTTCCGGACTCGACACGAACGAAGTCGCTGCGCTCCTGGAGCGGGCGCCCGTCGACGTGCGGGTCAACCGCCTGAAGGCGGATCGCGCCTCGGTACAGGCGGAGGTCGGCGGGGAGCCGCTGCCGTTTGCACCGGACGCGCTCAGGCTGGGGACAGACGCCCCGGTAGAGCCGTTGCCCCCATGGCGGGAAGGCCGCATCGAAGTGCAGGATGCGGGCAGCCAGATCGTCGGCAGCCTCGCAGGTGCGGAGCCCGGCATGTGCGTCGTGGATCTTTGCGCAGGAGGGGGCGGCAAGACCCTCTCCCTGGCGGCTACAATGGAGAACCGGGGACGGATCGTGGCGAGCGATACCGATCGCGCGCGGCTTTCCCGACTTCCCGAACGCGCCGCACGAGCGGGTGTCGCCATCGCGGAAACCCGGCTGCTCGACCCCAAGCGCGAAGCCGAAGGACTGGCGGACCTTCACGGAAGCGCCGATGTCGTGCTGGTCGACGCGCCTTGCTCGGCCACCGGGACCTGGCGACGCAATCCCGAGGCGCGATGGCGGCTGACGCCTGAGCGGCTTGCCCGTTTCGCCGAGGTACAGTCGCGGCTGCTCGGCGTCGGGGCGGAGTTGGTGCGCCCCGGCGGAGCCCTCACCTATGTCGTGTGTTCTCTGCTGGACGCAGAGGGACGGGAGCAGGTCGCAGCCTTCCTGAGCCGGCACCCTGGCTGGTCGGCTGCACCGATCGAAGCCGCCGTCGGGCGACGGCATGGCGACGGGCGCCGCCTGACGCCCGCGCACGATGGCACGGATGGCTTTTTTGTCGCGAGGCTGGTGCGCGCATGATAGCCGTGCACTCGTGACGCTAACGGAGAAGATCATGCGCCTCACCACTCTGACGGCGGCAGCTGCACTGGCGCTCGTCAGCATCTCCACGTCGCTGAGCGGCCAGCGTCCCGACGACCAGATCAACCCGCGGTCGATGGCGTTGCTGCAACAGGGGGAGGCCGCGCGCGCGGCCGGACAGCTGGACCGGGCAGCCGGTCTGATCGAAACCGCGCTGGCGGTCGATCCGCGCAACCGACAGGCCTTCAACGTGCTGGCGGAGATCGCGCGGGCGCGCGGGCTGCCCGGGCAGTCGATCCGGCTCTACCGTGAGGCGTTGGCACTGGAGCCGACCGACCTGCGGGCGCTACGCGGGCAGGGTGAGGCGCTGGTGGCGAAGGGTGCCATGGTGAAGGCGCAGGAGAATCTGGCGAAGATCCGGAAGCTGTGCGGCAATGACTGCACGGACGCGACGGCCCTCGCCGCTGCGATCAGCAAGGGGCCGCCGGCCACCGCTACCGCGCAGCAGTCGGTCACGCCTGCCCAGGCGCCGGCGGCGACACCGGCCAAGCCGTAAGACCGATCAGCGCGCTGGCGCCTCGAGCGCCCGCGCCAGGGCAACGAACTCCTCCACCCGGACCGTCTCCGCACGCCGGGTGACGTCGATCCCGATGCGCTCGGCCGCGTCGAGTGCACCGGCGAGCGGCTTCAGGCTCTGCCGAAGCATCTTGCGACGCTGGCCGAATGCGGCAGCGGTGATCCGCTCCAGCGTCGCCATTCGCACACCCTCCGGCATCTCGGCAGGAAGGATGTGCACCACGGCGGACATCACCTTGGGGGGCGGGGTGAAGGCGGAGCGATGCACCGGCATCGCGATACGCGCCCTCGATCGCCACTGCGCGAGGACCGCCAGTCGGCCATAGGCTTCCTCACCTGCGTGCGAGACGATCCGCTCGGCGACTTCCTTCTGGAACATCAGCGTCAGGCTCTGCCACCAGGGAGACCACTCCGACGAGAGCCAGCCGATCAGCAGCGCCGTGCCGACATTGTACGGCAGATTGGAGACGATATGCGGCCGGCCCTCGAACAGGGCGGGCGCGTCGATCTCCAGCGCATCCCCCTCGATGAGCCGGAGCTTGCCCGGATAGGCTTCGGACAGTTCCTGAAGGGCGGGGATGCACCGGTGGTCGCGCTCGATCGCCGTCACCTTTGCTCCGGCGGCGAGCAGTGCGCGCGTCAGCCCGCCTGGCCCAGGGCCGACTTCGAGCACTTCCTGCCCGGCAAGATCACCCGGCACACGAGCGATCCGGGCGAGAAGCTGCCCGTCAAACAGGAAGTTCTGGCCGAGCGCCTTGCTTGCGCTCAGACCATGGCGGCGGATAACCTCCCGGAGCGGGGGCAGCGTGTCCATGGATGCTACTGGCAGGCGCTGGTGCGCCGCACGGCTGCCGCCTGTGCAGCCATGCGGATCGCCGCGATCATCGCTCCGGGTTCCGCCTCGTTGCGTCCGGCGATCCCGAACGCGGTGCCGTGATCCGGCGACGTGCGTACGATGGGCAAGCCCAGGGTCATGTTCACGCCCTCGTCAAAGTGGAGGGTCTTGATCGGGATCAGCGCCTGGTCGTGATAGAGGCACAGCGCCACGTCGTAGAGTGCGCGCGCACGCGGGTGGAACATCGTATCCGCTGCATACGGCCCGACCGCGTCGATGCCTTCTGCCTGAAGCTGCTCGATGGCGGGAATCAGGAAGTCGATCTCCTCACTCCCGATCGCGCCGCCTTCGCCGGCATGCGGATTGAACCCGGCGAAGGCCAGGCGCGGCTTCAGGATGCCGAAGTTCCGCTGGAGGCCACGAGCCGTGGCGCGCGCCTTCGCGACGATCAACTCGATGCTGATCGTGCTCGCAACACTCCGCAGCGGGATGTGCGTGGTGATCGGAACGACCCGGAGCGTAGGGCCGGCGAGCATCATCACGGCATTCTCATGCGCGACACCGCACCGCTCCGCCACGAACTCCGTCTGGCCGGGATAGGTGAACCCGATGTCGTACAGCTGCTTTTTGGAAACCGGCCCGGTGATCACCGCGCTGGCGGCTCCCGATCGGGCGAGGCCGGCCGCCAGCTCCAGCGATTGAAGCGCGCACCGTGCACCGTCGATGTCGGGCGCCCCGGGAACGACCTCGCCAGCATCCGCCGCCGCGATCACCGGAAGCCCGTTGCCGAACGCGGCAGTCGCCTCATGCGGGTCGCTGATGGCAACGACGGGGCCATCCCAGACCTGCGACACCGCGCGCGGATCGCCGACCGCGAAGAACGGCGGGAGCATATGCGGCGCCCGCGCGCTCCAGGCCTTGGCAATGATCTCCGGCCCGATCCCGGCCGGATCGCCCATCGAGACGGCCAGCGGGGGAAGCTCGGACGGCCGCTGGCTGGAAGGCATCGCGCTAGGGATCAGCGATACTCCACGATGGCGTCGCGACGCAGGTCGCGCAGCATGCGCTGAGCACGAAGGTTCACGCGCTCCTGCTCGACCTGCTGCTGGACGGCTTCGGCGGAGGGCAGGCTAGCGGTACGGCTGTCATCGCGGCCGCACAGCACCAGTACGCGCACGCCTTCGGTCGGGCTGCCGAACGGCTGGGTGGCCTCGCCCACCTGCAGCTTCACCATCAGGTCCTGGAGCGCCGGGGGCAGGTCCCGGACACGGACCGAGTCGTTGTCTACGACCTCCACGCCGAGGTCGCTGGCGACCTTGCTGACTTCGCCGCAGCCGCGGATCTTGCTGGTCGCCTCTGCGAACTGCGCGGCGAGCTTCGTCGCCTGTGCCTGGCTCGTGCCCGCAGGGAAGTTCTTGGTGAGCTGTCGCAGGCTAAGGCGCGCGTCCCGCGGATCGGCCATCAGCACCTGGCGCTTGTCGGTCAGGTACAGGATCGAGAAGCCGCCCGGCGTCTGGATCGGGCCTGCGATCTGGCCAACTTCCATGCCCTGCGCTGCCTGTGCGAGCGGCGCCGGCAGGGTGGCAAGGCGGATCCAGCCCAGGTCTCCCTGCACCGCACGCGTCGACGCTTCGGAGAAGTTCGACGCGAAATACTCGAACGGTGCACCCTTGCGGATCTGCTCGATGATCTTACGGCTCGCGTCGATCACCTCGGCCTCACGATCCGGCGTGGCCGAGAGATAGATTTCCTTCAGGTGATACTCGTCGGTGCCTTTGGCCGCTTCCAGTCGGTCCAGGATCGCCTTCACCTCTTCGTCGCCGACGTTGATGAAGGGCTCGACACGGCTGCGCAGGAGGCGGCTCCAGGCGAGCTCGCCCTCGATCTGGCGCTTCATCGACTTTTCCGACGAACCGACCTGGCGCAGGTAGGCGCGCATCTGGTCCGGCGTCCGCTTGAAGTTGCGTGACACCCGGGCAAAGCCCTGGTCGATCTCCGTCGTCGTGACGGTGATGTCGTTGTTCTTGGCTTCCTGGATCTGCAGCGTCTCGTCGATCAGCTGGCGGACGATCTGCAGGCGCAGCTGGTCGCGATCCTCGGGGCTCAGCTTGATGTTGTTGAGCGCCACGACGAGCGCGATGCGCTGGTCCACGTCGGTACCGGTCAGAACCGCATTGTTGACGATCGCCGTCGCCTTGCGGACGTTCGGATCCTGCTTGCCGAAGATGGTCGGATTTTGTGGGAGATTGAGGTTCGCCGCGGGGCTTGCCTGGTCGTCGGGCACGACCTGCGCCGACAGGGTCGATGCGGTCGCCGCACCGGCGAGCAGCAGCAGCGTGGCGGCATTCCGGAAGCGGCGCCCGTTCACGAAATTCTTGATCACCTGGTGTTCAACCTCATCAACCATCCGGCGCGACAGGGGCACAATCCAGCGCTCACCTTGCCCGCACGTCCCTGAACAGGGGCTTAGCGGCCCAGGTTCTTGAATGCCAGCGTCAGCAAGTAGCTGTTGCCGCCGCGCGCATCGCCGTTGTCCTGATAGTCCCGCTTCCAGGTGGCGCCCAGCCGCAGGCAATCGTCTTCATAGGTGACGCCGATCCGGTGCCGGATCGGATCGAAGCCGTCCGCGGCGGAGAGGACGTCCTCGCTGCGGTCGGTAAGATCGACGGTCGCGGAGCCGAACACGGACCAGAAGGGTGCAAACTGCACCCGAGCGCCCACTCGAGCCTCCTCGCGGTCCAGCAGGTCCTCGACCGCATCGATATCGCGGTTCAGCCGGAGATAGCCCAGCAGGAGGTACGTCTTACGCGATCCGATCGTCGCGTCGACTTCGTTGCGGCGCACGGCCAGCCCGTCCTTGTCGAGGCGATAGCGGTGCGTGAACTGCACGAAGTCGCGGAACCGGACCTCGGTCCGCCCGACGATATCGGACAGGCGATCATCCAGCCCGGTGCCGTCCGGAAGGATCGTCTCGCGGTTCGAGAGGCGATAGCTTTGCCCCACGGTCGCGTTGATCTCCACCCCCGGCAGGTTGAGCGCGTAGTCGATGCCGTAGGTGAAGCGCGTCGAGTCCTCGAACCGGTCGTAGCCGGGGAAGCGATTGAGCGCGAAGAGATTGGAGTCCTCGAGATCGACCGCCCGTGCGTCTTCGTTCGGAACCGAAAGGTTGGCGACATGCGGCGACACGACCGCCTGCAGTCGCGGCGTGATCCGCTGAGTGCCGCCGAAGACCTCTCCCACGAAGGGCCATTGCACGTCGATTGCGACGGCGCCGATCGCGCGCGTGCTCACGCCCTCATTGCCACGGTAGCTGGCAACGATCGTCTCCAGCGTGTCGTTCGCGTTGTAGATGTCCCCGCGGGCATAGGCGGTCAACGTTACCTGCTGTCCCCAGTCCGTGATGCGCCGCAGATCCCACTGGGCGGATGCAAAGGCGCGTTGGGTATCCTGGCCCTCCTGGCGGAACAGCGCGAGTGAGTTCGCCTGAAGCTGCAGGACACCCCCGGCGATCCCTTCGATCCGCCGCCGATAGTCGATCGCGGGAAGGGCGATCGGCTGCATCTTCTGGTTGTCCCCGGTGCGCATCGTCTGCACCGCCCAGCCATCGATCGAGAGATAGCTATTCTCGTCGATCCGCTCGACCTTCAGGTTGTTGCGGAGCCGGTCTTCGCGGGAGATGTCGTACCGACGCAGGAACGTGTCGTCGGTCTGGAGGCGCAGGGACCCGCTCACGCTCCAGTTGGGGTCGAGCTGGAACCTGCCCACCGCGTCGATATAGCCGCGGAAGGAGCGCTCGCTGTTCACCGTCTCCCCACTGTCCAGAACCTCGTCGCTCCGGCGACTATAGGTTCCGTATCCGATCACCCGCAGCGCGCCGGTTTCGGTGAGCTGCCGGTATTCCGCCTCCAGCATCGGCAGAACCGAGGTGAAGATGTGTGGCGTGATGGTGAGGTCGCGGTTCGGCGCGAGTGCGAAGTAATAGGGGACCGCCACCTCGACCCCGTTCACCCGGTCGATCCGGAACGATGGGGTGAGCACGCCGCCCGCGCTCCCACCACCTACCGAATGGCTGAACGCGGGGAGTGGAATTCCCGGCAGACTGAACAGCTTCAGCTGCGCGCCGGAGTAGCGGATGCGATGATCCGTCGGATTGTAGGTCACCCGGACGGCAGTGATCTGCCACGACGGTTGCTTGGGGCAGCCTTCAGAATTCGTCACGGCACACGGGCTGTAGGCGGCCTGCTCGACCTGGATCACGCCGCCGGCGTCGCGGCTGCCGCGCTGGGCGGCGATCCGGCCGCCCTCGTCCAGCACGACCAGCATGTTCTGGATCAGGCCATCCTTCAACGAGTCGGTCAGCTCGATGCGATCGCCATAGGCGGTGTCACCCTCCGGGTTGGTGACCGCGATGTTCCCCTCGGCCACGACCTGGCCCGACTTGCGGTTCCAGCTGACACGGTCGGCGCGCAGCCGGTCGCCTTCGCGGAACATCCGCACGTCGCCGGTCGCCGTGACCACATCGGCCTCGGTGTCATAGTCGAGCCGGTCCGCGGTGAAGCGGATTTCATCCTCGGAGGCTGGCGCTGCTGCGGCTTCGGGCGGCGGTGGTGGCACCGGCCGGTCCTGAAGATCCTGCGCCATGGCGGAGGCGCCGCCGAACGCCAGCCAGAACTGCACCGCGCCGGACAGGAGGAGGACGCTACGCTTCACCTAGAACTACTCTCCATGCGGCGGCCGCGGCTCGCGGGGCGATCCATGAACCGGCCCTATCGCATCCGCTTCCGGGAACCGCAATCGCCCTCCAGTCGCTTTGCGTGCGTGCCGCGCCTGGCCTAAGGGTGCGGCTCGCCGTCCGGCGCCCGATTCCACCACAGGGACATTATCGATGCAGATCCGTTTCATCTCCTCGCGGCCCGCAGATGCTGCGGCGCTGGTGCTGCCGGTCGGGAAAGCAGGCATTGCTTCGCTCGGCGACGCGGGCCTGGAAAGCGCCACGGCTGCACTGGTGCGGGGAGCGGCCGAGGGCGGCCGGTTTGATGGCGAACCCGGCACGATCGCCGAGATTTTCGTGCCGCAGGGGAACGGGGCTGCGCGCGTGATCCTGCTCGGCACCGGCAGCGGCACCGAACAGGACCTCGAGCGCGCCGGCGGCGCCTTGACCGCTCGCTTCCTGGCTGCCGGCATCCCTGCGCTGGTGATCGACCTCTCGACGCTCTCGGCGACGTCCGGCGCCACCGCCGTTGCGCGGCTGCTCGCCGCAGCGGAGCAGCGGAGCTGGCGCCATGACGTCTATCGGACCCGCATGCCGGCAAGCGCCCGCCCGACGCTGGAGCGGATCGAGGTGGTAGGCGCCCCGGAAGGGATCGACGCTGCCTGGACGGATGCCAAGGCCCTGACGGATGGCCTGGCGCTCACGCGCACCCTGGTGAGCGAGCCGCCGAACGTGCTGTACCCGGAGAGCTTCGTCGAGCGCTGCCGTCATCTCGAGGAGCTCGGCGTCGAGATCACCGTGCTTGATGAAGCCGCGATGCGGGAGCTGGGCATGGGCGCGCTGCTCGGCGTGAGCCAGGGCTCCGTGCGTGAGGCGCAGTTGCTGGCCATGCGCTGGAACGGAAAGGGCGAGGGCGACGTCGATGTCGCGTTCGTCGGCAAGGGCGTGACCTTCGACACCGGCGGCATCTCGCTGAAGCCGGGTGCCGGCATGGAAGACATGAAGTGGGACATGGGCGGCGCGGGTGCCGTGGCAGGCGCCATGAAGGCGCTCGCGCTGCGCAAGGCGAAGGCCAACGTCATCGGCGTGTGCGGCCTGGTCGAGAACATGCCCGACGGCAACGCCCAGCGTCCCGGCGACATCGTCACCTCCATGTCCGGCCAGACGATCGAGGTTCTCAACACCGACGCGGAAGGCCGCCTGGTGCTGTGCGACGCCATCACCTGGGTCCAGCGCACGCACAAGCCGAAGACCATCGTCGACCTGGCGACGCTGACCGGGGCGATGATCATCGCGCTGGGCAACGAGCATGGCGGCCTGTTCGCCAACGACGACTCGCTCGCCGACGAGCTGCTGGCCGCCGGCAAGGCGACGGGCGACAAGCTGTGGCGGTTCCCGCTGTCGCCGGCCTATGACAAGCTGATCGACTCGCCGATTGCCGACATGAAGAACATCGGCGGCCGGGGCGCCGGCTCGATCACTGCCGCGCAGTTCATCGGCCGCTTCGTCGAGCCGGAGGTCCGTTGGGCCCACCTCGACATCGCGGGCATGGTCTGGGCCGACAAGCCGGGCGTGGCCTGGGACAAGGGGGCGACCGGATATGGCGTCCGCGTGCTCGACCGCTTCGTGCGCGACCAGTTCGAAGGCTGATCGCGACGCGCCACCGCCATGCAGGTCGACTTCTACCATCTCACCCAGCTTCCGCTCGAGCGTGCGTTGCCGCGCATCGCCGAGCGGGTGGTGGCGGGGGGCGGTCGCCTGCTGGTGGTGGCCGAGCATGAAGAGGCGCGGCAGGCGCTGGACCGGTGCCTGTGGGCCTATGCGCCCGAAAGCTTCTTGCCGCACGCGCAGGCGGGAACGCCCAGCGACGCTCGCCAGCCGGTGCTGATTGCGGGCGACATCCAGCCCACGAACGGCGCCCGCAACATCGCGATTGCGGACGGCCTATGGCGCGACGGCGCGCTGGCGTTCGAGCGAGCCTTCCACTTTTTCGACGACGAACGGATCGTGGAGGCTCGCCAGGCATGGCGTACGCTTGGCGACCGGCCCGACGTCTCGCGCCGGTACTGGAAGCAGGGCGAGAGCGGCCGCTGGGAACAGGCGGCCTGACCTGCTCCCTGGGTGCTCCGGCTTGCATCAAAGCGGCATGAAGACTAGGGAGCCGCGACTTTCCAACAAGCCATCATCTCAAGGAGCCGTACGGCCATGGCCGCGACCCGCACGTTTTCGATCATCAAGCCCGACGCAACCCGCCGCAACCTGACGGGCGCCGTCACCAAGATGCTGGAGGAAGCCGGCCTGCGCGTCGTCGCGTCCAAGCGCATCCAGATGACCAAGGAACAGGCCGAGGGCTTCTACGCGGTGCACAGCGAGCGCCCGTTCTTCAACGACCTGGTCTCCTTCATGATCTCCGGCCCGGTGGTCGTGCAGGTGCTCGAGGGTGAGGACGCCGTGAAGCGCAACCGCGACATCATGGGCGCGACCAACCCTGCGAACGCCGAGCCGGGCACGATCCGCAAGGAGCTGGCCGAGTCGATCGAAGCGAACTCGGTCCACGGTTCGGATTCGGAAGAGAACGCCGCGATCGAGATCGCCTACTTCTTCAAGCCGGAAGAAATCGTCGGCTGATCGGGACGCCGCCCGCATGGGCGGCGATCCAGCGGAATTGAGGGCGCGGCTCCGAAAGGAGCTGCGCCCTATTTCTTTGTGGGAATGGCCAGGCGGCGCCGTTCCGCCGTCCAAAGCCGTTCGAGCAGCGCAGCCGAGTTGCTCCCAGGATGCCGCTGCTTCAGCGCCACCCCCTGCAGCTTCAGCGTCCTGCCACTGAGCAGGCGCCCCTCCGTCGCGAAAACCAGCTCATAGATGGCGCTGTCCTCGCGCTGGACGTCTGCGTCCCAATAGTGGCTGTCGATGCGGATGGGCAGGCGCCCCTGGATGGTATCGGCGCCGCCATCGGTGAGCTTGAGCACCGGCTCCGCGATCCAGTCCGCGTCTATCCGGGTATCCAGCACGCCGTCCTTCGACGGCACTTTGAGCGAAGGCGGGAATTGAACCTCGATCCGCTCGATCCTGTGGTTCGCATCGCTCAGTTCCAGGCTGCTTCCGTCGCTTCCCGGGGTTCCGACAAGCGTCACGAGCTGGGCGACATGTGCCTTGGCATCCGCGGCCGCCCGCTGGCGTGCCACCTCTTCCTCGCGCTCGATCTGGCTGTCCTTGCGCAGCGAGACGTTGTTCCAGAGCGTCAGCGCCGAAATGACCAGAGCCACGACGCCGACGATCTCCGCCAACGTCAACCAGCGCCAGCGCTTGCGTGGCTTCTCGCTCATCCCAGGTCGCTCATCGTCCGCCGGCCTCCAGCAATGCCTGGGGCGCAGACAGCTCCCAGCCCCGAGCGATCGCGTCACCGATCACCGTCCAATCGGCATCCTCGGTGAGTGTGAGCGTGCGCCAGCCGCTCTCGCTGCGGGTCGCAAGGGCGCCGTCGCCGGTAATCCGCGCAAAGACAGTCCCGTCGACAGAGAAGCTCGACGTGTCGCCTTCGTTTTCCTCCTCCGCTTCGGGAAGGGCGAGCGCGACGCTGCGGACGCGGGCAAGGGGGGTGTCGGCCATGCTGCGTACGAACTCCGCCAGGATCCGTGGGTACAGTCGATGTTCTTCTACCAGCACCCGTGCGGCAAGTGCCTCGGCAGTATCGCCGAGGTTGACGGGTACTTCGGCCTGACCAAGCACGGTGCCGGCATCGAGCTCCTCGGTGACCAGGTGCACCGAGCAGCCGGCGACCGCGTCGCGCGCCTCGATCGCCCGGACATGCGTGTCCAGCCCTTTGTACTTCGGCAGCAGCGAGGGGTGGATGTTGAGGATGCGTCCCGCCCAACGCTCCACAAACGCCGGGGACAGGAGGCGCATATAGCCGGCCAGCGCGATCAACTCGACGCCGGCATTCCGAAGTGCGGCGTCGATGCCGGCTTCATACTCGGCCTTCGGCATCCCCTTCGGGCTCTGCGCGAAGGTCGCCACGCCCTGTTCGGCTGCCCAGGCGAGGCCGGCCGCTTCGGGTTTGTCGCTCGCCACCAGCGCGACCTCGAACGGGCAATCCGGGGCGTGGGCCGCCTCTACCAGCGCTGCCATGTTGGAGCCGCGGCCCGAGATGAGGATGCCGAGCTTGCGGCGGACGTTATCAGCCAAGGTGGGTCGCCGTCCACGCACTGCGCCCACTCCAGGTGCCGGCGCTTCCGACCACCGTGCAACCACAGTCACCCGCTTCGACCGTGCCGATGCGGAAGACTTGCTCGCCCGCCTCTTCCATCGCCGCCGCGACACTGTCCGCCTCTTGCGCTGCGACGAGCACGGCCATGCCGATGCCGCAGTTGAAGGTCCGTGCCATCTCTTCCGGCTCGATCGCGCCCTGCGCCTGGAGGAACGCCATCAGGCGAGGCTGTTCCCAGCAATCGGCGTCGACGCGGGCGTGGCAGCCTTCGGGCAGCACGCGGGGGATGTTCTCGAGCAGGCCCCCGCCGGTGATGTGGGCCAGGCCGTGGATTCGCTCTTCACGCAGCAGCGGCAGCAGGCTCTTCACATAGATTTTGGTCGGCGCCATCAATGCGTCGATCAGGAGGCGATCCTGGTCGAAGAGGGCGGGCCGATCGAGCTTCCAGCCCTTGTCGGCAGCCAAACGGCGAACCAGCGAGAACCCGTTCGAGTGAACGCCGGAGGAGGCGAGCCCCAGGATCACGTCGCCGACCTGGACACGGCCCTTGGTAAGCAATTGCTCGCGCTCGACCGCGCCGACGCAGAAGCCCGCAAGGTCATAGTCGCCCGCGGCATACATGCCCGGCATCTCCGCCGTCTCGCCACCGATCAGCGCGCAGCCTGCCTGCCGACAGCCTTCTGCGATCGAGGCGATCACGCGCTCGGCAACCTCGGGCTCCAGCTTGCCGCTGGCGTAGTAGTCGAGGAAGAACAGCGGCTCGGCGCCCTGGACGATCAGGTCGTTGGCGCACATCGCCACCAGGTCGATGCCGACGCCATCATGGGCGTTGTGCTCGATCGCGAGCTTCAGCTTCGTGCCGACACCATCGTTCGCTGCCACCAAGAGCGGATCCTTGAATCCGGCCGCCTTGGGATCGAAGATGCCGCCGAACCCGCCCAGATCGGCGTCGGCCCCGCTGCGGCGGGTCGAGCGCGCCAGCGGCGCGATGGCCCGTACCAGGGCATTGCCCGCGGCGATCGAAACGCCGGCTCCGGCGTAGGTATAGGGCGTCGCGCCCGCATCTTCGGTGCTCATGGGCGACCGACTAGCCATATCCTGCTTGGATTTCCACGCCCGCTTCGTCAAAAGGCGGCCGATGCCTTGCTTGCGCTTTTCCCGAACTCTGCGTGCCGGCCTGTTGGTGGCGCTGCTTGCTACCGGCGGTACCGTGATCGCGCAGATCGAGGACAGCGGCCGCGGGGTCGCGCCGATCGCAAGTTCCGGTAGTTTCGAGGTTTCCGGCGTTTCCGTCGATGTAGCCGGCCCCAATGCCGAAGCCGCGAGAACCGCAGGCTGGCGGCTGGCGCAGCGCAAGGGCTGGGACATTTTGTCCCGACGCCTGACGGGTCGTGCGGGCTCGCTTTCCGATTCGGCGCTCGACTCGCTGGTGAGCGGGATCGTCATCGAAAATGAGCAGATCGGACCGAACCGCTACGTCGCAAAGCTGGGGGTGCTGTTCAATCGTGGGCGCGCGGGCTCCATCCTCGGCGTCGCCGGGGAGACGCTCCGCTCGCCCGCGTTGCTGGTCGTGCCGCTTCAGGAATCGGGGGGCGCGGCGACGGTGTTCGAGCGCGCCACGCCCTGGCAGGAGGCGTGGGCACGGTTCCGCACCGGCAACAGCGTCATCGACTATGTCCGGCTGACCGGCACCGGCCCCGACGCGTTGCTGGTGAACGGCGGCCAGGTAAGCCGCCGCGGCCGTGGGTGGTGGCGCACTATCCTCGATCAATATGGCGCAGCCGACGTCCTGGTGCCGCAGGTGAAGCTGCGGCGCCAATGGCCGGGCGGTCCGGTGATCGCCGACTTCTCCGCAGGCTATGGTCCCGACCATCATGTGCTCACCCGGTTCACCCTGCGGGTCGAGCGGACTGACGCACTGCCGGCGCTGCTGGATGAGGGCGTCCGCCGGATCGATGCGGCCTATCAGCAGGCGCTCCGCCAAGGCGCCTTGCGCACCGATGCAGCGCTCAGTGCACCGCCGCCGGGCCAACCACTTCCGACCGTGAACGTACCCGCGCCTGGGGCGGCGGACCTGGGACCGGAGGTCGCCACGACCACGCCGGAGGGTCGCACGACGCTTTCGATCCAGTTCGATACGCCCGGCGTCGCTGCGCTCGCATCGTCGGAAGCTTCGGTCCGCGCGATCGCCGGCGTCCGTTCCGCCGTCACCACCAGTCTCGCGCTGGGTGGCGTGTCCGTGATGCGGGTCGTCTTTGACGGCGATCCCGCCGTGCTTTCTGCAGCCTTGCAGGCGCGCGGCTGGCAGGTGACGCAGGGCGGGGGCGTGCTGCGCATCCGCCGGGCCGCCGGCACCCCTTCGCCCACTCCCTCGGCCGCACCGGCGGCACCGACCGGCGGATGATGCAGCTCGACCTGCCGCTGGGTCAGCCGGTGGGCGCGCGGGCGGACGAGTTTCTGGTGAGCGACATCAACGCGCACGCCGTCCAGCACCTGGAACATTGGGGCACCTGGCCCGTGATGGCCGCGCTGTTGGTCGGCCCCCGCAAGTCCGGTCGCTCCTTGCTGTCTCGGCTCTTCGCACTGCGCACCGGTGGGACCGTCATCGATGATGCCGAACGCCAGAGCGAGGTCGACATCTTCCATGCGTGGAACCGTGCGCAGGCCGAACGACGACCGTTGCTGGTCGTCGCGGACGCGCCGCCCCCCGCCTGGGACGTTCGCCTGCCGGATCTCCGGTCGCGGATCGGCGCAACACCGGTGTTGACGCTGGGGCTTCCCGACGCGCGGCTCGTGGCCTCGCTGCTCGACTATCTGTTCGAGCGACGGGAGCTCGTCGCAGGACCGGGATTGATCGACTGGATCACGCGCCGGGTGGAACGGAGCTACATCAGCATCCTCGGCGTTGTCGAAGCGCTGGAGGAAGATGCGATGGTTCGACAGAACCGTCGCCTTTCCATCACGACGGCGCGGCCAGTCCTGACCAATGCGGGGCTGGTGCCGAACGCGCCGCCAGCAGGCGCGGAACAAGAGGGAGCTTGAAGGTGACGGAAACCGGCCAAGGATATTTCAATCGCGAACTCTCCTGGCTGGCGTTCAATCGGCGGGTGCTGGAGGAGGCCTGCAACCCGGCGCATCCGCTGCTCGAACGGCTGCGGTTCCTCTCGATCTCCGCGAGCAACCTGGACGAGTTCTTCATGGTGCGCGTTGCCGGCCTGAAGGGCCAGGTGATGCAGGGCGTCGAACTCAAGTCCATCGACGGCCTCACACCCGCGCAACAGCTTGCCGCGATCGTCGAGGATGCGGCAGCACTGGTGGCGAGCCAGCAGCGGATCTGGGATGACCTCGCGGAAGCGCTCGGGGAGGCGGGCATCTTCGTCCTCGAAAGCGACGCCATTGCGGGCGAGGCGGAGGCGTGGCTCCGTCGCCATTTCCAGGAACAGCTGTTCCCGATGATCACGCCCCAGGCGTTGGATCCGGCCCACCCGTTCCCGTTCATCCCGAACCAGGGTTTGAGCGTGATCTTCGACCTCGTCCGCATTGCCGATGGCGTGCGGGTGCGGGAACTGGTCCTTCTACCGGCGGCGGCTCCGCGCTTCGTCCGTCTGCCCGGCACGCCAGCGCGATACGTCGCGATAGAAACGTTGATCAAGCGCTTCTCTTCGCTGCTTTTTCCCGGATACGAAGTTCGGGCTTCGGCCGATTTCCGCGTGCTGCGCGACAGCGATATCGAGCTGGAGGAAGAGGCGGAGGATCTGGTTCTCTATTTCCGCTCCGCGATCAAGCGGCGCCGGCGCGGACGTGTCATCCGGCTGGAGGTCGAAAGCGGGATCAGCGACGGCCTGCTCAGCGTGCTCAAGGAGGAACTCGGCGGCAGCGATGCGCTGCTCATTGAGAAGAGTGGCTTCCTGGGTCTCGGCGATCTCTCGCTCCTGGTCGAGGAAGATCGCCCGGAGCTCAAGTTTCCGCCGTTCAGTCCGCGGTTTCCTGAGCGTATCCGGGAATTCGGTGGAGACTGTTTCGCGGCGATCCGGGCGAAGGACATTGTCGTTCATCACCCTTACGAGACCTTCGATGTGGTTCTCGCCTTTCTGAAGCAGGCGGCTGCCGACCCGGACGTCCTCGCGATCAAGCAAACGCTCTATCGGGCGGGCAAGCAATCTGCCGTCGTCAGCGCCCTGATTGCGGCGGCGGAGGCGGGTAAGTCCGTGACCGCGGTGGTGGAGCTCAAGGCGCGGTTCGACGAGGAGCAGAACCTCTATTGGGCATCGGCGCTCGAGCGGGCTGGCGTCCAGGTCGTCTACGGCTTCATCGACTGGAAGACGCACGCGAAGATCTCGATGGTCGTGCGGCGCGAGGACGGCGGGGTGCGGACCTACTGCCATTTCGGCACCGGCAACTACCATCCGGTCACCGCGCGCATCTACACGGATCTGAGCTTCTTCACGGCGGATCCAATGATCGGGCGCGATGCCGTGCAGGTGTTCAACTATATCACCGGCTATGTGGAGCCTGCGCATCTGGAGCGGCTCGCGATCTCGCCGCGCAACCTGCGCGATCGCCTCATCGAGCTGATCGAGGAAGAGATCTGCCATGCAAAGGCGGGTCGGGAGGGGGCGATCTGGGCGAAGATGAACTCGCTGGTCGATCCGAGGGTGATCGACAAACTATACGAGGCGAGTTGCGCCGGGGTGCAGATCGAGTTGGTGATCCGCGGCATCTGCTGCCTGCGGCCGCGGGTTCCAGGCATGTCGGAGAATATCCGCGTCAAGTCGATAGTGGGCCGCTTTCTGGAGCACAGCCGCATCTGGGCCTTCGGCAACGGCAGCGCCCTGCCCAATGACGAGGCGTTGCTGTTCATTTCGTCGGCCGACTGGATGCCGCGCAATTTCGACCGGCGGGTGGAATATCTGCTGCCGATCACCAACCCCACCGTGCACGAGCAGGTGCTCGATCAGGTGCTGCTCGCCAACCTGATCGACGAGGAGCAAAGCTGGGAATTGGGGCCGGACGGCAGCTACAAGCGGGTGGAAGTGGATGGCCCGGGCTTCAACCTGCACCGCTATTTCATGACCAATCCTTCGTTGTCCGGACGTGGGGCGGCGCTCGACGACACCATGCCCCAGGAGCTTTCGCTCCGACAGCATCTCACCGAACAGGACGGTTGACCCATGGCGCTGCTTTCTCTCCTTCGCGCGCCTGCGCCGCTGCCTGCCGCGCCCGTGACCGCGCGGAACGCGATCATCGACATCGGCTCGAACTCCGTTCGCCTGGTCGTCTACAACGGGCCGCCACGATTGCCCTCCGTGCTCTTCAACGAGAAAGTGTTGGCCGGCCTGGGCGGCTCCCTCAGCCGCACCGGGAGCATCGATCGAAAGGCGATGGCGATGGCGGCAACGGCCCTCGCGCGCTTTGCCTGGCTGACGCGGGAGATGGCGGTTCCGGAAGTCCGCACCGTCGCCACTGCCGCGGTCCGCGATGCGAGCAACGGGTCCGACCTGATCGCGTTGGCCGCGGCGGAAGGCCTTGAGGTCGAGATCCTGCCCGGCGAAGCGGAAGCGATCGGAGCGGGGTACGGCGTGCTGTCTGCGTTTCCCGACGCCGACGGCATCGTGGGCGACCTGGGCGGCGGTAGCCTCGAACTGGTCCGGGTCTCCGGCGGAGAGGTGCGCGAGCGGGCATCTTTCCCCTTGGGGGTCCTGCGGATCGCCGCCATCCGCGAGAAGGGAAAGGACGCCTTGGCGCGCCACATCGCGGGGGTGTTGAAGAACAGCGGCTGGGCGGGGCGGGGGTCGGGGCTGCCCTTCTACCTCGTCGGAGGATCTTGGCGCGGGCTCACCCAATGGGACATGCACCTGACGCGATATCCGCTGCCGATCGTCAACGGCTATGCCATGTCTGCGGCGCGCATCCGCACGCTGGGGGCGATGTTGACGACCGCCAGCAAGCAGGACCTGAAGGCCGTCCCCAACCTGTCCTCGGGCCGGATCCCCACCCTAGGGGACGCAGCCGCGCTGCTCTCAGAGGTGCTGTCGGGCCTAGGCAGCGAACGCACCGTGACGTCCTCCTTCGGTCTTCGCGAGGGGTTGCTCTACCAGGCGCTCGATCCGGAAGCGCGGCGAGAGGATCCGCTGCTGGCGGCTGCACGTGAGGAAGGTCGCCGGCTCTCGCGGTTCGAAGAACATGGCGACCTGCTGAACCAGTGGATCGCACCGCTGTTCGCCGACGAGCCCGCGGATCTGGCACGGCTCCGCCACGCCGCATGCCTCCTTGCCGATGTCGGTTGGCATGCCAACCCGGACTTCCGCGCCGAACGCGGCGTGGAAATCGCGCTGCATGGCCAGTGGGTGGCGATCGATCCGGCTGGCCGCGCGCTGGTGGCGCAAGCGCTGCATACCGCGCTGGGGGGCGGAAGCGATTCGCCGGCACCGCTTCCGACGCTCGCCCGGTCCGAGATGCTGGACACGGCGCGGCGGTGGGGGCTCGCAATCCGGCTGGGTCAGCGATTGAGCGGCGGTCTGGGAGCGCCGCTCAACCGAACGCGTCTGGAACGCGCCGGCCGTGCCATTCTCCTGCGCTACGCGCCGGTGGATGCTGCCTTGTACGGTGAGGCCGTCGAAAAGCGCCACCGAGCGCTTGCCGCGGCCTTCGGACTGGAAGCCGCGGCAGGGAGCGCCGTCAGCCGCAGCGGAAGCGGGTGACCTTGTCGCCTGCGTCGATGTCGACGTTGAGGCGGTCGGGCCTGAAATCCATGGTCACTGCACTGTCGGGAGCGATCCACCGCATCGCGCGCGCTCCGGAACGGCGCAGCGCTTCCGCCGCCAGGTCGGAGCTTGCGGGCGAGCCGACCAGGTCGGCCAGGGGCTCGACCTTGCACAGACCCTCGCCGAGGGTACCTGTCTCGGGCGGGGCCGACGGCTCCTGCGTCGCGACGGTAGGCGTGCAGCCGGCAAGCGCCACCAGCGGAAAAAGATACCGGATCATTCTGCAGTCTCCGTCAACGTCATCTTGAGCTTGCCGCCTCCGACCGAGAACGCCATGCGGCCCTCCACCAGCGCGAGGGCGTCGCGCCCGAACTCTTCATAGCGCCATCCCTGGAGAATAGGCAGCTTGTCCCGCTGTCCCGCCGCCAGCGCTTCGAGCTCGTCGGAACGGGCGAGCAGGCGGGCGGCGACGTTGATGTCGCGGGCACGGATCTTCAGGAGCAGCTTGAGGAGGTCGGCGACGAGTGCCCCTTCCTTGCCCAGCGAGGGCCCGCGTTCGTCGCGAGCAGGCATCTCGGACGCGGGAAGCGGCGTCGCATCCGCCAGCGCCGCCATCAGCCGGCCGCCGATGTCGTTCCCGGCCCAGGTCGCCGAGAGGCCGCGCACCTTGGCGAGGTCCGCCTGCTTCTTCGGCGGATTGCCGGCCAAATCGGCGATGGTCTCGTCCTTGACGATGCGGCCGCGCGGCAGGTCCTTGCCCTGTGCTTCGAGTTCGCGCCAGCGGGCCAGCGCCTTCAGCCGGCCGAGCACCTCGGGCTTGCGGCTGTTGATGCGGATGCGCTGCCAGGCGAGATCGGGATCGTTGAAATAGTTGGACGGGTTCCCGATCCGCTCCATCTCCTCGTCGAGCCAGTCGCCGCGCCCCGTCTTGCGGAGGCGGTTGAGCATCTTGGGAAAGATCTTGGACAGGTGCGTCACGTCGGCGATGGCATAATCGAGCTGCCGGCTGTCGAGCGGACGGCGGCTCCAGTCGGTGAAGCGCGCGCCCTTGTCGACGGTGATGCCGAGATAGGCGTCGACGAGATTGGAGTAGCCGACCTGCTCGCCTTGGCCGAGCGCCATCGCCGCGACCTGCGTGTCGAACAGCGGGTGGGGCGTCTTGCCGGTCAGGTTATAGACGATCTCCAGATCCTGGCCGCCGGCATGGAAGACCTTCAGCACGTCCTCGTTCTCGACCAGCAGGTCGAGCAGGGGCTTGAGGTCGATGCCCGGCGCCATCGGGTCGATCGCGGCGGCTTCCTTGTCGTCGGCGATCTGGATCAGGCACAGCTCTGGGTAATAGCTGTTCTCGCGCATGAACTCGGTGTCGACGCAGACATAGTCGGCAGTGGCGAGGCGCGCACAGAGATCGGCAAGGGCGGCGCTGTCGGTGATCAACGGATGGATGTGCATCGCATGCCCATAGGCGGTGCTGCGGGTTGACAAAAGGGGGATGGGGAGGGAAGCGGCGGGCCTGCCTTTCCTCGCCGGTTCAGCATGGGCCGGGGATTTCGCGTTGAGAGCGTCGTGCTTGCGAAATCCCGGCTCCCGCTGGGCGGCGCAATCTAGAGATTGCACTATGCACGCCTATCGTACGCACAACTGCAGCCAGCTGGACGCCGACAACGACGGCCAGGAAGTCCGCCTGTCGGGTTGGGTGCACAGGAAGCGCGACCACGGCGGCGTGCTCTTCATCGACCTGCGCGACCATTACGGCATCACCCAGATCGTCGCGGACAGCGATTCGCCGGCGCTGCCGACGCTCGAGTCGCTGCGCGCGGAATCGGTCGTGACCATCGACGGCGTGGTGAAACGCCGCAGCGAGGCGACGGTCAACCCGAACCTCGCCACCGGCGAGATCGAGGTGTTCGCGCGCGCCGTGACCGTCCAGTCGATGGCGCAGGAGCTGCCGATGCCGGTGGCGGGCGACGCGGAATATCCCGAGGACATCCGCCTGCGCTATCGCTTCCTCGACCTGCGTCGCGAGAAGGTGCACGCCAACATCATGCTGCGCGCGCAGGTGATCGCGTCGCTTCGCCGTCGCATGATCGACCAGGGCTTCACCGAGTTCCAGACGCCGATCCTGACCGCTTCGTCACCGGAAGGCGCCCGCGACTATCTGGTGCCGAGCCGCGTCCACCCGGGCAAGTTCTACGCGCTTCCGCAGGCGCCGCAAATGTTCAAGCAGCTGCTGATGGTCGCGGGCTTCGATCGCTATTTCCAGATCGCGCCCTGCTTCCGCGACGAGGATGCCCGCGCCGACCGTTCGCCGGGTGAGTTCTACCAGCTCGACTTCGAGATGAGCTACGTCACGCAGGACGACGTATTCGCCGCGATCGAGCCGGTGCTGCACGGCGTGTTCGAGGAGTTCGCCGACTGGCAGGGCAAGGGCCGCACCGTCAGCGCGCTGCCGTTCAAGCGCATTCCGTACCGCGAATCGATGCTGAAGTACGGCAACGACAAGCCCGACTTACGCAACCCACTGATCATCACCGACGTGTCCGAGCTGTTCCAGGGCTCCGGCTTCGGCCGCTTCGCGTCAATCGTGGAAGCGGGCGACGTAGTGCGCGCGGTGCCGGCACCGGGCACGGCCGAGAAGAGCCGCAAGTTCTTCGACGACATGAACAGCTGGGCCCAGTCCGAGGGCTTTGCTGGCCTCGGCTATGCCACCCGCAAGGGCGGCGAGTGGGGCGGCCCGATCGCCAAGAACCACGGTGAGGAAGGCATGGCCAAGATCGCCGAGGCGCTGGGCCTCGGCCCGGACGACGGCGTGTTCTTCGCCGCCGGCAAGGAGGCGCAGGCCGCCAAGCTGGCAGGCATCGCCCGCACCCGTGTGGCGGATCAGCTCGGCCTGATCGACGACAGCCGCTTCGAATTCTGCTGGATCGTCGACTTCCCGATGTTCGAGTATGACGAGGACGCGAAGAAGGTCGACTTCAGCCACAATCCCTTCTCGATGCCGCAGGGCGAGCTGGAGGCGCTGGAGAGCAAGGACCCGCTCGACATCCTGGCCTACCAGTACGACATCGTCTGCAACGGCATCGAGCTGTCGTCGGGCGCGATCCGGAACCACCGTCCGGAAATCATGTACAAGGCGTTCGAGATCGCCGGCTATTCGCAGGCGGACGTCGACGCGAACTTCGCGGGCATGATCAACGCGTTCAAGTATGGCGCGCCCCCGCACGGCGGCTCGGCACCGGGCGTCGACCGCATCGTGATGCTGCTGGCGGACGAGCCGAACATCCGCGAGGTCATCACCTTCCCGATGACGCAGAAGGCCGAGGACCTGATGATGGGCGCGCCGAGCTTCGTCTCGAACAAGCAGCTGCGCGAGCTCAACATCCGGGTGACCGCCGACACGGCGAAGAAGGACACCGCCGAAGCCGTGGCGCCAAGCGCGGCAGGCTGATGCCGAGCCCGCTGGCGCGTATGGCGCGCTGGCGGGTTTGCGGAACGGCACGGGGGCTCGCGCGCTTGTAGCGGCATGACCCTCTGCCTTTCCGATCACGAGACCGGCGCCAAATACCACGGCGACTATGACGAGGATCTGAAGGCGCTTCAGAAGCGGCTACAGCATATCCAGGTCGCGCACATCGTGCATGGCCGCTCCGCTATCGTCATGTTCGAAGGTTGGGATGCTGCGGGCAAGGGTGGGATCATCCAGCGGCTGACCGCCCGCTGGGACCCTCGGCACTTCCAGGTCTACCCTGTCGCGGCTCCGACCGACGAAGAGCGCGCCCGCCATTTCCTTTGGCGGTTCTGGCGGGATCTTCCGCCGGCGGGCTCGATCGCGCTGTTCGATCGCAGCTGGTATGGACGCGTACTGGTGGAACGGGTGGAGAGGCTCGCTACCTGCGACGCATGGCAGCGTGCCTATGGCGAGATCAATGCGTTCGAGGCGCAGCAGATCGCATCCGGCACCACGCTGGTGAAGCTGTTCGTGCATGTGACGCAGGAGGAGCAGGACGAGCGGCTGCGCGCGCGGATCGAGGATCCCTGGAAACGCTGGAAAACCGGGCCGGATGATTTCCACAATCGCAGCCGGCGCGCGGACTATCTGGAGGCGATGGCGGAAATGTTCGCCCGCACCGACACGCCGCAGGCGCCGTGGATCGCGATCGATGGAAACAACAAAAAAGCCGCCCGGATCGCGGCACTCACCGCGATCGCCGAGCGACTGGAAAGGGCGGTCCCAATGGACCCGCCGCCGCTGACCGGCGAGTTGGCCACCCTCAGGGACCAACTCGCCGGCGGTTAGCGATTAGGCTGCCGAGAAGACGTCGTTCTCGTCGCGGACGCGCAGCTTGCCGTCTGCGATCGCGAACACTGCGCCATGAATGCTCAGGCGGCCGTCTTCGACCCGTTCCTTGACGAACGGGAAGGTCATCAGATTGGCCATGGAGACGCGGACGCCTTCCTGCTCCAGCGCGGCCTGGCCCTCAGGGCCGTCACCATATTGCGCGAGAACGCGGTCGCGCGCTTCGTCGAGGAGGTCGATCCAGTGAGCGACAAAGCCGCCTTCGCCGGGCGCAGCATGCTCCAGGCTACGGGTCAGCGCTGCGTTGACGCCGCCGCAGGCACCGTGGCCCATGACGAGGATTTCTTCGACTTCGAGCTTGGTCACGGCGAATTCGAGTGCCGCGGAAACGCCGTGGCGGCCGCCGCCGACTTCGAACGGCGGCACCAGGTTCGCCACGTTGCGGACCACGAACACTTCGCCGGGGCGGGTGCCGAACACGGTCGCCGGATCGACTCGGCTGTCCGAGCAGGCGATGATCATCACCCGCGGGGACTGGCCAGTCTTGAGCTCCGCCCAGCGCTCGCGTTCTTCCTGCCATTCACCGCCGCGGAAGCGGTAATAGCCTTCGATGAGGTCGGTCATGCGTGTCATAGGGATCCGACTATCAAAGCCCGCGCGGCGAGGCGAGTAACAAACGATTTCTGCGCGCAGCCTTTCGCGTGCGCCCAATGCAAGCCCGCTTGCGGCGCTCGGCGGTTGTGGGAGCGCCCCGCGAGCGCTATCTGGCGCCCATGAACGAGATGACGCCGCTCGCCCGCCCGCCCCGCGAACGCAAGCCCGACTGGATCCGCGTCAAGGCGCCGACATCGGCCGGTTTCGCCGCGACGCGCGCGCTGATGCGGTCCAAGAGCCTGACGACCGTTTGCGAGGAAGCGGCGTGCCCGAACATCGGCGAATGCTGGTCGAAGAAGCACGCGACGGTGATGATCCTGGGCGACACCTGCACCCGGGCGTGTGCCTTCTGCAACGTGAAGACCGGCATGCCGCGCGCCGTCGATCCGATGGAGCCGCAGAACGTTGCCGATGCCGCCGCGCAGATGGGGCTGAACCACATCGTCATCACCTCAGTCGATCGCGACGACCTGCCGGACGGTGGTGCGAAGCAGTTCGTGAAGGTGATCGAGGCGATCCGCAACGCGAATCCCACCACGACCATCGAGATCCTGACGCCGGACTTCCGCAACAAGCATGAGGCGGCGGTCGAGGCGATCGTTGCCGCGCGGCCGGACGTCTATAACCACAATCTGGAGACGGTGCCGCGGCTTTATCCGACGATCCGCCCGGGCGCGCGCTACTACGCGTCGCTGCGGCTGCTGGAGAGCGTCAAGAAGCTCGATCCGTCGATCTTCACCAAGTCCGGCGTGATGCTGGGCCTGGGTGAGGAGCGCCTGGAGGTACACCAGGTGATGGACGACATGCGTTCGGCCGACATCGATTTTCTGACGATGGGTCAGTACCTCCAGCCGACGCCGCGCCATGCAAAGGTGGCTGAGTTCGTGACGCCAAAGGCGTTCGATGCCTATGCGGCGATTGCGCGCGCGAAGGGATTCCTGCTGGTCGCTTCCTCGCCGCTCACGCGGTCCAGCTATCACGCGGGCGACGACTTCGAGAAGATGCGCGCCGCGCGGGACGCGAAGCTCGGCGTGGCGCGGGGCTGAACGCTATGCCGCGCCACTCCGAAACGCGCCATCTGCCCTACACGCCGGAACAGATGTTCGAACTCGTCGCCGACGTTGGTCGCTACGGCGAGTTCCTGCCCTGGGTTAGCGCGACGCGTGTTCGATCGAACAGCGAGAGCGAGATGGTCGCCGACATGGTCGTCGGCTTCAAGGGCCTGCGTGAGACCTTCACCTCGAAGGTTTCCAAGGAGCGGCCGGCGCATATCCGCGTCGACTATCTCGATGGGCCGTTGAAGTATCTGAACAACGACTGGAAATTCCGGTCGGACGGGCAGGGCGGCACGCTGGTCGATTTCTGCGTCGATTTTGCGTTCAAGAACCGTATGTTCGAGCTTCTCGCCGGCCAGGTCTTCGATCGTGCGCTTCGCAAGATGATCGGCGCCTTTGAGGAACGCGCCGCCGTGCTTTACGGGGCGGGGGGCAGTTCCTCCTCCAGCCCAACGCCCGGCAGCAGCAGCTCAAGCGCCCACAGCGCTGCCTGAAGCCGCACGTCCCCGCGGTCTGCCGCGGCGAAATGGCGCGAGTCGGCCATTACGTGTTGGGGATCGCCGCCGCGCTCGGCGCGCGCGAACACCACTGTTCCCACCGGCTTCTTCTCCGTTCCGCCGCCGGGACCGGCGACACCGGTGATCGCCACGCCGACATCGGCGTCGGTCACTTCGATCAGTCCCTGTGCCATGCTCCAGGCGGTCGCGATCGACACGGCGCCGAACGTCTCCAGAACGTCGGTGCTGACGTTCAGCACCTTCGCCTTCAGTTCGTTGGAATAGGTAACCAGCCCGCCCTCGAACACTTCGGAGGAGCCGGGAATGGCGGTGATCGCAGCCGAGACGAGACCGCCGGTGCAGCTTTCCGCAACGGCAATGCGACGACCGGCGGCGCGGTTTTCCTCGACCACGCGGCGCGCGGCCTCAACGAGCGGGGAGGGGAGAATGGTGTCCATCTTCTTATTCCTTGCCCGCCGGGCAGACCGGCAGGCGCATCATCGGGCGCGGGCTTGCGGCGTCGGCCTGCGCAAACAGCACGAGCAGTGCGGCGGTGTTCCGAGCGGGGAGCGGCTGCACCAGCGTCAGCGCCCGTTCTACGGTGGGGCAGTCCTTCGCCTTCAGGTCGCCCGTGACGAGGGGTGCGACCAGCGCTCCGATCATCGGCTTGGCAAAGGCGGAGTCTAGCATCTGGCTCACGTCCGGACCAGCGATCTTGAGCAGCGCTTTGCGAGCCTCCGGCCACGCACGCTCGGACTCCGCTTCATATTTCGAGAGGAGCGCACCGCTCGTCTGCCGCAGCAGGGCCGTTGCCGGCAACGCGGCCGCGCAACGCTGCCCCGTTTGTCGGATCAGGTCGGGAGCGACGAACAGCACCAGCGCCTCCGCTTCGGTGCGGGTGACACAGGCGTTGGTCTGCGCCTGCGCGGTCCCTGCCGTCGCGAGTAGCGCAGCCAGCGCCGCTGAGAAAAAGGGCTTCATCCTGCCTCCGGGATCCGGACGGTGGCGATCGCCTGAGCGGCGATGCCCTCGCCGCGGCCGGTGAAGCCCAGCCGCTCCGTGGTGGTTGCCTTGATGCTCACCTGGTCCTCGGAAAGCACCAGCAGGTCTGCGATCCGGGTGCGGATCGCCTCGCGATGCGGTCCGATCTTCGGAGCCTCGCAGATCAGCGTCAGGTCGACGAAGTCGATGATCCCGCCCTTCGCGCGGATCAGGTCGGCGGCATGAACCAGGAAACGGTCGGATGCAGCGCCCTTCCACTGCGGGTCGCTGGGCGGAAAGTGCGTGCCGATGTCACCGGCGCCGATCGTCCCCAGCAGCGCGTCGGTGAGGGCATGGAGCCCCACGTCTGCGTCGCTGTGGCCGGAGAGGCCGCGGTCATGCGGGATCCGGATGCCGCCGAGCCACAGTTCCTCGCCCGCCTCGAGTCGGTGGACGTCGTAGCCGGTGGCGCTGCGGACGCGGAAGCGCGCCGCAGCGCGCGCTTCCGCCGCGGCGAAGTCGCCGGGGTAGGTGACTTTCTCGAGCATGATATCTCCCATCACCGGCACGACTTGGCCTCCGGCAGCGCGCAGCAGTTGTGCGTCATCTGTCGGCTCCGCCTCCGCAACCCAGCCGCGGTGCGCCGCGAGAATAGCGGAAAACGCGAATGCCTGCGGCGTCTGGACACGCACCAGTTCTTCGCGGGGTACGACCTCGCCAAGCCCATCGCCCACGGCCCGTGCGACGGTGTCCGCCACCGGCAGCACCGGCACCGCCCCCGGCGCAGCATCCAGCGCGCTCAGCAGCCGATCGATGACGTCGGCGTTCAGAAACGGACGCGCCGCATCGTGGATCAGCACCCGGTCGGCGCCCCCCGTCGCTGCGATTGCCTCCAAACCTGCGAGCACCGACAGACGGCGCGTGGCGCCGCCTGCGACGTGGGGCACCGGGCCGAGAGCGGCTTCCAGGGCCTCGGCCTGATCGGCACCCGTCACCACCAGAACGTGATCGATGGCAGGGTGGCCGGCGAGGGCGGCATGGCTGTGCGCCACCATCGGCCGACCGGCGACCGATGCGAATTGCTTGGGAAGCGCGCTGCCGGACCGTTCGCCACGACCTGCGGCGACGATCAGCGCGACCGTGCGATGGCCGTTCATGCGGCGCCGGTTAGCGCAAGCGGCTGCGCGCCGCCAGCCTTGCCTAGTGCGGCCCAGTCGCGTACAGGCTGCCCGTTTTTCAGGCACATCCGATGCAGACCCTCGCTCCTATCCAGATCGGTCCCGTGACCGTCTCCGCGCCGGTGATCCTCGCGCCCATGACGGGCGTGACCGATCTGCCGTTCCGACGCATCGTGCGCCGTTACGGCTCCGGTCTCAACGTCACCGAGATGATCGCCAGCCAGGCGGCCATTCGCGAGACTCGCCAGTCGATCCAGAAGGCAGCGTGGGACCCGGCCGAAGAGCCGGTGTCGATGCAGCTGGTCGGCTGCACGCCCGCGGAGATGGCCGAAGCCGCGAAGCTCAGCGAGGAGCGGGGCGCGGCGATCATCGACATCAACATGGGCTGCCCGGTTCGCAAGGTGACGAACGGCGACGCCGGATCGGCGTTGATGCGCGACCTGAAGCTTGCCGCGGCCTTGATCGACGCGACGGTGAAGGCGGTGAAGCTGCCCGTCACGGTCAAGATGCGGATGGGTTGGGACCACAGCAGCCTCAACGCGCCCGAACTCGCCCGGATCGCCCAGGATCTCGGCGCGCGGATGGTGACGGTCCACGGCCGCACTCGCAACCAGATGTACAAGGGCGAGGCGGACTGGGCGTTCATCCGCAGCGTGAAGGACGCCGTGTCGATCCCGGTGATCGCGAATGGCGACATCTGCTCGGTTGAGGATGCGCGGAAGGCGCTCGACCAGTCCGGCGCCGATGGCGTGATGATCGGTCGCGGCGCCTATGGGCGCCCGTGGCTCCTTCGGCAGGTGATGGACGCGCTGACGGACGGAACCGAGCGCGCAGAGCCGACGCTCGACGAGCAATATCTCCTGATTGCAGAGCATTACGAGATGATGCTGGAGCATTATGGCACTGAAGTGGGTGTGAACATGATGCGCAAGCACATCGGGTGGTACACGCGCGGCCTGCATGGGTCCGCCGAGTTCCGCAACAAGGTGAACCAAGAGGCGGATCCGGCCGTCGTCCGGCGGATGCTGGCCGAGTTCTACGCCCCTTGGCGCTCGCGCGCGGCTGCTTGAGCCGTATCGACGTGGCAAGCGGCACTGCCGCCCCTTCCATGGCAGAGCCGGAGGCGGCGGAGTGGTTCGCGGCGCTGCCGGTCGCGGCGCTGGTGGTGCGGCCGGATGGAACCGTCGCGCATGCGAACAGCGCCTGCGAGAGCCTGCTCAACCATTCGGAACGTGCGATGCGGGGCCAGCTGGTCGATCTGCTTGTCCGGCTCCCGAGCGGGCCGGCGGCCCGACGGGACGGGCACGGGTTCGCAGCATATGACGTCGAGCTGGTGCTCGATCGTATAGGACCGGTGCGTGCGGATTATGTCGAGGGAGCACTGCCGGAGCAGCCGGGTTGGCGTATCATTACGATCCATCCGGAGGGGGCGTCCCGCCGCTTCGCCAGCGCGGGCGACCGAGGCGGAGCCCGCGCCGCAATCGGCGCCGCGGCGATGCTCGCGCACGAGATCAAGAATCCGCTTTCCGGGATCCGGGGCGCCGCGCAGTTGCTTGCGCAGGTGGGGCAGGAGGACGAGCGGCGGGAACTTACCAGCCTGATCACGGCGGAGGTCGACCGAGTCGCCGCGCTGATCGACCGGATGGAGGACTTCACCGACCAGCGGCCCCGGACCCTCGAAGCGCGCAACATCTACCCGCTGATCGCGCATGCGCGGCAGATCGCAGCTGCGGGCTTTGCGAGCAGCATCCTCATCGAGGAGCGGTTCGATCCCTCGCTTCCCGATGTGCTGCTCGAGAGCGACGCCTTCGTGCAGTTGTTGCTCAACCTCCTCAAGAACGCTGCCGAGGCACTGGGCGAGACGGCGGCACCCCGGATCACGTTGGCGACGGCCTACCGGCATGGCGTTTCGGTGAGCAGTGGACGCGGCAAAGCCCGCCGGCCACTGCCGATCGAGTTGTGCGTAATCGATAACGGTCCTGGCGCTCCTCCCGATCTGGCGGAGCATCTGTTCGAACCCTTTGTGTCCGGGAAGCGGGAGGGACGTGGACTCGGGCTGCCGCTGGTCGAGAAGCTGGTCGGCGAGCTTGGAGGCGTGATCCGTTACGCCCGCGAAGGAGAGCCGCCCTCCACCGTCTTTCGTATCCTCTTGCCGAGAGCACCCGACGCATGATCGACGCCTCCGTTCTGGTCGTGGACGACGACGCGAGCATTCGCACCGTCATCGCGCAGGCGCTGCGGCGCGACGGCTACCGCGTCTCGGCCGCCGCCTCCCTGACGCAGCTTCGAGCGGAAATCGGGGCGGCGCTACCGGACGTGCTGATCACCGACGTCGTGCTGCCAGACGGGGACGGGCTGGAGATGGCGACCAAGCTGCGGGCCGAGCACCCGGCCCTGCCGATCATCGTGCTCTCTGCACAGAATACGCTGACGACCGCGGTGCGGGCGAACGAGGCCGGCGCCTTCGACTATCTTCCCAAGCCCTTCGACCTGGACGTTCTCGGAATGGCGGTAAAGGCGGCGCTCGCTCGGCGTACCAGCGCACCCGCGGATCCGGGCGAGGCGATCGACGCCAATCTCCCGCTGATCGGGCGCTCGCCCGCGATGCAGGACGTATATCGCGTGATCGCCCGGGTGGTGTCCAGCGACCTGACGGTGCTGATCTCTGGCGAGTCGGGAACGGGCAAGGAGCTGGTGGCCCGCGCCCTGCACGACCTCGGCCCGCGACGTCGGGCTCCCTTCATCGCGCTCAACATGGCGGCGATCCCGCGGGAGCTTATCGAAGCGGAGCTGTTTGGGCACGAGCGAGGCGCCTTCACCGGCGCTGCCCAGCGTGTCGCCGGCAAGTTCGAGCGGGCCGCGGGCGGTACGCTGTTCCTCGACGAGATCGGCGACATGCCGATGGAGGCGCAGACGCGCCTCCTGCGCGTGCTGCAATCGGGTGAGTTCACGACGGTGGGCGGTGCCCGGACCATCCGCGCGGACGTTCGCATCGTGGCGGCAACCAACCGGGATCTCGCGTCCCTGGTCCAGGCGAATGCGTTTCGCGAAGACTTGTTCTATCGTCTGAACGTGGTGCCGGTTGCCCTGCCGGCGCTCCGCGAGCGGCGGCAGGATATCGCGCTGCTTGCCCGGCATTTCCTGAACCGCGCAGCTGACGAAGGGCTTCCGCGGCGGTCCCTCTCCGCGGATGCGGTCGCGGCGCTGGATGGGCATGACTGGCCGGGAAACGTTCGTGAGCTCGAGAACCTGATGCGGCGCTGCGCGGTCCTGGGACGGGACGAGCGGATCAGCGCCGACGAACTCCGCGGTTCCTTCGGCGACGGTTCGCGCAGCCTTGCGCCTGCCGAGGGGGAAGGCGCGATCGACGGGGCGGTTCGCGCCTTTCTCCGGCGCCTCGCCAACGATAACCCGCAGGCGTTGGACGACGGCACCCTCTACGACCGGGTTATTGCGGAGGTTGAGCGTCCGTTGATCGAGGCGATGCTGGAGCGGCACGGCAACAACCAGTTGCGGGCTGCGCGGGCGCTGGGCATCAACCGCAACACGCTGCGCAAGCGCCTGGATGACCTGGCGATCGAGCCGGGAATGGTCCGAACGCTCCCCCGCTGAGCAGCCTCCATCCGTCCGACACGGACGATTATGTGTTTTCTCGGCAACAGTAACGTTGTACGCCATGGCGGATGGTCAATGGCGCGAGGATGGAGAACAGGCGGAGCTTCACGCTCCCGACGCGCTTCGTTCCAGCCATAGAGTTCGGCGTTCTGGCAATCGCCATCGCGGTGGGTGTCGGCAGCTACTTCGTCCTGTCCGGAGGAGAGCGGCAGCATCTGCTCACCCCTCCGGTGATGGCGCTGCTCCTCGTCTCCAACCTGCTGCCTTGCATGGCGCTGCTGGTGTTGTTGGGGCGTCGCGCGGCCAAGAAGCGCGCAGCGTCGATCGGGGGCGGCGGCGCGCTGCACGTGCGCCTCGTCGCGATGTTCTCGCTGCTGGCAAGCGTCCCCATGTTGCTGGTCACCATCTTCGCATCGCTGCTGTTCCAGACGGGCGTGGAGTTCTGGTTCTCCGACCAGGCGCGCAGCATGCTGGTCGATGCCCGCGCGCTGACGCAGGAAAGCTACCGGCAGATCCTCAGCTACGTTCGCAACGAAGTCGTGACCATGGCGGGTGACCTCGGCCCGGTCCTCCGGGAGTATCCGACGGACCAGCTGGAGGTGCAGCAATTCTTTGCGCAACAGGCCTATTACCGGAACCTGTCGGAAGCGGTCATCTTCTCCATCTCTCCCAAAGGAGAACTCCAGACACAGCTCTTCTACAACCCCACGGATCGCGATCTCTCGACGGAGTTCGACATGAGCCGGGTCCGCGCGCTGTCGAACAGCGACGCCATCACGGACATCAAGAACGGTCGATCGCGGTCCGTCACTCGCATCCCCGGCGTCGACAACCTGTACCTGTACGGCGGGCGCGAGTGGGACATGACCAAATACCTGGCCTTGTCCGGTCGTGCGGAGACGATGCTGAAGAGTTACCAGGCATTTCTCGGCCGATCCGGCTCGATCCAGTTGCGGTTCAATATCTCGCTGTTTGTCATCTCACTGATGATCGTGGGGCTCGCGGTGTGGGTGGCGCTGGTCGTGGCGGATCGCCTCGTGCGTCCCGTGGGCGAATTGGTGCAAGCCGCAGACCGGGTCGCCGGGGGCGACCTGACCGCTCGGGTCGCCATTCCGCGGCGGATGGACGAGATCGGCACCCTCGCAACCGCCTTCAACCTGATGACCCAGCGGCTGAACGAGCAGACGAGCGCGTTGGTGAAGGCGAACGAACAGATCGACAGCCGACGCGCCCTCATCGAGGCGGTGATGTCCGGCGTCAGCGCCGGCGTCATCTCGGTCGGGCCCGATCGCGCCATCCGTGTGATCAACGCCTCTGCTGCCAATCTGCTGGGCGTCGATGCGGCAGCGGCAGTCGGAAAACCGCTTGCTGCCGTGGCTGCCGAACTCGATGCGACGCTCGCAGGGGACGCCCGAGAGGCGATCGTCCAACTGCAGGCGCGGGGAGAGGCGAAGACGCTGGCCGTCAAGATCACGCGGGACGACGGCAGCTTCATCCTGACCTTCGACGACATCACCCAGCAGTTGCTGGACCAGCGGCGCGCCGCCTGGTCGGACGTGGCGCGCCGCATCGCGCATGAGATCAAGAACCCGCTCACCCCGATCCAGCTCGCCGCCGAGCGGCTCAAGCGGCGATATGGCCGGCAGATCGAGAATGACGACGGCACCTTCGCAAAGCTGACCGATACGATCGTGCGGCAGGTGGGCGATCTGCGTCGGATGGTCGACGAGTTCTCGTCCTTTGCCCGCATGCCCAAGCCCGTCTTCCATGAAGAGTCGATGCTCGACATTGCGCGCCAGGCTGTGTTCCTGCACGAGGTTGCGCATCCCGACATCACCTTCACCCTCGTCGCGGAGGATGGCCTTCCGCCTGTCGTCTGCGACCGCCGCCAGTTCGGCCAGGCGCTCACCAACATCGTCAAGAATGCTGTCGAAGCAGTTGAGGGGCGGCCAGAAAATGCGCCCAAGGGAGAAATCTGCGTCAGCCTCCAGGAAATCGGCGCTGGTCAGCTACAGCTGACGGTTAGCGACAACGGGATCGGCCTTCCGGTGGAGCGGGATCGGATCGTCGAGCCGTACATGACCACGCGTGCACGGGGCACCGGCCTTGGCCTCGCCATCGTCAAGAAGATCGTCGAGGAGCATTTTGGCAACATCAGCTTCGGCGATCGGCCCGGGGGCGGCACGGTCGTCACCATTACACTCGACCTGAACGTCCTTGCAGCACTGGAGGGAGAGGGGGCAGCTTCCGGCTACACCGGCCCCGAAGAATCTCAACGCCAGGCAATGCTTACCCGTAACGGAACACTCCGCTCATGAAGCTCGATATCCTTGTCGTCGATGACGAAACCGACATCCGCGATCTCGTCTCCGGTGTGCTGGAAGACGAGGGCTATGAAACGCGGGGTGCTGCCGACAGCGATGCAGCGCTGGAGGCGATTGCCGCAAGGCGTCCGTCACTGGTGCTGCTCGACGTATGGCTGCAGGGTTCGCGACTGGATGGGCTCGAACTGCTCGACGTCATCAAAGAGCGGGACCCGACGCTTCCCGTGCTGGTGATCTCCGGTCACGGCAACATCGACACTGCGGTGGCGGCGATCCGTCGCGGTGCGGTCGACTTCATCGAGAAGCCGTTCGAGGCAGAGCGCCTGCTGTTCCTGGTAGAACGCGCGACCGAAACCGAGCGGCTGCGCCGCGAGGTCGCCTCGCTCCGCGCATCGGCAGGTCGTGAGGACGACCTGACCGGCAGTTCGGCGGCGATCAATACCGTACGGGCGACGCTCAAGCGCGTGGCCTCCACCGGCAGCCGCGTGCTCATCACCGGCGGCCCCGGCATCGGCAAGGAAGTCGCGGCCCGCCTGCTTCATGGCTGGAGCCAGCGCGCCGCTGCGCCCTTTGTGATCGTGAGCGCGGCGCGGATGACGCCCGAGCGCGTGGAAGAAGAGTTGTTCGGGGTGGAGGAGGGGGGCGAGCTCGTTCGCCCGGGCCTGCTCGAACAGGCGCATGGCGGCACCCTGTTCCTGGACGAGATCGCGGACATGCCGATCACGACCCAGGCCCGCATCCTGCGGGTGCTGACCGATCAGAGCTTCACACGCGTCGGGGGCCAGCGCGTCGTCAAGGTGGACGTGCGGGTCGTCTCCGCTACCGCGCGGAACCTGCAGGACGAGATCGCGGAGGGCCGTTTCCGCGAAGACCTCTACTACCGCCTCAACGTCGTTCCGGTGGTGATCCCGGCGCTTACCGAGCGCCGCGAGGACATACCGGCGCTGGTGGAGCATTTCGTCGCGCATTACGCCTCCGAGCGGCGGGTGCCGACACCGGAGATCGCTCCCGATGCGATGGTGGCGCTGCAATCCTATGAGTGGCCGGGCAACGTCCGCCAGTTGCGCAATGTCGTCGAGCGCACCGTGATCCTTGCGCCTGGCAACCGCATCGGCCGGATCGACGTGGACCTGCTTCCTCCGGAAGTGCTCGGTACGCCCGGCGAGGGGAGCGGCGGATTGGGTGCCAATGCCATCATGGGGGCGCCACTCCGCGAGGCCCGGGAGTCGTTCGAGCGGGAATATCTGCGGGTGCAGATCCGGCGTTTCTCAGGGAACATCTCGCGCACTGCGAGCTTCATCGGCATGGAGCGTTCCGCGCTTCACCGGAAACTGAAGTTGCTTGGGATCACCGAAACCCGCGGCGACGAGTAGCATGGTGGACGCGGCCGCTTCCGCGTCCTAAGTCAGCCCCGCACCGTCGCGGGGACGGGGCAATGCGGGAGAACCCGCCAAAAACAAAGGGCAGGACATGGCCGAGAAGCAGAGCTCGCTCCAGGATCTCTTCCTCAACGCGCTTCGGCGTTCCAAGACACCAGTAACGATGTTCCTCGTGAAGGGCGTGAAGCTGCAGGGCATCGTCACGTGGTTCGATAATTTTTCGGTGCTGCTGCGGCGCGACGGACAGTCGCAGCTGATCTACAAGCACGCCATTTCCACCATCATGCCCGCAGGGCAGGTCGATCTTGACCCGATCGTGGCTGCCGCGGCGGAGCAAAGCTCGCGCAATGCGCTGCTTCAGGAAATTTTCCTGAACGCGGTTCGGAAGAACCACGAGAGCGTCACCATGTTCCTGGTCAACGGCGTGATGCTGCAGGGGCAGATCGCCGCTTTCGACCTCTTCTGCATGCTGCTGCAGCGCGACGGTGTTTCGCAGCTGGTCTACAAGCATGCCGTGTCGACGATCCAGCCGGCGCATCCGCTCAACTTGGCCGAGGAACAGGCCGGATCGGACGCAGATTGAGCGGCGGGTTCGAACGCGACGTCGAGGAGTTTTCGCGCGGCGCGCGTGCGCTGATCGTGCTCCCGGACATGGGTGGATCGGCGCGCGATGCGGACGCTCGTCTCGCGGAAACGGCGGGGCTCGCGCTGGCGATCGGGGTCGAAGTGCAGGAGCGCGTGGCGCTGCGCGTACGACAACCCCGCGCCGCCACGCTGATCGGCAGTGGGCAGGTCGACGCGCTCGCCGAGACGGTCCGCGACCAGGACCTGCAGCTCGCGGTATTTGATGCCGCGCTGACGCCGATCCAGCAGCGGAACCTGGAGAAGGGCCTTGGCTGCAAGGTCATCGATCGCACCGGCCTGATCCTGGAGATCTTCGGCGAACGTGCGCGCACGGCCGAGGGACGCCTGCAGGTGGAGCTCGCCCACCTGGACTATCAGGCCGGCCGCCTGGTCCGCAGCTGGACCCACCTCGAGCGGCAGCGGGGCGGCTTCGGCTTCCTGGGCGGCCCTGGTGAGACGCAGATCGAGGCCGACCGCCGCTTGATCCGCGACCGCATGGCGCGGCTGCGGCGCGAGCTCGAGAGCGTGTCGCGCACCCGCGGGCTGCACCGGGATCGCCGGCAACGGGCGCCTTGGCCGGTCGTCGCGCTGGTCGGCTATACCAACGCCGGCAAGTCTACGCTGTTCAACCGGCTGACCGGCGCGGAGGTGATGGCAGAGAACCTGCTGTTCGCGACGCTCGATCCCACGCTTCGGCAAATCTCGCTGCCGGGCGTGGACAAGGTGATCCTGTCGGACACAGTGGGCTTTGTCTCGGAGCTGCCGACCCAACTCGTTGCGGCGTTCAAGGCGACCCTGGAAGAGGTCGTTTCGGCCGACCTGCTCGTCCATGTCCGCGACATCGCGCACCCGGACACCCAGGCTCAGGCGGACGATGTCGAGGCGGTGCTCTCCGAGATCGGCGTGGACGAAACCACGCCCAGGATCGAAGCCTGGAACAAGCTGGACCTTCTGGAGCCCGACGACCGCACGGAGCTTGAAGGCGAGGCGTCGCGCCGCGACGATGTCGTCGCAATCTCAGCGCTGACCGGGGAGGGGGTGGACGCGCTCCTTCGCACCATCGCCGATCGCCTGACCCAAGGACATCGGCGCTATCGCATCGCCCTCGCCCCGGAAGACGGCGCCAGCGCGGCGTGGCTGCACGCCCATGGCGAGGTCATCGACCATTGGATGGAGGGTTCGAGCGCCTTGTACGATGTCCGCATGGCTCCAGCGGACTATGAGCGGTTCCTCACACGCTGAGTGAGGAACCGTCTCACTTACGAGCGCTCAGCGGTCTTGGCCGCGGCCCAGAGCGCTTCCTTTTCGTCCAAGGTCAGTTCGGGAAACGACGGTCCCGCATGTGCTTCCATGGCGGCGAAGCGGCGCTCGAACTTGGCATTGGCGCTCCGTAACGCTGCCTCGGGATCAACGTCGAGGTGCCGGGCCCAGTTCACGACGGCGAAGAGCAGGTCGCCGACTTCCTCTTCCAATTCCGTCGGCGGAGCACCTTCAATTTCAAGCAGTTCCTCGTCGATCTTCGCACGGGGACCGCTCGCATCCAGCCAGTCGAAGCCGACGCGTGCGGCCCGCTTCTGGAGCTTTTCGGCGCGGCTGAGCGCCGGCAGGCCGAGCGCAACGCCACCCAGCGCGCCGCCACTTTCGTTCGTGGTCTTTGCGCCGCGCTCCGCAGCCTTGATCGCTTCCCAGCCGGGGCTCGCCGTGGCGTCGCCGAAGATATGCGGATGACGGCGCTCCATCTTGTCGCTGATCGCCTCAACCACGTCCGGCAAGGCGAACTGGCCGGCTTCCTCGGCAATGCGGCTGTGGAACACCACCTGCAGCAGCAGATCGCCGAGTTCTTCCTTTAGGTCCGGGATGTCGCCGCGGGCGATTGCGTCGGCAACTTCATAGGCTTCTTCGATCGTGTACGGCGCAATCGTGGCGAAGGTCTGAGCGCGATCCCATTCGCAGCCATGCTCAGGATCGCGCAGACGTACCATGATCCTGACCAACCGATCGATCATCAAAACGACCCCACTTCCAAGAATACATCAGATCGGTAATCTGCATTATGTTAACGCGCGGCCGAATATAGAACGAGTAGCTGCGCTACCGAAGCCCGTGCTGCCCTCATTCTCCTCAGCCGTACCACTGAGATAGTGCACGCTCACCACAGCCAGAACGATCAGTGCGCCGATAAGCAGCCACGCCAGCAACGAGCGGAGGATCGTACCTCTGCTCGGCCGGCGGGCGATCAGCGCGGACACAGCAAGCACGAGCGCTCCGATGCTCCAGAGCAGCTGGGCGCTGCTCTCTAGGCTCACGCGGCCAGTTCCAAGCCGTCGAAGCCCGGTTCGACGTGCGCAGGCAGGCGGGATCGAAGTGTCTGATAGTCCAGGCTGTGGTCCATGTGGATCAACACCGATCGTGGATCGCCGCACGCCTTTATCAGCGCCAGCGCCTCGTCCACCGTCGGGTGCGTCGGATGCGGTGCATCGCGGAGCGCATCGACGACCATCAGGTCGCACCCTCGGTAAAGCGCAAGCATCGCGTCTGTCACTTCGTTGAAGTCCGTCGCGTAAACAACGGAACGACCACCACTTTCGAAACGCAGTCCCGCGGACCGGATCGCCCCATGCGGCTGATCAGTCACGGAAACGTCGATGTCGCCGATCCGCAGCCGGTCCGGAAGCTCCTGCGCGTCGACCGTCGCCCGGTAGCCATTGCGGCCGAAGAAGACGTAGCCGAAGCGTTCCCGCAGCACGGCCAGTGTCTCAGGACGGGCATAGCCGCGTACCGGCTGTCCGCGCAGATGGAATAGCTGCCGCAGGTCGTCGATGCCGTGGCAGTGATCGGCATGGTCGTGGGTCCAGAGCACCGCATCCACGTCTGCTACCCCGGCGTCGAGCAATTGCTGCCGCATGTCGGGGCCGGTATCGATCAGGATGCGCGTGGTGGCCGTCTCGATCAGTGCCGACACGCGTGTGCGCCGGTTACGGGGATCGGTCGGATCGCATGCTCCCCAGTCTCCGCCAAGCCGCGGCACGCCCGACGAAGTGCCGGAGCCCAGGATGCGGATCTTCACGCGATCGTTTTCGCAAACAGCGCGTGGAAGTTCGCGCGGGTGGCATCCGCCAGCCCCTCGACATCCTCCCCGCGCAATTCCGCAAGGAAGCGGCAGGTGTCCGCGACATAGGCGGGCTCGCCGGGGCGTCCGCGATGCGGCACCGGAGCCAGGAACGGCGCGTCGGTCTCCACCAGCAGGCGCTCGCGGGGCAGCCAGCGCGCCGTTTCCTGGAGATCCCGGGCGTTCTTGAACGTTACGATGCCGGAGATGGAGATGTAGAAGCCGAGATCGAGCGCCTGGCGCGCGAACTCGGCAGTGCCGGTGAAGCAATGGATCACGCCGGGGAAGCTCCCCTTCCCCAGCTCTTCCTTCAGGATCGCCGCAGTGTCATCCTCGGCATCCCGCGTGTGCACCACCACCGGAAGACCGGTTTGCCGGCAGGCAGCGAGATGGCTGCGGAAGCTCGCTTGCTGCCGGGCGCGATCGGAATGCTCATAGTAGTAATCCAGCCCGGTCTCCCCAATGCCGACGACGCGAGGATGGGCGGCACGGGCGACGAGCCGCTCGGTATCGACATCGGGGTAGCTGTCCGCTTCGTTCGGGTGGATGCCGATCGTCGCCCAGACGTCCGGCTCACGCTCTGCGGTGCCGATCACTGCGTCCCACTCGTTCTCTCGGGTCGAGATGTTGAGCATCGCCACCACGCCAGCGTCCCGCGCGCGCGCCAGCACCTCCGGCTGCTGCTCGAAGACGCCCTTGTAGTTCAGGTGGCAGTGGCTGTCGGCGAGCCTCATGCGGAAACCGCAGCCTCTTCCAGCGCGAGCCGCGGGAAGATCGGCGCGGGCGGAGCAATGCGGAAGCCTGCATCCACCGCACGGATGTACCAATCGGAGTCAGCGAGCGCGCCATGATCGCGCGCATCTTGGCCCAACTGGTCGAGCACACGACCGGCTGAGGTGGGGATCACTGGCCATACCAGGATCGCGAGATCGCGGATGGCCCGCACCAGCGTTCCAAGCACGGCATGCATCCGCTCTGGGTCAGTCTTGCGCAGCGACCAGGGCGCCTGTGCGTCGATATACTGGTTGCAGGCAAACACCCCCCGCATCCAGCTTTCCAGCGCCTGACCCAAGGAAAGGGCGGCGAACTCTTCGCGGAATGCGGCGCCTGCCTCCGCAACCTGGGCGAGCAAAGCATCGTCGGCGGGGTCACTCCGGCCGGGCAACGGCAGCACACCATCCAGGTTCTTGGCGATAAACGACAAGGTGCGCTGGGCGAGGTTCCCGAAGCTGTTCGCGAGATCGGCGTTGGCACGCGTGACGATCGCCTCGTCCGAAAAGGTCCCGTCCTGGCCGAAGCTGATGTCGCGCAGCAGGAAGTATCGCAGCGCATCGACACCATACAGCCCCGCAAGGGCCATGGGGTCGATGACGTTGCCGGTCGACTTGGACATTTTCTCCCCGCGGTTGAGGAGGAAGCCATGGCCGAATACCTGCCGCGGCAGCGCGAGCTTGGCAGACATCAGGAAGGCAGGCCAGTAGACCGCATGGAACCGGACAATGTCCTTTCCGATCAGGTGCAGATCGGCGGGCCAGAAGCGCGCCATGTCCCCACCATCCGGATAGCCGGCGCCCGTGAGGTAATTGGTCAGTGCATCGACCCAGACGTACATGACGTGACCGGGGCTACCCGGCACCGGCACGCCCCAGTCGAAGCTGGTACGCGATACCGACAAGTCGGCAAGCCCTCCCTCGACGAAGCGCAGCACCTCGTTGCGCCGGCTTTCGGGCTGGATGAACTCCGGATGCGCCGCATAGAAATCGAGCAGCGGCTGCTGGTACTTGGAAAGCCGGAAAAACCAAGTCTCCTCGGCGGTCCACTCGACAGGGGTCCCCTGCGGCGAAAGGCGAACGCCCCCTTCCCCTTCGGTCAGTTCCTTCTCTTCGTAGAAGGCCTCGTCGCGAACGGAGTACCAGCCCTCGTAGCGCGACAGGTAGAGGTCGCCGGCATCGGCCATTGCCTGCCAGATCGCCTGGCTGGCCGCATAGTGCGCCGGCTCCACGGTCCGGATGAAGCGATCATAGGAGATGTCAAGCTTGTCCGCCATCTCGTGGAAATAGCTCGACATTTCGTCGGCAAGCGCGCGCACTTCCATGCCCCGCTTGCGTGCGGTCTGCACCATCTTGAGGCCGTGCTCGTCGGTCCCGGTCTGGAAGCGGACATCGCGACCCGCCTGGCGGTGAAAACGCGCGATCGCGTCAGCGGCGATCATCTCATAGGCATGGCCGATGTGCGGCTTGCCGTTGGGATAATGGATCGCGGTGGTGATGTAATAGGGCTCGGCCATGCCGTTTCCCTAGTGCATCGCTCCGCGCGATTGAAGCCCGTCCTGCTCTGCAAGACGCGCAAGAATTCCGCCCATCTCGAACACCGTTGCCTGCGCGTCGAGCGACAGCCCCGGTGCTGCCGCCGCGAGGGCGCGCGCCGCCTCATAGGCGCCCAGCGCCGTGTGCAAGGCGACGCCACTGCGCTCACGCGCTCTGGCAGCGATGAAGCTCGGTGCGCGCTCCAGGAACGCTTCATACCGGTGCTGCGCGGCCTTGCCGCCGAGTGCCTTGGCGAGCTTACCGCGCAGCGCGTTGCTTGGATCGCCGTCGCGGGCGATCGCCGCCATAGCGCGCTCTAGGGCCGCGACGTCGAGGCCAGCGAAGGCCAGCGCGCGACCGGGCGATCCTTCGCCCCCGCGGACCAGCGCGTCGCATTCGACATCGCTCACGTCTGGCATCGCTTCCCGGACGACGGTCCCCACCTCCGCATCCGAAAGCCGCTCGAAGCGCAGCATCCGGCAGCGCGAGCGGATCGTCGGGAGCAGTCGGCCGGGTGCATGGCTGACGAGCAGGAAGATCGTGCCGGCGGGCGGCTCCTCAAGGTTCTTCAGCAGCGCGTTGGCAGCTGCGGTCTCCAGGTCGTCGATCGCGTCGATCAGCACCACGCGTCGTTCGGAGAGCGACGGCTTGGTCGCGAACATCGGCTGGAGTGCGCGCACCTGCGCGATCGGGATGCTGCGGGCGAGATTCTCGTCGGGCTTTGCCGGGTCCTTTGGCTGGCGGGCCATCTCGCGATAGTCCGGGTGAGACCCCGCCGCGATCAGTGCCGCGGTTCGGTCCTCCTCGGAAAGCGCGCCCCCGCGGACCGGCACCCGGGGATCGACCGCATGCGCAAGCAGGCGGCTCGCCGCCACGCGGGCGAAGCTCGCCTTCCCCACCCCCTCCGGCCCCGCCAGGAGCCAGGCGTGGTGCAGCCCGCCCCGCTCTGCCGCCGTGAAGAAGGCGTCGTGCGCGGCCCGATTCCCGACGAGTTCGATCATGGCAGGACGTCGGCGAGCGCACCCATCAGGCGGGCCGTCACGGCTTCGGGCGTGCCCGTCGCGTCGACACGGCGGACACGCGCGGCTTCACCGTCGGCGATCCGTTCGAAGGCCGCCGCGACTTGGGCGTGGAACTCAGGTCCCCTGGCACCGAAGCGATCCGCGACGCCACGGTCCCGGACGAGCGCACGCTCCTCCCCTGCCCCTTCGGGCAGCGACAGCAGCAGGGTTCGATCCGGGAGCAGCCCCTTCGATCCGAAGGCATGCAGCGCGAGGATCGCCGCATCGTCGATCCCCTGCCCGCCCTGATAGGCGCGGGTGCTATCGATATATCGGTCGCACAACACCCACTGCCCCGCCTCGAGCGCGGGTCGGATGCGCTTCTCGACATGATCTGCCCGCGCCGCAGCAAACAAGAGTGCCTCGGCATGCGGGCTCCAGCGCGTCACCTCGCCCTGCATCAGCAGGCCACGGATGGCTTCCGCGCCCTCGCTGCCGCCCGGCTCGCGCGTGACCACGACGTGCAGGCCCCGCGCCTCCAACGCGGCAGCCAGGCGGGCGGTCTGGGTCGACTTGCCGACGCCCTCGCCGCCCTCCAACGAGATGAACAGGCCGCTCAAGCGCCGAACAGCGCCATCAGGCCCGCCCAAGCGCGACCGAAGAAGCCGGCTTCGTCCACGTCCTTCTCGGCCACCAGCGGCAGGCGCTGCGGCTCCATGCCGGGCGAGGAGATGACGAGATCGGCGATATGCTGGCCGGCCTTGATCGGCGCCTTGATCGGCCCCTGATACACGACCGTGCCCGCGAGCTCGGTAGCGGCGCCCGCCGGAACCGTGACGGTCAGGTCGCGCGGCGCGACGAGGCCAACCGTGCTGCTATCCCCCAGCTGGACATCGGCGGTTTCGACCAGCTTGCCCTTCTTCGCGATGGGCCGGGCACGCCATGCACGAAAGCCCCACTCCATGAAGCGGACCGATTCGGAAATGCGCTGGTTGAAGCTCGTGAGGCCCGCCAGCACCATCACCAGGCGCCGGCCATTCTGTTCGGCCGAACCAGTGAAACCGTAGCCGGCTTCCTCGGTGTGACCGGTCTTCAGGCCGTCGGCGCCGGCGACGCGCCCAAGCAGCGGGTCACGGTTCGCCTGGGTGATGTCGCTGCCCGCGCCCAGCGTCTTGCCCCAGGTGAAGCTCTCCAGCGAATAGAAGCGCTTGTAGAGGTCCGGGAACTTCTGGATCGTCGCGGAAGCAAGAGTCGCCAGATCCCGCGCGCTGACATAGGTTCGGCCTTCATCCGGCCAGCCGTTGGAGGTGCCGAAGTGGCTGTTGGTCAGCCCCAGCTCCTTGGCGCGCTGGTTCATCAGGCTCGTGAACGCCTCTTCGGTTCCCGCGACACCTTCGGCCAGGACCACGCAAGCATCGTTGCCGGACAGGGTGATGATCCCTTTCAGCAAGTCGTCGACGCTGACCTGCTCGTTCACCGACAGGAACATGGTCGAGCCCGCAGCCGGGCCGTGCCAGCGCTGCCAGGTTTCGGGGCGCACCTGGAACTTCTGGTCGAGCTTCAACTCGCCCTTCTTGATGAGGTCGAACGCCACATAGGCGGTCATCATCTTGGCCATGGACGCCGGCGGCATGCGGCGGTCGGCATCCTTGGCATAAAGGATCGCGCCCGATGACAGGTCCTGAATGTAGGCGACGGGCGCGGGAGTCTCGAACGGGGGCGCAGCAGCGACCGACGGCGTGACGGCGACGGCGGAAAGCAGGACGGCGGTAAGCAGCTTCTTCATCGTAGGGTCCAGGGCCTTAGGTCAGTCGTTGCGAATAACTTTTGCGTCACCATAGCCGCGCGCGGCGGCTTGCGCACGCCCGCGTTCGGCAGCGGCGGTCGTGGGATATGGCCCCATGCGTACACGGACCAGCGCCCCCGTACGTCGCGTGAAGCCGCCCAGCTCGCGCGCCAGCGCCTCGGCGCGGGTCGCGTTCGACAGCGCCGCCACCTGAACGGCCCAGGCGCCGGTCGCGGGCACGCTGGAGGCGGGTGCAGGTGGCGGAGCAACCGGCGCTGCGGGCAGCGGCGAAACCCGGCTCGGCGGCAGTTCGACGGTCTCGATCGGCTTGGGCCCAGGACGCGATGGCGGTTGTGAGGATATCGGCGCCTGAGCCACCGCGCCGATCGCCGGCGTGGATCCCGCGGCCGGCACCGGCGGAAGACGCTTGCGCAACGCCGCCAGCAGCACCTGTGGCGCATCCATCCGCGTCAGGCTCCCTCCTTCGGCTGCGGCACGCTCGTAGGCTGGCGGCACGACCTCCCTCACCCGCACGGCTACCGGCGCCGATCCGACGCCGAGCGCTTGTGCAGCAACCGGCGAGAGGGCCAAGACATATCCCGGAGCGACCGGGGCGTTCCGGCCAACCTTCATCACCGTCGTGCGGCCGCCGTCGAGCAGCGTGAGCTCGACAAAGCTGCCCGCAGCGAGCGTCGGATGGACGACGAACACGCCGCCGTCGACATCCGGCGCGGCCGTCGTATTCGCCCAGCCCACAGCATCGTAGCGAGCCTCGGAGGTCGACGGCGTGGCAGGGAACGTGGGGTCGCTTGGGGGCTGCTGCGGCGCGGGCGGCAGCGTGTTCGCCGCGCACCCCGCCAGCAGCAGCACTCCGAACGCGCTAGCGTGCGACTTCATCGGCCAGCAGCCCCACCGACAGCGCGTAGAAGTTCGAGCAGTTGTAATCCAGGATCACCCGGTAGTTCCCGGTCAGGAGATAGGCGGTGTTCCCCGGCCCGTCCGGTTCGAGAAGAGTCGCCTGGATGGTGTCGTCCGGCCAGCGGCCGGATTGCGGAACGACGCCCAGGCGCCGCCACTCGGCCATGCTCCGCCAGCGCGTGTGCCGCTCATGCACGCGGGGGCACCGCGGCGACCGCGTCGGCGAGGTGAGCGACCCCCGGTTCAGGTTGGCGGGAACGTTCACCGCGACACCCCAGGGCTGTCCGGGGCGCCAGCCGGCATTGACGAAGTAGTTGCCGATCGAGGCCAGGGCATCGGCTGCGCTGGTCCAGATGTTTGCCCGGCCGTCACCGTCGCCGTCGCGTGCGAGGCGAAGGTAGATCGACGGCAGGAACTGTGGGTACCCGGTCGCCCCTGCCCAGCTGCCCTTCAGGCTGTCGCGCGGAACCCCCCGGTCGACCATCTTCATGGTCGCGATCAATTCCGGCTCAAACAGCGCGCGACGACGCCCCTCATAGGCGAGGGTCGCGAGCGAGCGCGGCAGGTCGAAGTTGCCCGTGTAGCCGCCGTAGTTGGTCTCATGGCCCCAGATCGCGACCATGATCGATTCGGGGACGCCGGTCTCCTGCTCGATCCGCATCAGCTTCGGGCGCTGTGCGCGATACGCCTCGCGCCCGCGGTTGATGCGGGCGGCGTCGACATGACGGGCCTTGTACGGAGCAAAGGCGGGAACACTATTGCTGGTCCCACCGGGTTGACCGCGATCCAGTTCCACGACCCGCGGGTTGTACGTAAGCCCGTTCAGGACGGCGCTGATCGCGCGCTCGCTCACACCCTGGGAACGTGCTTTGGCTGCCACTCCCTGAAGATAGGCCTGGAACCCCGCCTCGTCCTGGGCTGCCGCCGAACCGCTGATCGACATCATCGCCGCAAGGGCGAGCAGCCCCTTGCCCCATCTACGCATACTCGGCTCCCGCACGTGAAGCGGCTCTGTGCCACAGCGGAGAGGCCGCGCGAAACCCCTAAGCGTCGAGAGGCTTGCACAAACCCGACCAGCCGCCGTAAGCGCGCTGTGTGCGGAGAGGTGGCCGAGTGGTTTAAGGCAGCGGTCTTGAAAACCGCCGTGGGTTCACGCTCACCGTGGGTTCGAATCCCACCCTCTCCGCCACGATGTACGGCGGCAACAATCCGGAGGGCGCGCGAAACGCCGCAACTGCCATCCGGTTCCACGGGCGTGGAAATTTCATCTCGATTGCGCTATTGCAGCCTTTAGGGGGCTGTATCGAGATGCAATTGGACCTTCTCACCCTTTACGGTCTGGCGATCGGCACGCTGCTCGTCGGTGCGGGGATGACCCTTTGGGAGCGACAGGCTCGGGTGGAGCGGTCTGCCGAACTCGGCACCTGGGCTGCGGGGTACGCGGTTCTGGCGGTCGGGTGCGGGCTCGCGATCGGGCGAACCCACCTCCCGGGTGCTACAGGCTGGGCCCTCAGCAACCTCGTCATCCTGTCCGGATATCTGCTGATCCTGAACGGCGTTGGGCGACTGGAGGGGCATCGCTACGCGCGCCGATCGGTGGCGCTTCTGCTGTTCGTCGCCGTCGCATGGGCAGGCGTCGGTTCCGGCGCCCGATCGATCTTCTGGAACTATTGCTCCGCGCTGCCGATTGCCCTGGTCTGCGGGCTGACCGCATGGCGGCTCGCGCGCAGCCACACGCTGCGGTCACTCCGATCGCTCCCCATTCCCGTCGCGATCGCAGGAGGACATGGTCTCTTCTACGCGTTCCGAGCGCTCGTCCTCCCGGTGCTGGCGGGCATCTATGGCGACGACATCCTGCCGTCGCTGGCGGAAGCGACTCTATACGAGGGCGTGCTCTACTCGGTCGCGATGCCCATGGCGCTGCTGGCGCTCGTCCGCGAAGAGGCGCAGGGCAAGCTCCTTGCGATCTCGCGCACCGACTTTCTCACGGGGCTCGGCAACCGACAGCGCTTCTTTGAGGACGGGGCTGTCATGCTCACCGACAGCACGTGCGCCTCGCTGCTCGCGTTCGACCTGGACCACTTCAAGTCGATCAATGATCGATACGGTCACGCTGCCGGGGACGAGGTCCTCAAATCCTTCGCCGCGATCGCGCAGGAAACGATCGGGAGCACGACCCTGCTGGTGCGGTTGGGCGGCGAGGAATTTGCGGCGCTGCTGCCGGGACAGAATGGCAGTCGGGCAAGCGAGATCGGCGAAGCGGTAGCGCGACGCTTTGCCGGCACCGTCCATGGCGAGAGCGGCAACATCCGTGCCACGGTGAGCGTCGGACTGGCGGAACTGGGCGCCGACGGCGTGGACCTGCCCAGCCTGCTCTCCGCCGCGGACCGCGCGCTCTATTCGGCCAAGGCCTTGGGTCGGAACCGGATCGAGTTCGCCCGGCCACTTCCGCTTCTCGCCAGCGCCTGACGCGATCGTCGGCGTCGGTGGCGGGTTCCAATGCTTTCCGGCACCATACTCGCCCCAGGTCCAGGGAACCTCTCCTTCCTCCCGCGCGCTTTGAAGGCGCAACCGAGAGGAGACGCCCATGGCAACTGTCAATGAGATCATCCGTCCGCTGTTCATCACCGGCCTGCGCGACGTGCACGCAGTCGAGCATCAGGCTCTGGCGCTGATCGACCGCCAGCTCGATCGTCTCGCGCATTATCCCGAGATCGAAGCCCGGCTGCGCAGCCACCGGGCCGAGACCGAGCAGCAGATCTCCCGCGTCGAGCAGATCCTTGCCGATCTCGGAGAAAGCCATTCCAACCTGAAGGACCTGGGACTCAGCATCTCCGGCAATCTGGCAGCGCTCAGCCATACGGTGGCTGGCGACGAGATCATCAAGAACAGCTTTGCGAACTTCGCGTTCGAGAACTTCGAAATCGCAAGCTACACCGGTCTTATCACCCTGGCCGAAGACGGCGGGTTTGGCAGCGTCACCGCGCTGCTCGAGCAGTCGCTGGCTGAAGAGCAGTCGATGGCTTCGTTCGTGATCGGCGGTATCCCGAAGGTGATGCGCACCTTTGTCGACCTTCGCGCTGCCGGCGAGGACGCCAGCCACTAAGACTCGCCCCTGCGCCTACCGATCCGAAGGACTTCATCATGCCCGTGCCGCCCGATCCTCGAAAAGGACCGCCCCTCCGGCGCCTCGCGATCATCCTGCTGATCATCGCGGCGATCTGGGCGATCATCTTCGTGGGGTACAACATCCACCACGCGAAGCAGATGAGCAAGGAAGGACCTTCGGGCCAGATCGCGCCTTCGAATACAGCGCAAGCGCAATAGCATGCCACGCGTGCCGGCTCCCTCCACCGAGGGTCCGGCACGCGAACGGCTCAGCGCCCCAGCCTAGACCTCCACCGCGCTCGCGACGCGGTCCGCCCCGCCGAACACTCGGAGGTAGCGCGCGATTTCGTCCGGTTCGCCGGTCGCCTTCTCGGGATTGTCGGACAGCTTCACCGCGGGGCGCCCGTTTACTCGCGTGACCTTGCACACCAGCGAGATCGGCTCGAGCCCGTGGGCGCCATCGGGATCGCAATCCCGGAAATCGTTGGTAAGGTTGGTGCCCCAGCCAAAGCTCATCCGCACGCGGCCGTGGAAGTGGCCGTAGACCTGCTCGATGGTGTCCACGTCCATGCCGTCCGAGAAGATCAGCAACTTGCTGCGCGGATCGACGCCTTGGCGTTGCCACCAGACGATGATCTGCTCCCCGGCCGCGATCGGGGGTGCGCTATCGGGGCGGAAGCCTGTCCAGTCCGCTACCCAGGCGGGTGCGTTCGCCAGAAACGCCGTCGTTCCGAACGCGTCCGGCAATGCCACCAGCAGGTTGCCCCCGTAATGCTGCCGCCATTGCTCCAGCACGCGATAGGGCGCTCCGGCGAGTTCCGCATCGCTATTCGACAACGCCGCCTCCACCATGGGAAGCTCGTGCGCATTGGTCCCGATCGCCTCAAGGTCGGCATCCATCGCCAGCAACACGTTGGACGTGCCGATGAAACGGTCGCCGAGTCCCTCCTTGAGAGCGTCGACGCACCAGCGTTGCCAAAGGAAACCATGACGGCGGCGGGTCCCGAAATCGGAAAGAACCAGATCGGGGAGCGCGCGCAGCCGCTCGACCTTCTGCCAGAGCTTCGCCTTGGCGCGCGCATAGAGCACGTCGAGTGCAAACCGCCCCCTGTCGCGCATGGCCGCGCGTGCGCGTAGCTCGTTGATGATGGTCAGCGCCGGGATTTCCCACATCGTGGTGTGGGTCCAAGGGCCTTCGAAATGCAGCGCATACTGGCCGTCGTGCTTCTCCAGCACATAGGGCGGCAGCTGGAACTCGGCGAGCCAGCGGATGAAATCCGGGCTGAACATCCGTGCCGTGCCATAGAAGCTGTTGCCCGCCAGCCAGATCAACTCCTTCTTCGCGAAGCGAATGGTGCGAGCATGGTCGAGCTGCGCGCGCAGCTCCCCTTCGTCGATCACCTCCGCGAGGCGCACCGAGTGGGTGCGATTGATTACGGAAAAGGTCGCGTCGACGTCCGGGTGCACGTGCCGGATCATCTGCAGCATCAGCAGCTTGTAGAAGTCCGTGTCGAGCAGGCTGCGGACGATCGGGTCGAGCCGAAAATTATGGTCGTACGTGCGGGTTGCGATGTCCGTGACGACCATCGAAGGATCCTGTGCAAGGGCGCGACTAATACCGCGCGGGCTGCATCCCTCGTCGCTGCTGACCGCCCGGACTGCAAGCCCTTTGGGCAATCGGCAGTGGCTGCCCGGCCCCGCGATGGCGCGGCCGGGCAGGCTGGATCAGAGTGCGCGAACGGTCACCGGCGCCTCGGCGTCGCGGGCGAGCGGGTTGCGCAGCGGCAGCGTGAACGGCGCCGCTTCGATCTCGAACACGTCGCCGGTTTCCGTTTTCACGCCATCGGTGAACGACAGCGTGGCCGTCCCGAAGAAGTGGATGTGGATGTCGCCGGGGCGGCGGAACAGCGCATATTTGAAGTGATGCGCCTCCAGGTTCGCCAGGCTGTGGGACATGTTGTCCTCACCCGACAGGAACGGCTTTTCCCAAAGGACCTCGCCGTTGCGGAGAATGCGGCTGCTGCCGCGCACGTCCGACGGCGGCGTGCCGACGACGATCTCCGGCCCAAGCGACGCCTGGCGCAGCTTCGAGTGCGCGAGCCACAGGTAGTTATGGCGCTCGGTCACGTGGTCGCTGAACTCGTTGGCGAGGCAGAGACCCAGGCGGAACGGCGTACCGTCCGGGCCGATCAGGTAAATGCCGGCAAGCTCTGGCTCTTCGCCGCCGTCCTGAGCGAAGGCAGGCATGGACAGCGGGGCGCCCGGGGCGACCAGCTGCGATCCGTCGCCCTTGTAGAACCACTCCGGCTGCTGGCCGACTTGGCCTGCTGCGGGCTTGCCGCCCTCGACGCCTTCCAGGAACATCCGCATGGAGTCCGTTTGCTTTTCGACGGCGGCCGCCTCGCGGTGCATCTTGTCGCGCCCTTCGGCCGAGCCGAGGTGCGTGAGGCCGGTGCCCGTCATCACGACGTGCGCCGGATCCTCATGGTCGATCGGCGCGATCAGGTGACCGGTCTCAAACTCCGCGGCGAGGTCGACGGTAGCCCCCTCCCCGCATGCGGCGACCGCATCCGCCAGGCTGGTGCCATCGGCGATGGCGCGGGCGGCGAGCGCCCGCACACTATCGACCCCCGGCACGAATGCCGCCCGGTCACCCTGGGCCGCGATCACCGATCGCGTGCCGTCCGGCGCCCGATGCTGCAACAAACGCAACGTCATCCTAATTCCTCCCCAGTTGAACGCCGCGCTTGCGGTCGCCGGGATTGATCAATCGTTGTGGAGCTGGCCGTCGATCAGACGCGGCAGGCCCGCCTGCGCTCCGTCGCGCAGATCTGCCGGCAGCAGCTCCGGCAGCAGGTTCTGGTACGACACCGGCCGCAGGAAGCGGTCGATCGCAAGGCTGCCGACCGAAGTGGTGCGACCGTCGGAGGTCGACGGGAACGGCCCTCCATGGACCATCGCATGCGTCACTTCGACGCCCGTCGGCCAACCGTTGGCGAGGATGCGGCCTGCCTTGCGCTCAAGCACCGGCACCATGCGCGCGGCAAGCGCCGCGTCGCCGGCATCCATGTGCAGCGTAGCGGTCAGCTGACCCTCGGAAGCAACCAGGACCTGGCGGAGCTCTTCTTCGTTGCGGCAGCGCACCAAGATCGACGAGGCGCCGAACACCTCATGCCCCAGCGCCTTGTCGGCCAGGAATGCCTCCGCCGTGGTCGAGAAGAACGCGGCCTGACCCTGGGTCACGCCCTCGCCAACCTTGCCCCGCGCGACCGTCTCGACCTGCGCATGCGATGCAAGGTTCTCGACGCCCTCGGAGTAGGCCTTGTGGATGCCGGGCGTCAGCATGGTGCTGGCGCCTGCCTCAACGAGCGCGGTCTTCGCCGCTTCAACGAATGCATCGAGCCCTTCGCCTTCGATCGCCAGCACCAGGCCCGGGTTCGTGCAGAACTGACCAGCGCCCATCGTCAGCGAGCCGACAAAGGCGGTGCCCAGCGCCGCGCCGCGCGCCTTCAGCGCTTCCGGCATCAGCAGAACGGGGTTGATGCTCGACATCTCGGCATAGACCGGGATCGGCACTTCACGCGCCTGCGCCAGCTTCATCAGCGCCAGGCCACCGCCACGCGAGCCGGTGAAGCCCACTGCGGTGATGCGCGGGTCCTGCACCAGCTGTGACCCGAGCTCGTTGCCGGGGCCGACGAGGTGCGAGAACACGCCTTCCGGCAGGCCGGAGGCGGCGACCGCGCGGCGGATTGCCTCTGCGACCAACGCGCCCGTCGCCGGATGTGCCGGGTGGCCCTTCACAACGACCGGACAACCGGCGGCAAGCGCTGAGGCGGTGTCGCCACCAGCGGTCGAGAACGCGAGCGGGAAGTTCGAGGCACCGAACACCGCGACCGGGCCGAGCGGGATCATGCGCAGGCGCAGGTCCGGGCGCGGCAGCGGCTGACGATCCGGAAGCGCCGGATCGATGCGCAGGCCGAGCCAGCCACCCTTGCGGACGACGCCGGCGAACATCTTGAGCTGGCCGACGGTGCGGCCGCGCTCACCCTCCAGGCGCGCACGCGGCAGGCCGCTCTCGCGCATCGCGGTCTCGATCAGTTCGTCGCCGATCGTCAGGATCTCTTCGCCGATCTTTTCCAGAAACGCGGCGCGCGTCTCACGGTCTGTCGAGCGATACGCGTCGAACGCCGCTTCTGCCGCGGCGCAGGCCGCGTCCACGTCGGCCGGACCATGAACGGCAAAAAGCTCTCCAAAGGGTTCGCCCGTGTCGGCCGAGATCGAGCGAAAGCCGGCGTCACTCGCCCGGTTCAGGGTTGCGGTGTCGTTGGTCATGGGGTGGCTCCTTATTTACTCGGACATATTAAAGCGGTGCCGGCTTGGCAATCGTTCGTTCGGCATTCAAAACGCGACCACAGCCTTAGCGGGGGAGATAGGGATGACCAATGCGAAGGGCGAGGCTGATGCGCCGGAGAGCGGAAAGACGCCGGCGCGACAGCCGCGCGGCACCGGGCGCCGGCTGCGCGGCGCGATCGCACACAAGCTGGGCCTCGCGATCGTCTCGGGCGAATATGCGCCGGGGGACACCCTTTCGGGGGAGATCGCCTTCTCGGAGGCGCTGGACGTTTCCCGCAGCGCCTATCGCGAGGCGGTGCAGGTCCTGACGGCAAAGGGGCTGGTAGAGAGCCGCCCCAAGGCGGGCACCCGCGTTCTGCCGCGCAACCGCTGGAACCTCCTCGATCCGGATGTCGTCGCCTGGGCTTTCGCAGGCAGTCCGGACATCCAGTTCATCCGCAGCCTGTTCGAACTGCGGGCGATCGTCGAGCCCGCAGCTGCACGCCTGGCGGCCGAACGGCGCGACCGCGCCGACCTGAAGGCAATGAAGGACGCGTTGGCGGCCATGCGGCGGCACACGCTGGCGACGGAAGCTGGCTTGGCCGCAGACCGCGAATTTCACGACGCGATCCTCCGCGCCACGCGGAACGACGCGCTGGTCGTGCTGAGCGCCAGCATCGGGGCGGCGGTGAACTGGACCACCCAGTTCAAGCAACGCTCCCGCGCCCTGCCCCGCGATCCCCTGCCCGATCACATCCGCGTCTATGACGGCATTGCGGCTGGCGATGCGGAGGCAGCCGGTGCGGCGATGCGCGCATTGGTCGACCTGGCGCTCGAGGATACGCGCCACGCCATGGAGTGATACGAAAAGGGCGCCCCGCGGTAGCGGAGGCGCCCTCGTCGTGCCGTGCCGGCGAGATTACCCGATCACCTCGGGCTCCGGCAGCGCGTGCGTCGGCTTGGAGCCCCACAGCGCGTAGAACAGGATGTAGAGTTCGCAGGCGGCGGTCAGCAGGAACGAGGTCTGCAGCCCGACAGTGTCGGCCAGCCAGCCCTGCACCACCACCAGCGCACCGCCGGCGATCGCCATGATGAGCAGGCCCGAGCCTTCCTCGGTGAGCGGACCCAGGCCCTTGATGCCCAGCGTGAAGATCGTCGGGAACATGATCGAGTGGAACAGGCCCACTGCGATCAGCGACCACATCGCCGCATGGCCGCTGGTGAAGGTCGCAAGCAGCATCACGATGAACGCGCCGACCGCGAAGAATGCCAAAACTTTGTCGGCGGGCACCTTCTGCATGACGAAGCTGCCGACGAAGCGGCCGATCATCATGCCGCCCCACAGCAGCGCCAGGTAGCGCGATGCCTGCTCGTGCGTGATTGCGGCGATGTCCGGCTGCGAGACGAAGTTGATGAACAGGTTGGCGACGCCGATTTCTGCGATCAGGTAGATGAAGATCGCCGGCACACCCCAGACGAGGTTCCGGTGCTTCCAAAGCGACATGCCGCGCCGCTCCTCGCGCGAGACGCGCTGGGTAGCCTGGCCGATCGCGGGGAGCGGGAAGCGGGCGATGACCACGGCAAGCACCACCAGCACTGCCGCGACGATCAGATACGGCAGGATCACCGACTGCGCATCGGCATAGCGCTCAGCTGCCGTGAGCGTCACGCCGGCTTCTGCCGTGCCGCCCTTCGAACGGCCCAGGATCAGATAGCCTGCGAACAGCGGCGCGAGCGTGGTGCCGAGCGAGTTGAACGCCTGCACCAGATTGAGGCGCGAGGAGCCGGTTTCCGGCGGGCCGATGACCGCGACATACGGGTTCGCCGCTACCTGGAGCAGCGTGATTCCGCTGGCGATGATGAACAGCGCGGTGAGCACGACGCCGTAGGACGGCAGTCGCGCTGCCGGCACCATCAGCAGCGCACCGGCTGCCATGATGACGAGCCCGGTCACGATCGACTTCTGATAGCCGATCCGCTCGATCAGCTTCGCCGAAGGGATGGAGGCCACGAAATACGCGATGAACCAGACCGACTCGATCAGCGTGGTCTGCGTGTAATCAAGTTCGAACACGCTCCTGAGATGCGGCAGGAGGGTGTTGTTGATGACGGTGATGAAGCCCCACATGAAGAAGAGGCTGGCAAGCAGCGTCAACGCGGGCTTGTAGCTTCCACCGGGCGCATGGTGCGCACCTGTCGAAGCGACGGAAGAAGTTGGCGGCAACGCCATGCATCCTGTCTCCTGTGTGGAAGCCGAAGCGGTCGCGCTGTTCGCCAGCATCTGCTGCGCGGCTTGCCCTGGTGAATTTTGTCCGACTATATAGCCCCGAAAGGCGCGTCAACGGCGTCGATACACAAGGATAGGACGATGCGGAAGGTGGGCAGCGATGGAGTTGTTCTGGCGCTGGTGGCGGCGGCCACGACAGCGCTGACGGCGGGGACGGCATCCGCGGCGGAGGTGCAGCGTTCCGCGGCCGGAACGCTGAAGGACGGCACTGCGGTTGAAGCGATCACGCTCGTGGGCGCCAACGGCGTTTCCGCGCGCGTGCTGACCTATGGTGCGACGCTGCAGTCGCTGATCGCCCCCGACCGCGACGGCAACAAGGCGGACGTGGTGCTCGGCTACGACGACCTCGCCGACTATGTCGATCATCCGAACTATTTCGGCGTCACCGTGGGCCGTTACGCCAACCGCATCGCCGGCGGCACGTTCACACTGGACGGCAAGAAGTTCCAGCTGCCGCTCAACGACAAGACCAACTCGCTGCACGGCGGCGGCAAGGGCTTCGACAAGCAGGTCTGGCGCGTCGTTTCCGTGAAGAACGGGCCGGTGGCGAGCGTCGTGCTGGCGCATCGCAGCCCGGACGGCGATTCCGGCTACCCCGGGCAGTTCGACGTGACCGTCACCTATTCGCTGGATGACAAGGGTTCGCTGACGATCGCCTTCGAGGGCAAGACCAGCAAGCCGACCATCGTCAACATGACCAACCACGCCATCTTCAACCTGGCCGGGGAAGGCTCGGCGATGGGTGCGACCGGGCACCGCCTGACCGTTCCTGCGGCGACCTATACGCCCGTCGATGCCAAGCTGATCCCCACCGGCGAGCGTCGGCCGGTCGCGGGTACGGTGTTCGACTTCCGCAGCCCGCGCGTGGTGGCCGACGGAATCCGGGACGGCCATGACCAGCAGATCCGCTACGGCCAGGGCTACGACCACAACTTCGCCCTCGACAAGGGGCTGACTGCCAAGCCCGAACTCGCCGCGCGCTTGGAAGACCCGCAGTCGGGTCGCGTGCTCGAAGTGCTGACCACCGAGCCTGGGGTCCAATTCTACACGGGCAACTTCCTTGACGGCACCTATTTGGGCAAGAAGGGTCACCTGTATCGCATGGGGGATGGGATCGCCCTGGAGCCGCAGAAGTTTCCGGACGCGCCCAACCACCCCGACTTTGTTTCCGCCCGAGTGGATCCAGGCAAGCCGTACCGGCATGTCATGATCTATCGCCTTTCCACGACTCGCTGACCGGACACCTCCCATGACCGCCACCCCGACCAACAAGCTTCGCTCGCGCGCCTGGTTCGATAATCCCGAGAATATCGACATGACGGCGCTCTACATCGAGCGGTACATGAACTTCGGCCTCAGCCAGGCCGAGCTCCAGTCGGGCAAGCCGATCATCGGCATCGCCCAGACCGGCAGCGACCTTTCCCCCTGCAACCGCCACCACCTGGTGCTGGCGGAGCGCCTGCGCGAAGGCATTCGCGAAGCCGGCGGCATCGCCCTCGAATTCCCGGTTCACCCGATCCAGGAAACCGGCAAGCGCCCGACTGCCGGTCTCGACCGCAACCTTGCGTACATGGCGCTGGTCGAGGTGCTGTACGGCTATCCGCTCGACGCCGTCGTGCTGACGATCGGCTGCGACAAGACGACGCCTGCCTGCCTGATGGCGGCGGCGACCGTGAACATCCCCGCGATCGCGCTGTCGGTCGGCCCGATGCTCAACGGCTGGCACAAGGGCGAGCGCACCGGCTCGGGCACCATCGTGTGGAAGGCGCGCCAGATGCTCGCGGCCGGCGAGATCGACAACGCGGGCTTCATCAAGCTGGTCGCGTCGTCGGCACCGTCGACGGGCTACTGCAACACCATGGGCACCGCGACGACGATGAACTCGCTCGCCGAGGCACTCGGCATGCAGCTTCCGGGCTCGGCCGCGATCCCGGCGCCGTACCGTGATCGCCAGGAAGTGGCGTACGAAACGGGCAAGCGCATCGTCGAGATGGTGGCCGAGGATCTGAAGCCGTCCGACGTGATGACGCGCGAGGCGTTCCTGAACGCGATCGTCGTCAACTCGGCGATCGGCGGCTCGACCAACGCGCCGATCCATCTCGCCGCACTCGCCCGCCACATGGGCGTGGAGCTCGACATCCGCGATTGGCAGGAGCACGGCCACAAGGTGCCGCTGCTCGTGAACCTGCAGCCGGCGGGCGAATATCTGGGCGAGGATTATTATCGCGCAGGCGGCGTCCCGGCAGTGGTCTCGCAGCTGATGGACCAGGGCCTGATCCATGAGGACGTCATGACCGTGAACGGCAAGACGATCGGTGAGAACTGCCGTGGCGTCGAGATCGAGGACGAAAAGGTCATTCGTCCGTTCAACCAGCCGCTGAAGGAAGAAGCCGGCTTCATCGTCCTTTCGGGCAACCTGTTCGACGCGGCGATCATGAAGACCAGCGTCATCAGCGAGGAGTTCCGCGAGCGCTATCTCTCGAACCCGAACGATCCGAACGCCTTCGAAGGCCCGGCAGTCGTGTTCGACGGGCCGGAGGACTATCACCACCGCATCGACGATCCGTCCGTGAACATCACGGCGGAGACGCTGATGTTCATGCGCGGCGCCGGCCCGATCGGCTATCCTGGTGCGGCCGAGGTCGTGAACATGCGTCCGCCGGCGTATCTGATCCGCGAGGGCATCCATGCCCTCCCCTGCATCGGCGACGGTCGTCAGTCCGGCACCAGCGGCAGCCCCTCGATCCTGAACGCCTCGCCCGAGGCGGCGGCGATGGGCGGCCTGGCCCTCATCCAGACCGGTGATCGCGTCCGCATCGACCTCAACAAGGGGACGGCCGACGTGCTGATCTCGGACGAGGAACTCGCGGAGCGTCGTCGCAAGCTCGAGGCGGAGGGCGGGTACCAGTACCCGGCTTCGCAGACGCCGTGGCAGGAAATCCAGCGTTCGGTGGTCGGCCAGATGAACACCGGCGCGATCCTGGAGGGGGCCGAGAAGTACCAGCGCATCGCGCAGACCATGGGCCTGCCGCGCGACAACCACTAAGCGCAACGGCATGGCGGGGGTGGCATCGCGGGACGATGCCGCTACACCCCCGCCATGCCGAGCTTTGCAGCACATCGCGCCGATCTGGCGCAGCTGGCGGACCAGCATCGTATCCGCCGGCTCCTGCCCCGTCAGGGCACCGACTTCGCCTCCAACGATTATCTCGCGCTCGCTTCCGCGCCTCGCCTGCGGAATGCTGTCGCGGCCGCGCTCGCCGAGGGCGTAGCGGTCGGTTCGGGTGGGTCGCGGCTCCTTCGCGGCAACTCCGACGAGCACGAAGCGCTGGAGGCCGAGGCGGCCGCCTTCTTCGGCAGCGAGGCTTCCCTCTACTTTGCGAGCGGCTTTGCCGCCAACGCGGCGCTCTTCGCGACGCTCCCTCAACGCGGCGACCTGGTGGTCTATGATGCGCTGGTACACGCGAGCGCGCATGAAGGGATGCGGCTCGGCCGCGCCACCTGCGTCGCGGCCGAACACAACCAGGTCGATGCCTTCGAGGCGGCCATCCGCCAGTGGCGCAAGGGCGGCGGGACCGGGACGCCCTGGATCGCGGTGGAGAGCCTCTACAGCATGGACGGCGACCGGGCGCCGCTGGCGGCGCTCGCGAAGCTGGCTGACGCGCAGGATGCGATCCTGCTGATCGACGAGGCGCATGCGACCGGCGTCTTCGGCACTGCCGGGCGGGGTCTCGCCGAAGACCTGGAAGGTCGCGGCAACGTCGTGACCCTGCGCACCTGCGGGAAGGCGATAGGGTGCGAAGGCGCGCTCGTCTGCGGGCCGAGGATCGTACGCGACTTTCTGATCAATCGCGGCCGCGGGTTCATTTTCTCCACCGCCCCCTCCCCGCTGATGGCGCGTGCCGTTCGGGAGAGTCTGCATATCCTCGCCGATGAGCCGAACCGACGCGAACGGCTGCACGACCTGGTTTGCCACGCGGAACGTGCACTTGCACCCGCAGGCGTCCAGCCGACCGGCTCGCAGATCCTCCCTCTGGTGATCGGGGACGATGCCGCGACCATGCGGGCAGCCGAAGCGTTGCAAGCCGATGGTTTCGACGTGCGCGGCATCCGCCCGCCTACGGTGCCGCGCGGCACTTCGCGCCTCCGCCTGTCCCTCACCCTCAATGTCACGACCGAGGATGTGGACCGGCTGGCCGCGCTGCTGCAGGAGGTCGTGCCATGAGCAAGACCATCATCGTCACGGGTACCGACACCGACATCGGCAAGACCGTATTCGCCGCCGGCCTCGCTGCGGCGCTTGGCGCACGCTATTGGAAACCCGTCCAGTCGGGGCTGCTGGACGGCACCGATGCCGCCCGAGTCGAAACGCTGGGCGTGCCCAGGACGCACATCCTTCCCGAGGCCTACCGGCTGGCCACCCCCTGCTCCCCCCATCTCGCCGCGGAAATCGACGGAGTGTCGATCGAGGTGGACAGGCTCGCACTGCCGGCGGGCGACGATGCGCTCGTCGTCGAAGGTGCGGGCGGCGTGCTTGTCCCCGTCACGCGAACCATGCTGTTCGCCGATGTCTTCGCCCGCTGGAACCAGCCGGTCGTGCTGGTCGCCCGCACGGGCCTCGGCACCATCAATCACAGCCTCTTGTCGATCGAAGCCCTGCGGGCGCGCGGCGTACCGATCCTGGGCGTCGCCTTCATCGGGGAGCCGGTCGGGGACAGCGAGGCCACTGTGGCCGAGATCGGTCAGGTTCGTCGCCTCGGCCGCCTTCCCGGGCTGGATCCGCTGAATGCGGAGACGCTGGCGGCCGCCTTCCACAGCAACTTCGATCTGGAGATCTTCCGGTGACGACCTCGGCCGTGTGGCACCCCTTCACCCAGCATGGGCTCGGCGAGCCCATCCCGCTGGTGACCCGTGCAGAGGGGGCGGCGCTTCATACCGCCGATGGCCGCCGCATCGTGGATGCAATCTCCTCCTGGTGGGTCACGACGCACGGCCATGCCCATCCGCGGATCATCGCCGCGATCCGGGACCAGGCGGAGAAACTCGACCAGATCATCTTCGCCGGATGGACGCACGAACCGGCGGAGGCAGTCGCCCAGGGCCTGCGCGACATCATGCCGCGCGAACTGACCCGGGTATTCTTCTCGGACTCGGGCTCCACCAGCGTCGAGGTGGCGCTCAAGATGGCGCTCGGCTATTGGCGAGAACACGACCCGGCCCGGCATCGGATCCTCGTCCTCGAACATGGCTACCACGGCGATACTATCGGCGCGATGTCGGTGGGCGCCCGTGGCGTGTTCAACAGCGCCTACGAGCCGCTGCTGTTCGACGTGGGCACCATCCCCTTTCCCGTGCCGGGTGGCGAGCAGGCAAGTCTCGACATCTTGGAGCAGGCCTGTGCCGCCGGGGCAGCGGCGTTCATCGTCGAGCCGTTGGTGCTGGGCGCTGGCGGCATGCACTTCTACGCCCCTTCCACGCTCCGGGAGATGCGCGCCATCTGTGCGCGACACGGCGTGCTGTTCGTGGCGGACGAGGTGATGACCGGCTGGGGAAGGACCGGAACGTTGCTGGCGTGCGAGCAGGCCGGTGTGGTGCCCGATATCCTCTGCCTGTCGAAAGGGCTGACCGGGGGCGCCATTCCCCTTGCCGTCACCATGGCCACCGAGCCGATCTTCCAGGCGCACTATGGTCCGGATCGCGGGAAGATGTTCTTCCACTCTTCCAGCTATACCGCCAATCCGATCGCCTGCGCGGCGGCCCGTGCCAATCTGGCGATCTGGGCGGAAGAACCGGTAGCCGAGCGCATCGTGTCGCTCGGGAAGCGTCAACAGGCTCGGCTCGACGCGCTGTCGGGCCTCCGCAATGTTCGGGGTTGCCGGCGAAGCGGCACCATCACGGCGCTCGAGATCGCGGGAGAGGACGGCTACTTGTCGGCGCTCGCTCCACGCCTGCTCGCCCATTTCCGGGACAGGGACCTGCTGCTCAGACCGCTTGGCAACACGGTCTACGTGATGCCGCCCTACTGCATCGAAGACGCCGACCTCGACCGCATCTACGCCGCCATCGCCGAGGCCTGCGAAGCTCTCTGACGGATCGTCTCGCGTCCGTAACCGTTAAGCGACCATCAGCCCGGCACCGGCCGGTGTACGAAACGGGAGCGCCGGTGCAGTGAAGGCCAGTTGGGCGAGATCGATCGGAGCAGGCGCCATAGGTCTGGGCCTGCTTTGGTGGATCAACCGCCTCCCGCCCAATCCGAAAAACTCGAGCTCGCGGATCATCGCCGATGTTGCCGACACGGCGCTGGCCCGCGGTGCGGCGAAAGAGAGCGCGAGCCATCCGGGTGCCTCCGGGATCAAACTGCTCGCCGATGCGCGGGAAGCCTTTGCCGCGCGTGTCGCCCTCGCCCGGGCGGCCGAGCGCAGCCTCGATCTGCAATACTACATCTGGCACGGTGATCGTTCGGGAACGCTGCTGCTGGAAGCGGTCCATGCCGCGGCAGAGCGCGGGGTGCGGGTGCGACTGCTTCTCGACGACAACGGCATTTCGGGGCTCGACGCAGTGCTGGCGGCCCTGGACGCACATCCCAACATCGAGGTCCGGCTGTTCAACCCGTTCCGAATCCGCTGGCCGAAGCCGATTGGCTACATAACCGAGTTCCCCCGGCTCAACCGGCGGATGCACAACAAGAGCTTCACCGCCGATAACAGCGTCACCATCGTCGGCGGGCGCAACATCGGCGACGAGTATTTCGGCGCGGCCGATGGCGGCTTGTTCGCCGATCTGGACGCACTGGCGATCGGTCCGATCGTCGCCGAGGTTTCCGACGACTTCGATCGCTACTGGTGCTGCGGCTCCTCCTACCCCGCGGCCCGCATTCTCCCCGGCGTGCGGAGGGATCAGCGACGACGCCTGCGCAAGCGCGCGTCGATCGTCGAGCGTGATCCTTCGGCGAAGCGCTATGTCCAGGCGTTGCGCGACCTGCCGCTTGTGCACCAGCTGGTGGAGGGTCGCCTTGCGCTTGAGTGGGCGGAGGTTCGGATGCTCAGCGACGATCCCGCCAAGGCTCTCGGCAGCGTGCACGAGCGGGCTCTCCTGAGCGAGAAGCTGAGCGCCGCGCTAGAGACCGCAAAGAGCGAGCTCGGCCTCATCTCCAGCTATTTCGTACCCGGCCGCCGCGGGTGTCGCACCTTCGGCAAGCTTGCGGGGGAAGGCGTGGCCGTATCGGTGCTTACCAACGCTTATGAGGCGACCGACGTGGGCATCGTTCATGCTGGCTATGCCCCGTACCGCAAACGGCTGCTGCAGGCGGGCGTTCGCTTGTTCGAGATGCGGCGGGAAGCCCGCGCGGCGCCGCGTCGGCGGGAACGCCGCCGCGGCGTCCGGCTGGGTGTCGCCAGTAATTTCAGGGGCTCCGGGACCGGCTCAACCGCAGCGCTCCGCTCGGGCGCGTCGACGCTGCACGCAAAGACGTTCACCGTCGATCGCGAGCGCCTGTTCATCGGTTCGTTCAACCTCGATCCTCGCTCCGTCGCGCTGAACACGGAACTCGGTTTCATCATCGAAAGCCCCGTCCTCGCCGCACAAGTGGCGGACGTGTTCGCCGATCAGGTGGCACACCTCGCCTACGAGGTGCGGATCGGACCGGACGGCGAACTCATCTGGATCGAGGAGAACGGAGGCGAGCGGCGCGTGCATCATCAGGAGCCTGGCATGCGGCTGATCCCGCGCCTTGCCCTTGCCGCTGCCGCCAAGCTGCCGATTGAATGGCTCCTTTGAACGCGTTTGTCCGCGCGGCTTCGTGGCAATCAGGCCGAGGGCGCCTAGAACTTCCGGCGAGTTGACGAAGAAGGTTTGTGAATGCTGGTGATCAAGAGGCTCCTGGCCGCCCTGCTGTTGACGATGGTGGTGTGTGCGCCCGCCCAGGCGCAGGAGACCGCCGGCAACACCACGACGCCCGCAGTGCTCGCCGACACCTATGGGCGCGAGACGCCGCGATCGGCAGTGACCGGGCTGGTGAAGGCGCTCGGCGAGCAGGACTACGCCCGCGCAGCCAACTACTTCGAATTGGCGCCTCCCAAGACGCCGCGTGCGGCCGCTGCTGCCTCTGATCTGGCGCGGCGCCTCCAGTCAGCGCTCGACAGCGGTGGGTCGCTGCTCCCCTTCGCCGTGCTCTCGAACGAAGCCACGGGCCGTATCGACGATACGCTGGCTCCTGAACAAGAGCAGGTCGGCACGCTCAAGTTCGGGGAGAAAGAGGAGCCTATCCTCCTTGTCCGCGGAGATGTGGGGGAAGGTCAGCAACTCTGGCGGATCTCCACCCAGACCATCAAGGTGCTGCGCGCCCACGCTCCGGAGCCCGCGGCGCCCGCTCAGACGGAGAGCATCACCGACACGAGCGTCGCCGGCGCGCCGCTCGTCGACTGGGGGCTGCTGCTGGGGCTTGCCGCCATCAGTTTCGTCGGCCTTCGTCTTCTTGCCAGTCTCATCCTGCTCGGCATCGGCCGTGTGGTTCGGGATCGCGAGCAGAGCCCCACGTTCCGCTTCTCGCACGCGGCCCTTCCGCCGCTCAGCCTCTTTCTCGCGGTCGTGGGCTTCTACGTCTACGCGGACTCGCTCCCCGTCTCGATCGTCGCCCGACAGACGCTGCTGCGATACGCCGGCATCATTGCCTGGGTAGCACTTGCGTGGTTCGCCCTGCGCTTCGTCGACGCCATCAGCCGGTTGATCATCGCGCGGATGCAGCGGTCGCAGCGGCGGCAGGCGGTTTCCGTCATCACCCTTCTGCGCCGCTCGGCAAAGGTGCTGCTCCTCGCGCTCGCGATCGTCGCCATTCTGGATACGCTCGGCATCGACGTGACCACCGGCATCGCCGCGCTCGGGATCGGCGGTATCGCCCTCGCCCTGGGCGCGCAGAAGACTATCGAGAATTTGGTGGGCAGCGTCACCGTGATCGTCGACCGGCCCGTCCAGGTCGGAGACTTCTGCAAGGTCGGCGATGTGCTCGGTACGGTCGAAGATGTCGGCATGCGCTCCACACGCATCCGCACCAACGACCGCACGGTGGTGACGATCCCCAACGGCAACTTCGCCTCGCTCCAGATCGAGAACTTCGCGACGCGCGACCGCTATCTCTTCGCCCCGGTGATCGCGCTCGAGTACGGCATCTCAGCCGCCAAGCTCCGCGAAGGCATTGCGATCATCGAAGGGGTGCTGAAGGAGCATGCCCAGATCGACCAGGACGGCGCACGCGCCAATCTGGCGGCGTTCGGCGAGAGTGCGGTCAACGTGGAGATCTTCTCCTACATCACCGTGCTCGATGCCGTGGAGGCAATCCACATCAAGCAGGATCTCTTGCTCACGATCATGGAGCGGCTCGAGAAGGCGGGCATCAGCCTCGCCGTTCCAACTCGCGCGCTACATCTTCCTGAAGCGTTGAAGATCACCCGCGCTCCGGCCGGGTCCAAGGAGCTAAATAACTAGGAACGGGTAAGAAACGATCCCGAGGGCTCGCATCCGGCGTCCCGCTGCGCTAGGGGAGCAACACGGTGGCAGGATGGTCCTCCACGCGGAACCATGCTGCCGCCTATGCCGCCTTCCAAGCTGACCCGCTTCTTCGAGCAGTTTCTCTTCTTCTCGATCCGACGCCCGCTGCCGCCGGTGGTGCAGTTCGCGATTGCTACCGCGGCGATCGTGCTGGTGACGTTGGTGCGGGTGCTTTTCGTCACCGTGCTGCTGCCGTGGCTCTTGTTCATGCCGGCGATCCTGCTGCTGGCGCTGGCCTTCGGCCGCAACGTCGGCTTGTACGCAACCCTCCTTTCGGCGGTCCTGGCAGGATGGTCGATCGCGGGGCCGAGCGGCTTCCTGGGCCTTAATCCTCTTCAATGGATCGCCTCCGGCGCTTTCCTGGTGGTGGGGGTCGGCATCGTACTTCTTGCGTCCGAGCTGCGCGCGTCCTTCGCGCGAGTTGATCATCTGATGCAGGAGGCGCAGTCCGCACGCGACGAACTCGCCGCGCGCGAAGCCTTTCTTTCCGGCGTTCTTTCCAGCTCGGGCGACTGCATCGTGGTGCTCGACCGCGAGGCGAACGTCCTCTTCGTCACGGAGAACGGCCGCCGAGCCCTGGGGTTGAGCGAAGAAGCGGATCTCCGCGGGACACCATGGCGGATGCTTTGGCAGGAGGTGGACGGCAATCGTGCTTCCGGCGCGATCGCCGCAGCCTCCGAAGGTCATGAGACGAACTTCGCTGCCCCGGCACGGATCGGGGACGGTTCGCTGCGCTGGTGGGATGTTTCGGTCCGCCCGATCCTGCAGGACGGAAACTCGAGCGGCCAGGTGCTGCTGGTCGTGCGCGACATCACGGCGAAGCGTGCGAGCGAGCGCGAGCGCAATCGGCTGGCTCGCGTGGTGGAGAACAGCGCGGACTTCATCGGCGTGGCGTCGCTCGACCAGCGGGTGGAATTCCTGAACCCAGCCGGTTGCGACATGGTCGGCCTCTCGCCCGAAACGGTGGGCGAGACCCGGATGCTCGACTACATCTGGCCGGCGGACGTCGAGCGACTGGTGGAAGAGGTTCTTCCAGCGATCCGGGACGCGGGCAGCTGGAGCGGAGAAATGAACCTGCGTCATTTCCGCACCGGTGAACGCATCCCGGTCCACTACCTCGGCTTTCGCGTCCAGGAACAGGACGGCAGTCTGATCGGCTATGGTGCCGTGATGCGGGACTTCAGTGAAATCGAGCGGGCGCGGTTCCAGCAGCGTCTGCTCAACAACGAGTTGAGCCACCGGCTCAAGAACGTCCTGACCATGGTCCAGGCGATCGCCGCCCAGTCGATCCGGCAGGCCGAGACGCTCGAGGACGCGGGAGAAGCAGTGAGTGCCCGCCTGGTGGCCCTGGGACGTGCGACGGATATCCTGACCGCGACCTCCTGGCAGACCGCGGAGCTCCACGCCCTCGTCGCGACGGTGCTGAGGCCGCATGGCGCTCTCAGCCGTCGGATCAAGGTCGATGGTCCGAGTGTCGCGGTCAATCCACGGGCTGCCTTGGCACTCGCGCTCGCGATCCACGAACTCACCACCAATGCGATCAAATATGGGGCACTTTCGAACGAAACCGGCGAAGTGGCGCTAAAATGGTGGATTGCGGACGGACCGATCCCCGACCATCCGCGTTTGCTGCTGACCTGGCGTGAAACGGGAGGGCCGGATGTCACGCCTCCTCCCCGAAGAGGTTTTGGTTCTGTAATGATCGAGCGATCGCTGAAGGCCTATTTCCGAGCTCATGTGACGCTGGACTTTGCGCCCGAGGGCGTTGCTCTCACGCTCGACGCGCCGCTTGCCGATGCGATTGCGACGGATCGGGCGGACTGATGGGGCAGCGCGCGCCGATCAATCCACGAACGATCCTCATCGTAGAGGATGAAGTGCTTTTCCGGCTCGAACTGGCCGATCTGTTCGAAGCCTCCGGTTACCGCGTCCTTGAGGCTGGCGACGCCGATGAGGCGATCGCGGTTCTTGACGAAGATCCCTCCATTTCGATCGTGCTCACTGACATTCAGATGCCGGGGTCGATGGACGGCCTGCGTCTTGCCCACCATGTTCGCGAGCGATACCCGCCGGTGTCACTGGTAATCGCCTCAGGAGCATTACGCCCCAGCGCTTCGGAACTGCCCGAGCGCAGCCTGTACCTGACCAAGCCGTTCAACCCGTTCCAGCTCCTGCGGCAGCTGAACGCCGCGGCCTAAGCCTTCGGCGCTGCCTTTGCGGGTCCGGGTCGCTCGTCCAAGCCGCCCTGCGCCTCCAGTGCATCCGCTACCCGGTCGAGCTTTGCCAGCGCGCGCCGGAATTGGGATCTCTCCTCCGCGTCCAAGGCCCCGAAGATCGCCTGATCGAGGCGCGATCGCAGCGGTTCTGCCGCCGCGATAGCCGCCTCTCCAGCCGCCGTCAGGGAAACGCGCTTCACGCGACCATCGGCCGAATCCGGGGTGCGTCGAACCAGTCCGTCCCGTTCCAGCGCGGCGATCGCCTCGCTGACGGTACGTGGCGAGTGCCCGAAGACGCTGGCGATGTCGGCGGCACGGGCGCTGTTGTGTTCGCACCGGAGGTACATCAGCAGCTTCATCCGCGCGAGGGAGACGCCCTGCTCTGCCAGGTGCGCGTCGGCGATCCGCCGCAAGCGGAGGAACAAGCGACCAAAGTCGCTGACGAGGCTGTCGGTGTCCGGCACTTTGTGAGGGCCCTCCATAAAGAGGCTTGCTTTGCGCTGCAACAGCGAGCAGGTCCCCGCGTCAGTTTAGGATAGCCAGGGCAGGTATATGGCCGACCGACACGAGCAGCCGACCGATGCGCCGCAGGACGCGGGCCGTGAGGACGAGCAGAACGAGAGCAGTCCTCCATCTCCCCGCAAGAAGCGCATGATCCGCATCATCCTGATCATTATCCTCGGGATCGTGCTGGTGGGCGGGCTGCTGTGGTTCATCCAGTATCGCAGTGTCGGTCGCTTCATGCAGAGCACGGATGACGCCTATATTCAGGCCGATGCCGTGATCGTTTCGCCCAAGGTCGCAGGCTATGTGGAGCGGGTGTTCGTCGCCGATAACCAGCAGGTCCGTGCTGGCCAGCCGCTGCTCCAGATCGATCCCGGCGATTATCGGGCGCGAGCCCAGCAGTTCCAGGCGCAGATCGACGTGGCCGAAGCCAATGCGGAGGGCGTCCGCGCACAAATCCGCGAGCAGGACGCCGCGATCGAGCGTGCGCAGGCGGAAGTTGCCGCCGCTCGTACCCGCGCCGGCTTCGCCAATGCCGAGGTCGCGCGATATCGGCCGCTTGCTGCCAGCGGGGCGGAAAGCCGCGAACGTTTGGCGCAGTTGGAGAACGAAGCGCGTCAGGCCAATGCGCAGCTCGCCAGCGCCGAGGCGGCCCTGAGCAGTGCCCGCCGCCGCGTCGGCACACTGAACGCGCAGGTCGCCCAGGCCTTGTCGCAGGGAAATGCCGCGCGTGCGCAGCTCGAGAGCGCGCAGGGCGACGTGGGATCGACGTTGATCCGGGCGAGCATCGACGGCCGCATCGGCGACAAGACCGTGCGGGTCGGCCAGTATCTGCAGCCTGCAACCCGAACCATGTCGATCGTGCCCACGACGCAACTCTATGTGGAGGCGAACTTCAAGGAGACTCAGCTCGGACTGATGCGCGTCGGCCAGCCCGTGAAGCTTGAGGTCGATGCGCTCCCGGGCGTCGAGATCCACGGCCGGGTTGAGAGCGTGTCCCCCGGTACCGGAGCGCAGTTCTCCGTGCTGCCGCCGCAGAACGCCACGGGCAACTTCACCAAGATCGTTCAGCGCGTGCCGGTGCGCATCGCGATCGATGCCGGTCCCGAGACCCTAAAGCTGCTGGTTCCTGGCATGTCGGTGAGCCCCACCGTCGACACCCGCTCTGCGCGTGACGCGCGGGACCGGATCAAGCAGGAGCAGGAACGCTACAACGAGCAGCGGGGCCATGACTAAGCCTGCCGCCGCTGCCGGAGGCGCCCCGGCGAAGGCGGACGCCGCTGCGTGGCTGGCGGTGTTCGCCGGCAGCCTTGGCGCGCTTATGGCGACCCTGGACATCTCCATCGTCAACTCGGCGCTTCCGACCATTCAAGGGGAGATCGGCGCCAGCGGGACCGAGGGAACCTGGATCGCGACCTCCTATCTGGTGGCGGAGATCATCATCATCCCGCTGTCCGCCTGGCTGGAGCGGGTGCTGGGGCTGCGGACGCTGCTGCTCCTCGCGGCGGTGCTGTTCACCGCATTCTCGATGCTGTGCGGCATCTCCACCAACCTGACCATGATGATCATCGGTCGAGCCGGCCAAGGCATCACCGGCGGTGCGCTCATTCCTACGGCGATGACCATCATCGCCACGCGGCTTCCGCCCCACCAGCAGCCGATCGGCACCGCGATGTTCGGTGTCACCGCCATCCTGGGTCCGGTGCTCGGGCCGCTGATCGGTGGCTGGCTGACGGAAAGCATCAGCTGGCACTACGCCTTCTTTCTGAACCTGCCGGTGGGCGTCTTGCTCGTAACGCTGCTGCTGATCGGCCTTCCGCATCAGAAGGCGCACCTCGCCGACCTCCTCCGCGCCGACTGGCTCGGCATCATCGGCCTGGCCCTGGGCCTTGGCGGTCTCACCGTCGTGCTGGAGGAAGGGCAGCGGGAGCAGTGGTTCCAGTCCAGCGAGATCCTCCAGCTGACGGCCGTCTCGATCCTCGGCTTCGTCCTCCTGTTCGCGGGCCAGTTCCTGGCCAAGCGACCGGTGATCCGGTTGCGCCTCCTGCTGGACCGCCAGTTCGGCAGCGTAGCCCTGATGGGCGTCGTCATCGGGATGGTGATCTACGGGACTTCCTACGTGATCCCCCAGTTCCTGGCGGCGATCGCCGACTATAATGCCCTCCAGTCAGGAAAGATCGTGCTGCTGTCGGGTATCCCAAGCATGATCCTGATGCCGTTCACGCCCTTCATGATCCGGCACATCGACATCCGCATCGCGGTAGCCGCCGGTCTGGCGATCCTGGCAGCCAGCTGCTGGATCGACACCGCGCTTACCGCGGAGTCCACCGGAAGCGCGTTCGTCGACTCGCAGCTGCTGCGGGGCGTGGGTACCATCCTCGGCTTCCTGTTCCTGAACCAGGCAGCCGTGTCGTCAGTGAGCCCGCAATATGCCGGCGACGCCGCGGGCATCTTCAACGCCGCGCGCAACATCGGCGGCTCGCTGGCGCTTGCTGCCATCGCGACCCTCCAGGATCAGCGGAACTGGCTTCACATGCGCCGCATCGAGGAGACGTTCAACGCCAACTCGGTCGACGTGCAAAGCTACCTCGCCGGCCTCGGCCAGGCGCTGGGCAGCCCCGACGCCGCCCTGCGCACGGTCGCCCAGACGATCCAGCGCGACGCTCTGGTCATGACGTACAACGACCTGTTCTGGCTCCTCGCGGTCGGCATTCTGTTCGTCATGCCGCTGGTCCTGTTCCTCCGCCCGCTTCCCAAGGGCGTTTCCCTTGCCGCTGGTCACTAGAGGCTCGCTCATGCGCACCCTGCCCCTTCTCGCCCTTCCCCTGTCGCTCGCCGCCTGCACCATGGGGCCTGATTATGCAGGCCCGCCCGCCACGCCGTCGCGTGTTCCCGGCGCGGGGTTCGTCCGGGCGACGGATGCGGTGCAGGCCGCGGCCGTGCCCGGCGTCGCGAACTGGTGGACGGCACTCCGTGATCCGCAGCTCGATGCGCTCGAGCAGCGCGCGCTTGCGGCCAATCCGTCCATCGCCGTCGCCCAGGCCCGCGTCCGTCAGGCTCGTGGTGCACTGCGCCTCGAGCGCGCGAACCGCCTGCCGAGCGCCAACGCCAGCGGCAGCTACCTGCATGCCGAGCTCCCCGGCATTGACCTGGGTTCGCTGACCGACGGCTCCGGCGACAGCGAAACCCCCGACACGGGCGCGGGCGAAGGCATCGCCGATGGGGACAGCATCGGCGTCGACTTCTTCAATCTGGGATTCGACGCGAGCTGGGAAATCGATCTGTTCGGCCGCCGGCGCCGCACGGTAGAAGCGGCGCGCGCGGCCGCGGAGGGTGCCGAAGCAAATCTGGCGGATGCTCAGGTTCAGCTTACCGCCGAGGTGGCGCAGGCCTATGTCGCGCTGCGGGACCGCCAGGCGCGCGTTGCGCTGTCCCAGCGGTCCTCCGAGATGCTGCGCCGGATCCTCGGCCTGACCGAAGAGCGCTACGCCCGCGGCACCGTTTCGGCGCTCGACGTCGAGCGCCTCCGCCTTCAGGTCGAGAACACCGATGCCGAGCTCGTGCCGCTCAACGCGGAAATGGCGAGCTATTTGAACGCGCTTGCCGTTCTGGTCGGCGAGGCTCCGGGCGCGCTGGACGATGCCTTGAAGGCTCCTGCCCCCATCCCGCTGGTGCCGGCACAGGTTGCGGTGGGCGACCCGACGTCGCTGCTCCAACGCCGCCCCGACATTCGCGCTGCGGAGCGCCAGCTTGCATCGCGCACCGCGCGGGTGGGAGTCGCGGAGGCAGCACGCTTCCCGAGCCTGAACCTCCAGGGCATGCTCGGCCTAGGCGGCACCTCCATCGCCGACGTCGTCGATCCGGACAATCTGCTCACCCTCGCGAGCCCGATGCTCCAGTGGAACCTGCTGGATTTCGGCCGGGGACGCGCACGCGTCGAACAGGCTGAGGGCGAGCGCGACGAGGCGGAGGCAAGCTACCGCCGGGCGGTGCTCGGCGCGCTTCGCGATGCGGAAGACGCGCTTGCCCGCTTCGGTGCGCGGCGGCAGACGCTCGTCAGCCTGGTGCGGGCAAAGGCATCGGCAGACCGTGCCTCGACGCTGATGCAGCAGCGTTTCCGCGCAGGCACCGCTACGCTGATCGACACGCTCGACGTGGAGCGCCAGCGGGTCGCCGCCGAGCAGCAGCTGTCCGTCGCCACCGCCGGCCTCACCACCGACTATGTCGCGCTCCAGAAGTCGCTCGGCCTCGGCTGGTCCGCCCCCACGGCTGCCGCGCCCTAGACGGGCGCGGCTTTCCGGGCCGTTCTCAGTGACGGATTTTGTGGACCGCAGTCGCGATGACCGCGCCGACGGCCACACCCAGCACGCCCGACAACAACGCCGTCACAAACCATGCCACGACGCCGCCAAGCGGCACCGCGTGATGCGCGGCTTCGGCGAGATGGTGGACGAACTCCGCCGGCGCCGCGAAGCCGAGCACCTCGGCACCGTGCAACAGGATGCCGCCGCCGACCCATAGCATGGCCGCGGTGCCGACGACCGACAGGACCCGCATGATGACGGGCATGCTCTTGACCATGCCGCGTCCAAGCGCGCGCACGACGGATGAAGACCGCTGGGCCAGGTGCAGCCCGATGTCGTCCAGCTTCACGATCAGGCCGACGACGCCATAGACGCCGACGGTAATCGCGAGGCCGACCACCACCAGAACCAGCGCCTGGGTGAGGATCGAGGACTCCGCCACGTCGGCAAGCGCGATCGCCATGATTTCCGCAGACAGGATCAGATCGGTCCGAACCGCATCGCCGACCTTCGCCTTCTCGAGCGCGCTGGCATCGACGAAGCCTTCCTCGATGGGCGCCACATCATGATGCTCGCCCTTGATCGCACCGAGCACCTTCTCCGCGCCCTCGAAGCAGAGGAAAGCACCGCCCAACATGAGCAACGGCGTGATCGCCCAAGGAGCGAAGGCGCTCAGCAGCAGTGCCGCAGGCAGCAGGATCAGCAGCTTGTTCCGCACCGAGCCAAGGGCGATCTTTCCGATGATCGGCAGTTCGCGTTGGGGCGTCAGGCCGGTGACATAGCGCGGGGTGACCGCGGCATCGTCGACCACCACGCCCAGCGCCTTGGATCCCGCCTTTCCGGCTGCGGCACCGACATCGTCCAGCGACGCCGCAGCCAGTTTGGTGAGGCCAGCAACATCGTCGAGAAGGGCAACCAGTCCACCGGGCATGTGCTCACCTGTAACAAGAGGAAGCCGTGCCTAGCCGGGGAAGTGGCGCCTGCTCAAGCGCGCTGCGGGATGGAGAGACCAGCGAGAGATGGGAACGGGTCGGCATCAGCAATGTTCGGCCATTCACCGATAAAGATTATCGCTGTTGTGAAGGGCTGCCGGAACGTTCATCCGGCCTGGCCTCTCGACCGCCTGCGGGTGGGACTGCAGGAAGAAGATGAAAGGTTCATGATGTTGCCCTCCCCCGCCCCCGGTGAACAGCCGGTCTCGCGCAGTCCGTGGTACGCGCACCTGTACGTGCAGGTGCTGGCGGCGATCTTCGCAGGCGTCATGCTGGGCCACTTCGTCCCGGAGGCCGGTGCCGCGTTGAAGCCGCTGGGCGACGCCTTCATCAAGCTGGTGAAGATGATCATCGCACCGGTGATCTTCCTGACCATCGTGTCGGGGATCGCGGGCATGCGCGACCTCGGCTCCGTGGGGCGAGTCGCCGCCAAGGCATTCGCCTACTTCCTGTTCTTCTCCACCATGGCGCTGATCGTCGGCCTGATCGTCGCGAACGTCGTGCAGCCAGGCGCGGGGCTCAACATCGATCCCGCCACCCTTGATCCCTCCAAGGTCGCTGGCTACGCCGCCAAGGCGCACGAGACGTCGCTCATCGGCTTCCTGATGGCGATGATCCCGGACACCATCTTCTCCGCGATGGTGCAGGACAACATCCTCCAGGTCCTGTTTGTCTCGATCCTGTTCGGGGTGAGCCTCGCGCTCGTCGGAGATCGCGGCAAGGGGATCACCGACCTGGTGAACCAGGTGTCGGTCGTCGTCTTCAAGCTCGTGTCGATCGTCATGAAGGCAGCGCCCATCGGCGCATTCGGCGCGATGGCCTTCACCATCGGCGCCTATGGTCTCGGCACGCTTGCGAACCTCGCGATGCTGGTGGCGACCTTCTACCTCACCTCGTTGCTGTTCGTGCTGGGGGTGCTGGGCATCGTTGCCCGGTTGTGCGGGTTCTCGATCCTGCGGCTGATCGGCTATCTCAAGACCGAACTACTGCTGGTCCTGGGCACCTCGTCGTCCGAAAGCGCCCTGCCCGCGCTGATCGAGAAGATGGAGCGCGCCGGCTGTCCGAAGTCGGTCGTAGGGCTTGTGGTGCCGACCGGCTATTCGTTCAACCTGGACGGCACCAACATCTACATGACGCTCGCCGCGCTCTTCATCGCGCAGGCGACGGGCGTGCACCTGTCGCTGGGCGAGCAGCTGCTGCTGCTGGGCGTCGCGATGCTGTCTTCCAAGGGGGCGGCCGGCGTGACGGGCGCGGGCTTCATCACGCTCGCAGCCACGCTCTCGATCGTGCCTTCGGTGCCGGTCGCCGGCATGGCGCTGATCCTGGGCGTCGACCGCTTCATGAGCGAGTGCCGCAGCCTGACGAACTTCATCGGCAACGCGGTCGCGACGGTGGTGGTATCGCGTTGGGAAGGTGCGCTCGACCGGGAGCGGTTCGATGCGGCGATGCGCGGCGAAATGCCGCGCGTCGACGAGGTCGATCCCGCCACCATTCCTGCAGCGTAACGGCCGGAGGCGGTTCATGAGCAGCCTGTTGCGGTACGCCGTTGGCGCTGCGTCGGTCGTGGCGCTTCTTCCCGCGGGTGCCGAGGCGCAGACGAGCCCGGCGCCCAAGGAGACGCGTCCGAGCCCCACGCCGGCGACCCCGGTAGCGGACAGCTATCCTTCCGCGGCGACTGGGGAGGGCGCCACGAGTGAAGGCTATAACCTGTCCCGCTGGGCGGAGAATTGGCGCAGCCTTTGCGATCCGGCAAAGCGCGATGATCCGCTAGACCGGCTGAAGTGCCTGCCGATCGACAGCAACGGCGATGTGTACCTGACCCTGTCGGGCGAACTGCGGCTTCGGGTCAACGAGACGACCAACCCCGGTCTTCGCGAAGCCAGCGCGCAACGCCAGGACATCAACCGCATCGTCGCGGGCGCCGATCTGCACGTGGGGCCGCATTTCCGCGCCTATGGAGAGATCGCCCACGGCGGGCTCGACGGACGCAACCTGGGCACGGTGGCGGCGAACCTTCGCAACGACCTCGTCGTGCAGCAGGCGTTCGTCGAAGGGAATGCCCGGCTCGCGGGCGCGGCGGTGGGCGTGCGCTACGGCCGGCAGGAGTTCACCGACGGCCCCAACCTGCTCACCTCGCAGCGCGACAACAACACCATCCGCTTCGTCCTGAACGGCGCCCGAGCTTGGGTGCGGGGGCGGCGGGTACGCGCCGACGTGTTCGACTTCAAGTTCACCAGCCTGGGCACCGAGGGCACCGCCGACGATCGCGTGGACGACGGCCAGCGCTTCTCGGGAATCACCCTTGGGATCGTGCTGCCGCCGGTGGCAGAGGGCGCCAAGCTGTACCTGGACCCGTTTATCTGGCGGCTGCGCGACGACAATGCCTCCTGGGGAGGCGTAACGGCTCGCGAGGAGCGCCATTACCAGGGGGCGCACCTGTGGGGTGACGCCGGTCCGGTGACGCTCGACTGGACGGTCAACCACCAAGGCGGCAGCTTCGGCAACCGGAACATCGACGCGTGGCAGCTGCTCCTTGCGCAGACCTATCGCATCGGGAGCGGGAGCAGCGCGCCACGGGTCGGCTTCCACGTCGATTATGCGACCGGCGGCGGCGCCTGTGGCGAGGGAACGCTGCGCAACGCCCTCGCCCCGTTCGGCAACAACGTCTACTACAGCTACCAGCTGGCGTTAACGCCGACCAACCTGGTGGCACTGGCGCCCAACGTCACCTTCACCCCGCTCAAGAAGCTGCGCGTGACCGCGGAGTATCAGCTGAGCTGGCGCGACTCCGCAGCGGACGCCGTGTACCGGGCCAACGGGACTGCCTTTGCCGGAACCGAGCTGGTCGGCGGGCACAAGGTTGGCGACGTCGCGCGATTGCAGGCGATCTACAGCCTGTCGCCGCGCGTCTCCCTGACGGGACGCTACGAGCACTTGGCGGCAGGCTCGGTGCTGACGCGGGCCGGCTACACCGACTCCGATTTCCTGGGGGGCTGGATCAGCTTCCGCTTCTAGGCGGGCAGCCAGAAGCCTGCCTCCCCCGGACACACGAACGCCCGCCGGCTCCAAGCCGACGGGCGTCGTATCTCGTGCGGCAAGCCGTCGCGGGGCGGGCCCCGCCCGGGCTTACTTCTTGCCGAGCGTGAGGCCGCCGAAGCGCTTGTTGAAGCGCGCGACCTGGCCGCCCGCGTCCAGCAGGCGCTGGTTGCCACCGGTCCAGGCCGGGTGCGCCAGCGGATCGATGTCGAGCTGCATCGTGTCGCCTTCCTTGCCCCAGGTGGAGCGGGTCTCGAACACGGTCCCGTCGGTCATCTGCACCTTGATGGTGTGATAGTCGGGATGAATGTCTTTCTTCATGATCAAGCTCCTGTGAATGGCTGGTTTCCGACCAGCCGGAACGAAGGGCGCGCCCTACACGCAAGGGCGGCCCACCGCAAGCGGCAGGCCGCCCGAGAGGCGGAAAGTTAGTCGAAAGTTAGTCCAAGATCACGCCTTGGGCGGGTCGGCGATCATCGCGGTGAACTCGCATTCGGTTGCGACCTCGCCGTCCAGCAGCGCCTTGCCCGCGAACTTGCAGACGCGCGACCGCTTCTGGACAAACTCGACTTCGAGCTTCAGCAGCACGCCCGGCTCCACCGGCTTGCGGAACTTCACGCCGTCGATCGACATGAAGTAGACGAGCTTGCCCGAGCCGGCGAGGCCCAGGCTCTCGACCGCGAGCACGCCGGCGGCCTGGGCGAGCGCCTCCACCTGGAGCACGCCCGGCATGATCGGCCGCCCAGGGAAGTGTCCCTGGAAGAACTCCTCGTTCATCGAGACGGCCTTGATCGCCGTGATGCGCTGGTCGAGCACGAGTTCTTCGACCCGGTCGACCAGCAGCATGGGGTAGCGGTGCGGCAGCGCCGCCATGACTCGCTTGATGTCGTACGGCTGGGTCATGACACCGTCTGCCGCCATTATCAGCGACCCCGCGGCCGGGTCGTGGTGGCGGGTGCCGGAGCCGCAGCTGCCGGTGCGGCCTGCTGCTGACCACCCGGCTGCCAACCGGCCGGCGGGGTGATCTGGACGCTGGGGACCGAGCGGTTCAGCTCGGCGATCACATCATTGGTGACCTGTGCCGCCGGCAGCGACTTCACGGTCGCGTCGGGAGGCAGGATCACGGACAGGCGGCGCGCCGCCATCACGCGATCGAGCGCCGGCTCGAGCTGGCGGACGATCTGCTCGTTGACATAGGCCTGGGCGAGCTGGACCGGCTGAAGGATGCGGCCCAGTTCCTGCTGTGCGGTCTGCTCGCGCTGCTGGATGCCCTGATACTGCGTCTGGAGCGCCTGCTGGTTCGCGTTGGGCGCACGACGGGCCGCCTCGAACGCATCGACCTGCGGCTTCAGCTCGTTCTGGATGGCGGTGCGGCGGGTGTTCGCCTGATCGATCTGCGCCTTGTAGGTCGTCTGGATCTGGGTCATCGCGGTCGTGAACGCGTTGGAGCGGCGCACCGCCTCCTGCAGGTCGACGACGCCGAGGCCCTGCACCTGTGCGAACGCAGGCGCCGCGACCGAAGTAGCGGAAACGGTGACGAGTGCGGCGAGCGCCGCCTTGGAGAAGCTACGCATCAGAATTGAGTCCCTACGTTGAAGGTAATGAGCTTGGTGTCGTCGCCCTTTTGCTTGAGCAACGCCTTGGCCACGTCAATCCGCAGCGGCCCGAACGGCGAGTTCCAGTTGACGCCGATACCAACCGACAGACGCGGCTTCCAGGTATCGCCGTAATATTCCTCAAGGAATGGCGCGACCGTGTTGACCGCCGCGACGTTCGTCTCACCGCCGACGCAGGTACCGCCATAGGTGGCGGCATAGCCGGTCGTACAGGTGGTGAGGCGAGTCGAGGTGCTGCCGCTCGAGTTGGTGAAGCTGTTGAGGTACAGTGCCTGACCGGTATCGGTCCGGATCGGATCGACGCGGGGCAGCAGCGACGGCGAGCCGTCCTTGTTGAACATGGGGTTCCCGCTGGCGTCGGTCGCCTGTTCGAACTCGGCAGTCGGACGCGGACGCGTCAGGCTGAACAGCGAGCCGATCTGGACGAAGACCGACGGGCGCAGGCCGAGTTCGGAAATGCCCGACCCGAGCGGCGGCTCGAGTTCGAGCTTGCCCAGGTAATAGGCCTTGCCGCCCAGCGGATCGTCGTAGCTGTTGTCGGTGGTGAGCGCCTGCGTACCCGAGGCCGCGTCGCCGGTCATATAGGTACGGCGGATGCGCGGGCCTACGCCACGGATGTCGAAGCCGCGGAACTGCGGCTCGCCGAGATAGAAGCGGTCGGTGATGCGAACAGGATCGATGCCCGGTCCCGGGCTGTCCTGAAGGGCGTGGATATAGCCGCCCTCCAGCCCTGCCGACAGCACCCAGCCCCCGAGGTTCCAATATTTGTCGCCGTCGAAGCGGCCGCGGATGTAGCGGACGTCGCCGCCCAGGCCGGCGAAGTCGGCGCCGAGCACGACCCGCGAGCCGCGGCTCGGACGCAGCCGGCTGTTGAGGCTGTCATAGATCAGCGAGAGGCCGATCGAGGAAGTCAGGCGGTTGCCGATCGCATCGCAGAGATAGCGGCCCGCCTTGAGCGGATCGCACTCGCCGTTAGTGTAGTAGGTGTCCTCGTCGAGCGTGACCTTGTCCTGCTGCAGCGTGTAGCGGCCCGAGAGCTGCCAATATTCGGTGAGCGGGACACCAGCGACGAGCGTGCCGCCGGTCGAGAGCTGCGAGTAGAGGTCGTTACGATCGCGACCGCTGCCGTAATAGTTGAACGAGTTGTAGTCGCGCCGGAACAGCGTGCCGCCGAGCGCGATGTTCTTGTCGAACAGATACGGCTCGGTGAAGCCCAGCTCGATCGACTTCGAGTAGCTCGAGTAGCTGGCGCTGGCCGAGAGGGTCTGCCCCTTGCCGCGGAAGTTGTTCTGCCGGATCGACGCCTGCAGGATGAACTTTTCGAGGCTCGAGAAACCGGCCGAGAGCGAGAGCTCACCGGTCGAGCGCTCCTCGACGTTCGCCGCAAGGATGATGCGGTCAGGAGTCGAGCCCTGCTCCTGCTTGATCTCGAACTTGTCCTGGAAATAGCCCAGCGAGTTGATGCGGTCCTGCGAGCGCTTCACCATGAAGGCGTTGAAGGCATCGCCCTCGGCCACGCGCATCTCGCGGCGGATCACCTTGTCCTGGGTCTGCGTGTTGCCGGTGATCTCCACCCGCTCGACGTAGGTGCGGTTCGCCTCGGCGAGGAAGAAGTTGATCCCCATCGTCAGCGCTTCGCGATCGCGCTGGAATTCCGGGCGAACGTCGGTGAAGGCGTAGCCGTAGAGGCCGGCATACTGGCTGAGGCTGTCGATCGAGTCCTCGACCAGCTTGGCGTTGTACCAGTCGCCCTTCTTCATCGGCAGCGTCGCGGCGAGCTTCTCGCCGTCGAAGTCGCGGATCGCGCTGTCGACCTTCACGTCGCCGAACTTATAGCGCGGCCCTTCCTCCACCACATAGGTGATGATGAAGTCGCGCTTGTCGGGCGTGAGCTCCGCCACGGCCGAGATCACGCGGAAATCGGCATAGCCCTCGGTCAGGTAGAACTGGCGCAGCTTCTGCTGATCGGCGGCGAGCCGGTCCTGGTCATAGCTGGTGTTCGAGCTGAAGATCCGGAAGGTACGCGCCTGCTTCGTGTACATCTCCTTGCGGAGATCGGAATCCGAATATTGGTCGTTGCCGATGATGTTGATCTGGCGGACCTTGCTCTTCGGCCCCTCGTTGATCTCGAACACCACGTCGACGCGGTTCTGGTCGAGCATGACCATCTGCGGCTCGACCGAGGCGGCGAAGCGGCCCTGGCGGCGATACAGCTCGACGATGCGCGCCACGTCGGCACGGACGGCGGTGCGGGTGAAGATCTGCCGCGGCGCGAGCTTGATCTCCTTGACGATCTTGTCGTCCTTCAGCCGCTTGTTGCCCTCCAGCACCACGCGGTTGATGATCGGGTTTTCGCGCACGACGACGACGATGTCGCCGGTCTCGACGCCCTCGATCTGCGCGTCGGCGAGCAGATCGGACGCGAGCAGGTCGACGATCGCCTGGTCAAGGCTCTCGGTGGTGTAGGGCTGGCCCACCCGCAGCTTCGTATAGGACAGCACCGTGTCCGGCTCGATGCGCTGCGAACCGCGCACGGTGAGCGAGCGGATGTTGCGGACCGGAGCCGAGACCACCACCGGGGGGGTCGTCGCAGGAGCAGCCTGCTGCGCCTGCGCAGCGGGGGCGGTCGGCGTCGTCTGCGCCATCGCGACACCCGACAGCATCGTGCCTGCCATCAGCACGGTCGCGCGCACGCCGTAGTTGGAAACCTTCGTCACATCCCACCCCAGTCGGTAAGCCGTACAACACACACGGCATGCGGATCGCGTCCGCCCTGCCCTAACCCGCTCACCCGATCAAGCCGGACAAACCCCGCCAAAGACCGAGCGACCCAAGATCGTTCGCCGTCACCAGAACCATCAATGCCAGGATCGCCATCACGCCGCCACGGAAAGCCCATTCCACGACCCGCGGATCGGTGGGCCGGCGGCGAACCGCCTCGATGGCGTAGAAGAGAAGATGGCCGCCATCCAGCATGGGAACTGGCAAGAGGTTGATGAACCCCAAGTTAATCGAGATCAGCGCCACCAGGAACACGAACGCCTGAGGCCCGAGCACCAGCTGCTCGCCGGAAGCGCGCGCGATGCTGATCGGGCCGCCGAGCTCCGACACCGGCCGACGCCCGCTGACGATCTGCCACAGCGTGTCGACCATCATGCCGACCATCTGGCCGGTCTGGCGGACGGCCACCACCGGCGCCTCCAGCACGCCCACGGGCTCGATCACGCGCCCCGCCGGGCCGATGCCGAGCTGCCCGAGCCGGAAGACGTTGCCGAAGCGGTCCCTCTCGGTCGTGGTGCCAAGCGTGACCGGAACCGTCTGCACCTGACCTTCGCGAACCAGCTGGATGGTGCTCGCCTCGCCGGGGCGAATGCGGGTGTAGCGCGCGACGTCGTCGAAGGTGTCGACGCTGCGCCCACCTATCGACAGGATGCGGTCGCCCGGCCGGAGACCGGCGGCGGCGGCAGCGCTGTTCGGCCCGACGAGGCCGATCGTCGGCGGGGTGCGGCTCTCGCCATAGGCGAGCGCGAAGCCGGCCAGGATCAGGATCGCGACCAGGAAGTTGATGATCGGGCCTGCCGCGACGATGATCGCGCGCTGCCACAAGGGCTTGGCCTGGAACGTGCCGCTGCGCTCGGCAGCCGGCAGCGAAAGCCATTCCGCGGACGGCTGGCTTGCCGGGTTCATGTCGCCGGCAAAGCGGACATAGCCCCCGAGCGGGAGCCATCCGAATTTCCAGCGGGTGCCGTGCCGGTCGGTGAAGCCGCCGATCTCACGCCCAAAGCCGACCGAGAACGCCTCCACCTTCACTCCGAACCGCCGGCCGGCGAGATAGTGGCCGAGTTCATGGACGAATACGAGCGGGCCGAGCGCCAGCAGAAAGGCGAGCACGCTCAGCAGGAAGCCCGGGCCTTCGATCAAGCGACGCAGTCCTTCACACGCTCTCCCGCCAGCCTTCGGGCCTCCCCGTCGACGGCGAGCACCGCGTCGAGCGTGGCCGGGGCCTCCGGATCATAGCGCTCCAAGGTATCGGCGACGATTGCGGCAATTTCGAGGAACCCGATGGCTCCGCCGAGGAATGCCGCGACCGCGACCTCGTTGGCGGCGTTCAGGATCGCTGGGCGGGCGCCGCCGGCTTCTAGCGCCGCGCGCGCGAGCGAGAGCGCAGGGAAACGGACCGGGTCGGCAGGCTCGAAATCGAGGCGGCCGATCGCGGCGAGATCGAGCGGGGCGCAGGGCGTCGCCATGCGATCGGGCCAGGCCAGCGTGTGCGCGATCGGCGTGCGCATGTCGGGCGTGCCCATCTGCGCGAGCACCGAGCCGTCGACATACTCCACCATCGAATGCACCACCGACTGGCGATGGACGATGACGTCGAGTTGCTCGGCGGAAACCGGGAAGAGGTGGAACGCCTCGATCAGTTCCAGCCCCTTGTTCATCATGGTGGCGGAATCGACCGAGATCTTGGCGCCCATCGACCAGTTCGGGTGGGCGACCGCCTGCGCCGGCGTGATCGCGCGCATGGCATCCAGGCTGGTCTCGCGGAACGGGCCGCCGCTGGCGGTGAGCACGATGCGGCGCACCCGCTCGGGTGCCGCGAAGTCGAAGCACTGGAAGACGGCGTTGTGCTCGGAGTCGACCGGCAGCAGCGTCGCGCCATGGGCGCGGGCGGCGGCGGTCGCGACGGCACCGGCGGAGACCAGCGCCTCCTTGTTGGCGAGCGCGACGGTCGCGCCGGTCTGGAGCGCAGCCATGACGGGGCGAAGGCCGGCGGTGCCGACGATCGCGGCCATGGTCCAGTCGGCGCCCATCGCGGCTGCCTCGGCGACCGCATCCGGTCCTGCCGCCGCCTCGGTATCGCTGCCGGCGAGTGCGTCGCGCAGCGCGTCCAGGCATTCGGGATCGGCGACCACGGCGCGGCGCGCGCGGGTGCGGATCGCGGCCTCGGCCAGCTTCTTCACGTCGCGGTTGGCGGTAAGGGCCAGCACCTCGAACTGATCGGGCGCGCGGACGATCAGGTCCAGCGTCGAGGTGCCGATCGACCCCGTCGCACCCAGAATGGAAACGCGCTTCACCATGTAATCTTCGCAAGCTCGACCATCAGCGCGGCGGCGGGCGCGACGGGCACGAGGCCGTCGAGCCGGTCCAGCACACCGCCATGGCCAGGGAGGATGTTGCCCGAGTCCTTGACGCCCGCGCGACGCTTGAGCTGGCTCTCGTAGAGGTCGCCCATCTGCGCGAGCACCGCGAGGAGCGGCGTCGCGAGCACCAGGTGGAGCGGGAGGCCGAGCGGCTGGAGCGCCGCGCCGAAGAATGTGGCAGCGATCACGCCGCCGATGAGGCCGGCCCAGGTCTTGTTGGGGCTGATCGTGGGCGCGAGCTTGGGCCCGCCGATCGAGCGGCCGGCGAAATAGGCGCCGATGTCGCAGGCCCAGACGAGCGCCATCGCCCATAGGCTGAGCAGCACGCCGTGCGCCTGGTTACGCAGCAGCAGCAGTGCCAGAACCGGGAGCCCCACATAGACGATGCCGTGCGCGAGCCCCGGGCGGCGCGTGATGATGACCGTGAAGAAGGCGGCACCCGCGATCAGGCCGAGGGCGAGGAACCCGGGACCCGCGGCGAGCGGCGCCATGATGGCGACGGGCACGAACAGCGCGAACTGCGCCAGGCGCTTGTCCGCATAGGCGGTGCGGTGGAGGTCCGCCCACTCCGCCATCATGAATAGCGCCGCAACGGCGACCAGCAGCCAGAAGAGGAAACCGCCGGCGTAGAGCGCGAGGCCGGCGACGCCGATCATGGCGACGCCCGCGACCGCGCGGACGCTCAGGTCAGAACGCCGCGCAGGCGCCGAAGGATCGCTCACAGACCACCGAAGCGGCGCTGACGATTGCCGAACTGCGCCATCGCGTCGGCAAGCGCATCGGCACCGAAGTCGGGCCAGAGCGTGTCCACGAACAGCAGCTCGGCATAGGCGGCCTGCCACAGCAGGAAGTTCGACAGCCGCACCTCGCCCGACGTGCGGATGAGGAGGTCGAGCGGCGGCAGCTCACGCGTGGTGAGCGCATCCTCGATCGCGGCCTCGTCGATCGCCTCGACCGCCATCTCGCCGTCGCGGACGCGGGCGGCGAGCTGACGGGCGGCGGCGGCGATCTCCGCCTGGGCCCCGTAGTTGAGCGCGATCGCGAGCTGGCAACCGGTGTTGCGGGCCGTGCGCGCGATCGCGTCCTCGATCAGCCGGACGAGATCGGGCGAGAGGCGCTGCCAATCGCCAATGACGTGCAGGCGGACGTTCTCGCGGGCGAGCTCGTCGATTTCGCTGCGCAGGAAGTGGCGCAGCAGGCCCATGAGGTCGCTGACCTCCTCCTCCGGCCGGCGCCAGTTCTCGGACGAGAAGGCGTAGAGGGTGAGCGCTTCGATCCCCAGCTCGCGGGCGGCGCGGGCGACGCGGCGCACCGCCTCGGCCCCCTGGCGATGCCCGGCAATGCGCGGCAGCCGCCGGGCCTTTGCCCAGCGGCCGTTCCCGTCCATGATGATCGCGACGTGGCGCGGCACTGCAGCACCCGTCCCACCCGACGCCGGAACCGAAGCCGCAAGCGACCTCACTTGCCCAGGATTTCCTTTTCCTTGGCCGCGGCGGCCGCGTCGAGATCGGCGATGGTCGCGTCGGTGAGCTTCTGCACCTCGGTCTCGTGGCGCTTGCGCTCGTCTTCGGACATCAGGCCCTTCTTCTCGTCGGCCTTGAGGCTATCCATGCCGTCGCGACGAACGTTGCGGACGGCAATGCGAGCCTTTTCCGCATATTGGCCGGCGAGCTTCGCAAGTTCCTTGCGGCGCTCCTCGGTCAGATCGGGGATCGGCAGGCGCAGCGTCTGGCCGTCGACGATCGGGTTGAGGCCGAGACCGGCGGAGCGAATCGCCTTGTCGGCCGGGCCGACGTTGGTCTTGTCCCACACCTGGACGGAGAGCATGCGCGGCTCCGGCGCGGAAACGGTCGCGACCTGGTTGAGCGGCATGTGTGCGCCATAGACCTCGACCGTCACCGGATCGAGCAGCGACACGGAGGCGCGGCCGGTCCGAAGACCGCCCAGATCGCCCTTCAGCGCCTCGACCGCGCCGGCCATGCGGCGTTCGAGGTCGGCCTTGCTATATGCAGCCATGGATCGGGCTCCTGTTCTTCTTTAAGCGTTGTTCTGGTTCTGGACGACCGTCGCGGTGCCCTGCCCGCGCAGCACGGCTGCCAGATTGCCCTCGTCGCGGATGTTGAACACGACGATGGGAATGTCGTTGTCGCGGCACAGCGCGACGGCGCTCGCGTCCATCACCTTGAGGTCGTCTGCGAGCACGCGGCCGAAGCTGAGCGTGTCGTAGCGCTTGGCGGTGGGCACCTTCTTCGGGTCGGCGTCGTAGACGCCGTCGACGCTGGTGCCCTTGAACAGCGCGCTGCAGCCCATTTCGGCGGCGCGCAGCGCGGCGGTCGTGTCGGTGGTGAAGAACGGGCTGCCGGTGCCGGCTGCGAAGATCACGACGCGGCCCTTCTCCATGTGGCGAACGGCGCGGCGGCGAATGTACGGCTCGCACACCGACGCCATCGGGATCGCCGACTGGACACGGGTCTCGACGCCGATCCGTTCCAGCGCGTTCTGCATGGCGAGCGCGTTCATCACGGTGGCCAGCATGCCCATGTAATCGGCGCTGGCACGATCGAAGCCCTGGGCCGCGCCAGCGAGGCCGCGGAAGATGTTGCCGCCGCCGACAACGAGGCAAAGCTCGTGCCCCTCGTCCCGAGCGGCCTTCACTTCCCGCGCGACGCGGTCGCAGGTGGCGGGATCGATGCCGAACTGACCCGGCCCCATCAGGACCTCGCCCGAGAGTTTCAAAAGGATGCGATCGAAGCGAGGCAGGGTCATGACACCTTGTACGTAAGGGGTTCGGGAATGGCGCGGACCTTAGGCGGCGGCGGCTGCGATGCCAAGCGCAGATGCCGTGCAGATCCCGTGAATACGAGAACGGGCGCGACTACCCGAAGGTAGCCGCGCCCGCCTGAAGAATCGCGAGAAAAGCGACGCTTACTTGGTGAGGCCGGCGGTTGCCGCAACCTCTGCCGCGAAGTCGCTCTCTTCCTTCTCGATGCCCTCGCCGAGCTGGAAGCGGACATAGTCCTTCAGCACGATGGTGGCGCCGGCGTCCTTGCCCGCCTTGGCGATCACGTCCTGAACCGGCGTCTTGCCGTCCATGACGAATGCCTGGGTCAGGAGCGCGTTCTCCTTCTTGAACTTCTCGATCGGGCCGTTGAGGATCTTCTCGGCCACTTCGGCGCTCTTGCCGACGATCTTCTCGGCGTTCTTCTCACGCAGAACCGCAGCTTCGCGCTCGACGACTTCCGGGTCGAGGGCGTCGACCGACAGCGCCAGCGGGAAGGCGGCCGCGATGTGCATCGCCAGGTCCTTGCCAAGCTTCTGCAGCACTTCGTCCGAAGCGGTCGATTCGAGCGCGACGAGCACGCCGATCTTGCCGAGGCCGGCCGAGGTCGCGTTGTGGACGTACGGGACGATCGCACCGCTGGTCACTTCGAGGCGCTTGGCGCGGCGGAGCGACTGGTTCTCGCCGATGGTGGCGATGTTGTGGGTGAGGACGTCGCCCACGGTGGTGCCCGACGGCATCGCCGCGGCCTTGATCGCCTCGACATCGTCGCCGACCGACAGCGCGACCTGGGTCACTTCACGGACGAAGTTCTGGAACTGCTCGTTCTTCGCAACGAAGTCGGTTTCCGAGTTGACCTCGACCGCGGCACCGATGGTGCCGGCAACCGCGACGCCGACCAGGCCCTCTGCCGCGGTGCGGCTGGACTTCTTGGCGGCGGCAGCAAGGCCCTTGGTACGCAGCCAATCGACGGCCGCTTCCATGTCGCCGCCGCTCTCGGCCAGCGCCTTCTTGCAATCCATCATGCCCGCGCCCGAACGCTCGCGCAGTTCCTTGACGGCGGCGGCGGTGATCTCTGCCATGTCCTGGTTCCTTGTATCTCAGCTAAAGCTACGGGCGGGGCGAGGCACCTGCCCCACCCCGCCCGAAATCATTCGATCCGCGCCGATCAGGCGTTGATCTGCTGCTCGCCCTCGGCAGCAACGGCCTGGTCGGCGCCCAGCGCCTCCTCGACCGGCGGCTCGTCCATCGCACCAACGTCGAAGTCGGCCTGCTGCATCTGCTGCTGGCCACCACGGGTCGCGGCGATCGCCACGGCTTCGCAGTACAGGCGGATGGCGCGGCTCGCGTCGTCGTTCGCCGGCACCGGGAAGGCGATGCCTTCCGGCGAGACGTTCGAGTCGAGGATCGCGACGACCGGGATGCCGAGCTTGTTGGCTTCCTTGATCGCCAGCTCTTCCTTGTTGGCGTCGATCACGAACATGATGTCCGGGATGCCGCCGAGGTCGCGGATGCCGCCGAGCGACAGCTCGAGCTTGTCGCGCTCACGGGTGAGCTGCAGCACTTCCTTCTTGGTGAGGCCGTGCGTGTCGCCCGACAGCTGCTCCTCGAGCGTCTTGAGGCGCTTGATCGAGTTGCTGATCGTCTTCCAGTTGGTGAGCATGCCGCCCAGCCAGCGGTGGTTGACGAAGTGCTGGCCCGACTTGCGTGCGGCGTCGGCGATCGGCTCCTGCGCCTGGCGCTTGGTGCCGACGAACAGCACCTTGCCGCCGGCGGCGACGGTCGACGACACGAACTCGAGAGCGCGCGCGAAGAGCGGCACGGTCTGCGACAGGTCGAGGATGTGAACACCGTTACGGTCGCCGAAAATATACGGCTTCATCTTCGGGTTCCAGCGGTGGGTCTGGTGACCGAAGTGCGCGCCCGATTCGAGCAGCTGCTGCATGGAGACGACAGGTGCCGCCATAGGGATAACTCCTTCCGGTTGAGCCTCTGGGAAGCAGGAATTCTGGGACCTTGAAGGCCCGGAACACCGGTATGTGCGCTTCCCATGCGGGGTTGAGGCGGCGCGCTTAGCCCAGCCGCCGCTTCAGATCAAGCGTTGACAGGTGGAACGAATGTGGAACATACCATGTTCACAACGGGATTTCGGAACCAAAGCGGCCAGCGCTTCTTGTGTCTTAAAGAAGCGTTACCGTGTTCCGGCAAGCGTTCGGAGGTTTTTCATGGCCAGTCTGTTTGCTTCACTGCTCTTCGCTCTCACCCTTGCGGTGGCGATCTCGACCATCGTCGCAACCGTGGCACCGCAGTGGCAGCGGATCGCCCGCCTGCTGCGCCATGGCCCCGAGGTTCCGATGGAGCGCCTGCCGGCGGTGCGGCTGACCTCGCGCCGCAACCTTATCCGGCAGCGGGCGACGGCGCGGACCCTTCGCGCAGCCGCTTGACCCGACGGTAGGAGCGGATGCTGAAGGGCAGCGTGGCGAGGTAGCCGGCGCAGACCACGGTGAGCGTCTGCCAGGGCGCCGAAACCAGCGCTGCCGCGACGATCACTACCACCACGATTGCCTCGAACCGGATGTTGCGCCGGAGCTTCAGCGACGACCAGCTGTAGGTCGCCAGGCTCGACACCATCAGGAAGGCGATGAACGCCACCCACGGCGCGACGATCCAGGGCGAGCGGAACACCGCCTCCCCCGACCAGAGCCAGATGTAGATGGGCAGCATGGCAAGGCCCGCACCCGCGGGTGCGGGAATGCCGGTGAGAAAGCCGGCGGACTTGTGCGGCTGCTCCACGACGTCGATCTGGGCGTTGAAGCGGGCGAGCCGGAGCGCACAGAAGACGGCATAGACGAGGGCGCAGATCCATCCGATCCGCGGCGCCGCCACCAGCGACCAGAGATAGAGGATCAGCGCGGGCGAGACGCCGAAGGAGATCGCGTCGGAGAGCGAATCGAGTTCGGCCCCGAAGCGGCTCTGCCCGTGGACCAGGCGCGCGATGCGGCCGTCGATCCCGTCCAGCACGCCCGCGACCAGGATCATGATGATCGCACGCTCCCAATCGCCCGCGATCGCAAAGCGAATGCCGGTGAGGCCGGAGCACAGGGCCAGCGCGGTGACCGCGTTGGGGGCGAAGGCGCGCAGCGGAATGCCGCGCGTGGGACGTGGACGACGCACCGCGGCGGCCTTACTGTGCGACGCCGGCGGGCGCCGGCACTGCCGGGCGGCCGAGGATGGTTTCCCCCGCAATGCTGCGCTGGCCCAGGATCACCTGCGGCTCGATGCCGTCGGGCAGGAACACGTCGACGCGGCTGCCGAAGCGGATCAGCCCCACGCGCTGGCCGGCGGCGATGATGTCCCCGGGCTTCACGAAGCCGACGATGCGGCGCGCGACCAGGCCTGCGATCTGGGTGAAGCCGATGCGGCGGCCGTACATGTCCTCGACCACGATGTGCTGGCGCTCGTTCTCGTCGCTCGCCTTGTTGAGGTCGGCGTTCAGGAACTTGCCCGAGATGTAGACGACCTGGCGGACCGTGCCCGCGATCGGGGAGCGATTGATGTGGACGTCGAACACGCTCATGAAGATCGAGACGCGGACCAGCGGCTCTTCGCCCAGGCCGTTGGGGCCGCGAAGTTCGGGCGGCAGCGGCACGCGCTCGATCATCGTCACGAGGCCGTCGGCCGGCGCCACGATCAGGTCGGCACCCTGCGGCGTCACCCGGATGGGGTCGCGGAAGAAGGCGGCCACCCAGATGGTGAAGCCGACCAGCGCGAAGCCGAGCTCGTCCCAGACGAAGAAGAGGAAGATCGCCGCGACGAGGGCGGAGATCGCTACATATTTGCGCCCCTCAGGGTGAACCGAGGGCCAGCGCCATTTCACCGTCGTCGTCACGATCGGCGGTTTTTCCAAAGATGCCATGCGCGTGGGTGTACCCGCGCCCCGTTCGCCTGACAACACGCGCGCTTGGTCGACGCGCCCTCCCCCGGCCGGCTCCCCGGTTGATCGCCGCCCGGGTTGCTCCTAGGACGCACGGCAACCCATCCAGCCAACACGGAAAGCGAGATCATGGCCAAGATCAAGGTGAAGACGCCCGTCGTGGAGATCGACGGCGACGAGATGACCCGCATCATCTGGGCATGGATCCGCGAGCGGCTGATCCTCCCCTACCTCGACATCGACCTCGAATATTACGACCTGGGCATCCAGAAGCGCGACGAGACCGACGACCAGATCACGATCGATTCGGCCAAGGCGATCCAGAAGTACGGCGTCGGCGTGAAGTGCGCGACGATCACCCCGGACGAGGCGCGCGTCGAGGAATTCGGCCTCAAGAAGATGTGGCGTTCGCCCAACGGCACGATCCGCAACATCCTGGGCGGCGTGATCTTCCGCGAGCCGATCGTGATCCAGAACGTGCCGCGGCTGATCCCCGGCTGGACCCACCCGATCGTCGTCGGCCGCCACGCGTTCGGCGACCAGTACAAGGCGACCGACTTCAAGGTGCCGGGTGCCGGCAAGCTGACCATGAAGTTCGAAGGCGCCGACGGCCAGGTGATCGAGCACGAGGTGTTCGACTTCCCGGCAGCGGGCGTCGCGATGGGCATGTACAACCTGGACGAGTCGATCCGCGACTTCGCTCGCGCCAGCATGAACTACAGCCTGGGCCGCGGCTGGCCGCTGTATCTCTCGACCAAGAACACCATCCTCAAGGCCTATGACGGCCGCTTCAAGGACATCTTCGAAGAGGTGTTCGCGGCCGAGTTCGCCGACCAGTTCCAGGCTGCCGGCATCATCTACCAGCACCGCCTGATCGACGACATGGTCGCCTCCGCACTGAAGTGGAACGGCGAGTTCGTCTGGGCCTGCAAGAACTACGACGGCGACGTGCAGTCGGACCAGGTGGCGCAGGGCTTCGGCTCGCTGGGCCTGATGACCTCGGTGCTGATGACGCCGGACGGCAAGACGATCGAGGCGGAAGCGGCGCACGGCACCGTCACCCGCCACTATCGCCAGCACGAGCAGGGCAAGGCGACCTCGACCAACCCGATCGCGTCGATCTTCGCGTGGACCGGCGGCCTCAAGTACCGCGGCAAGTTCGACGGCACGCCCGAGGTGACGCAGTTCGCCGAGACGCTGGAGCGCGTCTGCATTGAGACCGTCGAGAACGGCCACATGACCAAGGATCTCGCGATCCTGATCGGCCCGGACCAGCCCTGGATGACGACCGAGCAGTTCTTCGAGCAGGTTCGCGTGAACCTGGAGAACAAGATGGGCGCGATCGGCGCCTGATCTTCGCCCCGGCGAGCAACGGCAAGGGGCCGGCGGAGCAATCCGCCGGCCCCTTTTTGCTGAGGATGCGGTAAACCGCGCGCCCCGCGCTCCGCGGCGTTGGCAGACGGGTCGCCATCCGCAACAAAGGCGGCATGCCACTCCCGATCGATTCGACGCCGTTCAGCGACTCCCTCGTGATCCTGGGGGCCGCCGGGCTCGTGATCCCGGCGTTTGCCCGGTTCCGCGTCAACCCGGTGATCGGCTTCATCCTGGTGGGCGTGCTGGTCGGGCCTGCGGGACTGGGCGCGCTGGTAGACCGGTTTCCGTGGCTGTTCCATGTCACCATCACGGACAGGCACTCGATCGATCCCTTTGCCGAGTTCGGCATCGTGCTGCTGCTGTTCTCGATCGGCCTGGAGCTGTCGTTCCGGCGCCTGTGGGCGATGCGCAGCCAGGTGTTCGGGCTGGGCGCGTCAGAACTGCTGGTGTCGGGGGCTGCGATCGCCGGCGCGCTATTCCTGCTCGGCCAAGGGCTTCCGGGTGCGATGGGGCTCGGGCTGGCGCTCGCGCTGTCGTCGACCGCGCTGGTGCTGCCGATGGCGGGCACGACCAGCCTGGTGGGGCGCACCGCCTTTTCGATGCTGTTGTTCGAGGACTTGGCGCTGGTGCCGATCATCTTCGCGCTCGGCGCCCTCGCGCCCAACGCGGCGGATGCCGGCTGGGGTGGTCTCGCCAACACGCTGATCTGGGGAACGGTGGCGATCGCCGCGCTGTTCGTGGGCGGCCGGCTGATCCTGCCGCGGCTGTTCGCCCAGGCGGCGCGGACCAAGAGCCCGGAGCTGTTCCTGTCGGCCAGCCTGCTGGTGGTGATCGTGGCCAGCATGGTGACGACCGCGGCCGGATTGTCGCCGATCGTCGGCGCACTGCTCGCCGGCCTGCTGATCGCCGAGACCGAGTATCACACCGAGGTCGAGGTGATCACCGCGCCCTTCAAGGGACTGGCGCTGGGCGTGTTCCTGATCACGGTCGGCATGAGCCTGGACCTGCGCTCGATCGCCGAGAACTGGCTGTCGCTGACAGCGGCGGTCGGCGGCGTGGTGCTGGTGAAGGCGCTGATCACCGGCGCGATGCTGCGGATGGCACGCCTGCGCCGGGGAGTCGCCGCCGAGACCAGCCTGCTGATGGCCAGCCCGTCGGAGACGACGCTGATCGTGCTGGCGACGGCGGCACAGGCGCATCTGATCCAGCCCTCCACCGCCGCCTTCTGGCAGACAGTGACGGCGATCGGCCTGACGATCACGCCGCTGCTCGCGATGATCGGCAAACGCGCGGCGCGCAAGATCGACCTGGGGAGCGGGGTCGAGGAACCGCAGCCGAGCGCGGAGGGGCCGGGTGCGGTCATCATCGGCTTCGGCCGGGTTGGGCGCATGGTCGCGGACATGCTGCGTGCGCACGACAAGCCGTTCATCGCGGTGGAATCGAATATCGACACGGTGGCGGCGGCCCGGCGGCACGGATACCCCGTGATCTTCGGCGACGTGGTCCGGCCGGAACTCGTCGATCGCCTGAATTTGGGCCGCGCAACGGCGCTGATCCTGACGATGGACGAGCCCGTGCTGACGGTGCGGATCGCACGGCGGGTGCGCGGCTGGGTTCCGAACCTCACCATCGTCGCGCGCGCGCGCGATGCGGCGCATGCGGCAGAGCTTTATGCGGCGGGAGTGACCGAAGCGGTGCCGGAGACGCTGGAAAGCTCGCTCCAGCTATCGGAGGCGGTGCTGGTCGAAATGGGGGTGGCGATGGGACCCGTGATCGCCTCCATCCACGAGAAGCGGGACGAACTGCGCCGCGAGATCCGCGAGGGTGCCGGGCTGGAGCGCGAGCCCCGCTTGCGGCGCACGCGGCGGAGCGAGGTTGCGGGGTAGGTTCGCGGTCGAGTGGTGCCGGCGCTCGCGGTGGAGGCATCGTACCCCGGCGGAGGCCGGGGTCCAGGGCCGCAAGCGCTGCGTTTGCTTGCAAGTTCTTGCACGCTTGCGGTCGGATAGCGGCCGCTCTTCTTACCGTATCGCTGGTGGCAATCAGTGCACGATGCTGGATCGACAGCGCGTGTGACCCTGGGCCCCGGCCTTCGCCGGGGTACGGCTTCGCCCTAGGGATCACCGGGACGTGTTCCGGCCCCCAAGTTGAGCTACTTCGCGGGCACCCACTCGGAGCGCCCCGCCGCTAGGCGCATGGTCGCGACGGAGGAGCGGACCGTGATCCGCTCCCCTGCCCGTTCAGGCTGCAACCGGCTCCAGTGCCGCGCGGACTGCGGCAACCGCTTCGGCGCCCTTGTCGCCGTCCGGGCCGCCGCCCTGGGCCATGTCGGGACGGCCGCCGCCGCCCTGGCCGCCGAGTGCCGCGACCGCCGCCTTGACCAGGTCGACGGCGCTGTGGGTGCCGACCAGATCGGCGGTGACGCCGACTGCGACCGAGGCGCGGCCGTCGTTTACCGCGACCAGCGCGACGACGCCGGAGCCGATGCGCTGCTTGGCTTCATCCACTGCGCCGCGCAGCGCCTTTGCCTCAAGGCCGTCGAGCACCTGGCCGACGAACGCCACGCCGCCGACCGTTTCCGGACCCGCGGGTGCCGCACCGGCACCGCCGCCAAGGGCCAGCGCCTTCTTGGCCTCGGCAAGCTCGCGCTCGAGGCGACGGCGTTCCTCGACCAGCGTCGCGATGCGACCGGGCACCTCGTCCGGGGTAGCCTTGAGCAGGGCAGCGGCTTCGCGCAGCTTTTCGTCGCGGCCGGCGAGCCACTGGCGCGCGGCCTCGCCCGTCAGCGCCTCGACACGGCGGACGCCGCTCGAAACGGCACCCTCGCCGATGATCTTGAACACACCGATCTCGCCGAGCGCGTTGACATGGGTGCCACCGCACAGCTCGATCGAATAGGTGCCCTCCGCATCCTCACCCATCGAGACGACGCGGACTTCGTCGCCGTACTTTTCACCGAACAGCGCCATCGCGCCCATCGCGATGGCGTCGTCGGGGGTCATCAGACGCGTGGTGACGGTGCCGTTGCCGCGCACCTGTGCGTTCACCTGCGCCTCGACCTCGGCGATGTCGGCGGGGGAGATCGGCGTCGGCTGCGAGAAGTCGAAGCGCAGCCGCTCGGGCGCGACCAAGCTGCCCTTCTGCGCAACGTGCGTGCCGAGCTGCTCGCGCAGCGCCTCGTGCAGCAGATGGGTGGCGGAGTGGTTGGCGCGGATCTGGCCACGACGTGCGGTGTCGATCGCCAGGTGCACGCTATCGCCGACGGCGAGCGTACCGGCGTCGATGCGCGTGCGGTGGACGTGGAGCTTGCCGAGCTGCTTGGACGTGTCGAGCACGACCGCTGACAGGCCCTTGTCGGTGTCGATCGTGCCGCTGTCGCCGACCTGGCCGCCGCTTTCCGCATAGAAGGGCGTCTGGTTGGTGACGACGAATACTTCCTCGCCGGCCTCGGCGCGGTCGACACGGGCGCCGTCGCGGACCAACGCGATGACTTCGCCCTGCCCTTCGGCGACCGCATAGCCGGTGAACTCGGTCGCGCCGCTTTCCTCGACGATGTCGAACCAGACTTCGTCCGAGGCCTTGGCGCCCGATCCCTTCCACGCGGCGCGGGCGGCGCGCTTCTGCTCGGCCATTGCCGTCTCGAAGCCGGCGCGGTCGACGCCCAGACCCTGGCTGCGCAGCGCGTCCTCGGTCAGGTCATAGGGGAAGCCGAAGGTGTCGTAGAGCTTGAACGCGGTCTCGCCCGCGAGCGTATCGCCCTTCGCCATGCCGGCGGTCGCTTCGTCGAGCAGGCGCAGGCCCTTGTCGAGCGTCTGGCGGAAACGGGTCTCCTCCTGGAGCAGCGTCGCCTCGATCAGCGGCTGCGCGCGGACGAGGTCGGGATAGGCGGCGCCCATCTCGGCCACCAGCGAAGGCACCATGCGGTGCATCAGCGGCTGCTTGGCGCCTAGCAGGTGCGCGTGGCGCATGGCGCGGCGCATGATGCGGCGAAGCACATAGCCGCGGCCTTCGTTGGCCGGCAGGACGCCGTCGGCGACCAGGAAGCCCGAGGCGCGCAGATGGTCGGCGATGATGCGATGGCTCGCCTGCATCGGACCATCGGTGGCCGCACCGGTGAGCGCACCCGATTCGTCGATCAGCGCGCGGAAGGTGTCGGTGTCGTAATTGTCATGGACGCCCTGCAGCACGGCCGCGACGCGCTCCAGGCCCATGCCGGTGTCGATCGACGGGCGCGGCAGCTCGCCGATGATCTCGTTCCCCGCCTGCAGATACTGCATGAAGACGAGGTTCCAGATCTCGACGAAGCGATCGCCGTCCTCGTCTGGCGATCCCGGCGGGCCACCGGCGATGTGGTCGCCGTGGTCGAAAAAGATCTCCGAGCAGGGGCCGCAGGGACCGTCGTCGCCCATTGCCCAGAAATTGTCCTTGGTGGCGATGCGGATGATGCGATCGTCGGAAAGGCCTGCGATCTTCTTCCAGAGCTCTGCCGCCTGGTCGTCAGTGTGGTAGACGGTGACGAGCAGCCGGTCCTTGGCGATCCCCCATTCGCGGGTGATCAGGTTCCAGGCGAGCTCGATCGCGCGATCCTTAAAATAGTCACCGAACGAGAAGTTGCCGAGCATTTCGAAGAAGGTGTGGTGGCGCGCGGTGTAGCCGACGTTGTCGAGGTCGTTGTGCTTGCCGCCAGCACGTACGCACTTCTGCGAGGAGGTCGCAGTGCTGTAGGGGCGCGTTTCCAGCCCGGTGAAGACGTTCTTGAACGGCACCATGCCGGCGTTCACGAACATCAGCGTCGGGTCGTTCTGCGGCACCAGCGGCGCAGACGGGACACGCGCATGCCCCTCCTTCTCGAAATAGTCGAGGAACGAGCGGCGAACATCGTTGGTCGAGATCATGCGCGCTGATTAGAAGCAAGCCGCGACCTTGCCAAGCGATCCGCGCGGACGTCCGTTGTCTTCTTTCGCCAAAGGTTCCCACGGGTTGAAAAAAGGGCCACGGCTTCGCGGCCCCCAAGGACAATCGGCTTGACCCGGGCTGCGCATTCCCCTTGGTTGCCGGCCTTCTTCCCCGGGGGTTTTTCTGAATGGCCAAGCGGCTTACCGCCTATATTCTCTTCGGTCTGGTCGCGGGCCTGGTCGTCGGCTGGGTGCTGAACGCGTCCCTGGATGATGCAGGCGGCGCCGGCACCGCGCAGTTGAAGGACATCGCCGGCTATTTTTCGATCGTGACCGCATTGTTCCTGCGGCTGATCAAGATGATCATCGCGCCCCTGGTGTTCTCGACGCTGGTGGTGGGCATCACGCACATGGGCGACACCAGTGCACTCGGGCGGGTCGGCCTGCGTGCGTTCGCATGGTTCGTGGGGGCGAGCCTGTTGTCGCTGACGGTCGGCCTGATCCTGGTGAACCTCTTGCAGCCGGGTGTCGGCCTGGGACTGCCGATGCCGCCGGCGGATGCTTCGGCGGGGCTGGCGAAGGCTTCGTTCAACCTCAAGGACTTCATCAGCCACATCGTGCCGGCCTCGATGGTCGAGGCGATGGCGACCAACGAGATCCTGCAGATCGTCGTCTTTTCAGTGTTCGTGGGCGTCGCGATGACGGCGCTGGGCGAGAAGGCAGCCCCCCTCACCCGCGCGCTGGAGGCGCTGGTGTCGGTGATGCTGCAGATCACCGACTATGTGATGCGATTCGCACCGATCGCGGTGTTCGCAGCGGTCGCCGGGACGCTCGCCGAGCAGGGCCCGAGCGTGATCGGGCAGCTCGCATATTTCATGGCGAGCGTTTACGCCGGCCTCGCCTCGCTGTGGCTGCTGCTGTTCGGCATCGCCTTCCTGATGATCGGCCCTCGGATCGGCCAGCTGATCCGCTACCTGCGCGAACCGATCCTGGTCGGCTTCTCCACCGCCTCTTCGGAAGCGGCCTTCCCGCGCACGCTGGAGGCGCTCGACCGGTTCGGCGTTCCGCCGCGCATCGCGAGCTTCGTGCTGCCGCTGGGCTATTCGTTCAACCTCGACGGCTCGATGATGTACATGACGTTCGCGTCGATCTTCATCGCGCAGGCCTATGGCGTGGAGCTGTCGCTCGGCCAGCAGATCACGATGCTGCTGGTGCTGATGGTCACGTCCAAGGGCATCGCCGGCGTGCCGCGCGCGAGTTTGGTGGTGATCGCGGCCACGCTGTCGATGTTCAAGATCCCGGAAGCCGGCCTGCTGCTGATCCTGGCGGTCGACCATTTCCTGGACATGGGCCGGACGGCGACGAACGTGATCGGCAATGCGATCGCGGCGACCGTCATCGCCAAGTGGGAGGGCGGCCTGGATGCGCCGGAGCCGGCGGAGATCGAGCCGCCGCAAGCGCCCTCCGGCACGCCGCGCGCCGATGCCCCGGACAGCTTCCGGCACATCGGCTGAGCCCGCTCAGGCGTAGGCGTAGGGCCCGCCCTTCGCCAGCGCCGCGCCATAGGCCGGGCGCGCGTGGATGCGCTCCAGCCAGTCGATCGTGGTCGGACGGGACTCGTCGGGACCCGCCCGGTTGCGCGCCGCCTCCAGCGGAAAGCTCATCATGATGTCGGCGGCGGTGAACTCGTCGCCGGCAAACCAGTCGCGCCGGGAGAGTTCGGCCTCGATGAAATCGAGATGGACGTCGATCATCGGCTGGATGCGGCGCTGCGCCGCCCTGCCGAACACCGGCACCCGGCCGAGCACCAGCTTCACCAGCAGCGGCGGCATCAGCGACCCTTCCGCATAGTGCAGGAAATGGCGGTAGCGCAGCGCGGATTCGCGATGCGCAGGCGCGCCGAGCCGGCCATCCGCCTTTTCGACCAGATATTCGACGATCGCCCCGGTTTCCGCGATCACCGCCGGGCTGCCGCCCGCGCCGGCCGCGTCCTGGATCACCGGCGACTTGCCGAGCGGATGGACCCGGCGCAACTCTGGCGGCGCGAGCATCGTCGCCTTGTCCCGCTCGTAGCGTTGCACGGCATAGGGGAGCCCGAGCTCCTCCAGGAGCCAGAGCACGCGCTGCGATCGGCTATTCTCGAGATGGTGAACGGTGATCATCCAGTGCCTCCTGCTGGGCTGCCCAACGCCGGGGGCTGCGGATGGCTGCAAGGCGATTGCGCCGGGCCCTGCCGCGGGGGTAACCGTCGCGGCCTATCCGACGCGGCCGTGGTGGCGCGTTGCTCCATCCGGAAGAGATCATGGCCTTCGAACAGCTTTCGCTCCTGCCTGCCGACCCGTTGCTGGCGCTGATCGGCGCGTACCGCGACGACCCGCGGCCGTTCAAGCTGGACCTGGGCGTGGGCGTGTTCCGCGATGCAGCGGGCGGCACGCCGGTGATGCGGGCGGTGAAGAAGGCGGAGGAACGGCTGCTCGCGACACAGGACAGCAAGTCCTACCTGGGGCCGGAGGGCGATGCGGGCTTCGTCGCCGCACTCGCGCCGCTGGTGCTGGGCGATGCCGTGCCGGCCGAGCGGCTGGCGGGCATCCAGACTCCGGGCGGAACCGGCGCGCTGCGGCTCGGCGCGGAACTGCTCGCGCGCGCCGGCGTGTCGCGCATCTGGATCGCGACGCCGAGTTGGCCGAACCATGCGCCGATCTTTGCCGCGGCGGGGCTGAAGCCGGAAGCATTCGACGCGTTCGACATAACGACCCAGACGCTGGACGGGGCGGCGCTGCTGGCGGCGCTCGACCAAGCGACGCCGGGCGACGCGGTGCTGCTGCACGGCTGCTGCCATAACCCGACCGGCATCGATCCCGATGCGGCGCTGTGGGCGGAGATTGCCGGGCGGGTCGAGGCGCGGGGGCTCGTGCCGTTCGTGGATCTGGCGTACCAGGGACTGGGCGACGGCTGGGACGCCGATGCGGCGGGCGCGCGGACGGTGCTGGCGCGCTGCCGGCACGGGCTGCTCGCCTATTCGTGCGACAAGAACTTCGCGCTTTATCGTGAGCGGACGGGCGCGCTGTGGACGGTGGCGCCGGACGCCGAGGCGAGCGCGATCCTCTATTCGAACCTGCTCGCGCTGGCACGGGCCAACTGGTCGATGCCGCCCGACCATGGGGCGGCCGCGGCGCGGATCGTGCAGGAGGATGCGGGCCTTGCTGCCGAGTGGCGCGCGGAGCTGGACGCGATGCGGGAGCGGCTGGTGACGCTGCGCCAGGGTGTCAGCGCGCTCGGGACGATCGGGAGCATCGACCTGGCGCCGATCGCCGGCGGCAAGGGCATGTTCGCCACCCTGCCCCTCACCCGCACCCAAGTGGCGTGGCTGCGCGAGCACCATGCGATCTACATGGCGGCGTCGGGGCGCATCAACATCGCCGGGTTCAGCGAGGCGAGCATCGGGCAGTTCGGGGAGGCGTTGCAGGCGCTGGTTGAGGCACAGGTCGGCTAGGGCGCCGTATTGCGGGGACGTTCCCACTGGGCCCCGGCCTTCGCCGGGGTGCTCGGTTGCTCGAGGGGCTGGCGCCCGGTGCGGTGTCGTGGAATGGGGCGCGGATGAGCAGCACCGTCGAACCCTTTCATGCCATCGCCATCAGCCAGCTTGCCCACCGGCTCAAGCAGGAGGGGCGGTCGATCATCCATATGGAGTTCGGCCAGCCCTCCACCGGCGCACCCAGCACCGCGATCGCGGCTGCGCACCAGGTGCTCGACAGCGATGCGATGGGCTATTGGGAAAGCCCGGCGCTGAAGGCGCGGATCGCCCGGCATTATGCCGAGCGCTATGGCGTAGAGGTCGCGCCGGAACGCATCCTTCTGACCTGCGGCGCGTCGCCGGCCCTGGTGCTGGCGCTCGCCACCGCCTTCGGGCCGGGCGACCGGGTCGCGACGGCGCGGCCGGGCTATGTCGCCTATCGCAACACGCTGCGCGCGCTACACATGCAGCCGGTCGAGATCGACTGCGGCGAGGAGGTGCGCTTCCAGATGTCGCGTGGTGCGCTGGCGGCGCTCGACCCGGCTCCCAAGGGGCTGATCCTGGCGAGCCCTGCCAATCCGACCGGCACGATCATCCCGAGCGATGAGCTTGCCGGCATCGCCGAGCTGTGCCGGGCACGCGGGATCCGCATCCTCTCCGACGAGATCTACCACGGGCTGAGCTATGGCATGGCGGCAGACACGATGCTGCGCCACGCCGAGGACGCGATCATCCTCAACAGCTTCTCGAAATATTTCAGCATGGCCGGATGGCGGCTCGGCTGGATGGTCGCGCCGGCCGACCTGGTGGAGGAAGCGCGCAAGCGGATGGGCAATTTGTTCCTGACGCCGCCGTCGCTGAGCCAGCATGCCGCCCTCGCCGCCTTCGACGCGCCCGACGAACTGGAGGGGCATGTCGAGACCTATCGCCGCAACCGCGAACTGCTGTTGGACGCGCTGCCTGAGCTTGGCCTTGGCGAGATCGCGCCGCCGGACGGCGCCTTCTACATCTACGCCTCCGTCGCGCACCTGACGGACGACAGCATCGGCTTCTGCAAGCGGATGCTGACGGATACCGGCATCGCGACCGCGCCCGGCGTCGACTTCGATCCGGTGCGCGGCCACCAGTTCGTGCGCTTCAGCTTCGCCGTGGCGACGCCGCTGGTGCAGGAAGCGATCGAGCGGCTGCGCGCCTGGCTTCCGAACCAGGCGCGCGTCGCCGGCTGATCCGCTCGATCAGCGCTCCGCCGGGCTCGCGAGCTTGGCGGCGGTGATGCGGTTGAAGGCCGCGAGCGAGCACGGCGTTTCGGCGTCGGCACAGCCCGGAATGGCGATGTAGCGACGGTCGGGCGCGTTGCGCTTGCCAAGGTGCGCGAGGGTGCGGACTTGATCCATCGTCTGCGCCTGGACGAAGGCACGGACGAAGCCGTTGCCGGCGGCGTCGCTCCAGCGCTCGAACCCGATCGCCCCGCCCGGCGCGATGTCGTCCGCGGGATAATCGGCCATCGTCCAGTGCAGATCGTAGAAGCCGCCCAGCGCCGCCAGGTTGCTGTCATGGCCGAACAGCAGCGTCACCCGTGCATCGCCCTGGTTCAGCGCCATGCCGATGCGGCGCGCGATCGGCGCCGCCACGCGCTCCGCCACATACGCCGGACGGGTCTCGTAGCGGAACTTGACCGGGTGGAAACGCAGCATCGTCTGGATGTCGCGCTTGGAAGCCCGACCCCAGCCGACGGAGCGCATCGGCATCCCCTCCAGATACTGGAGTAGGATGGTCTGGCCGGCGGTGGAGGCAAAGCCGAGCGCGCCGTCGAGGTCGGGCTTATCGCCCTGCTCCGCCACCAGCCGGGTCTCACGGTGGCTCGTGCAGACCGGCTGGTGCTTCGCGGCAGTCGCCGCGCACGCGTCGCCCGGGCAGCAGCCGATGACGCGCTCCAGCACGGCGAAGGCGTCGGCGTTGCGTGCGACTTCCCCAGCGATGCCAACCGGCGGCAGCAGCGCCTGGGCGGAGGCCAGTGCCTTTTGCCCGTCGATCTCCATGCTGCCGTCGAGCGGATGGAAGACGGCGTCGTCATCCTCGTTGACGGGATGGTCGAGCGGAACCGCGCAGCCAGGCTGGAGCGTTTCCAGGAACGCCTTGCCGGTCTTGATCGCGCGGGAAGCGGAACTGGCCCAGGCGACGACCGTGCCCGGGGCAGCGCAGCCGGACGCGGGGAGCAGGCCCTGCTGCGCGAACAGCGCGCGGTCATAGGCGCCGAGGCGACGGATCGCCTCTGCGCCGTGCGGGGTGAGGTCGCCCGCGGCCGTCGACCAGGCCGGCCATGGATCGCGGGTGGTGCCGACCGGCGTCGCCGGGAACTTGGTCGAAGGGCGCACGCCGTGCCGCATCAGCAGCACGACGCGATCGAGCTTGAGAGCGCCCGCAGGCGGTGCGTCCGGCGCGGGTTGGGCGACGGCGGACTGCGCGAGCGCGAGGATCGCGAGCGCAGCGCCTGCCAGATACTGGTTCATGTCGGGTACCTTCCTGCCGCTCACATCGTGATCTTGAAGCCGAACTTGCCCGTCCAGCCATATTCCTCGTGCTGGGCGATGCGGCGACCGCCGGCATCGGTGCCCGAATAGTAGCGATCAAACGGCTCGGTGCCGATGTTGACGAAGTCGGCGGTGAGCTGGACGCCCGGCGCGACCCGGAGCTTGGCGCCCACGTCGAACAGCAGGCGATGGTCGACATAGATGTCGCCGTCGCCATCGGCGGTGACCTCGTCGAGGTAGCGGCCGCGATAGGTGCCGCTGGCCCGCAGCTGGAGCGGCCCCTTGTCATAGCCGACGAAGGCGTTCCAGATGTGCTTGGAGCTGCCCGGCAGCGTCAGTTCGCGGCCGTAGAGCGTCGCGCTGGTATCGACATAGGTATAGTTGCCGCCGACCAGCAGCCCGTCGAGCGGCGACGGCAGGAAGTTCAGCGCGGCCTGGAGGTTGAGCTCGACGCCCGAGACCTTCGCGGTGTCGCCGTTCAAGGGGACGGTCGCTTCGTCGATCACGACGCCGCCGAAGTCGTAGTCGTCGATCCGCGACTGGAAGATGAAATCCGATACCCGCTTGTGGAACACCGCGACCTCGGCGAGCGCGTTGTCGGCGAAATAATATTCGGCCGATGCGTCGAAGTTCCAGGAGCGATAGGGCTTGAGCTCCGGATTGCCGAACTCGCCCTCGCCGTCCGTGGCATTGTAGGAGAAACGCGGCGCGAGATCGGAAACATTGGGGCGCACCAGGCTGCGGGTCACCGCCGCCCGCAGCACCAGCTTCGTGGTGGGCTCGAAGCGCAGGTTCAGGCTGGGCATCCAGTTGGTGTAGCTGCGGTCGAAGGTGACGGGCGTGGCCTCCACCGTGTCCGTGTCGATTGCAAAGCCGCGCATCTTGTTCTCGGTGTGCTCCATGCGGACGCCACCGACCGCCCGGAGCGCACCGCTGTCGTAGCGGAGCTGGCCGTAACCGGCGTAGATGTCCTCATCGACGGCATAGCTTGCCGACAGGCTGGAGAGGATGCTGTCGTCGTCGTTGCGGACCAGGCGATCCCGGTTCGCCTGGAACCAGCCGCGCACGGCCAGCGGATCGACGGCGGGGTTCATGTCGACCAGCCCCTTGCTGCCGATCGAGCGCGAAAGGCCGGAGAGCGCCGGGAAGTCGCCGTCGGTCAGCTCGTCATAGCTGTTGAAGTCGAGGTCGTACTGCTTGGTGCGGAAACGGCCCTTGAAGCCTGCCTTCACCTGCAGCGTGCCGGAGGCGAGCGGGATGTCGCGGGCGACATCCAGGCGCGCGGCCCATTCGTCGTCGGTGCTGAGGCCATCCGTCGTCTCGATGGCGCTCATGGGATCGCTTCCGTCCGTGAAGCGGCCCTGGTCGCTCACGCTATATTCGGGCGTCTGCGTGTCGAGGCCGGACAGCGTCACGCCGAGCTGGCTGGCGCCTGCCTGGAAGCGGCGATCGAAGATCGTGTCCTGGCGGTTGGGCTCGCTCTCCTCGGAATAGGAATAGCTGCCCGAGTAGTCGATCGTCCAAAGACCCGCCTCGGTCTTGCCGCCAACCGTGCCGGAATAGACGTTCTGGATCTCGGTGCGGTCCTTCATCTCGCGGCGGACGCGGATGCGGTTGTCCGAGCCTGCGCCGGAGAGGAAGCTGGCGCTGCCCGCGTCGCCGCTGGCCGGCTCACCCCCGAAGGTGAAGCGCAGACGGCTGCGCAGCTCGTCGTCGCGGAAGGAGCTGACGATGCCGCGTGCGTACAGGGTGGTGCTGGCGGCCGGGCGCCAGTCGAGCGAGAGCGACCCCGCCATGCGCGTGCGCGTCACGTCATAGGCGCGATAGTCGACCTCCTCCGGATAGGCGACGCCAGCATCGCTGCGCGTCCAGTCGGATGCCTCCACGCCGTCGGTGCCGAAGCGGCGACGATAGTAGGACGCGCCGCCGGAGATGCCGAAATCGGGGGTGATGCGCTTGGAGAAGTCCACCGAGCCCTTCGGCGAGGCGCGGTCGCGCAGGTCGTTGTAGGACTCTTCGAAGCTGAAGCTCAGCAGGTCCTTCTTGCGATCGAAGGCGCTGGTGGTCTTGACCTCGATCGAGCCGCCGATGGTGTCGGCGTCCATGTCGGGGGTGAGCGTCTTCTTGACCTCGATCGAGCCGACCAGTTCCGAGGGGATGGTGTCGAGCGCCAGCGCGCGGTTCTCGGCCTCGGGAGAGGGGATGCGGGCGCCGTTGATCGAGACGTTGTTGAGCTCGGGCGCAAGGCCGCGGACGACCACGAAGCGGCCCTCGCCCTGATCGTCCTGCACCGAGATGCCGGGAACGCGGCGCAGCGCCTCTGCCACGTTCTGGTCCGGGTTCTGGCCGATGGCGTCGCGCGACAGCACGCTTTCGACGCCGTCGGCGGAGCGCTTCTGCGACAGGGCACTGGCCTGGTTGGCGGCGAGGCCGACGACCAGGATGCTGCCGGCGTCGTCCGCAGCCGCACCGGCGGGCGCGAGAGCAAAATCGGCGACCAGATCGCTGGCGTCCACCACCGTCACGTGACGGGTCTCGTCGGCCGCGCCGATGTAGCGTGCGACGATGGTGTATTCGCCCGGCGCCACGTCCACGAAGCGGAAGCGGCCGTCGCGGTTCGCCTCGACGACGCGGTTGAGCTCGACGATGCGGAGTTCGGCGCCGCTCAGACTGCGGGTGCCGCTGGCGTCGACGACGGTTCCGGTTACCTCCCGCGCGGCGGCCGGAACGGCGACGCCAAGCGCCAGGGTGGATGCAAGCAGAGCCGTGCGCAGCATGGCGCGGGCAGTTCGAGCGTTTCGCACGCGATAGTCCCCCAGGAAGCGGCCGGCGCAGACGTCGCGGCGGCCGCCGGCTCCCTAGGCACGTCGAAAGACAGTCCCGTGGCACGTCGATGACACCGAAATGACAGCCGAGGGCTCTCGGCGAAGCGGACGGTCAGGCCGCCAATTCCCGAAACCGTAACGTCGAAGCAACACTCAGACATCATCCGTGCAGAGGAATGTCAGAATCGTATAACGTATTTGACATTTCGTATTCGATTAGTGTTCTCTCCGCCCGAGGGATTTTTCAAAGGGGAGAAACACGATGCGCCACCGCGATTTCCGGCGATATGCGTCGACGATCGCCGTTGCGGCCGCACTTACCGCCGGCGGCCAGGCAGCGGCACAAAGCACCGGACCGACGATCGAGGACGTAGCCCCTCCCTCCGCGGCGGAGTCGGACAGCGGCTCCATCACCGTCACCGGCACGCGCATCCAGCGCCCCGACCTGACCAGCAACAGCCCGCTCACCGTGGTGGGGGCGCAGGAGATCCGGCTTCAGGGCGCGACCAATGTCGAGAACGTCCTGAACCGGCTGCCCCAGGTGACTGCGGACGCGAACGAGAACGTCTCCAACGGTTCGGACGGCACGGCGCGCGTCAACCTCCGCAACCTCGGCAGCAACCGCAACCTGGTGCTGGTCGACGGTCAGCGCCTGCTGCCGGTGCAGGCGACCGACCTCAACCTCATCCCCTCGCTGCTGGTCGAGCGCGTCGACGTGGTCACGGGCGGCGCTTCGGCCGTCTATGGCTCCGACGCGATCTCGGGCGTGGTCAACTTCATCCTGAAGCGGGACCTGAACGGCGTCCGCGCGGACGTGCAGTATGGCTTCGCCTTCCACGACAACAACAATGATGCCGCCCGCCAGATCGTGCAGGACGCCGGCTACGACCGTGCGAACCGCAACGTGCTGGACGGCCAGCGCCTGGACGTGAACCTGGCGGCGGGCAAGGACTTCGCCGACGGCCGCGGCAACATCACCGCCTATTTCGGCTATCGCAACGTCAAGCCGATCCTGCAGTCCGACCGCGACGTCTCCGCCTGCGCGTTCGACCCGAATGCGGACTCCACCGGCCTGGTGTGCGGCGGATCGTCGAACAACCAGTACGGCCTGTTCAACCCGCTGTCGGGCCCGGGCTTCGGCACCACCTATGTCAACACCAAGGACGGCCGGAAGACCTGGGACACCTATGGCCCGGCGTATCGCTACAACACCGCGCCGCTGAACTACTTCCAGCGCTCGGACGAGCGCTACACCGCCGGCGGCTTCGCGCATTTCGAAATCAGCCCGGCCGCCGAGATCTATGCCAGCGGCATGTTCATGGACGACCGCAGCTATTCGCAGGTGGCGCCCTCCGCGCTGTGGCAGGGTGATACCTACACCATCAACTGCGACAACCCGCTGATGAGTGCGCAGCAGGGGCAGATCCTGTGCGGATCGGCCTATGGCACGCCCGAGACCCAGGACCTGTTCATCGGCTATCGCCCGGTCGCCGGTCTCGCGCGTCCGCGTCGCGACGACCTGCGCCACACCGACTACCGCATCACCGGCGGCGTGCGCGGGCAGATCGCCGAGGGCATCCGCTACGACGTGAACGCGCTCTATTCCCGCGTGCTGTTCCGGGAGAACTACCAGAACGACATCGACGCCCGCCGTGCGAACCGCGGCCTGCAGGTGGTGGACGTCAACGGCACCCCCACCTGCACCTCGGTCATCGACGGGACGGACCCGAACTGCGTGCCGCTGGACGTGTTCGGCTATGGCGCGATCTCGCAGGAGGCGTTCGACTATATCTATGTCCCGACCTACACCCGCGGACTGGACACCGAGCAGGTCTACAGCGGCAACGTCAGCGCCGACCTGACCAGCTATGGCATCACCAGCCCTTGGGCGAGCCAGGGCATCGGCGTGGTGATCGGCGTCGAGCATCGCCGCGAGACCCTGAAGTTCGAGGCCGACGAGGTTGCGCAGTCCAAGGGGACGACGGAGTCGCAGGGCAAGTTCAACGTCAGCGAGATCTATGGCGAAATTGAAGTGCCGGTCCTGCAGGACCTGCCCTTCGCCAAGTCGCTCACGGTCAACGCGGGCTATCGCCTTTCGGACTATAGCAGCCAGGCCAAGAAGATCTCGACCTACAAGTTCGAGGTCGAATATGCGCCCGTGTCCGACATCCGCTTCCGCGGCAGCTACAACCGCGCGATCCGGGCGCCGAACATCAGCGAACTCTATGCGGGCCAGCAGGTCGGCAACGTCTCCGCGCAGGATCCCTGCTCGGGCACGAGGCCCGACGCGACGCTCGAGCAGTGCCTCGCCAGCGGCGTGACGCCGGAGCAGTACGGCAAGATCCTGGAATGCCCGTCCGAGACGTGCAGCGCGCTGGGCGGCGGCAACCCGAACCTGAAGCCGGAAAAGGGCGACACCTTCACCGTCGGTACGGTGCTGACGCCGCGCTTCCTGCCGCGCTTCTCGCTGTCGGTGGACTATTTCAACATCAAGGTGAAGGACTACATCAGCTCGGTCCCGACCTCGCTCGCGATCAGCCAGTGCTTCTCGACCGGGGATCCGTATTTCTGCGGCCTCTTCCATCGCGACCCGCGCACCGGCGTCCTGTTCGGCCGCGAGGGCTATGTCGTCTCGACGAACCTCAACACCGGTTCGCTCAAGACCTCCGGCATCGACGTGGTGGGCAGCTACAGCGTCCCGACCGAGAACGCCGGTACGTTCAACCTGGACCTCACCGGCACCTGGCTGAACGAGCTGGTCAACGAGCCGCTCCCGGGCCTCGGCTCCTATGACTGCAAGGGCCTGTTCGGCCCGACCTGCGGCCAGCCTTCCCCGGAATGGCGCCACCAGGCCCGTCTTACCTGGACCGATGCCGAGAAGATCGGCACCCTGTCGCTCAACTGGCGCTACATCGGCTCCACCAAGCTCAGCACCAACACCGACGATCCGTTCCTGACGAGCGGCGGCTATTCGGAGCTGAACCGCCGCATCAAGGCGTACAGCTACTTCGACCTGGCCGGCACGGTGAAGGTGCAGGAAGGCGTGGTCTTCCGCGCCGGCATCAACAACCTGCTCGACAAGGATCCGCCCGCGCTGGCGCAGGGCAACCTGTACTCGTTCGGCAACGGCAACACCTATCCGGGTGTGTACGACGTCGCAGGGCGGACGCTGTTCATGGGGATCAGCGCCAACTTCTAAGACGCATGCGGCAGGATCTTCGATGGAGAGCCTGCCGCACCAGCAAACGGCAGAGGCGGTCCGCAGCGGATCGCCTCTGCGCGCATGACGTGCATCGCAAAGGAACGATCGTGACCCCAGCCCGCCGCCGCACCGCGCTCCTTGCAACGCTGGCGGTGGCCGCCCTGGCGGTGGTTCCCGCACACGCCGGCCCCGCCTCTGCCGAAGGCACGCCGGAATGGGAACAGCCCGGGGTCTTCCAGATCGGCAAGGAAGCGGCGCACGCGACCTTCCGCGGCTACTCCACTCGAGCGGAAGCGCTCGCCGACAAGCCCGAGCAGTCGCGCTATCATCGCTCTCTGGATGGCGAGTGGCAGTTCGCCTTTTCGCCCAATCCCGACGCGCGGCCGAAGGACTTCTACCGCCCCGACTATGACGTGTCGGGTTGGAAGACGGTGAAGGTGCCCGGCATCCTGCAGGCGCTTGGCTATGGCCAGCCCCTGTTCAGCGGGGCGGGCTATCCGTTCGGGGCGAACCAGCCTTGGGTGCGGCACGACATGAACGAGGTCGGCTCCTACCGGCGCGAGTTCGAGGTCGGCGCCGACTGGGCGGACCGCGATGTATTCCTGACGATCGGGGCGGCGGGTGCGGCCTATTACGTGTGGGTCAACGGCGAGCGCGTCGGATACAGCGAGGACTCCAAGCTGCCGTCCGAGTTCAACGTGACGCCGCACCTGCGCGAGGGGCGCAACGTCGTGGCGATCGAACTCTATCGCTATGCCGATGGCAGCTATCTGGAAGACCAGGATTTCTGGCGGCTGAGCGGCATCGAGCGGAGCGTCACGCTGTACGCGGCGCCAAAAACCCGCATCCGCGATTTCGAGGCGCGCGCGGGGCTGACCAACAACTATCGCGACGGATCGCTCGACTTGTCCGTGGAGCTTGCGGGCAAGAAGGCTCCGGCGCGGGTACGGGCGACGGTGCTCGACGGCGAGACGGCGCTGCTGACCCGGGAGGTCGGCGTGACCGGCGCGAACCGGACCGCGCGGGTGCAGGCCACCCTGCCCGGCATCCGCACCTGGTCGGCGGAGCGGCCGGATCTCTACACGCTGGTGGTGGAACTGCTCGACGCCAGGGGCGAAGTGATCGAGGCGACGCGGCAGCGCATCGGCTTTCGCACGATCGAGATCGTCGACAACGAAGTGCGGGTGAACGGCAAGCGGGTGATGATCCGCGGCGTCAACCGCCACGAGCATGATCCCCACAGCTTCCGCGTGCTGTCCGAGGAGAGCATGCGCAAGGACATCGAGTTGATGAAGCGCGCCAACGTCAACGCGGTGCGCAACTCACACTATCCCAACGATCCGCGCTGGTATGCGCTCACCGACGAATACGGTCTCTACGTGATGGACGAGGCCAACATCGAGAGCCACACCTATATGGCGATGGGCAATTCCAGCCCCGATCGCTCCAAGCACCAGCTGGGCTTCAAGCCGGAATGGGCAGCCGCCCACCTCGACCGGGTGCAGCGCATGGTGGAGCGCGACAAGAACCACCCTTCCGTCGTCTTCTGGTCGCTGGGCAACGAGGCCGGGATCGGGCCGAACTTCGAGGCGGCGGGCCGCTGGGCCAAGCGGCGGGATCCGAGCCGGCTGCTCAATTATCTCGGCTGGGGCACGCTGATCTGGCGGCATGATCCCAACAACTATGTCGACGTCTATGCGCCGATGTACGACGACATCGAGAAGATGGTCGACTATGCGACCTCGCCGGAATTCACCCAGCCGATGATCCAGTGCGAATACGGGCATGCGATGGGCAACAGCCTGGGCAATCTGCAGGACTATTGGGACGTGATCCGCGCTCACAAGAAGCTGCAGGGCGGCTTCCTGTGGGACTGGGTAGACCAGTCCATGCTGCGCAAGGACAAGGACGGGCGCGACTATTGGGCGCAGGGGTTCGACTATGGCCCCAGCCCGATCGGCGACGACAGCACGATCGGCGACGGCGTGATCCAGGCGGACCGGACACCGGACCCGGAGTATTTTGAGGTGGCGAAGGTGTATGCACCGATCGCGTTCGAGGCGGTGGACGCACGCGCCGGCCGCTTCACGCTGGTGAACCGGCACGACCACATCGGATTGGAGGGATTCCGGTTCGATTGGGAGTTGCTGGAGAATGGCGTTGCCGTCGCCCGCGGTGACGCGACGGCGCGGGCAACCCCGGCCGGTGCGCGTACGCCGATGGAAATCGCGCTGCCGCCGCGGACCAAGACGGACGCCGAATATCGGGTGGTGCTGCGTGTCAATGCCGGCGCGGACACGGTGCCGATGGTGCCGGAAGGCACGGTGATGGCGTGGGAGCAGTTCGCGCTGGAAGGCCCAGCGAGCCCCCTGCCCGACTTTGCCGGCGCGGGCGTGAAGCCGGTGGCGCGCGCGGGCACGCTGCAGTTGGCGGCAGCCGGAGCAGTGCTGGAGGTGGACGCGAAGACAGGGTTGCTCGAGCGCTATGCGGCGAACGGGCGCGAATTGCTCACGGGTGGTGCGCCGAACTTCTGGCGGGCACCGACGGACAACGACATCGGCACCGGCATCCCCAAGACGCATGCCATGTGGAAGCTGTTCTCCGAGAAGCGGACGCTGACGTCCGCCCGGATCGACGGTGATGCCATTGCAGTCAGCTACAACATCGGCGCGGGCGCGGTGCGGTTTGAGACGCGCTATCGCATGGCCAGGAACGGCGCGGTGCGGGTGGAGGCGCGCTTCGTGCCGCTCCGCGACGACCTGCCCGATCCGCTGCGCATCGGCCTTGCCTATGCGACGCCGCCAGCGCTCGACCAGGTGCAATGGTATGGGCGCGGGCCGCAGGAGACCTATTCGGACCGCAAGACCGGCGGGCTGATCGCGGTGCACGCCGGCACGCTGGCTGAACAATATCACGACTATATCCGGCCGCAGGAGACCGGCGCCAAGCAGGATGTTCGCTGGGTGGCGCTGTCCGGCAAAGCCGGCGGCGTTCGGGTAACGGGCGCGCAGCCGCTTTCGGTGAATGCGCTGGCGTTCCCCTACTCCGATCTGGAGATGAAGCCGGTCGGCGAGGCGCACAGCTCGGACATCCGGCCGCATGGCAACGGCACGTTGCTGATCGACGCGGTGCAGACAGGCGTCGGCGGCGACACCGGCTGGAACCTCGATGGCCGGCCGCATGTGAAATACCGCATCCCGCTGGAGCCGCGCAGCTTCGCGTTCGAGATCCGGCCCGAAGCTTCCAGGAACTGACATGACCCTTTCCAAGCTGCTCGCCGGCGCTGCCCTTGCCGCGCTCGTTTCGCTGCCTGTCCCAGCGCTGGCAGGGGCACCCGATCGCGCGGCGTTCGAACGCTCGATCGACCTGCGCCAGGATTGGATGTTCCTAACCCGCGATGTGGCGGGGGAAGCCTCCTGGAGCCAGGACGGGAGCCGCTTCGCCTATCGCAAGACGGTGGAGGGCGGCTTCGCGTTCGTGACCGTGGACGCGCAGACGCTTGCCAAAACGCCGTCGTTCGATGCGGCGCGGCTGGCGGCCGCGCTCGGGCAGGCGATGGGCAGCAAGGTCGATCCGCTGCGCCTGCCCTTCGAGAGCCTCGCCTTTGGCGAGGAAGCGACGATCCGCTTCGCCATCGGCTATGAGCCCTGGCAGTGCGACCTGGCCACCTACCGCTGCGGAAAGCAGGAATCGGAGGATCGCGGTCGGCCGCGCGGCTTCGGCGTGGTGCGCGACCTGAGCGTGCCGGCCGACAACCATCCGCGCCGCTCGCCGGACGGGCGGTATGAGGCACTGGTGGTGGACGATAACGTCGTGGTGCGCAGCGCCGACGGCAGCAATGCGGTGGCGCTCAGCACGGACGGGACGCCGGGCGACTTCTACGATCCCGAAACGATCCGCTGGTCACCGGACTCGCGGCGGCTCGTCGCCTATCGGGTGCGGCCGGGGTACCAGCGGCAGGTCACGCGCGTGGCGGCAGCGCCGCCGGACTCACTCCAGCCGCAGGTGCGGACACAGCTCTACCCCAAGCCCGGCGACGCGGTGGACCAGGAGCGGCCGGTGCTGTTCGACGTCGCGGCCCGGCGGCGGATCGAGGTCGCCGACACGCTGTTCCCCAACCCCTATCAGCTCTCCGACGTCGAATGGCGCAAGGACGGGCGCAGCTTTGCGTTCGAGTATCTGCGCCGCGGCCACCAGCAGGCACGCGTGATTGCGGTCGATGCCGAGACCGGCGCGGCCCATGCGGCGGTGACGGAAGACACCAAGACCTTCTTCTACTGGGATCGCCGGTTCAGCCATGACGTTGGCGGGCTCGGACGCGAGATCCTGTGGACGTCGGAACGCGATGGCTGGAACCACCTCTACCTCATCGACGGCCGCACCGGGCGGGTGAAGAACCAGGTCACCCGCGGCAACTGGGTGGTGCGCGAGGTGGTCCATGTCGATGACGACAAGCGCCAGATCTGGTTCGCGGCAAGCGGCATGCGCCCGGGCAAGGACCCGTACTACAAGCACTATTTCCGCGTGGACTTCGACGGTCGCAACCTGGTGGCGCTGACCAGCGCGGACGCGACGCACGAGGTGCGCTTCTCCCCCGACATGACGCGCTACGTCGACACCTATTCGCGGGTTGACCTGCCGACGATCTCGGAACTGCACGACGCCCGCGACGGGCGGCTGATCGCGACGCTGGAGCGCGGCGACATCAGCCGGCTGCTTGCAGCCGGCTTCCGCCCGCCCGAGCCGTTCGTCGCAAAGGGTCGCGACGGCAAGACCGACATCTGGGGCCTGATCGTGCGCCCGCGCGACTATGACCCGGCCAAGCGCTACCCGGTGATCGAGAACATCTACGCCGGACCGCACGACAGCTTCGTGCCCAAGGCGTTTTGGCCGTTCGGCTATCACTCCGGCGGCGACAAGGTGATCGGCATGCAGGCGCAGGCCGACCTGGGCTTCATCGTCGTGCAGATCGACGGCATGGGCACCGCCAACCGGTCGAAGGCGTTCCATGACATCGCCTGGAAGAACCTGGCGGACTCCGGCTTTCCCGATCGCATCCTGTGGCACAAGGCGCTGGCGGCGAAGGATCCTTCCTACGACATCAGCCGCGTCGGCATCTACGGCGCCTCGGCCGGGGGCCAGAGCACGCTCAACGCGCTGCTGTTCCACCCGGACTTCTACAAGGCGGGGGTCGCCTATGCCGGCTGCTACGACAACCGCATGGACAAGATCAGCTGGAACGAACAGTGGCTCGGCTGGCCGGTGGACGACAGCTACGCGGCAGCCTCCGGTGTGGATCATGCCGGCAAGCTCCAGGGCGAGCTGCTGATGATCGTCGGCGAGCAGGACAGCAATGTCGATCCCGCCTCGACGATGCAGGTCGCCGACGCGCTGATCCGCGCGGGCAAGGACTTCGAGCTGCTGGTCGTGCCGAACGAGGAGCATAGCGTCGGCCGTTCGACCGGCCCGATCGACTATGTCCAGCGCCGCCAGTTCGACTTCTTCGTGCGGAAGCTACGCCATGAGCAGACGCCGAACTGGAACGCGAGCCTGCGCGCCGAGTAATACGGCAAACGAATTGTGGAATCTTCGTCGCGGGCTCTTCCGTCCGGCTTGGTACTGGTTACACTCGCGTCATGAACAGGCTCCGCACCCGCTTCGCCTCTGTTGCCGCGCTTGCGCTGGCAATGCCCATCCTGCTCGCCAACGGCTATGACGACGTCGATCCCCGGATCGGCACGGGGGGCGAAGGGCACACCTTCCCCGGCGCGGTGGCGCCGTTCGGGATGGTGCAGCTGAGCCCGGACACCGACACGGGTTGCGAGATCCGCGAGTGCTACGGCCATGCCGCGGGCTACCGCTACGACGATCCGACGATCCAGGGCTTCTCGCACACGCACTTCTCGGGCGCCGGCCATTCGGATCTGGGCGATTTCCTGGTGATGCCGGCCGCAGGCGATACGGTGCCGCTGGAGCCGGGCGATCCCAAGCAGCCGGGCTCGGGCTATCGCTCGCGCTTCAGCCACGCGGACGAGGTGGCGCAGCCCGGCTATTATGCGGTGACGCTGACTGACCCCGGCGTACGGGCGGAGATGACGGCGGGTACGCGCGTGGGGGTCCACCGCTATAGCTTTGGCAAGGACAAGGCGGCGCACCTGCTGCTCGACCTGCGCAGCTCGCTCTACAACTATCCCGGCAAGATCCTGTGGTCGTCGCTGCGGATGCGGCCGGACGGGACCGTCACCGGATCGCGCACGACCCGCGGCTGGGCGGCCGGACGACAGCTCTACTTCGCGATGCGCTTCTCGGCACCGGTGAAGAGCCATGCCTTTGTCAGCACCGAGAAGAACGTGAAGTACAAGGGCTTCCAGGCGCCGGGCGGCGGAAGCGACGCGCTGGCGGAGCGGAGCGGCCAGGCGCTGGTTGGGCGGCTCGACTTTGGCAACCTGGATGCACCGCTGGAGGTGAAGGTCGCGATCTCTTCGGTGGACGAGGCCGGCGCGATCGCCAACCTCGACAGCGAGAGCGGCGGGTTCGATGCGGTGCGCAGTGCCACGCGTGGCGCCTGGGAAAAGGCGCTATCCGCGGTCGAGATCGAGGCCCCTGCCCCGATGCGCCGCAACCTCTACACCGCACTCTACCACACGCTGATCGCTCCTTCGGTCGCGGGTGACGTCGACGGCCGCTATCGCGGGCCGGACAACGCGGTGCACAAGGCGGAGGGCTTCACCTTCCGGTCGACCTTTTCGCTGTGGGACACGTTTCGGGCCGAGCATCCCCTGCTGACGCTGGTCGCGCCGGAGCAGGCGAACAGCGACATGGTCCGCTCGTTGATCGCCAGCCGGAAGGTGAGCCCCGACGGCATCCTGCCGGTGTGGCAGTTCCACGGGCGCGAAACCTGGACGATGATCGGCTATCACGCGGTGCCGGTGATCGCCGATGCCTACATGAAGAGTATCGGCGGCTTCGATGCGAACGAGGCGCTGGACGCGATGGTCGCGAGCGCGACCTATGCGCCCTATGGCGGCCTGGGCGACTATCAGAAGCTCGGCTATGTCGCGATCGACCGGGAGCCGGAGGCGGCGTCCAAGACCGTCGAATATGCGTACGACGACTGGACCATCGCGCGCATGGCCGAGAAACTGGGCCGGACCGATGTCGCCAAGCGCTTCTATGCGCGCGCCGGCAACTGGCGGAACAGCTTCGACCCGAAGACCGGCTTCGTCCGCGCGCGCAAGAGCAACGGCGCGTTCCGCACGCCGTTTGATCCGACTGCGATCAACTATGGGTCCGACTACACCGAGGGCAATGCCTGGCAATACAGCTGGTTCGTACCGCAGGACCAGGCGGCGCTGTTCCGCGCCCTGGGCGGCGACTCCAAGACCGTCGCCAAGCTCGATGCGATGTTCGAGTATGACAATTCCAAGCTCGACTACAGCCATGCCGAGGACATTGCCGGGCTGATCGGCCAGTACATCCATGGCAATGAGCCGAGCCACCACGTCGCCTATCTCTACGCCCATGCCGGCCAGCCGTGGCGGACGCAGGCGCGGCTGAAGCAGATCGTCGACAGCCAGTACAAGCCGACGCCGGACGGCCTGTCGGGCAACGACGACCTGGGGCAGATGTCGGCATGGCTGATGTTCACCGGGCTCGGCTTCTATCCCGTGACGCCCGGCAGCCTGGAATATGTGATCGGGCGGCCGTTCGTGGACCGCGCCGCGCTCAACCTGCCGAACGGCAAGCGCTTCACCGTCGTCACGAAGGGGCTGAGCAATGCCAACCTCTACGTCGGCAACGTGCTGCTGAACGGGAAGCCGCTGCCGCGTACCTATCTGCGCCACGACGAGATCATGGCCGGCGGCGAGCTCCGCTTCGTGATGCAGGCGACGCCGAACCGCAGCTGGGGCAAGGCGGCAAGCGCCCGGCCCTACTCGATGAGCACGGCGAAGCGCTGATGGGCATGCTGGAGGTCTGCATCGACGAACCCGCGGGCATCGAGGCCGCCGTCGCGGGCGGAGCCGATCGCATCGAGCTGTGTGCGGCGTTGTCGGTCGGGGGGCTGACCCCGCCCGCCTCGCTGGTCCGGCTGGCGGCGGAGGCACCCATCCCCGTGCACCTGCTGGCCCGCCCGCGCGACGGCGACTTCTGCTACACCGCGGCGGAAGCGGCGCTGATCGCGGAGGACATCAGTCTTGCAGCGCAGGCGGGCCTGGCGGGCGTGGTGATCGGCGCAAGCGCGCCGGACCGGCGGCTCGACATCCCCTTGCTCGTCGAGCTGGTGGCGCACGCACGCGCGGCCGGGGAAGCACGTGGCCAGCGGCTTTCGCTGACGCTGCATCGCGCCTTCGACCTGTGCCCGGACCTTCCCGCCGCCCTGGAAGCAGCGGTCGAACTCGGGTTCGATCGCATCCTCACCTCGGGGGGCGAGCCGCGCGCCGTCGACGCGTTGCCGATGCTGGCCGAACTTCATCGCCGGGCGGACGGGCGCATCGGCATCCTGCCGGGCAGCGGGATCGATGCGGCGTGCGCGCCTGCGATCCTGGCGACCGGGGTCCGGGAACTCCACGCCTCCTGTCGGAGCCCGGGCAAGGATGCCGGAGAGATCGAGCGCCGCTTCGGGTTCCAGACGGGGCGACGGCTGCGGACCGACCCGGAGCGGGTGCGCCGTCTCAAGGAGATTGTCTCTCCGCTACAATAGGACCTTGAACAGTACCAATCTGTAACTTATCGTCCGCGGCATGGAACAAGGGGCAACGATGGTGGACGCGCGCGCCACCCTGATGGCAAGCGAAGCGCGCGAAGCCGCGGATGCGGTCCGCCGCCTGCTGACCGACAATGCATCGACATTGGCGGCGCTGGGCGAGACCTTGCGCGCGAACCCGCCCAGGGTGGTGGTGACGTGCGCGCGCGGATCGTCCGACCATGCTGCCACCTATGGCAAGTATCTGATCGAGACGCTGGTGGGGGTGCCCGTATCCTCGGCCGCGCCATCCGTGGCGAGCATCTTCACCGCGCCGGTTGCGCCGGGCGATTTCCTGTGCATCGCCATCTCGCAGAGCGGGCGCAGCCCCGACCTGCTGGAGACGGTGCGGGCGCAGAAGGCGGCGGGCGCGCACGTGGTGGCACTGGTCAACGACGAAGGCTCACCGCTTGCAGGCCTGGCCGACACGCTGATCGGCCTCAAGGCCGGACCCGAGACGTCGGTCGCGGCGACCAAATCCTATATCGCCTCGCTCGCGGGGCTCGCCGCGATCGTCGCGGCTTGGAGCCAGGACGCGGCGCTGGGCGCGGCGCTGGCGGCGCTGCCCGCCGGCTTGGAGCGGGCGCGGGACCTCAACTGGAGTGCGGCCAAGGACGCGCTGGTGGACGCGCGGAACCTGTTCGTGATCGGCCGCGGTTACAGCCTGGGCATCGCCCAGGAAGCGGCGCTCAAGTTCAAGGAAACCTGCGGCCTTCATGCCGAAGCGTTCAGCGCCGCCGAGGTGCGGCACGGGCCCATGGCGATCGTCGGCAAGGACTTTCCGGTGCTGGGCTTTGCCACCTCGGACGCCGCGGGCGACAGCGTGCGTGAGGCAGCCGTCGAGTTCGCCGGCCGGGACGCGCGCGTCTGCCTGGCCGATGCCCAGGCCGGAGAAGCGGCAACGCTTCCCGCGATCGCAGGCCATCCCGCGGTGGAGCCGATCCTGATGGTGCAGAGTTTCTACCTGATGACGAACGCGCTGGCGGTGGCCCGCGGCTTCGACCCGGATCGCCCGCAGCACCTGCGCAAGGTTACGGAAACGCGATGAGCACGATCCGCTTCGCCAACGGCCGCGTCGTGACGGCGGCCGGCACCCTCGATGGCGCGACCTTCACCCTGGCGGGGGGAAGGATTGCCGCAATCGACGCGACGGCGCCGGCGGCGGAGCGCGAGATCGACCTGGCGGGCGGCTGGATCGTGCCGGGTTTCATCGACGTGCAGGTGAATGGCGGCGGCGGTGTGCTGTTCAACGACGCGCCCACCGTCGAGGGTATCGATGCGATCGGCCGCGGCCATGCGCCGTTCGGCACCACGGGCTTCCTGCCGACGCTGATCAGCGACGTGCCGGAGGCGATCGCCCGCGCCCTGGACGCAACCGAGGAAGCGATCGCGGCGGGCGTGCCGGGGTGCGTGGGCGTCCACATCGAAGGCCCGATCATCAACGCCGCCCGCAAGGGCATCCACGACCCGGAGAAGTTCCGGCGGCTGGACGACGCGCTGATCGAACTGCTCACCCGCCCCCGCTTGGGCAAGGTGCTGCTGACGCTGGCACCAGAGATGGTGTCGCACGAGGACATCCGCCGCCTGGCCGCAGCGGGCGTGATCCTGAGCGTCGGCCATAGCGACGCCGACCACGACACGGTCGCCGCGGCATTCGCCGCCGGCATGACCGGTGTCACCCACCTCTACAATGCGATGTCGCCGCTCAAGCACCGCGAGCCCGGCGTCGTCGGTGCGGCGCTGGACGATCAGAACGTCTATTGCGGCATCATCGCGGACGGCTTCCACGTCCATGATGCGGCCCTGCGCATCGCCATGCGCGCGCACCCGCGCGACCGCTTCCTGCTGGTGACCGATGCGATGTCGTGCGTCGGCGCGAACGTCGACAGCTTCGTGCTGCACGGCCAGACCATCCGCGTCGAGAACGGCTGCTGCCTGGGCGCGGACGGGACGCTGGCCGGCTCCGCGCTGGACATGGCCGGGGCGTTCCGCCACGTCGTGAACCGTGTCGGGGTGACCCCGGAAGAAGCCGCGGTCATGTCCGCCACCGCCCCTGCGGCGTTCCTGGGCCTCTCGCACGATCGCGGCGCGCTCGCGCCCGGGCTGCGCGCGGACTGGGTCTGCCTCACCCACGACCTGCAGCCGGCAGGCACCTGGATCGCCGGCGCACCCATCGCCTGACCCCTTGGAGGACGCCCTGAGCACGACCACGCCGACCGAGATGATCGACGAACAGGCCGGGGGCTCCATCGTCCTTCACGCGCCGATGCAGGGCTGGCGCTGCGCGCTGGCGGAAATACCGGATCCCGTGTTTGCGCAGGGCATGCTGGGCGCGGGCGTGGGAATCGATCCCACCGGCGACACGGTGCACGCTCCTTGTGACGGGACCATCCGCGCCTTGCAGCCGACCGGCCATGCCGTGACCATCGCGGCGGCCGAAGGCGCCGAGGTGCTGATCCATGTCGGCGTCGATACGGTCGCCCTCGAGGGCCGCGGCTTCACGCCGCTCGTTGCCGCCGGCGACCGCGTGCGCCGTGGAGACCCGCTGATCCGCTTCGACCTGGACCTGCTGGTCCAGGGGGCGCCATCGGTGATCACGCCGGTGCTGCTGCTCGACAGTGATCGATACGCCGTGTCCCCGCTCGGGGAGGCAGAGGGGCCGGTCGCGGTCGGGGATCCGATCTTCGCGCTTGTCCCGCAGCAAGCCTCCGCCTCAGAAGCGCCGGCTCCCTATGAGGGTGAGGTGGTGGCGCGCGAACTGCAGCTGCCGCTGGCACATGGCATCCATGCACGGCCGGCAGCCCGCATCCGCGAGACGGCCGTCCGCTTCTCCGCAGAAATCTCGATGATCAAGGGCGAGCGTAGTGCCAATGCGCGCAGCCCCGTCGCGCTGCTGACCCTCGGCGCACGACTAGGCGACCTCGTCCGGATCGAAGCGCACGGCGCCGACGCGGAAACGGCGGTGGATGCGATCGCGACGCTGATCGCAAGCGGCATGGGCGAGGCCGCGGACCCGCAGCAGGCACCGGCGGCGCCGCAGCCGGCGGTGGCCCCTGCCCCGGCGTCGGTCATCTCCAGCGACGGCAGGCTGGCAGGCGTAACGGCTTCGCCGGGCCTTGCGATCGGCCATGCCCGCACGCTCCACCTCGCCGAGATCGAGATCGATCCCGCGGGCGTCGGCGCCGAGGAGGAGCAGGCACGGCTCGACCAGGCGCTGCGCACGCTCGGGCGGCGGCTGGAGGGCGAGACGGCCACCGCCTCCGGCGCACGACGGTCTATCCTGGCCGCGCACCGCGCCATGCTGGAGGACGAGGGCCTCCGCGAGGCCGCAGCCGCTGCGATCGCGGCGGGCGCCAGCGCCGGCCAGGCATGGCGCACGGCGATCCGGCCGCAGGCGGAAGCGCTGCGCGCCACGGGCGATGCCCATCTGGCGGAGCGCGCGGACGACATGCGCGACCTGGAGCGGCGCATCGTTTCGCTGCTGGTGGGCGTCGAGGACGCGCCGATCGCCTTCCCGCCCGACACGATCCTGCTGGCCGAGGATCTGCTGCCGTCCCAGCTGATGGCGCTCGACCCGGCGAATGTTGTCGGCTTCTGCGTCGAGAAGGGCGGCCCGACCTCCCACGTCGCCATCCTGGCGGCGAGCATGGGATTGCCTGCGCTGGTCGCGATGGGCCCGGCGCTGCACGAAATTGCGGAGGGATCGATGCTGATCCTGGACGCCGATGCGGCCTCGCTCCAGATCGGACCGGACGCTGAAACGCTGGCGAAGGCGCACGCGCTGGTGGCCGAGCGGCGTGCGCGCCGCCTGGAGGCGCAGGCGAACGCCGCCGCACCCTGCCACATGGCGGGCGGTGAGCGCATCGAGGTGTTCGCCAATCTTGGCTCGCGCGCCGACGCCGAAGTAGCGGTCGCGAACGGTGCCGAGGGCTGTGGCCTGCTGCGGACCGAATTCCTGTTCCTCGAGCGCGAGACCGCGCCCTCGCTCGCCGAGCAGACGGCAGAATATCAGGCGATCGCCGACGCGCTGGGTGGCCGCTCGCTGATCGTGCGATTGCTCGACATCGGCGGCGACAAGCCTGCGCCCTATCTGCCGATCCCGGCAGAGGAGAACCCGGCGCTGGGCCTGCGCGGCATCCGCGTCGGCTTTGCCCATCCGCAGCTGCTGGAAGACCAGATCCGCGCGATCCTGCGCGTGCAGCCGATCGGCCAGTGCCGGATCATGGTGCCGATGATCGCGTCTATCGACGAGCTGCGCCGGGTGCGCGAGGTTGTCGACCGGGTGCGCGCCGAACTGGGCATCGCCGAACCGGTCAGCGTCGGCGTGATGATCGAAACTCCGGCCGCCGCGGTCACCGCCGACCTGCTCGCGCGGGAGGCGGATTTCCTGTCGGTCGGCACCAACGACCTTACCCAATACGCGCTGGCGATGGATCGCGGGAACCCGGCGGTCGCAGGCGCGATCGACGGCCTACATCCTGCCGTGCTGCGCATGATCGCCGAGACCTGCCGCGGGGCCGCACGCCATGACCGCTGGACGGGCGTATGCGGCGGCCTTGCCTCCGACCTGCTCGCCGTGCCGATCCTGGTAGGGTTGGGCGTCACCGAACTGTCCGCCACCGCGGCGCTGGTGCCCGAGATCAAGGCGCTGGTCGCCAGCCTGTCCATGGACGCCTGCCGCGCCCATGCCGCCGCCGCGCTCCAGTGCGGATCGGCGGCCGAAGTCCGCATCCTCGCCCGGGAGTTCCGCGCATGAAGTCGATCCTGGAAGCGCTGCAGCCGCTCGGCCGCGCGCTGATGCTGCCGATCGCGGTGCTGCCGGTGGCGGGGCTGCTGCTCCGCTTGGGGCAGCCCGACCTGCTCGACATCGCGTTCCTGAGCGCGGCCGGCGATGCGCTGTTCTCGCACCTGGGCCTGCTGTTCGCGATCGGGGTCGCCACCGGCTATGCCCGGGACGGCAATGGCGCGGCGTGCCTTGCTGGCATCGTCTGCTTCCTGGTGGCGACCGAGGCGGCCAAGGTGCTGCTGATCGTGCCGGGCGACGCGACCCAGGGCATGGACGCGGCCACCGCGGAGATCGCGAGCGCGGCCTGGAAGGCGAAGGCGATCGCGCGGCTCGACGTGCCGATCGGGATTCTCTCCGGCCTCGTCGGCGGGATCTTTTACAATCGGTTTTCGGGCATCAAGCTGCCTGAGTATCTCGCCTTCTTCGGCGGTCGGCGTTTCGTGCCGATCGTGAGCGGCGTCGCTGGCCTCGCGCTGGCGGTGATCGTCGGCACGAGCTTCCAGGCGCTGAGCAGCGGCATCGACGCCATGGGCCATGGCATCGCCAATGCGGGTGGTGTCGGCCTGTTCCTCTTTGGCCTGTTCAACCGGTTGCTGCTGGTCACCGGCCTGCACCACATCCTGAACAACGTCTTCTGGTTCGTGCAGGGCGATTTCAACGGCGCCAACGGCGACCTGCGGCGCTTCTTTGCAGGGGATCCCACCGCGGGCAGCTTCATGGCTGGCTTCTTCCCGGTCATGATGTTCGGCCTGCCGGCGGCGTGCCTCGCCATGTACCGCACGGCGCTGCCGGAGCGGCGCAAGGCCGTGGGCGGCATGTTGTTCAGCCTGGCGCTCACCTCGATGCTGACCGGCGTGACCGAACCGATCGAGTTCAGCTTCATGTTCCTGGCACCCGTGCTCTATGCGGTGCACGCGGTGCTGACCGGCCTGTCGATGGCGCTGATGGACGTGCTGGGCGTGAAGCTGGGCTTCGGCTTTTCGGCGGGGTTCTTCGACTATGCGCTGAACTACGGCAAATCGACCCGGCCGCTGATGCTGATCCCGGTGGGGCTCGTCTATTCCGCGCTCTACTATGGCATCTTCAGCTTCGTGATCCGCCGGTTCGACCTGAAGACGCCGGGCCGGGAGCCGGAGGTGCCGGGCGCCACGGCGGTAGCGCCGGTCGCCGCAGGCGGACGGGGTGCCGCCTTTGCGGAGGCGCTGGGCGGTGCCGCCAATCTCCGCGAGGTCGGCGCCTGCACCACGCGGCTGCGGCTGATCGTCGTGGATCAGGCGAAGGTGGACGAGCCTACGCTGAAGGCGCTGGGCGCGCGCGGTGTGATCCGGCCGTCCGATAAGGCGGTGCAGGTGGTGCTTGGGCCGATCGCGGACGTTGTCGCGGTCGAGATCCGCGACGCGCTGGCGATGCCGATCGCGCTTGCGCCCACCGAGGCGGCAGTCGCCGAGGCCGGCGACGCGCGGCTGGCGCCGGCGCTGGTCGCCGCGCTGGGCGGCGCGGAGAACGTCTGCGCGGTCAGTGTGCACGGCAACCGTATCCGCGTGGAGCTGGCCGAGAGCGGCGGCGCGGAGCAGGCGGCGCTGGCAGCGCTTGGCGTGCGCGCGGTCGCGCTGCCGGCGGAAGGCGTCGCGCACCTGGTGGTTGCGCCGGGCAAGCTGGACGTGCTGCTCGCGCGCTGAGGTTCGACGAACCGTCTAAGGGGCGGCGCCGCGATCACGGGGCCGCCCCTTTTGTAGCCGTCGAAGATCGGGTGCCGATCCGCCCCCTCCGTGCTCCTGCGAAGGCAGGAGCCCAGGGGTTTCAGACGCACCAGCTGTAACTGCGCTTGTGCGCGTCCTGCGTGGATCGCTGAGGCTATCCCAACTGGGCCCCGGCCTCCGCCGGGGCACGTGGAAGGGAAGCGCGCGATCGTCGCTTAGCGGGTGGTGACCGTAACCTTGCCCAGGATACCCGAGGGGGTGTTCGCGGGAGCGGAGACCAGCAGGGCGACGCGGCGTGGGCCGGTGCCGGCGGGGATGTCCGCCACCAGCGGGCCGGGCGCGGCACTTGCCTTGGCCGCGAGCTTCTGGCCGTCGAGCCAGAGCTCGGCGGTGCCGCCGATGCTGTCGAAGCGGATCGTGCCGCCCTGTGCCCCCACCCGCTTCCACGGGCGGAAGGCGGCGCGATAGACGCGCCAGCCGGCGCTCGCCTCAGGTCGCGTGGGCGTCCCGCTGCGCACGAACGCCCAGCTGTTGTTGTCGCCGTCCGGCGGTGCGATCGACGGGTCGGGTCGCTCGGCCATGGCCGGCGAGCGCCGCCACTCGCCGATCGTCATCGTCGGCGGGGTGACCGGCACTTGCGGCGGGGCCCGGGTTGCGAGCCGGCTGATCGTCAGGCGCGCCGGCTTGAGCCCGTCCGCGGTGGCGCGAAGGGTGACGCTGCCCTTCCCCGGCGCTGCGCGTACGATCAGCTGCGCGAGGCCGTTGAACAGCGAGCGGCGGTCGCCCTGCTCCGGCTCGTGGCTGTTCGGATCGCCGTTGCCGACACCGATGATCTCGGCACCCTCCACGGTGAACTGCGCCATTTGGTTGACGGTCGGCACGTGGCGGCCACGCGCATCGATCGCATCGACGGTGATCGGCTGCACATCCTCGCCATCCCCCGCCATGACCGTGCGCGCGGGCGTGAGCCGCAGGGCGACGGGTGCGCCGGCGGTCTCGTGGACGGCGGTCGCCACCACCTTGCCGCCGCGCATCGCCAGCGCCTCGATCCGGCCGGGCTGGTACGGGACCTGCCATTCGTTGCCCATGATGCGGTCCACCTTCTGCACGCCCAGGTCGCGGCCGTTCAGGCGCAAGAGCAATGTCTCGGCGTTGCTGCTGACGAAGACGGGAATGGTCTGGCCCTCCCTGCCCGGCCAGGTCCAGTGAGGCGCGATGCCGACCACGGCCTCGCCGTCGATCCAGTGGGCGCGGTGGATATCGAACGCGGTCTTCGGAAAGCCGCACAGATCGAGGATGCCGAAGAAGCTGGCGATGGTCGGCCAGTCATAGGGCGTCGGCTCGCCATGATAGTCGAAGCCGGTCCAGACGAACCCGCCTGCCACGAACGGGCGCTTGGCGATCTCCCGCCAGGTATCGCGGTGGGTCCCTCCCCAGCTCGCAGCCTCCTTGTCATAGGAGGTGATGACGTGGCCGGCGGGAATGCTTTCATACGCGCCGCGCGTCTCGAACGCGCTGGTGTCTTCGGAGCTGGTGATGGGCTTGGTGGGGTTCAGCTGGTGGAAGCGGTCATAGTCCGCCTGGTAATAGTTGAAGCCCATCACATCGACGACGGTCGAGACGTTGATCGGATCGTAGAAGGAGCCGTTCATCGCGGCGGTCACGGGCCGGGCGCCGTCGAGGCGATGGACGGTCGCGGCCATGCGGCGCACCATTTCCACGCCCGCTTCCGTGCCCTGCATCGGTTCCTCGTTGAAGACCGACCACAGGATCACGCTCGGATGGTTGCGGTCCCGCCGCACCAGCCACTCGAGCTGCTCCATATAGTCGGGCGCCGGGTTGAAGTGCCGGTTTTCGTCCATGACGAGGAAGCCCATGCGGTCGCACAGGTCGAGCAGCTCGGCGTTGGGAGCATTGTGGGTGCAGCGGATGGCGTTGCAGCCCATCGCCTTCAGCCGTTCGAGGCGCCAGGCGATCAGCGCATCGGGCACGGCCACGCCGACGCCGGCATGGTCCTGGTGCAGGCAGACGCCCTTCAGCTTGACCGGCTGGTCGTTGAGGAAGAAGCCGCGGTCGGCATCGAAGCGGATGGTGCGAAAGCCCACCGGCGTGCGGCGCTCGTCCACCGGAGCACCGTCGCGCAGCACGCGCGTGACGACGGTGTAGAGCGTCGGCGTCTCGACCGACCAAAGTTGGGGGTTGCCCGCGTGGAGCTTCAGCATGGCTTCGGCTCGCTGGAGCACCGGCACGCTTGCGTCGGTGCGGCCGCTGGCGACGGTGTTGCCGTCCGGGTCGAGCAGCAGCGCCTCGACGGTGACGATCGCCGGATCGCGCCCGGTGTTGGCGAGGGTGGCGGTGACGGGCACCTGCCAGCGGCCGTCCTCTCCCTTGCGCGGATCGCAGCGGACGCCGTCGGTGACGATCGCGACCGGTGCGCGGCGCACCAGCCAGGCGTGGCGATAGAGGCCCGCACCCTCGTACCACCAACCTTCCATCGCGTTCGCATCGACGCGGATCGCGATGACGTTGGTCTCGTCGCCGAAGCGGGCGAAGGGCGTCAGGTCGATGTGAACGCTGTTGTAGCCCGACCAGTTGTGCGCGACCGTGCTGCCGTTGACCCAGATGGTGGCGTTGGTGGCGATGCCGTCGAAGTGCAGCTCGATGGTCTTGCCGCGGTCGGCGGGGTCGAGCTGTAGCGTGCGGCGGTACCAGGCGATGCCGCGCGGGCGGTAGCCCTGCGACACGTTGGTGGTCTCCAGGAACGGCTGGGCAGCCGCCCAGTCGTGCGGCAGCCGCACCGCCTTCCAATCGGAATCGTCGAAGGTCATGCCGGCGGCGCCGAGCGCGTTGCCGGCCTTCACGCTCAGGTAGGTGGCGTTGTGGGTGTCCGGCATCGGCGGGACCACATCGCCCTCCTGAAAGCGCCAGCCGCGTTCGAGCAAGGTGCGTGACGGATCCTGCACCAGCAGCGGCTGCGGCAGCGTGCGGGCGGGCTGCGGCATCGGGAAGCCGTCGTGGCCGAGCCGCTTGGCGGGCGCCGCCAAGGCGCGCTGCGGATGAGTGGCGATCAGGGCACCGAGCCCTGCGCCCCCCGCCAGAAGCTGGCGTCGGTGCATGCAAAATCCTCCGGGTGGCGGCGCGAGGGCCGCACGGGTCACGAACGGCGGACGACCCTCAAAGGTCGCTTAGCTCCGCCACGAAATCATAGGCGTCGCCGCGATAGTAGGAACGGGTGAATTCCGCCGCGCGACCGTCGCGCAGGAAGCCGTGGCGCTCGATGAGCAGCCCTGGCGCACCGGCGTCGACCTCCAGCATCCGCGCCTGCTCCGCGCCGAAGGGGACGGCACGCAGCCGCTGAAGCGCGCGCACGGGCCGGTTGCCGGCGGCGTCCAGCGCCGCATACAGGGAGTCGCCCACCGCCTCGACCGAGGGCAGGCAGTATCCCGCGATAGTGGAATATTCCAACGCCATCGGCACCTCGTCTGCGAAGCGCAGGCGGTTGAAGCGCAGGACCGGCGCGCCGGGCGAGAGGCCGAGCGCCATCGCCTCCTCTGGATTGACGATGCCGGCGGCGCGCGAGATCCAGCTGCTGCTGGCGGTGCGGCCGCGCGCGGCCATGTCTTCGGAAAAGGACGAAAGCTTGGAGAAGCTCTTTTCCACGCGACCGGCGACGAAGGTGCCGGCGCCGCGCCGGCGCGTGAGCAGCCCTTCTTCGACCAGCCCCTCGATCGCCTTGCGGACGGTGATGCGGGAAACGCTGTATTCGGTCGCGAGGTCGCGCTCCGGCGGGATCGCATCGCCCTGGGCGAGCAGTTGCTTGCTGATGCCGTCCCGGATCAATTGTTGAAGTTGCAGGTACAGCGGCGACGGATTGTCGTCCCGAAACCGTCCCACCTGATCCGAAAAGGCCATTCTTACACTCCCCCCAGCGGCACCCGTTCGCGCCGCGCCGGCGAAGAGCTATCGTAAGCGGAAGCGGGGAGCAACCGGCCCGGTCCTGCAATGGTATTGCCGGCACGGGTCCCCCGCATCGACGGCATCCTGCTGTGCTGGAACAGCACTGTTGCGCCGTAGGACTTATATTGGTTACACAGTTACAAGACCAGGGCGCGGAACGTCCGATCTAACGGGGGAGAATACAATGGCAGCAGGTTTCGCTCGATCCGGGCGGCAGGTGCTCACCGTACTTCTGCTTCTCGGCACGGCCACGCCGGCCCTGGCGGGTCCGCTGCCGCTGGTACCCCTACCGGCTTCGGTCGTTCCCGGCAGCGCCAGCTTCACCGTTCGTGATGGCGCTGCGATCGCGACGCCATCCGGCGACACCGCAGCCGAGGCCGCGGCGCGGATGCTGATCGCCCATGTCCGCACCGAACGCGGCCTGGCACTTTCGCAGACGAGCGGCGAGGCTCCAATTGCGCTGGTGCGCGACGCGGCGATCGCGGGAGAAGAGGCGTATCGACTGACGGTGGGCGCCAGCGGCATCCGCATCGCTGCGTCGGGTGACCGCGGCCTTCTCTATGGCGCGATGACGCTCGCGCAGCTGCTGAGCCCCGATCGCGCGTTCGGCAAGCCGGTGAAGGTCGATGCCGTCACGATCGAGGACGCGCCCCGCTTTGCCTGGCGCGGCTTGATGATCGACACCACGCGGCACTTCATCACGCTGGATGCCATCCGCACCATCGTCGACCAGATGGTGTCGGTGAAGCTCAACACGCTGCACCTCCACCTGACGGACGACCAGGGATGGCGCTTCGAGGTGAAGCGCTATCCCAAGCTGACCGAGGTCGGCGCCTGGCGCACCCCGCCTTCCTCGGGCGGGGCGGCGGGGGCGAAGGTCGGCGGCTTCTATACCCAGGACGAGCTGAAGCAGCTGGTCGCCTATGCGGCGGAGCGCGGCATCACCATCGTGCCGGAAGTCGACCTGCCGGGCCATGCGCAGGCACTGGTCGCGGCCTATCCCGAGCTCGGCGTGCTGGGCGACCGGCCCGAGGTATCGCCGGACTGGGGCATCAACCCCTATCTGCTGAACCCCGGCCCCAAGGGCGTCGAGTTCGTGAAGAACGTGCTGGACGAGCTGATGGCGGTGTTCCCGGGCACCTACATTCACCTGGGCGGGGACGAGGCGGTCAAGGACCAGTGGGAGCGTTCCCCCGAGGTGCAGGCGCAGATCAAGGCGCTGGGCCTGAAGAGCGAGAACCAGTTGCAGAGCTGGCTGATCGAGCAGTTCGGCACCTATCTGGCAAGCAAGGGCCGGCGGCTGATCGGCTGGGACGAGATCCTGGAGGGCGGCGTGCCGGCCTCGGCCTCGGTGATGTCGTGGCGCGGCGAGAAGGGCGCGATCGAGGCCGCGAACCTCGGCCATGACGTGGTGCTGTCGCCGGCGCCCACCCTCTATCTCGACAGCCTGCAGAGCGACCGCGGGGACGAGCCGCCCGGCCGCCTCGTCATCCAGTCGCTCGAAAGCGTCTATCGCTATGATCCGATGCCGGCCGGCATCGCCGCCGACAAGGCGAAGCATGTGCTGGGCGCCCAGGCGAATGCCTGGAGCGAGTATCTGGTGACGCCCTATCAGGTGCAGCATGCCATGTTCCCGCGTGCGGCGGCGCTGGCCGAGATCAACTGGTCGCCCAAGGACAAGCGCGACTTCGGTGGCTTCCTGGAGCGCGTCGGACCGCAGGTCGAGCGCTGGAAGCGTTCGGGCCTGGAGGTGGCGGACAGCGCCTTCGCCGTCGACTTCAAGGTGCAGGGCAGCCGCGGCGATGCGCTGCGGGCGAACAAGGCGACGGTCGCGCTGAGCACCCAGGCGCCGCACGGGACGATCCGCTACACGCTCGACGGCAAGGCGCCGACCGGGCGGTCGAAGGTCTACAAGGCACCGCTGAGCCTGACGCCGGGCGTCACCATCCGCGCCGCGGGCTTCGACGCCGCTGGCAACGCGACGGCGTCGGCGCGCAGCTTCGACACCAGCCGCGCGGCACTGCTCACGCGGACCTCCTCCGAACTGACCGGCTGTCCCAGCGGCGCGCTGTGGCTGCGGCTGCCGCTCACCGCCGATGCGACCGCCAATGGCCCAGTCTATAACGTCAACGTCTTCGACACGTGCAGCGTCTATCCGGCGGCGCCGGTCGATGTCGCAAGCGGCTTCACGATCGAAGTCGCGCGGCTGCCGCGGAACTTCGGCCTGGCGCATGACACGGGCAAGGTCCGCCGCCACTATAACGTCACCCCGCACGGCGAGCTGATTGTGACGGCGGGCTGTCCGGGGAGCGGCGACGACAAGGCGGCCAAGCCGATGCCGCTCGGCACCTTTCCGCTGCCCGACCCCGCGACCTCGCCCGCGCGCTTCCGCGTCACGGGCGCGCTCCCCAAGCTGGAGGGCGATCGCGACCTCTGCTTCCAATTCACCTCCCCGATTTCCGATCCCCTTTATGCCGTCGAACGGGCGACGCTGACGGAGACCGCACGATGAAGCGTTGGTTCGCCCTGCCCCTGTTGTTCGCCGCACTGCCGGCCTGGAGCGCGCCGCGCACCAGCGTTTCCCTGGATGGTGCGTGGCAGGTCCGTATCGATCCCGCGGATGAGACTGCCGCCGGCCAGCATCCGCGCGAGGCCAAGTGGTTCCGTTCGCAGGTGCCCGGCAGCGTCCAGCAGGACCTGATCGCTGCCAAGCGCGTGCCGGACCCGTTCCAGGGGCTGAACGAAGCCAAGATCCAGTGGGCGGGGCTCACCAACTGGCAGTTCCGCCGGACCATCGACGTCACGGCCGAGATGCTTCAGCGTGATCATCTGGAGCTGGCATTCGACGGGCTCGATACCTTTGCGACGGTGTCGGTGAATGGACAGCAGCTGCTCACGACGGCCAACGCCCATCGCCAGTGGCGGGTGGATGCCAAGCCCGCACTGAAGCTCGGGCGCAACGAGCTGTTGGTGTCGATCGCCTCGCCGGTGCGCACGCTGCAGCCGATGGTGCTGAAGGAGGCGAATTCGCTTCCCGGTGAGTATGACTCCGCGTTCGGAGACGAGCCCAAGGGCAAGCAGAGCTCGCCCTACATCCGCAAGCCCAAGTATCACTACAGCTGGGACTGGGGTCCCCGGATCATCAACATCGGCGTGTGGCGTCCCGTGCGTCTGGAGGCCTGGGACGATGTGCGCATCGAGACGCTTCAGGTCGACCAGGAAGCCATCAACGATGCCGAGGCACAGCTGACGGCGCGCTATACACTGGTGGCGGATACCGCCGGCAGCGTGACGCTGCGCACCAACGTCGTCGGTGCCAACGGGCAGACGCAGGGTGTGGAGCGGAAGGTGCAGGTCGCGGCCGGCGAGAACCGCATTACGGTGCCGCTGACCATCGCCAATCCGCAGCGCTGGCAGCCGGTCGGCTATGGCGCGCAGCCGCTCTATCGCGTGCAGGCGGCGCTGGTCGAAGGCGGCTCTGAAACCGATCGGACCGAGCGGCGGATTGGCCTGCGGACGGTGGAACTGCTGACCAAGGACGGCGGGTTTGGTTTTCAGGTCAACGGCATCCCGATCTTTGCCAAGGGCGCGAACGTCATCCCGTTCGACAACTTCCCCAGCCGGGTGCCGGCCGCGCAGATGCGGCACATCCTGCAGGGCGCGGTCGACGCCAACATGAACATGCTGCGCATCTGGGGCGGCGGCTATTATCTCGACGACGCCTTCTACGCGATGGCGGACGAGATGGGCATCATGATCTGGCAGGACTTCATGTTCGGCGGTGCCGTGACGCCGCCGGATGCCGAGTTCCGCGAGAACGTGCGCGTCGAGGCCGAGCAGCAGGTCGCCCGCCTCCAGGCGCATCCGTCGGTCATCGCCTGGTCGGGCGGCAACGAGGTGCTGTCGGGCTGGGAGAACTGGTCCGACCGCAAGGCGTTCAAGAAGCGCATCGGAGCCGACGAGCAGGAGCGGATCGGCGCGGGCATGGCCGTGCTGTTCAACCAGGTGCTGCGCGACGCGGTGCTCACCCGCTCGCCGGGCACGCCCTATTGGCCGGGATCGCCCTCCACCAACTATGAGGGCCCGGTCGACACGGATGCGGCGGGCGACCGCCACTTCTGGGACGTGTGGTCGGGCTCCAAGCCGGTCGAGAACTACCTCGACAGCTGCACGCGCTTCATGTCCGAGTACGGCTTCCAGGCGATGCCGGACATGGCGACGATCCGCGAGTTCGCCGGCAACGGACCGCTCGCGCTCGACAGCCCGGTGCTGAAGGGCCACCAGAAGTTCCTGGCCGGCGAAGGCAATGAGCGGCTGAAGATGTACCTCGACCAGCGACTGCGCCCGGCCAAGGACTTTGCCGACACGGTGTACCTGACCCAGGTCAACCAGGCGCAGGCGATCGACATGGCCGCCCGCCACCATCGCGCCTGCCGCCCGACGAACATGGGTTCGCTCTACTGGCAGATGAACGACACCTGGCCTTCGATCTCCTGGGCGAGCATCGACTATCACGGCCGGTGGAAGCTGCTGAACTATGCTGCGCGGCGCTTCTTTGCGCCCCAGGCGATCGTCGCCGAGAACCGCGGCGGCAAGACGCGGATCGCGCTGGTGTCCGACGCGACCCAGCCGATCGCGGCGGAGTGGCGGGTGCGCAGCTTCGACATGGCCGGCCGGCCGCTGGGCGACAAGGGCGGCACGACCACCCTCGCCCCGCTGTCCGCCACCGACATCGCGAGCGTCGCCGACGCGGATCTGTTCGGCAGCGCTGCGGCCAACGCCAGCTATGCCGTCGCCGAGCTGGTGATCGACGGCAAGACCGCGTCTCGACAGGTGTTCGAGCGCATGCTGCCCAAGGACGTGGCCTATCCGGCGCCGGGCCTGACTGCCCGCTGGGAGGACAAGCGGGTGACGATCACCGCCAAGAACCTTGCCCGCGCGGTGATGCTCGACTTCGGCGCGGTGGCCGCCCAGCCGAGCGACGACGGCTTCGACCTGCTGCCCGGTGAAAGCGTGACCATCGAGGTGGCGTCCGAAGCCTCCGCCCGTGCGCTCGCGCGCGCCCTTACCCTCCGGACCCTGAGCACCCAGCCATGATCTTTCTTCCCCTGCTTCTCGCCGGCGTCGAGGCGCCTGCCGATCCGGTCGTGGCCACGGTGTCGCAGATGTCGATCGAGGAGAAGGCGGCGCAGCTCCAGAGCAGCGCACCCGCCGATCCCAAGGCGGAGCTGCCCGCCTATGACTGGTGGAACGAGGGGCTGCACGGCCTGGCGCGCAACGGCGTCGCCACCGTGTTCCCGCAGGCGATCGGCATGGCCGCCACTTGGGACATCGAGCTGCTGCAGGACGTAGGCGACGTTGTGGCGACCGAGGCGCGGGCGAGCTTCAACCGCAAGCCGGCGAGCGCAGACCGCCGCATCTATGAAGGGCTGACGATCTGGTCGCCCAACATCAACATTTTCCGCGATCCGCGCTGGGGCCGCGGCCAGGAGACCTATGGCGAGGACCCGTATCTGACGGGCAAGCTCGGCACCGCCTTCATCCAGGGACTGCAAGGACCGGATGCCGCGCACCCCAAGGTAATCGGCACGCCCAAGCACTTCGCGGTGCACAGCGGACCGGAGGCCGGACGCGACAGCTTCGACGTGGACGTGAGCCCGCAGGACCTGGAGTCGACCTACCTGCCGGCGTTCCGCATGGCGATCACCGAGGGCAAGGCGCAGTCGCTGATGTGCGCGTACAACTCGATCGGGGGCACGCCCGCCTGCGCGCTGCCGTCGCTGATGATCGATCGGCTGCGCAACGACTGGGGCTTCCGCGGCTTCACCGTGACCGATTGCGATGCGGCTGCGAACATCCACCTGTTCCATCATTATCGCCTCGACGCGGCATCGGCCTCGGCAGCGGCGATCAAGGGCGGCACCGACCTGAACTGCGGCACGACCTTCTCCGCACTGCCGGAGGCGGTTGCCAAGGGCCTAGTGACGGAGGCGGAAGTCGACACCGCCCTGATCCGCTCGCTGGAGGCTCGTCGCGCATTGGGCATCGCGTTCGGCGCGGACAGCCGCTGGTCGAAGATCAAGTCGTCGGCACTGGGCGCGCCGGCGCATGGCAAGCTGGCGCTGGAAGCAGCACGCAAGGCGATCGTGCTGCTGAAGAACGATGCCGATCGCCTGCCGTTGAAGGCCGGCAGCCGCATCGCGGTGGTGGGCACCAATGCCGACGACCTTGGCGTGCTTCAGGCGAACTATCACGGCACCGCCGGGGAGCCGGTGACCCCGCTCGACGGCATTCGCAAGCAGTTCGGGCCAAGCAACGTCCGCTATGCGCAGGGATCGGTACTGGCCGATGGTGCGCCGGTGGTGGTCCCGGAGACCGCGCTGCGTGCCGATGGCAAGCCGGGCTTGCGCGGCGAGTATTTCGCGAGCCGCACGGTGACCGGGACGCCGGTGGCGGTACGGCAGGATCGTCGCATCGACTTCGACTACAACCGTGCCGCGCCCCTGCCCCAGCTTTCGCCCGAGGGCTTTGCGGTCCGCTGGACCGGGCAGCTGGTGCCGCCGGGTCCGGGCACGTACCGGCTCGCGATCGACGCGCCGGCTTGCTGGAAATACTGCAAGTCGCATGATGCCGTGCGGCTGTGGGTCGACGGCAAGCCGCTAACCGCGGGCGAGATCGCCAAAGGCCGCGTCGAGGTGCCGTTCACCAGCGACGGGCGCGCCGTCGACATTCGCCTGGAGCTCGACCACCAGAGCGAGGACGAGGGCATCCGCCTAATGTGGATGCCGCCCGCCGAGCCGCTGCTCGCCGAGGCAGTCGCCACGGCCAAGGACGCGGACGTCGTGGTCGCGGTGCTCGGCCTGTCGCCGGACCTGGAGGGCGAGGCGCTGCAGGTGAGCGTGCCTGGCTTCGTCGGCGGTGACCGCACCGACATCGCACTTCCGTTCGCGCAGCAGAAGCTGCTCGCAGCGCTGCGGGAAACCGGCAAGCCGGTCGTGGTGGTGCTGACCAGCGGCAGCGCGGTCTCCGTTGATCCGGACATGGCCGATGCGATCCTGGCCGCGTGGTACCCCGGCCAGTCCGGCGGCACCGCAATTGCCGAGACGCTGGCGGGCCTCAACAATCCGTCGGGGCGCCTGCCCGTCACCTTCTACCGTCAGGTCAGCGACCTGCCGGCGTTTACCGACTATGGCATGAAGGAGCGGACCTATCGCTTCTTCACGGGCCAGCCGCTGTGGGGCTTCGGCCATGGCCTGAGTTACACCCGCTTCGGCTATGGAACGCCGGTTGCGAAGGCAGGCGATACGACGGGCAATGTGTCCGTCAGCGTGGCCGTGCGCAACGACGGCCAGCGTGCCGGCGACGAGGTGGTGCAGGCCTATCTGGTGCCGCCAGCCGCGGGCAAGGGAAGCGGGCTCACCACGCCGGTCCTCCAGCGCCAGCTGGTCGCTTTCCGGCGCGTGTCGCTGAAGCCGGGCAAGACCGAGACGGTGCGCTTCGAGATCGATCCGCGCAGCCTCAGCACGGTCGCGCGCGACGGCACGCGCACCGTCCAGCCGGGCGCCTATCGCCTCTACGTCGGCGGCGGCCAGCCGGGCGACGGCGTCGGCGCCTGGACCGACTTCACCCTGACGGGCGACGCCCGGGAGCTTGCGAAATGATCGGTCGTCGTACCGTCCTGGGCGCAGGCGTCGCGCTCGCCGCCACGCCCGCCTTCGCGCGCGCCGCACCGACGCTCGCCAGCAAGCGGCCGGCGCTTGCCGAGCGCCGCTTCACCAGCAAGGCGGTGGAGCGCGAGATCGCGCGGGTTTCGGCCAAGATCGCCGATCCGAAGCTGCGCTGGATGTTCGCCAACTGCTATCCCAACACGCTCGACACCACCGTGAAGATGGGCACCGTCGACGGCAAGCCCGACAGCTTCGTCATCACCGGCGACATCGACGCGCTTTGGCTGCGGGACTCCGCCGCGCAGGTGAAGCCGTACCTGCACCTGGTGAAGCAGGACCCCAAGCTGCGCACGCTGTTCCAGGGGCTGATCCACCGCCAGGCGCGCTGCATCCTGATCGACCCTTACGCCAACGCGTTCCTGGAGGATCCGAACGGCAAGACCGAGCTCAGCTGGGCGCTGACCGACCAGACCGAGATGAAGCCGGGCGTCGCCGAGCGAAAGTGGGAGATCGACTCCCTGTGCTACGCGATGCGGCTGGCGCACGGTTATTGGCAGGCGACCCGCGACCCGACGCCGTTCGACGCGCAATGGGCGGAAGCGGCGCGTGCGAGCGTCCGCACCTTCCGCGAGCAGCAGCGCAAGACCGATCGCGGCCCCTATCGCTTTCAGCGGGTGAGCAACCGTACGACCGAGACGATGATGCTCGACGGCTGGGGGCCGCCCTCCAAGTCGGTGGGGCTGATCCACTGCGGCTTCCGGCCATCGGACGACGCCTGCGTCTATCCCTTCCTGATCCCGGCCAACTGGTTTGCGGTGACCGCGCTGCGCGAGCTGGCGGTGGTCGCGAACGAGGCGCGGCGCGATACCGCGCTGGCGCAGGATGCCGTCGCCCTGGCAGCAGAGGTCGAGGCGGCGCTCCACGAATATGGCAAGATGCGGCTACGCGACGGGCGAGAGGTCTGGGCGTTCGAGGTGGACGGTTTCGGCAACGCGATCTTCATGGACGACGCCAATGTGCCGTCGCTCTCGAGCCTCGCCTATCTCGGCTGCATGCCGGCGAGCGATCCGCTGTTCCGCCGTACCGCCGACGCCGCGTGGAGCGACGCGAACCCCTATTGGTCGCGTGGACGCGCGGCAGAAGGGATCGGCGGACCGCACGTCGGCCTGGGCCAGATCTGGCCGATGTCGCTGATCCAGCGCGCGTTCGTCGCCCAGGATGACGCGACGATCCGCAGCTGCCTGAAGATGCTGCGCGACACCGATGGCGGCACCGGCTTCATCCACGAGGCCTTCGACCAGGACGATCCCACGAAGTTCACCCGTGACTGGTTCGCCTGGGCGAACGGGTTGTTCGGCGAACTGCTCGTCACCCTGGCCGACCGTCGCCCGAAGCTGCTTGCCGAGACATTCTGACATGATCGCGATCACTCGCCGCACCCTGCTCGCCACCTCCGGCATGGCCGCAGCCGCTGCGGGCCTGCCCGGCTCCGCCTTGGCGCGCCGGGTCGAGAAGACGCCGCCCGACCTGTTCGTCGGCACCGGTGGCGACGGCCATACCTATCCGGGACCGACGATGCCGTTCGGCATGGTCCAGGTCGGCCCCGATACGGACAACACGCGATGGGGGGGATGCTCGGGCTACCACCGCACCGACACCTCGACCATGGGCTTCTCGCACACCCATTTGTCGGGCACCGGCATCGGTGACCTGATGGACGTGCTGGTGGTGCCGACCCGTGGCCCGGTCGAGCTCGTTCCCGGACCGCGCGAGGACCCGGACAAGGGCTATCGCCAGCGCTTCTCCGAGGAGCATGCGGAGCCCGGCTACTACCGCGTGCGGCTGGAAAGCGGCGTTTTTTCGGAACTGACCGCCACCGAGCGGACCGGCTGGCAGCGCCACCGCTTCCCGCAGGGGCCGGGCCATGTGCTGCTCGACTTCTGGCACATGCCGCCGGTGCAGCCGCCGACCTACCGGCTGGTGCGCGACGCGACGCTGACGATCGCCGCCGATGGCACCATCACGGGCAGCCGCTCGGTCTACCGCTGGGCCAAGGGACGCAAGATCCACTTCGCGCTGAAGCTGTCGCGGACGCCCGATCGCGTGACCTTCTATGTCAACGACCAGGCGCAGCCGGACGGCACCCGCACCGTGTCGGGCGACAAGCTCAAGCTGGTGCTGCACTATGACGATGCCGGCTCGGCACCGATCCTGACCAAGTGCGGCCTGTCGGGCGTCGACGTGGCGGGCGCGCGTGCGAACCTGGAGGCGGAAGGCCGCGGCTGGAATTTCGACGCGCATCGCCGCGCGGCCACCAAGGCGTGGGACAAGGCGCTCGGCACGGTGCGCGTGTCCGGCGGCACCCCGGAGCAGCGAACGATCCTGGCGAGCGCCATCTATCATGCGCAGCTGGCGCCGACGCTCTTCTCGGACGTCGACGGGCGCTACATGGGGCTGGACCAGAAGGTGCATCAGCTTCCAGCCAAGGAGCGCGCCTACAGCACCTATTCGCTATGGGACACGTACCGCACGCTGCACCCGCTGCTGACCCTGATCGCGCCGGATCGGGCGACCGAGTTCACCCACGACCTGCTGCGCCAGAGCATCGAAAGCCCCTTCGGCCCGCCGGTGTGGCCGCTGCAGGGTGTCGAGACCGGCACCATGATCGGCTGGCACGCGGTCGCGGTGCTGGCGGAGGCGCATGCCAAGGGCATCCAGGCGGACTATGCCGCCGCTTGGCCGGCGATCCGTGCCCGCGCGTTCGAGCCGACCACGCCGGACGTCGCGAGCACCCGCGCGCGCGGCGACTATGCGAAGCTCGGCTATCTGCCGGCCGACCGCGTGGACGAGTCCGTCAGCCGCACCCAGGAATATGCCTATGACGACTGGGCGATGGCGCACCTGGCCGAGGCGGCGGGCGCGGATGAGGATGCGGCGGCCCTGCGCAAGCGCAGCCTGAACTACCGCAACGTGCTCGATCCCAAGATCCGCTTCGCGCGCGCGCGGCTTGCCGACGGCAGCTGGATCACGCCCTACGATCCGATCCAGATCGGCCACAAGGTGTCGGAGTATCGCGACTATACCGAGGCGAACGGCTGGCAGGCGACCTTCCTGAACCAGCACGACATCTATGGCCAGATCGCGCACTTCGGCGGCGAGGCCGCGTTCGAGGCGAAGCTCGATGCGCTGTTCTCGGCACCGTCGACGCTGCCGGACAATGCGCCGCCGGATATCTCGGGTCTGGTCGGGCAATATGCGCACGGCAACGAGCCGAGCCATCACGTCGCCTATCTATATGCCTATACCGGCGCGCCCTGGAAGACGCAGGCCATGGTCCGCCGGCTGCTCAACGAGATGTACAAGGCGGATCCCGACGGCGTCATCGGCAACGACGATTGCGGGCAGATGAGCGCCTGGTTCGTGATGAGTGCGCTCGGCTTCTATCCGGTCGATCCGGTCGAGGCGGCCTATGTGTTCGGATCGCCGCTGTTCGAGCGGGCCGAGGTGAAGCTGGGCGGGGCCGCCAAGCTGGTGGTCGAGGCGCCGGGCAATCGCGCGGACACGCCCTATGTGGCGGCCGTCCACTGGAACGGTCGCCCCTGGACCCGCAGCTGGATTGCGCACCGCGAACTCGCCAAGGGCGGCACCCTGCGCTTCACCATGAGCGCGACGCCCAACCGCGATTTCGGCCGGGCGCCGGCCGACCGTCCGCCCTCCTACGGCAGCACGCCTGCCTGACCTGCCCCTTCGGAGTATCCCATGACCGATGTTTCGCGGCGTACGCTGCTCGCCACCACCCTGGTGGCAGGCACTCTTCCCGCCGGCGCCCGTGCCGCAACCAAGCCGCGGGCGCCGCAGCCCTGGGGTGCCGTCCCCTCGCCCCGCCAATGGCGCTGGCATGGTCGCGAGGCCTATGCCTTTGTCCATTTCTCGATCAACACCTACACCGACAAGGAATGGGGCTTCGGCGACGAGAGCCCGAAGCTGTTCAACCCCACCGACTTCGACGCGGACCAGATCGTCGCCGCGGCCAAGGCGGCGGACCTGCGCGGGCTGATCCTGACCGCCAAGCACCATGACGGCTTCTGCCTGTGGCCGACGACCCTGACCGAGCATTGCATCCGCAACAGCCCGTACAAGGACGGCAAGGGCGACATCGTGCGCGAGATGGCGGATGCCTGCCGCCGCGCCAATCTTCCCTTCGGCCTCTATCTGTCGCCCTGGGACCGCAACCACGCGCAGTACGGCCGGCCGGAATACATCACCTATTATCGCGCGCAGCTGACCGAGCTGTGCACGCGCTATGGCGAGCTGTTCGAGGTGTGGTTCGACGGCGCCAACGGCGGCGACGGATATTACGGCGGCGCGCGCGAGGCGCGGAAGATCGACGCGCCGCGCTACTACAACTGGCCCTCGATCATCGCGCTGGTGCACAAGCTCCAGCCCAATGCCTGCACCTTCGATCCGCTGGGTGCCGACATCCGCTGGGTGGGCAATGAGGATGGCGTGGCGGGCGATCCCTGCTGGCCGACCATGCCGAACAAGCCGTATGACCAGAAGGACGGCAACAGCGGGGTGCGCGGGGCAGAGCTGTGGTGGCCGGCCGAAACCGACGTGTCGATCCGGCCAGGCTGGTTCTACCACGCGGACGAGGACTCCAAGGTGAAGAGCCCGGAGCGGCTGATCCGGCTGTACGACGAGTCCGTAGGCCGCGGAACCAATCTAAACCTCAATATCCCACCCGACCGCCGTGGGCGCATCGCCGACCAGGACATGAAGATCCTGAAGTCGTTCGGCGATGCGATCCGCGCGACCTTTGCGCAGGATCTCGCCAAGGGCGCCGTGGCGAGCGCCAGCCACAGCCGCGGCCGCGGATTCGAGCCGGCGCGGGTGCTCGACGGCGACCGCGAGAGCTACTGGTCGGCGCCCGATGGCGTCACCACGCCCAGCCTGACGCTGGACCTACCGCCGGGCCGCAGCTTCGACGTGATCCGGCTGCGCGAGTATCTGCCGCTGGGCGTCCGGGTGACGCGCTTCGCGATCGACGCGGAGGTTGATGGACGCTGGCAGACCTTGGCCGAGCACGCGTGCATCTCCGCCCAGCGGATCGTGCGGCTGGAAAAGCCGATCGCCGCCCGGCGCGTGCGGCTGCGCATCCTGGAGGCGCCGGTGGCTCCTGCGATCAGCGAGTTCGCGCTGTTTCGGTCCGTGGCGCCCGTGGACGTGCCGGCGATCGTTTCTTCCGACCCGACCGTGCTCGACACGGCAGGCTGGAAGATCGTCGAGGCGAGCGCACCGGGAGCGGAGAAGCTGCTCGACAATGATGCGGGCACCATCTGGGCGCAGCCGGCGCCGGGCGCTGGGAAACCCGCCGGCGTCACCGTGGCGTTGCCCGAGACGGTGCTGCTCGCAGGCTTCAGCCTGACCCCGTCGCGCCAGGTGATGACCAATGCGGCGCCGCCGCGGGGCTACGTCGCGGAGACCAGCGTCGACGGCAAGCAATGGCAGCCGGCGGCCACCGGCGAGTTCAGCAACATCGCCTATGCGCTCTCCACCCAGCGCATCACCTTCGACGCGCCGCGCAATGCCCGCTACCTGCGTTTGCGCTTCGCGGAGACGGCGCTGCCCACGCCGCGCCTGGCGATCGCCGGGATCGGCGGATTCACTGCAACGCGGTAGCGCTGGCACAATCCTACTTCGCAAAGGCCGCGGACGCTGAGTCCGCGGCCTTTCTCTTGTGTCCAATACCTGCCGCCTTCAGTGCGGGGCGATTAGAACCTTTAACGTTTTTGGTATTGTATTGATCTGTCGCCTATGACAGGTTTGTTTCAGATCAGCGGTACCAAAGATGGTAGCGCTCATATGGGCCGACCGAGATCAGAACGCGGTCGGGGCATCGGGGAGGCCATGTCGTGATCGTTTCGCGCAGGGATACGCTTGCTATCGGTCTTGCCGGCATGGCGTCCGCCTCGGTGGCGCGGGCAGCGCCCGCCAGCCGCGCTCTGATCGTCTCCACCTGGGACTTCGGTGCCGCGGCCAACGCCGCTGCCTTTGCCCGCTTCCAGGCAGGCGGCACGCTGATCGACGCGGTCGAGGCCGGGGCGCAGGTGCCCGAGGCGGACTCCACCAACCATTCGGTCGGCTATGGCGGCTATCCGGACCGCGACGGACACGTAACCCTCGATGCCATCATCATGGATGACCGGGGTCAAGTCGGCGCGGTTGCGGCGCTGGAAGACATTCTCCACCCGATCTCGGTCGCGCGGCGCGTGATGGAGAAGACGCCGCACACGATGCTGGTGGGCGAAGGCGCGCGCCAGTTCGCGGTTGCCGAAGGCTTCGAACGCACCAAGCTGCTGACGCCGGAAGCCGAGGCGGCGTGGCGCGACTGGCTGAAGACCGCCAAGTACCAGCCGGTCGCCAACATCGAAAACCAGCGCGGCTCCGCACTCGACCACGACACCATCGGCATCATCGCCTGCGGCCCGGACGGGCGACTGGCGGGCGCGTGCACGACGTCGGGCATGGCGTTCAAGCTGCGCGGCCGTGTCGGTGATTCCCCGCAGGCCGGCTGCGGGCTGATGGTCGAGCCGGGCGTTGGTGCTGCGACCGCGACGGGCGTGGGCGAGGAAGTCACCCGCATCGCCGGCACCGCCCGGATCACCAGCTCGATGCGGATGGGCATGACCCCGCAGGCTGCCTGCCGCGAGGCCGTGCAGCACATTGCAAAGCTTCGCGGCGAGGCCGTCCGGGACGCGCAGGTCGCGTTCCTGGCGATCGACGCCAGGGGCCAGGTCGGGGCCTTCGCGCACCTGCCGGGCTTCACCTACGCCGTTACCGACACCTCAGGCAGGACCAGCATCCACGCCGCACAGAGCCTCAAAGGGCCGGCGGGCGCAAAGAACTAAAGGGACGATTGATGAAGACGATGACGCGTTTGTTGCTGGCATCCACCTGTATCGCGGGCGTTGCAGCGATGCCGGCGATGGCTCAGGAAGCCAATGTCACCGGTGGCCCGGTTGCGACCGACTCTGCGCTTGAAGCGCCCCAGGCGAATGAAGAAGCCCCTGCCGACAGCGGCGGCGCCATCGTCGTCACCGGCTCGCGCATCAGCCGCCCGAACGTCACCGCAGCAGCGCCGATCACCTCGGTCACCTCGGAGTCCATCCGTGCGCAGGCGGCGGTGAACATCGAGGAAGTGCTCAACCGCATCCCGCAGGTCGCCCCCGACAGCCAGCAGAACTACGCGGACTCCGACGGCCGCCAGCGCATCAAGCTGCGCAACCTGGGCTTCGAGCGCACGCTCGTCCTGGTCGACGGCAAGCGTCTGGGCACGGTGAACGGCCTCGACGCCAACATGATCCCGACGTCGCTGATCAAGCGCGTCGACGTTCTGACCGGCGGCGCATCGGCCGTCTATGGTTCGGACGCGATCGCGGGCGTCGTGAACTTCGTCCTCGACGACGATTTCGAAGGCGTGCAGATCAACGGCAACTACAACTTCTACGCGCACAACAACAAGCCGGGCCTGGCGACTGAGGTCGCCAACGGTTACAACTTCGCGCAGCCGGCACGCGGCAATGCGTTCGACGGTGGCCGCACCGACGTTTCGATCACGGCCGGCAAGAAGCTGTTCGACGATCGCTTCCACATCTCCGGCTACGTCAACTACCGCGAAGCCGAGCTGGTACCGTTCAGCGCTCGCGAGATCGCCGCTTGCGAACTGACCCAGCCGGTCAAGGACGGCGCGCTGGGGTGCACGACCTCCACCTACACGCCGTTCGGCTACATCTCGCCCGGCAGCGGCCCGAACAAGGGCAACACCTATGTGAACAACCCCGACGGCTCGGGGACGCTGCTGCCCTATTCGACCGAGTACGCAGCCAACCCGTATGACGGCTACGCCTTCCAGCGCGCGAACAAGCGCTGGAATGCCGGCGGCTTCGCATCGTTCGAGATTTCGCCTGCGGCCGAAGTCTATGCGAGCACGATGTGGTTCCGCGACAAGTCGTCGAACCCGTTCCCGGCGCGCGTGCTCAGCTCGACCGCTTACGGCGACGGCACGACGCCCTATACGGTGAGCTGCAACAATCCGTTCATGTCGGCCGCTCAGGCGCAGATCATCTGCGGCGGCGCCGCGGGCACTGCGACCACCGCCCCGGTGGAGCTGCGGTATCGCGCCAACGGCGCGGACCCCATCGAAGACACGTACATCAACAAGGGGCTCCGCATCACCGGCGGCGTGCGTGGCGAAATCGCGCAGGGCTGGAGCTACGACGTCGGCGGCGTCTACGCGCGCAACCAGATGAACATGACCTGGGGCATGCCGGACTTCGATCGCGTGAACAACGCGCTCGACACCGTCAGCAGCAACGGCTCGATCATCTGCCGCGACACCAGCGACGGCTGCGTGCCGTTCAACCCGTTCAGCCCGAACTCCGCGGTCAACGACCAGGCGCTGTTCGACTATCTGATGGTCGGCGGCTACGGCACCCAGAAGACCGTCAACACGCTCTATAACGCCATCGCCACCGTGCAGGGCGACCTGGGCCAGCACGGCATCACCAGCCCCTGGGCCGAGCAGGGCGTCGCGATTGCGATCGGCGCCGAATATCGCGAGGACCAGCTCGACTCCACGGCGAACGCAGTGTGGCGCGAGCAGAACGGCGGCACGGACCAGCACCTTTCGCAGCACGTCTGGGAAGGCAACATCGAAGTCCAGGTGCCGCTGGTCGAAAACAAGCCGTTCGCGGACCTGCTGCAGTTCAACGGCGCCTATCGCCTGTCGAAGTACAGCAGCAATCCCAAGACCTTCTCCACCTGGAAGGCGGAAGCGATCTGGGCCCCGATCCCGGATATCACCTTCCGCGCGTCGATGAACCGCGCGCAGCGCGCACCCACGGTGGTCGAGGCGTTCCAGGCGAGCAACAGCAGCTACGATCGTATCGACCCGCAGTCGTTCAACGACTTCTGCGCGCCGACCATCCTGCGCTACGAAAACGATGGCTCGGGTCAGCAGCGTCCGGTCTTCGGCGCCCCGCAGGCATCGCGTGAAGTCTGCGCAGCCACCGGCCTGGCCGACAATCTCTATGGCAGCGAGACCCTGCTCTGCCCGACGGACGTCGGCTGCACCACGCGCAGCGGCGGCTTCACCGTCGATCCGGAAACCGCCTACACCAAGACCTTCGGCATCGTGCTGAAGCCGCGGTTCCTGCCGGGCCTGACCGTGTCGGTCGACCGCTACATGATCGACCTGAACGACTCGATCGGCTACAACAACTACGACTTCTTCCGTGACGGTTGCCTGTCGAGCGGCAACGACTTCTTCTGCTCGATGTTCGTCCGCAACGCGGATGGCACGCTCTACAGCCCGACGACCACCAATGCGCAGAGCGGCTATGTTCGCAGCGGCACGACCAACTACTACAAGAGCAAGTCGTACGGCTGGGACTTCCAGGGCCAGTATGCCCTGCGCATGGGTTCGGCCGGCAAGCTCGACTTCGACTTCTCGGGCTCGCTGACCACGCTGCTCGGCGCACAGGACGCGCCGACGCTCAACAAGCGCAACTGCGTGGGCTATTATGGTGGCGCCGGCTGCGGCCAATTCATCCCGAAGTGGACGCACAACCTGCGCGGCACCTACACCACCGACGACGGCGTGTTCAGCGCGTCGCTCAACTGGCGCTACCTGGGCCCGCTGACGAACGTGTCGAACTCGGGCGACACCAACCTCGGCTGGAAGCCGGGCGATGATCGTACGACCTTCTATGAGGTCAAGGCGGTCAGCTACTTCGATCTGGCGCTGGCGTTCCGCGTGAACGAGCAGTTCTCGTGGCGAGTGGCTGCGAACAACCTCCTCGACAAGTCGCCGCCGGTGTTCCCGAACTCGCGCGACGTGACCGGCCTGTTCCGCAACAACACGATCTCTTCGCGGTACGATATCCTCGGCCGCCAGATCGCGGTCGGAGCGACGATCAACTTCTGATCCCGTCCATCCGGACGTCCAAGTTCCCATGACCTGGGCCCGCGCTCTTTCGAGCACGGGCCCTTTTTTTGCGCATGCGCGACGCGGGTCGTGGGTTGCGGAGCGGGCGGTGGTGCCTACCTACCGGGTCCCCTCCCCGACGCGGACGCCCCCATGCCCCCATCCTCCCCCGTCTGGTTCATCACCGGCTGTTCCACCGGCTTCGGTCGCGAACTCGCAACCCGCGTGCTCGAGCGCGGTTGGGGAGCGGTGGTGACGGCGCGCAACCGCGACAGCGTGGCCGATCTGGTGGAAGGCCGCGAGGATCGCGCACTGGCCCTGGCGCTGGACGTGACGGATCAGGCCCAGATCACCAGGGCAGTGGCAGCCGCCGAGGACAAGTTCGGGCGCATCGACGTGCTCGTGAACAACGCCGGTTATGGCTATCAGAGCAGCATCGAGGAGGGCGAAGAGGCGGAGATCCGCGCCCAGTTCGACGCCAACGTCTTTGGCCTGTTCGCCCTCACCCGCGCCGTGCTGCCGATCCTGCGCGCGCAGCGCAGCGGCCGCATCCTCAACATCACCTCGGTCGCGGGGCTGATCGGCTTTCCGGCCTCGGGCTATTATGCCGCGTCTAAGCATGCGGTCGAAGGCTGGTCCGATACGTTGCGGGCAGAGGTCGCGCCGCTCGGCATCCACGTGACCTGCATCGAGCCAGGGCCGTTCCGTACCGACTGGGCCGGCCGCTCGCTGCGCCAGACGCCCAGCCGCATCGCCGACTATGCCGAGACTGCGGGCAAGCGGATGGACGATACCCGGGGGGTGAGCGGAACCCAGGCCGGCGACCCGGCGCGCGCCGCCGACGCGATGATCGCCCTTTCCGAGCAGCCCGACCCGCCGCGCCACCTGGTGCTCGGCCGCTTCGGCCATGAGGCCGTGGTCGCGCGGCTCAAGGAGCGGCTCGCCGAGATCGAACGCTATCGCGACATCAGCCTCGCCACCGACTTTCCCGACGCCTGACGGAGTTCCCATGACCACCCCAGCCCTTTTCAAGCCGGCGACCCTGGGTTCGCTGAAGATGGACAACCGCATCGTCATCGCGCCGATGTGTCAATATTCCGCGGTCGACGGTTGCATGACCGACTGGCACCAGATCCACCTGGGGCAGCTCGCGCTGTCCGGCGCCGGGCTCCTGACGATCGAGGCGACCGCCGTCGTGCCGGAAGGGCGCATCACCTATGCCGACGTTGGCCTGTGGGACGATGCGACCGAGGCGGCGATGGCGCGCACGCTGGAGAGCATCCGCCGTCACTCGTCGATGCCGATCGCGATCCAGCTCGCCCACGCCGGCCGCAAGGCATCGACCGAGGTGCCGTGGAAGGGCGGCGCGCAGCTGCCGCCGGACGATGCGAATGGCTGGCAGACCGTCTCCGCCTCGGCCCTCCCGTTCGAGACGCATGAGAATGCGCCGACCGCGCTCGACCGCGCCGGCATGGACCGGGTGCGCGACGCCTTTGCCGATGCCGCGCGGCGCGCCGACCGGCTGGGGATCGACGCCATCCAGATCCACGCGGCGCACGGCTATCTGCTGCACCAGTTCCTGTCGCCGCTCTCCAACCAGCGCACCGACGACTACGGCGGCAGTCTGGAGAACCGCATGCGGTTCCCGCTGGAAGTCTATGACGCGGTGCGCGCCGCTTTCCCGGCGGACAAGCCGGTGACGGTGCGGGTGTCCGGCACCGACTGGGTCGAGGGCGGCTGGGACGCCGAGCAGACGATCGCCTTTGCCAAGGCGCTGGAAGCGCGCGGCTGCGGGCTGATCCACGTCTCGAGCGGTGGCCTGGATCCGCGCCAGCAGATACCGGTCGGTCCGAGCTATCAGGTGCCGCTCGCCCGGGCAGTGAAGCAGGCGACGGGTCTTCAGGTCGTGGCGGTCGGGCTGATCACCGATTTCGAACAGGCCGAGGCGATCGTGGGCACGGGCGACGCGGACTTCGTCGGCCTTGCCCGCACCATCCTCTACGATCCGCGCTGGCCGTGGCATGCAGCCGCGCACCTGGGGGCGCGGGTGCGCGCCGCCAACCAGTATCTCCGCTCACAGCCGCGCCAATACCGCGCGCTGTTCGACTTCAAGGAGAGCGCGGAGTCATGATCGTGGAGAGCAACCCGCCCGCCGCGCCGCAGGCACTGGCGAACAGCCCCCAGCGCGCGGCCGTGTTCGTGAAGCTGGGCCGGCGTCGGGGACTGCGTGCGACGGTGGAGGTGACCCCGGCCGGGTTGCTCGCGATCGGCGGCCTTGTCTCCTCGATCCTCCTGTCGACGGCGGTGCTGGTTCGCAGCGCCGCCGCGGCAAAGCTCCGGGCCGAGGGCGGCCGGGACCAGAGGGAAGAGCAAAGGCGCACCCTGGAGGCACCGGCCCCCTAGACAGACGCGGCATGATCTGAGACCTTTTGGTGACCATTCGGAGACCAAAGTGCCTCAGACCCGCCTCCCCCGATCGATTTTCCTCGCCACCGCAGCCGCCGCGCTGCTTCCGGCTGCCGCATCGGCTGCGCCCCAGGGGACGCTTCCTGCGGTTTTCCCGCAGCCGGTCTCGATGCGCCTGACGGGCGCAGCGCTGGAGCTTGGTAAGGACGCGACGATCGTGGGCGCGGATACGGCGGATGCGGAAACGCTGGCGCTGGTCCGCAGCGCACTGGCCGCTGCCGGTGTGGAGAAGGTCGGAACCGCCCGCGCCCTCCCGACGAAATCCGACGGCACCGTCGTGGTGATCGGCACCGCCCGCTCGGCTCCCGTCCGCACGGCCATCTCGCGCCTTGGCGGCACCCTGCCGGATCAGCGCGAGGGCTATGCCTTGCTGAGCGGCGCGCACGGAGACGGCGCGCTGGTCGTGCTGGCCGGGCAGGACGCGGACGGCCTCTACTATGCGGCGCAGACGCTGCGGCAGCTGACCGCGCGTGGGACCATGCCCGCGGTCTCCATTACCGACCGGCCCGCAATGGCGATCCGGGGCACGATCGAGGGCTTCTATGGTGCGCCCTGGTCGATGGAGGACCGCGCCCGGCATCTCGACTTCCTCGGCAGCGTGAAGGCGAACACGTACGTCTACAGTCCCAAGGACGACCCCTTCGCGCGCGACAAGTGGCGCGAGGCCTATCCGCAGGCGACGCTCGATTCGCTCAAGACGCTGATCAATCAGGCGCGGCGTCACCATGTCCGCTTCACCTATGCAATCTCGCCGGGTCCATCGATCTGCTACTCGCGGCCGTCCGACGTGCAGGCGCTCCAGCGCAAGTTCGAGGTGTTCAGCTCCATGGGCGTGCGGTCCTTCTACATCGCGTTCGACGACATCGAATATACCAAGTGGAATTGCGACGAGGATCGCGCAGCGCTGGGCGAGCCGGGCCAGCGTGCGGCGGGCCTGGCGCAGGCGAACCTGTCGAACACCATCTACCGCTGGCTGAAGACCAAGGACGGCGACCAGGCCGAACTGATGATCGTGCCCACGGAATATTTCAATACGACCGAATCGCCCTACAAGGCGGCGCTGCGGGAGGTCGACCCGGCCGTGTTCGTGCAGTGGACGGGCACCGACGTGGTGCCGCCGGCGATCTCCATCGGTGACGCCAAGGCGGCGACGAAGGCGTTCGGCCGCAAGACGCTGCTGTGGGACAATTATCCGGTCAACGACTATGGCGAGTCCACCGGCCGTCTGCTGATGGCACCCTATGCGCGGCGCGAGGCGGGGCTTTCGGGCGAGTTGAGCGGGATCCTGGCCAACCCGATGAACCAGGAGGCGCCGAGCCGCGTCGCGGTGTTCGGCAGCGCCGCATTCGCGTGGAACGATCGCGGCTATGATGCCGACCGGGCTTGGAAGGCGGCGGCACGGATGCTGGCGTCGGGCGATGCCGCCACCACCGAGGCGCTGATGGTGTTCTTCGACGCGCAGCACCTGGCCCCCACCTTCGGCAGCCAGCCCTGGCAGCCCTCCGCGCCTCGCCTGAAGGCGACGCTGGACGAAGTGACCGATGCGATCACCAGCGACGATGCGTCTGCGCGTGAGGCGGCTCTGGAGCGGTTGAAGGCGACGGCGGACGCACTTGCCACCGCCTCCGACACGATCCGGGCCGGGGTAGCGGACCAAGGGTTCGTTGCGCAGAGCCAGCCCTGGCTCGATGCGCTGCAGCTGTGGGGACGTTCGCTCCAGGCGACCACGAGCGGGCTTTCGGCCGCGAACCAGGGCAGCCCGCGCGCGTCCGGCTTCTTCGCCCAGGCACGGGCGCTCGCCGCCCAGGCCGAGAAGTTGCAGACGATCCCCGGCACCACGCGCCCGCAGGGGCCGATCAAGGTCGCCGACGACGTGCTCGACCGGTTCGTGGCCGAAGCGCCTTCGCTGATCTACGTGCCGGGCTCGCCGGCGATTGGCGACTAAAACGCCGTCGCCGCCTCTCCCCCGACCAGGGCCGGCGTCTTCCACAAGGCGCCGGGCTTGGGCAGCAGGAAGTGGCTGAACGGCAGCACCGCCGCCCCGACCGCAGGCGCGTCTTCGGAAAGGGCGGCACGCGCGACCGGCGCGATCGCCGGGAGCACGTCGGCCTGATCCTCCATCAGGGCGTTCACCCGGTTTGCCAGCTGCTCCACCACGGCGGTCGGAAGCCGCCCTCCTACCAGCACCGTCGCCGGATTGATGAGGCAGCAGATCGCCGCCATCGGCGTGCACAGCCGCCGTGCCGCCGCCTCGATCCACGCGTCGACACAGGCCTGCACCTCGGGCGCGCGCTCGGTGCGATGCATGATGTCCGCCAGGCTGAAGCCGGCGGCCTCCAGATGCCGCGATAAGCCTGACAGGGAGACCAGGGTCTGCACCGTCTCCCGTCCGCCGTTCCCGTCCGGGGCCAGCATGAAGCCGAGTTCGCCACTGCGCCCGTTGGCGCCGCGGACATAGGCCCCATCCACCACGAAGCCCCCGCCGAGTCCCGACGAAAGCAGCACGTAGAAGAAGCTGTTGTACTTCTGGCCAAGGCCCAGCTGCATCTCTCCGCTCGCCGCAGCCGCTGCGTCATTCTCGACAAAGACCGGGAGGTCGAACGGCTCTGTAAACAGCGAGGCCATGTCGATGCCGTTCCAGGCGGCATATTCCGGAGGGCGCCCCGGTAGCGCAACCAACTCCAGGTCGTCGGGCACGGCGACGCCGATGCCGACCAGCTTCGACGAGGGCACGTCCGCCGATTGCAGCATCCGCTCGATCGAGCGGACGTAGAGGGAGCGGACGTGATCGGGAAGCGCGAACGCGACCTCCTCCGACACCCGGGCGAGGATCCGTCCGGAGAAGTCGACCAGCACGATAGTGATATGATCCCGGTCGATGTTGATGCCGATCGAGTAACAGGCATCGCGCCGGACGACGAGCTTCGTCGGCGGCTGCCCGCGCCCGCCACGCCGCTGCCCCGCTTCCTCGATCAGGCCATCCTGCAGCAGGCGCCGCGTGATGTTGGCGATGGCTGGCGGCGTAAGCCCGGTAATCCCTGCGAGGTCCACGCGCGTCAGCGACCCGCCGACGCGGATCGCGTGCAGCGTCACCCGCTGGTTGTGGTCGGCAGCCCGTTCCAGGTTGGTCCCGGACAAACGGGCACCAGGCGAGTTCTCCATCATGCGAACGGATCCTCTTTCCGGCCGGTAGTTTGGACCCAATGCCGACACCGAACCGCCCCTGGACGCATCTGCCTCTCCTGCTCGCCGGTCTGCCGGCTGTGATCGATAACATGGCATTAATGCCGCACCCGGCGCGGGATACAACCTTTCAGAAGACAAAGGCTTGGGACAGCTTCATTGTCGCCGCCGGCGTGACCCGTTGAGTTACGATATTTGATGTACTAATTCGCTCGACAGCGTAGGCGCCGTGGCACGTCGCGGGGAACGACGGCAGCAAAGGGGAGAGATCAACCATGTTTCGGCTGACCCTGATGGCGGCAGCGCGCCAACCATCTCATCCCATAATGACACAGCAAGGGAACGCCGACGCATGATGACCGACACGCCCACCGCCCCGGCGCTTCCGCTGGTGGGGATCGAGCTTGGCGGCACCAAGTGCATCTGCACGATCGCCCATGGGCCGGATGCGATCCTGGATCAGCGTACGGTGCCGACGACGGTTCCGACGGAGACGCTGCCGGCGATCCTCGCCATCCTGGCCGAGTGGCACGGGACGCACGGGTTCCGCGCCATCGGCATCGCATCGTTCGGCCCGATCGACATCAATCCGCTCTCGCCGACCTATGGTCAGGTGCTGGCGACGAACAAGACGGCCTGGCCGGGCGCCGATGTGCTCGGCACCCTGTCCGCTCCGTTCGACGTGCCGGTTGCCTTCGACACGGACGTGAACGGCGCCGCGCTTGCGGAGATCCGCTGGGGCTGCGCGCAGGGGCTGGACGACTTCGCCTATGTGACGGTGGGGACCGGGGTCGGCGTCGGGCTGGTGGTGCATGGCCGACCCACGCGCGGCATCAGCCACAGCGAGATCGGCCATCTGCGCGTGCCGCGGCTGCCGTCCGATACGCTGAAGAGCGTCTGCCGCTATCATCCGGACTGCATTGAGGGGCTCGCCTCCGGCACCGCGCTGGTCGCGCGGCTGGGCGGCCGTCCGGTGGCCGAAGTCGCGAACGACGACCCGGTGTGGGAGCCGATCGTCTCCGCGCTGGCGCTGATGTGCCACGACCTCGTCTGCACGACCGGGCCGTTGCGCATCGCGATCGGCGGCGGCGTGCTGTCCGGGCAGCCGCACCTCCACGCCCGCATCGAGGCCGCGCTGCTGGAGAGCCTGGGCGGCTATATGCAGCTTCCCTCCGACGGGCCGTATATCGTGGCACCGGCACTGGGTGCGCTGGCGGGTCCGTTGGGGGCGATCGCGGTGGCGGCGACTGCCGGCTGACGCGGCGGCGCCCGCCCCCTCCCAAAGTGCGTCGGCCGGGCTATAGGGCGGCCTTCGCACCCAGCCGGAGAATTCTGCCGTGACCGACCGCTTCGATATCCTGATCGTCGGGGCCGGACACGGAGGGGCACAGGCCGCGATCGCGCTGCGCCAGCGCAAGTTCGCGGGCACCGTCGCCATCGTCGGCGAGGAGCCGGAACTGCCCTATGAGCGGCCCCCGCTTTCGAAGGAATATCTCGCCGGCGAGAAGCCGTTCGAGCGGCTGCTGATCCGCCCGCCCGCCTTCTGGGAAGAACGCGCGGTGACGATGCGGACCGGGCGGCGGGTGACGGCGGTCGATCCGGCTGCGCGCAGCGTCGCGTGCGATGATGGCACGACGGTCCACTATGGCACGCTCATCTGGGCGGCGGGCGGCCATGCGCGCTCGCTGAGCTGCACCGGTCATGACCTGGCGGGCGTGCACTCGGTACGCAGCCGTGCGGACGTGGACCGGCTGATCCACGAACTGCCGACGACCGCGAAGGTGGTGGTGATCGGCGGCGGCTATATCGGGTTGGAAGCGGCGGCGGTGCTGACGAAGCTCGGCAAGCAGGTGACCGTCCTGGAGACCCAGGACCGGGTCCTCGCGCGCGTCGCGGGGGAGCCGCTGTCGCGCTTCTACGAGGCGGAACATCGCGCCCATGGCGTGGACGTCCGGCTGGGCGCGCGTGTCGCCTGCATCGAGGAACGAGACGGGAGGGCGGCCGGCGTTCGGCTGGCGGACGGAGAAGTGCTGCCGGCGGAGATGGTGATCGTCGGCATCGGCATCGTGCCGGCGGTGCAGCCGCTGCTTGCAGCCGGCGCGGAGGGCGGCAATGGCGTGGCCGTCGACGCGCACTGCCGCACCTCGCTGCGCCATGTCCATGCGATCGGCGACTGCGCGCTTCACGCCAACGCCTTTGCCGACGGGCTGCCCATCCGGCTGGAGTCCGTGCAGAACGCGAACGACATGGCGACTACCGCGGTGCGCGCGATCCTCGACGACCCCGCGCCCTATCATGCCGTTCCGTGGTTCTGGTCGAACCAGTATGACCTGAAGCTGCAGACGGTCGGTCTGTCGGCCGGTCATGACGCGCTGATCGCGCGCGGGGAGCCGGCGTCGCGCAGCTTCTCGCTGGTCTATTTGCGCGAAGGCCGGGTGGTGGCGCTGGACTGCGTAAACGCGACGCGGGACTATGTGCAGGGCCGTGCGCTGGTGGTGGCCGGAACGATCGCGGACCCCGCGGCCCTGGCCGACACGGGCACGCCGCTCAAGGCGCTGGCACAGGGCTGACGTTTTCGGCCAGATACACAAAAGCCCTGCCGGGCTGATGCCTGGCAGGGCTTTCGATGGCGCGCCCGGAACGATTCGAACGTCCGACCCTCAGATTCGTAGTCTGATGCTCTATCCAGCTGAGCTACGGGCGCCCGGTGGAGGTGGCCTAATAGGCGCGGCTTCTGGGGGACGCAAGCCCGTTGCGCAGTTTTTCTGCACGACCTAGACCCGCGTCATGCGTAGCCCCGTCCTTCCGCTCGTCGTCCTTCTCCTCGCCTCCGGTTGCGCCAAGGAACGCGGCGACTTTCCTTCGCTGCTGCCGCGCGCGATCGAGCAGCGGAGCGATGCCGAGCCGGAGCGTCCGGTGCCGGTCGCGACGCCCGATCCCGCGCTGGACGCTCAGATCGCGAAGCTGACTTCCGCGGTTGATGCGGCAGACACCGCCTTCCGCAAGGCAGCCGATCGTGCCGAGCAGTTGGCGCGTGCCGCAAAGGGCGCGGCACAGGGCAGCGAGCGCTGGCTCGACGCACAGATGGCGCTGGCGGAGGTGGACGTCGCCCGCAGTGAGATCCAGCAGCCGATCGCGGAGTTGGAGCGGCTGGCGATCGATCGCGCCGCCGCGGGCGAGCCCGCCTACCCTGCCCTCGACGCGGCGTTGAAGAGCGGCCGCGAGCGCGCCGATGCGCAGGTGCAGCGGGTCCGCACGATCGAAGCGCTGCTCGCCTGATCCGGGCTAGTTGGCGTCGATCGTGACGCCGCGCAGCACCGGCACGATTGAGGCATAGTCGTCGGTCCAGGGCGCAAGGCCCGGCTCGCGGCGGAGGGCACGCCATCCGGCATCCGAGCGCACGAGGCGGCCGAAGCTGTCGCCGCGGCCGAGCACGATCCACTCCGATGCGGTCGCCTCCTGCCCTGCCTCGTCCTCCGTCGGGAAGTATTCGAAGGCAGCGGCCTTCCAGCCGGTGCCAGCGACGGTCGCGGCAACCACCTGTTCCATTGCGAGATAGCGGTTGGAAGTGTGCAGCAGCAGCAGCCCGTCGGCCGCGAGCACGCGGGCATAGGTCTCGAACGCCTCGCGCGTCATGAGGTGCAGCGGCACCGCGTCGGAGGTGAAGGCGTCGAGCACCAGCAGGTCGAGGTCGCTGCTCCGCTCGTCGGCGAGCGAGAGCCGCGCGTCGCCGAGCTTGATATCGGCGCCGGGCAGGCAGCGGTCGAGGAAGCTGAAGCGGCGCGGATCGCTGGCAATGCGGACCACCGCCGGATCGATCTCATAGAAGCGCCAGCGCTGGCCGGGACGCGCGTAACAGGCGAGCGTGCCGGTGCCGAGGCCGACGACGCCCACGCGGGCGTGGCTTCCGAACAGCGCCGGGAGCGCGCGCATCGCTTGCCCCACGCCGGAGCCGGGAACGTAATAGGTCGTCGGCTGGCGCAGCCGCGCCTCGCTGCCGAGCAACTGGACGCCATGAAGGGTCGTGCCGTGGGCGAGATCACGCGCCTCGGGTCGTTCGGTGATGGTGTAGACGCCGAAGTAGCTCCGCGTGCGGGCGCCGGGAATCGCCGACAGCCGCAGCGCGTCGTAAACACCGAAGAGGAACAGGGCGCCGGCCAGCACGCCAGCGAATACCGGCCGCACCCCGATCGCAAACAGCCCGAGCAAAGCGAGCGCCACGAACACGATCCCCTGGCGAGCCCCGCCCGACAAGCCGGCTTGATGGTCGAGGCCGAGCCACACGGCGAACGCTGTCGTTGCCAGCATCGCGGCAGCGATGATCCGGCGCCGGGCACGCCCTTCCCTCCAAAGCTGCGCCGTGATCGGCAACAGGAACTGCTGGGGCACCAGCACGCCCGCTGCCAGGATCAGCAGCGGGAACTCATAGGTCCAATCGAACAGCACGGGTGCGACCAGCCCGGCGAACACCCCGCCGAGCGCGCCGCCGACGGACATGGCGAGATAGAAGCCGGTAAGCCGCTCTGGCGCAGGCCGGTTCTCGTACATGCAGCTGTGGAGGGCGACCGACACCACGAACAGCAGCAGCAGCGCCACGGCGGCGTTGGCCGCGGCGTTTCCGTGGTGGCCGGCGATCACCATCGTGCCGAACACCAGCACCGCCACGGGTGCGTAGCGCGTGAGGAAATTGGCGAGGCCACGCCGCGCGGCAAAGGCGACGGTGAAGCTCAGGAGATAGAGGCCGAGCGGCAGCACCCAGAGCAGCGGCACCGCGACGATATCCGTCGTGAGATAGCTCGACGTCTCAATCATCAGGCCCGAGGGCACGAACGCGAGTGCGATCCACCACCACAAGCGGGCGCGTGTGGGCGCCGGGCTGGTCAGCGGCGCACGGTGGGCGGCCGGACCGCTGCGCGGCAGCAGCAGCGCGCAGGCAAACACCAGCAGGACGAGGAAGAGATAGCCGGCGGTCCAGAGCCAGCTCTGCCCCGCTAGCGCGAGCTTGGGCTCGACCAGCAGCGGATAGGCGAGCAGCCCGGCAAAGCTGCCCACGTTGGAGGCGGCGTAGAGCGCATAGGGGTCCCGCCCGCCGGTTGCCGTCGAGTACCAGCGCTGCATCAGCGGAGCCTGGGCCGAAACGGCGAAGAACAGCGGGCCGATCGAGGCGCCGAGCAGCCACGGCACCCAGAGCCCCGGCTCCGCGCCAGCCGGTAGGCGCATCGCCGACAGGCCGATCGGAAGCCACAAGGCAGCGAGGGCCAGAACCGAGAGGTGGGTCAGCGCCTGCGTACGGGGCCGGCGATGGGCGAGCCAGTGCGCATAGGCGTAGCCGCCGAGCAGCAGCGCCTGATAGACCAGCATCGCCGAGTTCCAGACGGCGGGAGCGCCGCCCAGCCGCGGCAACGCCATGCGCGCGACCATCGGCTGGACCAGGAACAGCAGGAACGATCCGGTGAGGATCGTCAGCGCGAAGAGCGCGCGCGCGGGGCCGGGGCGCGGAAACGCCGGCTGGGTCACCGCCGCTCCCCAGGCAACAAGTCCATGCCGGTAATCCGGTCGGCGCTTCGGGTACGCAAACGCACGCGGTTCAGATCACGCGCCGAGCAATCGGGCAGCATGCGCCGCATGGTAGGTCAGGACGCCGGTGCAGCCCGCGCGCTTGAACGCCATTAGCGTTTCCAGCACCAGGGCGTCGCGGTCCCCCGCGCCGACCGCGGCAGCCGCCTCGATCATCGCGTATTCTCCCGACACTTGGTACGCAAAAACAGGCACTTCGAAGCTGCTCTTCACCCGGGCGATGATGTCGAGGTACGGCAGCCCCGGCTTCACCATCACGCTATCGGCGCCTTCGGAAAGATCCAGCGAAACCTCCCGCAGCGCCTCTTCGGCGTTGGCGGGGTCCATCTGGTAGGTCTTCTTGTCACCCTTCAGCAGCCCGCGCGAGCCGACCGCGTCGCGGAACGGACCGTAGAAGCCGCTGGCGTATTTGGCGGCATAGGCCATGATCTGGACGTTGTGGTGGCCGTCGCCCTCGAGCGCGTCGCGGATCAGGCCGATCCGGCCGTCCATCATGTCGGAGGGCGCGATGATGTCCGCCCCGGCGCGTGCCTGCGCCAGTGCCTGGCGGACCAGCTGTTCCGCGGTCGCATCGTTCATGACATAGCCGCGATCGTCCACCAGACCGTCATGGCCATGGGTCGTATAGGGATCGAGCGCGACATCGGTCAGCAGCCCGACTTCGGGCACCGCATCCTTGATGGTCGCGATTGCGCGGCACATCAGGTTGTTCGCGTTATAGGATTCCTCCCCCAGATCGGTGCGCAAATGGGCGGGCGTGTTCGGGAACAGCGCGAGGCAGGGGATGCCGAGGTCGCGCGCCTCGCGCGCCCGCTCGACCAGCCCGGCCATCGACCAGCGCGACACGCCGGGCAATGCGGCGATCGGCTCCTCCCCTTCCCCTTCCGTGATGAACAGCGGCCAGATCAGGTCGGCAGGCGTCAGCACCGTTTCGGCATGCAGCCGGCGACTCCAGTCGGCGGCGCGGGTACGACGAAGGCGGAGGGCGGGATACGCGGCGATAGACATGCCCCGCTGTGTGGGCCAAGCTCCGGCGGTGCGCAAGCGCAGGCCACGCAACCCCGCGTGCATCCGGCGGCCCCTTTGCGCGTTGAGGGTGCATGGACAAGATCCGCTCGGCCGCGCTGGTCGTCAATACGCAGTCCCGCACCGGGCAGGATCAATTCGACCAGGCATGTGCCGCCCTGTCCGGCCTGCCCTTCGAAGTGGCGCCGCATCCGGTCGATGATCCCAAGCGGCTGCACGAGACGGTGGACCGGGCGATGGCACGAAAGCCGGACCTGCTGATCCTGGGCGGCGGCGACGGCACGATCAGCAGCCTGGTGGACCATCTGGTGGGCACGGACACGATCCTGGGCGTGCTGCCGCTCGGCACCGCCAACAGCTTCGCCCGGACCCTGGGCATTCCGTTGGAGATCGAGGGCGCGGTGGAGGTGCTGCGAAACGGCACGCCGCGCCGGATCGACCTGGGAATGATCGACGGCGATTATTTCGCCAATTGCGCGGCGATCGGCATCTCGCCCCAGATCGCCAGCACCATCCCGCACAAGCTCAAGCGCTGGTTCGGTCGCGCCGGCTATCTCGCCTGGGCGACGCTGCAATTCGTCCGTTTCCGCCCGTTCGAACTGGTGATCGGCGAAGGTGCGGATGCCAAGCGGCTGTCGGCGACGGAGGTCCGCATCTCCAACGGCCGGTTCCACGGCGGCGTCGAACTGATCGAGGAGGCACGGCTCGACAGCGGAGAGATCATCGTTCAGGCGGTGGCCCGAAACGGCCGCCGTGGGCTGCTCCGCAACTGGGGCGCGACCGTGCTGGGGCTCGACTCCCGCCGCGACGACACCGTCACCTTCCACGCCCGCGAACTGCGGATCGCGACCGATCCGCCCTTGCCGATCTCGATCGACGGCGAGGTGCTGGCGAAGACGCCGGTGACCGCCCAAATCGCCGCAGGCGTGATCCGGGTGATGGCGCCCGCGTCAGCCTAGCTGGCCTCCCAAAAGTCGCAGCGGTAGCGTGTGGCGAAGTCGGTCTCCGTGCGGTCCCCTTCCGGGGAGAACACGCGCACGACCGGCTCGGAGCGGGTGAATGGCGGCCAGTGGGGCAGTGCCTCGCCCCGCGCGAACGCGCCCCAGAGATCGCGCATCCGCCGCGCAAGCCGGGCCTGTGCAGGGGTGAAGCGCGCGGGATTGGCGAGTACCCAGCGGGTGCCGAACACATAGGCGATCTCGCCTGCATGATAGGCGCGCATCGCCATCGGCGCCCAGGGATGCGGGATGGTGAACGGCGCCTCGATGTCGTCGAACCGATAGCCGTAGACGGGCGCGCGGCCGGCAAGCAGCCGTCGCATGCGATCCGCCGGATGCGCAAAACGTGCGTCGGTAATCAGGGAAGCGAAGGCAAGCTGCGCCTCGCTGCGGGTCCAGGCGGGATAGCGGGCGAGCACGGCATCGGCGTCCCTGCCCCAGTCCGCGCGCACGCGCGCCTCGAAATCCGCGCGACTGAGGATGCCGAGGCCGAACACCCGCCCCTCGTCGCTGTTGGTGCCGACGATCACCGGCACCGGCCGATAGCGCCCCTCCGCGAAGGCGCGCGCGGGCTCCTCCGGGATCACCGCGTCGCCCGAGACCGGACCCCAGCTCCCCGGACCGAGGATGCCGCGCCGGATGGGGGCTGCGCGCGCGATGTCGGCGGCAGGCAGCGCCCGCAGCCGATCGAACGCATAGCGGCCGCCCGCGTCGAACCGTTCCGCGAAAACCTCGCCGTCCGCCTGAGCCTCCGCGGCTGCTACGGTGGAGAGCGGGTCCACCGCCACGCCGCTTTGCAGGATGGCGCGGTGGAACAGTCCCGCCGCTCCCGGTGAAAGCATCTGGTAGGAGGTGCTCCAGGCCCCGGCGGACTCGCCGAACAGCGTCACCTCCCCCGGGTTTCCCCCGAAGGCGGCGACGTTGTCGCGAACCCAGCGGAGGGCCGCCTGCTGATCGAGCAGTCCGAAGTTGCCCGACCCGCCGTCCGGCTGCTCGGCAGCAAGCGCGGGATGCGCGAGAAAGCCGAAGGCGCCCATCCGGTAGTTGGGCGCGACCACCACCACCTGCTGCTCCGTCGCCAGCAAGCTGGGGTCGTAATTGTCTGCGGCGCCCAGCGAGAAGGCGCCCCCGTGGAGGAAGACCATCACCGGCCAGCCCCTGATCGGGGCAGTTCCCGGCGGTGTATAGACGTTCAGATACAGGCAGTCCTCGCTCCCTGCGACGGGGGCGAACCGGCCCTGGCCGACGCTCTGGACCGCGGGCGACCCGGTATGGGTCGCATCCCGCTCACCCTGCCACGGCTCGACGGGCTGCGGCGCACGCCAGCGAAGCGCGCCCACCGGCGGCGCCGCATAGGGAATGCCGAGGAACGCCCGGCCGTGCGCCGCCGCGACGCCCGACAGGAGACCGGACGCGATCCGAACGGTTTCCCGCCTCGCATCGGGCGCCTGGACGAGGTGCGACACCCGCCCGGGATAGACCAACTCGCCCTGAAGCAACGGCAGCAGACGCTTCCATCTCATCGCGCAAAGCTGGGCCATCGACGAAAGCCCCGCAAGGGGGCGAACTGCGGATGTGGCAGAGCGCCCGGGCCGGAGGATGACGCATCGGCACCATCGCTCACTTGACGGACCGCTTCACCGTGAACGATACCGCTAACAGGGACGGAGAGGACATGACAGAAACTCAGCACTCGATTCTCGGCGCGCTGCCGGCTGACTGGCGCAGCGCCACCTTGCTCGGCCGCATCGATCGCGGCGACGGCCCCTCCCCCGTGCTGATCAAGGACGGCATCGTCCACGACATGGCGCGCGTGGCCCCCACCGTGTCCGCACTGGTCGCACAGGGCGTGACGGATGCGACCGGCGGCGAAGCGATCGGCGACCTGGAGACGCTGGGCCTCTCGCCCGATGCCGACGCGGCCGTGCGGCTGCTCAGCCCAATCGACCTGCAGTGCGTCAAGGCCGCGGGCGTGACCTTTGCGGTCTCCGCGCTGGAGCGGGTGATCGAGGAAGGTGCGCGCGGCGACCATGAGCGCGCCGCCGAAGTCCGCACGCGCCTGGAAAGTGCGCTGGGCGGCAGCATCCGCTCGGTAGTGCCGGGTTCTGCCGAGGCTGCGGTGCTGAAGGATGCGCTGATTGCCGATGGCCTCTGGTCCCAGTATCTGGAGGTCGCGATCGGCCCGGATGCCGAGATCTTCACCAAGGCGCCGGTGCTTTCCACCGTCGGCTGGGGCGCCGAGGTCGGCGTCCGTTCCGATTCGACCTGGAACAACCCGGAGCCCGAGGTCGTGCTGCTTGCCGACGCGAACGGCCGTGCGGTCGGCGCGATCCTGGGCAACGACGTCAACCTGCGCGATTTCGAGGGCCGCTCCGCCCTGCTGCTCGGCAAGGCCAAGGACAACAATGCGTCCTGCTCGCTCGGGCCGTTCATCCGGCTGTTCGACGACGGCTTCGGCATCGACGACGTGCGTGCGGCCGAAGTGACGCTGCGGATCGAGGGCGCCGACGGCTACACGCTCGACGGCTACAGCACGATGCGCGAGATCAGCCGCGACCCCGAGACGCTGCTTGCCCAGGCGATGAGCGAGCATCAGTATCCCGATGGCCTGGTGCTGTTCCTGGGGACGCTGTTCGCGCCCACCCAGGACCGCGATGCGCCGGGTCGGGGCTTCACCCACAAGGTCGGCGACCAGGTGACGATCGCGAGCGCCCGGCTGGGCACGCTGGTGAACACGGTCACCACCTCCAAGGCGGCAGCGCCGTGGAGCCAGGGCATCGGTGCCCTGATGCAGAACCTGGCGCAGCGCGGCCTGCTCGCCCGCTGAGCGCCGCTAGAACATCAGTTGAGAAGGATTTCCGTGTTGCAGCAAACGAGTACGGCCGAACGGCGGGCGATCTACCCAAGCCTGAAGAACAAGCGGGTGATCGTCACCGGCGGCGGCTCGGGGATCGGCAAAGGGCTGACCGAAGCGTTCGTGGCCCAGGGTGCACGCGTCGCCTTCGTCGATATCGCCCAAGAAGCGAGCCAGCAGCTGGTCGCGCGCCTTTCGCAGGACGCGGAGCATGCCCCGCGCTTCTTCCGCTGCGACCTGACCGACATCGCGGCGCTGCGCGCCTGCTTTGCGGAGATGGAAGCCGAGCTCGGCGGCGTCGACATCCTGATCAACAATGCCGGCAATGACGATCGTCATACGGTGGAGCAGGTCACCCCGGAATATTGGGACGAGCGGCTGGCGGTGAACCTGCGCCACCAGTTTTTCGCCGCGCAGGCGGTGGCTCCGGCGATGAAGCGGAACGGCGGCGGCGTGATCCTGAACTTCGGTTCGATCAGCTGGCACCTCGCGCTGCCCGAACTGGTGCTCTACCAGACCTCCAAGGCGGCGATCGAGGGGCTCACGCGCAGCCTGGCCCGCGACCTGGGTCGTGAGAACATCCGCGTGAACACCATCGTTCCCGGCAACGTCCAGACGCCCCGGCAGGAGCGCTGGTACACGCCCGAAGGCGAGGCTGAGATCATTGCGGGCCAATGCCTGAACGGCCGCATCCAGCCCTCGGACGTGGCAGCCCTGGTGCTGTTCCTGGCGTCCGACGATGCCCGGATGTGCACGGGCCACGACTATTTCATCGACGCCGGCTGGCGCTGAGGCGTCATCAAGCAGGTGGAACGGAGGGGGCCTGGATGCGAAGCGTCCGGGCCCCTTTTGCTATCGCCCGGCGCGAACCACGACGCGCGGCCGCTTGCGCGGCGAGGCATCGGACTGGCGCCGGATCAGGGTGTAGTCGAGGACGAGGCGGCGAGCCGCCTCCCCGTTTCCGGCGCGGCGCGCACGGATCCGTTCGGCAAGCAGGTCCACTGCGGCACGCGACATGTCCGCGATCGGTTGATGGATCGTGGTGAGCTCCGGCCAGATGGTGGTCGCAAGCGCGCTGTCGTCAAACCCGCAGACCGTCAGGTCACCCGGCACGTCCAGCCCGCGGCGGTGCGCCACGGCGACCGTGGCTGCGGCCATGTCGTCGTTGCTCGCGAAGACCGCCGTCGGCCGGGGCTGCAAGTCGAGCAGGGTCTCGGCCGCATCGAGACCGGACCGATAGGTGAAGAGCGCCGCCACCTCGAGTGCCGGATCGTGCGGGATGCCCGCTTCCGCCAGCGCGGCGCGATACCCCTCCAGCCGCAGGGCGCTGGCGGTCTGGTTCGGATTGCCGATGATAAAGCCGATGCGGGCATGGCCGAGCGACAGCAGGTGCCGCGTCATCGCATGGGCGGCGGCACGGTCGTCGATGGAGACCGCAGTGGCGTCCTCCGGTGGCTTTCCCGTCGCCACGACCACGGTCGGGACGCCCTCTTCCGCCAGATAGTCCAGCACCGCGCGCGAATCGCACAGCGGAGGGGGGAGGATGATGCCGTCGATGCCAGCGACGAGCCGCTGCACCACGCGCCGCTCGTCGCCGTCGCCTTCGCATTTCTCCACCACCAGCTGGATGTCGCTGCGCCCGGCCTGGTCGACGCTCCCGACCAGGAACTCGCTGAGATAGGCGGCGCTGGGATTGCTGTAGAGCAGCGCCATCCGAAGCTGCGCGGCCCCCGCCAGGCTGCGCGCCGCCCGGTTGGGCGCATAGTTCAGGTCGGAAATCGCCTGAACCACCGTCTCCCGAGTGGTGTCCCGGACACTTCCTTCGCCGTTGATGACGCGCGAGACCGTCATGGTGGAAACCCCGGCGCGCGCCGCGACGTCCGAGATCGTCGGCGCGCCGCTCTGGCGAGCGCTCCGCGCCCTGGGTTTCCTGTTGCTCTCTCGCATGTTGCGGCTGATGAAGCATCTGCGGCAGCCGCCGCCAAGCCCAGAAAGGGTTGCGAACGCAAAGATTTTCAGATGGCACGCTTTAAGTCCACATAGCGGGACAAGGTGCGCCGGTGTGCCGAACACGGCAACAGGGAGGGAGAGGTAGATGAACAGGGTATCGACGCTGCGTGGACTGCTCGCCGGTGCGGCGATCTTCGCGACTCCGGTGGTGGCACAGCAGGCGAACCAGCCCGCTCCCGGGCCGCAGGCGAGCACCGCCCACCCGGATCGCTGGCCGGCCGCCAAGAGCCCCGACCTCATCGATCCAGCCACCGAAGCGTTCGTCACCCGCCTGATGGCTTCCATGTCGCTGGAGGAGAAGGTCGGCCAGATGATCCAGGCCGATACCAGCGCGATCACGCCGGAGGACCTGCGCCGCTACCCGCTGGGGAGCATCCTGGCCGGCGGCAGCTCGCCGCCGCTGGGGGCCCCCGATCGCTCGCCGGCAGCGCCGTGGGTCGCGACCAGCCATGCGTTCAACAAGGTCGCGCTGGAGAAGCGCCCCGGCCATGTGCCGATCCCGCTGATGTTCGGCATTGACGCGGTGCACGGCAACAACAATGTCGTCGGCGCGACGATCTTTCCCCACAACAGCGCGCTGGGCGCGATGCGCGATCCTGACCTGATCCGGCGGATCGGCGCGGCGACGGCGGCCGAGACGGCAGCGGCGGGCTTCGACTGGGCGTTCGGGCCGACGCTGGCGGTGCCGCAGGACGATCGCTGGGGCCGTGCGTTCGAAGGCTATTCGGAGGATCCCGCCGTGGTCCGCTCCTACGCCGGGGCGATGATCGAGGGGTTGCAGGGGCGCGGGAAGGCGACGGGCGGCGGCAAGGGGCCGATCCAGCAGGGCCATGTCTCCGCGAGCGTGAAGCACTTCCTGGGAGACGGCGGCACCAAGGACGGCGTCGACCAGGGCGACACGCAGGTCGACGAGGAGACGCTGATCCGCATCCACAACGCGGGCTACCCGGCCGCGGTGAACGCCGGCACGATGACGATGATGGCATCGTTCAGCAGCTGGAACGGCGCCAAGATGCACGGCAACAAGTCGCTGCTGACGGACGTACTGAAGGGCCGGATGGGCTTCGACGGCTTCGTCGTCGGCGACTGGAACGGCCATGGCCAGATCCCGGGCTGCACCAACGCCGACTGCCCGGCGACCTTCAACGCCGGGCTGGACATGGCGATGGCGCCGGACAGCTGGAAGGGCTTGTTCGAGACCACCGTCGCGGCGGCAAAGGACGGCCGCATCCCGATGGCGCGCATCGACGATGCCGTGCGCCGCATCCTGCGGGTGAAGGCGAAGCTGGGCCTGTTCGATCCTGCGCGCCCCTATGAAACGCGGGCCGACGTGTTCGGATCGGCAGAGCACCGGGCGGTTGCCCGCGAGGCCGTGGCCAAGAGCCTGGTGCTGCTGAAGAACACCGGCGTGCTGCCGATCAAGGCGAGCGCGAACATCCTGGTCGCAGGCGACGCCGCCGACGACATCGGCCGCCAGTCGGGCGGCTGGACGCTGAGCTGGCAGGGCGACGGCAACACCAATGCGGACTTCCCGAACGGCCAGTCGATCTATGCCGGCATCGCCCAGGCGGTGAAGGCCGGCGGCGGCACCGCAACGCTGAGCGCCAACGGCAGCTTCACGAAGAAGCCGGACGTCGCGATCGTCGTGTTCGGCGAGATGCCCTATGCGGAGATGCGGGGCGACGTTCGCACGCTGGAGTTCCAGCCGGGCGACAAGCAGGCGCTCGACCTGCTGAAGAAGCTGAAGGCTGCGGGCGTGCCGACCGTGTCCGTCTTTCTCTCCGGCCGTCCGATGTGGGTCAATCCGGAGATCAACCAGTCGGATGCGTTCGTCGCCGCCTGGTTGCCCGGCACCGAGGGCGCAGGCGTGGCCGACGTGCTGGTGGGCGACCGCGACGGGCGGCCGCGCCGCGACTTTGCAGGCAAGCTCGCCTTCAGCTGGCCGAAGACCGCGGGGCAGTTCACCCTCAACAAGGGTGCGCCCGGCTATGACCCGCTATTCCCGTTCGGCTATGGCCTGTCCTACGCGCGCGGCGGAACCGTCCCGCGGCTGGCGGAAGTCGCGGGTGTGGACGCAAGCCTCGGCAACACCAGCCTTTACTTCGCGCGCGGCCAGGTGCCTGCCCCGTTCAAGCTGGCAGCCGATGCAGGCGTCACCGTCACGGCGGTCGACGGGCCGCAGACCCAGGAAGGCGCGCGCCAGTTCAGCTGGAACGGCGCTGGGAGCGTGCGGATCACCGGGCCGGAAATCGACCTGACGCGCGAGACCAACGCCGACCTGCTGCTGCAGGTGACCTATCGCGTCGGCGCGCCCGCAAAGGGGCCGGTCACGCTAGGCTTCGGCGCCGGCCGCATTGACGCACGCACCCTGTTCGGCGCGGCAGGCGCCAACTGGCGGACGGTGCGGGTGCCGCTCAAATGCTTCCGCGACAAGGGGGCTGACGTGGCCAAGGTGGGCGAGGTCTTCTCCGTCACCAGCAGCGCGCCGCTACGCTTCGCGATCGCCGACCTCCGGCTGGTGACCGACCCCGCCGGCGCCGTCTGCCCGAACTGATCCTTGCGGAGGCCCGTGATGAACCATGCTGTCCGTCTGTTCTTGGTGCCGCTTCTCCTGGCGGCACCTGCCTCTGCCCAGGTGAAGCTTCCGGGCGATCCCCATGCCAGCGATCCCGTGGGGATTGTCGCGGACCCCTGCCCCAGCCGTGCCGAGGAGACCGATCCCGAGGGACGTGAGATGCGCAAGCTGCACCAGGTAACGCGCGACTGGGCGCAGTTGTGCCGCTACCACCGCGACAATGCTGCGGTCCGCGGGCAGCCGGTCAGCGTCGTCTTCATGGGCGACAGCATCACCGACGGCTGGATCAAGGGCGATCCCGATTTCTTCAAGGAGGGCCGCATCGACCGCGGCATCGGGGGGCAGACCACGCCACAGATGCTGGTGCGCTTTCGTGAGGATGTGATCGCGCTGAAGCCCAAGGCGGTGCACATCATGGCCGGCACCAACGACATCGCCGGCAACACCGGAGCCGCGACCATGGCGATGGTCCAGGGCAACATCCAGGGCATGGCCGAACTGGCGCGGGCCAACGGCATCAAGGTGATCCTGGCCTCGATCCCCCCTGCCGCCGCGTTCCCATGGAGCCCCGACAAGCGGCCGGCGCCGCAGATCGCGGAGATGAATGCATGGCTGAAGCGCTATGCGGCAGCCGAAGGCTTCACCTATGTCGATTACCACCCGGCGCTCGCAACGGCCGAGGGCGCGATGAAGCCGGGGTTCGCTAACGACGGAGTGCACCCGACGCCAGCCGGCTATGCGGCAATGCGGCCGGTGGCGCTGGAGGCGATCCGGCGGACGCTGGGCAAGTGACTTCGCGGACCGGGTGAAGCGGCCTGCTGACGCCGTATACCCGCGCCGGCGCGGATACTTGGCCAAGCAAAACGGAGCGTATTGCTCGGCACCTAGGCTCCTGCCTTCGCAGGAGCACGGAAATTTGCAGCCGAACGCTTTGGTTTTGCTGCGTTTTGGAACCTCAAACGCCGGCCTGGCGTTCACCCTGCCCGACCATGCGCTCGATCCGCGCCGCCTGGTCGGGACAGACGAGGCCGCGGCTCGCCATCCATTCGTCGGAGAAGCAGGTGGAGGCGTAGCGCTCGCCGGGATCGCACAGCAGCGTGACGATGGAACCCTGCTCCCCGCGCGCGGCCATCTCCTCGATCAGCGTCAGGCAGGCGATGAGGTTGGTGCCGGTCGACGGGCCGCAGCGGCGGCCGAGCACCGCCGAGAGCTGCCGGGCGCCGCCGAAGCTCGCGGCGTCGGGCACCGCGATCATCCGGTCGATGACGTTCGGCACGAACGACGGCTCGACGCGTGGGCGGCCAATCCCCTCCACCAGCGTCATCGGCCCGTCCCAAGCGGTGACGCTGCGATCGGCGAAGTAGCGGTGGAAGACCGAGCCCTCCGGATCGGCGACGCACAGCCGGGTCGCATGCCCGCGGTAGCGCAGGTAGCGGCCGATGGTGGCGGAGGTGCCGCCGGTGCCGGCCCCGCATACGATCCAGGTCGGGATCGGATGCGCCTCCAGCGCCATTTGCGCGAAGATCGACTCCGCGATGTTGTTGTTGCCGCGCCAGTCGGTCGCACGCTCGGCATAGGTGAACTGGTCGAGGTAGTGGCCGCCGGTTTCGGCCGCGATCCGCTCCGCCTCGGCATAGACGGTGCGCGGGTCAGCGACCTTGTGGCAGCGGCCGCCGAGATGCTCGATCGCCGCGATCTTCTCGGGCGAGGTCGAGTGCGGCAGCACCGCCACGAACGGCAACCCGAGCAGCCGGGCGAAATAGGCTTCCGACACCGCCGTCGAGCCTGAGGATGCCTCTACCACGGTGGTGCCCGCATCGATCCAGCCGTTGCACAGCGCGTGGAGGAACAGCGAGCGGGCGAGCCGGTGCTTGAGGCTGCCGGTCGGGTGGCTCGACTCGTCCTTCAGGTACAGGCGCACGCCGCCGGCCGCCGCCGAAAGCGGCACCTCGATCAGGTGCGTGTCGGCGGAACGCCGCTGCTCCGCCGTCAGCCGGGCGATGGCGTCCGCCACCCAGCCGCGATCGCCCGGGCGCGACGCGCGCGATTGAACTTCCCCAGGGGCTGTGTCGTTACGGAGCACGGATGATCCTTTCGTGGCGCCACTCTGCGCGCGCTCGTCGCGCAAGCCTCGGGGTAGGTCAATGCGGCGGCCCTGCGGCCGGTGCAGGGCGCGGCGCGTGACTTGCCTGCGCCCTCCCGGTACAGCGGATCTGTGACCGCGCTTCGCCGCTACCTCCTGGCCCATCGCCGGTCGGCCGCCTGGCTGATCGCGGCGGCGCTGTTGATGCGGCTGCTGATCCCGACCGGCTACATGCTGGTGGCCTCCCCGGCCGGCCTTCCGACCTTTGCGATGTGCTCAGGCTATGGCGCGGTCCTGCCCGCGGCGGCCGCGCACGGGGCGGGCCATGGCGCCCACGACAGCCACGCGACGACGGGCAGCGGGGAGCACCACGGCCAGCAGCACGATGTCAAGGAGCAGCCCCCTTGCGCGTTCGCGGGGGTTGCGACGGCGGCGCTTGCCGCGACCGATCCGCTGCTGCTGGCGATCGCGCTGTTCTTCATCCTGGCGGCCAGCTTCCGGTTGCCCGTGCGGGTGCCCGTCGCGGCGAGCCCGTTCCTGCGTCCGCCGCTGCGGGGACCCCCCACCACCGCCTGATCCGCTCATCACGTCAAGGGCGTCCCCAAGGGGTCGCCGGATCAGGATATTTGCATGACCTTGTTTCGAACCGCCGCATACGCGGCGTTCGTCGTCGCGGCCTCTCCCGCGGCGGCGCAATCGAGCGACCGTGACGTCGCCGACACCAGCCTGACGGTGGGATCCGTCGTCGTCACCGGCACCCGCCTCCCCCGCTCCGGGGACGAGGTGCTCACCTCCGTCGACGTGCTGGGCGGCGATCTCGCCCAGCGCCAGAGCGTGGACAATACATGGGAGCTGTTCGCGCGCCTGCCCGGCGTGACGCTCACCGACTTCAACCAGGGCAATACTTCCGGCCGCTTCTCGATCCGCGGCTTCAATGGCGAGGGGGAGATCAACGCGGTCAAGCTGCTGATCGACGGCATTCCCAGCAACGCCAACGACGGCGGCATGGTGTTCATCGACATGGTGATGCCGCTGGACATCGCCGCGGTGGAACTGGTCCGCGGCACCGCAGACCCGCGCTATGGGCTCCACAACATCGCGGGCAACGCCAACATCCTGACCCGCATCGGCGGCACCTACCTGGACGCGCGAGCGCTGGCGGGGGCGTTCGGGACCTATGAGGGACAGGTCTCCGCCGGGATCGAGCGCGGCGGCTTCAGCCAGAACTACTTCGTCGGATATCGCCAGACCGACGGCTTTCGCGAGCATGCCGACCTGCGCCGCGCCAACCTGGCGGGCAAGTGGTTCTATGATCTCGGCGGCGCCGCGGTGGGCGCAATCGCGCGATATTCGACGGCGAAAGCGCAGGAGCCGGGCTATCTGACGAGCAGGGACAACGCCGAGAACCGCTCCACCTCCTACGCGATTTCGGAGACGGACGGTGGCAAGCGGCGGCTGGGGGAATATAGCCTGCATCTCGACGCGGATGTCGCGTCCGAGCTGAGCCTTGCTGCCAAGGCCTATGTCACCACCCAGTTCGATGACCGCTACGTGCGCTTCTCCGCCGACGTCTCGCAGCAGCGGCGGCTGACGGAGGAGACGCAATATGGCGGGCTGCTCACGCTCCACTATCGACCCGAGGTGGCGTTCCTCCACCGGCTGCAAATTGAGGCGGGCGGCGACGTGCAGGTGCAGGACAACAAGAGCCGCCGCTGGCTGACCGAGCGGCGGGTGGCGACCCGGCAGACCCGGGACCAGGCCTTCGATCTCACCGTCTACGGCGGCTATGTGCAGGCGGTGATCGAGCCGACCGGGTGGCTGAAGATCACGCCGGCCTGGCGGGTGGACCGGGTATCGGGCGAGCTTGACGACCGGCTTGCCGGCGCGCGCTATGCCGTCAACGACTATGGCACGATCAGCCAGCCGAAGCTCAGCGTCGCGGTGACGCCACTGACCGGGCTGACCGCCTATGCGAACTATGGTCGCACGTTCCAGATCGGCGCGGGATCGGGCGCCTATAAGGTGCCGCCGCGGACGACTGACCTGGCCCCGTCGATCAACACCGGCTGGGAGGCGGGGGTTAAATATGCCCGCGGCACCTGGCTGGAGGGACGCGTCGCACTGTGGCGGCAGACCGCGACCGGCGAGATCAAGCGCCGCCTGAACGACCCCAACGGCGACTTCGACAATCTGGGCGAAACGCGCCGGCAGGGGATCGACGTGCAGGTGAACCTGGCCCCAATCGCCGGGGTGAGCCTGTGGGGTGCCTACTCCTACCAGCATGCTCGCATCCGGACGCCCGATCCCGCCACCCCGGCGCAGGCGGGGAACTGGATCGACCACGTTCCGCAGAACCTGTTCTCGGGCGGGCTGGACCTCGTCCCGGCCGCACGCTGGCGCGTGTCGCTGTGGGGCAATGGCCAGTTCTCGTACGAGCTTACCGCCAACAACGATCGCGGCCGTTACGGCGCCTATGTGGTGGTGTCGAGCGAGGTCGCGTTCGAAGTGACGCCGCAGGTGGAGCTTTCGGCCCAGGTGAAGAACCTGGGCAATGAGCAATATGAATATGTGTGGTGGGACGGCACCCAGCTGCTCAACGCCCCTGCGGACCCGCGCGCGCTGTACGGCGCCGTGCGGCTGCGATTCTGAGGAAGTCGCGCATGGCAACGTCTGCAGCCGCGACCGGCGGCTTCTATCGCGCGGTATGGCGCTGGCACTTCTATGCCGGCCTGCTGGTGCTCCCCTTCCTCATCTGGCTGGCGATCACCGGCGCCTTGTACCTGTACAAGCCGGAGCTGGAGCGGCTGATCTATCCGCAGCTGGTGGCGGTCGAGCCAGAGGCTGCGCCGCTCCCGCTCGGCACCCTGCTGGAGCGGGTACGCCATGAGACCGGCGGCGCAGTAATCGAGGTGGATCGCCCTGCCGGGGCCGCAGAAAGCTGGCGTATGCTGGTCACCACGTCTGAAGGGACGCAGCAAACGGCGTGGGTGGATCCGTATCGCGGAACGGTGCTGGGACTTACGCGCAAGGGCGGCGCGTTGCAGACGGTGCGCGATCTCCACAGCCTGATCCTCACCGGACCGGTCGGCAACGCGCTGATCGAGGCGGTAGGCGGCTGGGCAATCCTGCTGGTCGTGACCGGCGTGTACCTGTGGTGGCCGCGCGGCGGCAGTCCGGCCCTGCGCGTACGCGGGACCCCGGGAGGACGCCTGTTCTGGCGGGATCTCCATGCGGCAGTCGGCGTCGTCGCCGGCACGGTGGTACTGTTCCTGGCGGTGACCGGCATGCCGTGGACCGGCACCTGGGGCAATGCGCTACGCGGCACGATCGCGAGCCAGGGGCTCGGCCGCCCGGAGCCGCCACAGGCAAGCGCGATGCCGGGCCACGGCGGCCACGCCGGCCATGACGTGGCCGAGGCGTTGCCCTGGTCTCTCCAGGAAGCGTCGATGCCGCACGGCAGCCACGGCGACATCGGCGTTGACCGGGCGGCTGCGCTGGCGGCGCGCCATGGCATGACGGCGCCCTGGGTGCTGAGCCTGCCCGCGGCGCCGGGCGAGCCCTACCTCTTTTCCAAGACGATCCGCCGGGCGGAAGACGGCCGCGCGCTCTACCTGGACGCAGGCAGCGGCCGCGTGTTGCAGGACGCGCGCTTCGCCGGCTTCGGCGCCGGCGCGAAGGTCGTCGAATGGGGCATCGCCACGCACAAGGGCGAGGAGTACGGCGAGCCGAACCGGCTGCTGATGCTGTTCGGATGCGTCGCCGTGGTGCTGCTGTCGCTCACCGGCGCGGCCATGTGGTGGAAGCGGCGCGCGCCGGGGACTCTTGCCGCCCCGCCCCGCCACCCGGACCGCCGCGCTGCCCGGGCGCTCCTCCTCATGATGGCGGCGGCCGGCGTCCTGTTTCCGCTGACGGGGCTCACCATGCTGGTGGCACTCGGGATCGAAGGATTCTTGCGAATGGCTCGCACGGAGCCTTTACAGTTGTGACGGGCGCTTTATTGAGAACCACACGCAATAGCGGAGTGGGGAATTACCGTGATCGTGTCCTTCGGCTGCCTTCAGGCTGCACGTCCTGTCCCGTTCGCGGCGGCATTCCCTAGCATCCTCGGTCCGGACAGCGGCCGGTGAGCGCGGCCGCTGCCAAGCACAACGGTGGTCACCGCCAGTCGCTGGCGCTCAGCGCCCGCATCGTGGCGGCGACGCTGGGCAATTATGTCGTGACCTCGCTCGCTACGGGGCTGCTCGCGCGGACCTGGCCGATCGCGCCGGCGCAGGCGACGATGGCCTCGACGCTGCTGGCGTTCGTGATCTTTCCGGTCATCGCGCTCACCGCCTTTGCCATTCGTTCTCCCTGGAAGCTCTGGGCGGGGCTGATCGCCGCCGCCGTCCTGCTGGGAGGCGGGCTCTGGCTCTCGCTGGCGTCGGGAGGCCGGCTGTGAAGGACGGGTTCCGCCAGTGCATGGCCTGGCTGCACACCTGGACTGGGCTGCTGTTCGGCTGGCTGCTGTTCGCGGTGTTCGCGACGGGAACGGCCGCATACTTCCAGGACGAGATCACGCGCTGGATGCGCCCGGAAGTGAGCGGCCATCCCTCCACCGTGCAATCCGCCCAGGGCGCGGTACGCTGGCTGGGCGAGCATGCCGGTGATGCGCGCAGCTGGTACATCACGCTCCCCAGCGCACGCGGTGCCGAGACCACGGCGTTCTGGGTCCCCGGCGAAAAGGCGGGCGCCCCGGGCAAGCCCGGTGGGCGCGGCGGTCGCGGACGCGGCGACACGCAGGCGGTGCTCGACGGTGAGGGCAACAAGGTTGCCGCACGCGAGACGCGGGGCGGCTTCTTCCTCTACCGCTTCCACTTCGACCTTCACTACATGCCGGTGCTGTGGGCGCGCTACCTGGTGGGCATCGCAGCGATGTTCATGCTGGTCGCCATTCTTTCGGGAATCATCACCCACAAGAAGATCTTCGTCGATTTCTTCCTGCTGCGGTTCGGCAAAGGGCAGCGTAGCTGGCTGGACGCGCACAACGTTACGGCGGTGACGGCGCTGCCGTTCCACCTGATGATTACCTATACCGGGCTGGTAACGCTCGCGGTGATGTACATGCCCTGGGGCATTGCTGCGAACTATGCGGAGCCGACCGGCTATTACCAGCAGCTTCGAGGCGAGGCGCCACCGGTCGAACGGTCGGGGATCGCCGCGCCGATGGCGCCGATCGCGCCGATGATCGCAGAGGCGCAGCGCCGCTGGAACGGCGCCGACGTGGGCGTAGTCACCGTCGCCAATCCGGGCGACACCACCGCGACCGTGACGCTGGTCCGCGCGATGGGAAGCGGCATCGGCACCCGCGGGCCGTCCGTCACCTTCTCGGGCGCGACCGGCAAGTTCGCGTCGGCAAGCCCGGAACAGGGCGGCGCGGCGGCGACCGAAAGCGTGATGGTGGGCCTTCATGCCGGCCGGTTCGCCGACATCGCGCTCCGCTGGTTCTATTTCCTCTCCGGCGTGGGCGGCACAATCATGGTCGGTAGCGGCCTGGTGCTGTGGACGGTGAAGCGGCGGGCGAAGCTGCCGAACCCTGCCCGACCGCATTTCGGCTTCCGCCTGGTGGAACGCCTGAATATCGCCGCGATCGGCGGGCTGATGGCCGGCATCGCGACCTATTTCCTCGCGAACCGCCTGCTGCCGGTGCAGATGGACGGTCGTGCGGAGTGGGAGATCCACTGGATGTTCATCGTCTGGGGCGCGTCGCTCGTATGGGCGATCGCCCGCCCCGCCCGCCGCGCCTGGGTAGAGGTGCTGACGGCCGGCGCGGCGCTTTATGCCGCAATTCCCGTGGTCAACGCCGTCACCACGTCGCGCAATCCGATCACGAGCATCGCCGCTGGCAACTGGCTGTTCCCGAGCTTCGACCTGGTGATGCTGGCCATCGCAGCGGCACTCGGCTGGAGCGCACGCAAGGTCCACCGCAACGCATCCAAGGCGACCGGCCTTCGCACGCCGCGCGCAAAGGAGCTCGCACTCGCATGATCCACCTGCTGCTCCTCCTGGTCGCGGCGCTGAGCTTCAGCGCCCTGATGCACGGCCTGCCGCGCCACCAGGGACCCCTGCTGCACCGCATGCTGCCGCGCCAAGCGAGCCGGCGCCTGCGGATCGCCGGCTGGGCCGGCATCGCGCTCGGCACCGCACTGGCGGTACTGGCGTTCGGCTGGGGCTATGGCCTGATCGTCTGGCTGGGAGCCTGCACGTTGGGCGCGACCGCTGCGGTCCTGCACCTCGCCTTTCGCATCCAGGCCCGGCGGCACGTGCGCTGACTTCATCCGTGACACGCAGGTGACCGGGCGATGACAGCGGCGTCACCCGATTGCAAAGCGCCTGTAGCCTGTCTGCCCTAAAGCTCCCCTCGGCCCGACGATGGGAGTTCGCACATGCCGCGCACCGCACTCGCCCCCGCCCTCAAGACCCTTCCCGCCTGGATCGCCGAACCCGAGTCCTACGCACCCGAGGCACCGCGGCGGGCGTTTCGGACGGTGTTCGTGTCCGACGTCCATCTGGGCACGCCCGGCAGCAGCGCCCGCGCGCTGGTGGAGTTCCTGCGCTCCGTCGAGTGCGAGACGCTCTACCTGGTCGGCGACATCGTGGACGGCTGGCAGATCCGCAAAGGCTGGTACTGGCCGGCCAGCCACAATGACGTGGTCCGCACCATCCTGAAGTTCGCCCGGCGCGGCACGCGCGTCGTCTACCTGCCGGGCAACCACGACGAGGCTTTCCGCGACTATGTCGGGCTGGAGTTCGGCGGCGTCGAACTGCTGGACGAGGACATCCACACCACCGCGGATGGCCGCCGCCTGCTGGTGCTGCACGGTGACCAGTTCGATGGCGTGGTGCTCTACGCGCGCTGGCTCGCCTTCCTTGGGGACCATGCCTACACGCTGCTGCTGAAGGCGAACCGGCTGTGGAACGCAGGCCGCAGGCGGATGGGCCTGCCCTATTGGTCGCTCTCCGCCTACGCCAAGAACCGGGTGAAGAATGCGGTGAGCTTCATCTCCCGCTTCGAGGAAACGGTCGCCCATGCCGCCGCCGAACGCGGGGTCGACGGGGTGGTTTGCGGGCATATTCACACCGCGGAGATCCGTCGGATCGGCGACGTGACCTATTACAACGACGGCGACTGGGTGGAGAGCTGCACCGCGCTGGTGGAGCACGCCGATGGCCGTATGGAGTTGATCGACTGGCATGCCGAGGCGGCAGTCGCTGCCGCGGCCTGCGCCGGCGTGGCGGTCGAGGCATGAGGATCGCGATCGTCACCGACGCCTGGGCCCCGCAGGTGAACGGCGTCGTCCGCACTCTCGCCGCGACGATCGACGAATTGCGCCGACGCGGTCATACCGTGGAGACCGTGACCCCGGACGGGTTCGTCACTTGGGCGTGCCCCGGCTATCGCGAGATCCGCCTGGCATTTGGCCAGTCCTGGGCAGTGGCGCACCGGCTGGAGCAGTTCCGGCCCCAGGCGGTGCACATCGCCACCGAGGGGCCGCTCGGCTGGGGGGCGCGGCGCTGGTGCCTCGATCGCGGCCAGCGCTTCACCACCTCGTTCCACACCAACTTCCCCGACTATCTGGCGCTGCGGACGCATCTGCCGGCGCGATGCTTGTGGCCCGCATTCCGGCGGTTCCACCAGCCCTCCAGCGCCGTGCTGACCGCCACCCCATCCGTGTCCGCGCGGCTTGCGGCGCAAGGGATTCGCCATACCAAGCCGTGGTCCCGCGGCGTGGACCCGGCGATCTTCCGCCCTGGCGCCCCCCGATCGGCGCTGCGCCGCACGACCGGACCCGTGATGCTGCATGTCGGGCGTGTCGCCGTGGAGAAGAACCTGGAGGCTTTCCTGGCGCTCGACCTTCCGGGAACCAAGCTGGTGGTCGGTGATGGTCCGGCGCGGCCGATGCTGGCGGCCCGCTATCCGGAAGCACGCTTCCTCGGCACGCTGCACGGGGCGGCGCTTGCGGAAGCCTATCGTGCGGCCGACGTGCTGGTCTTCCCCAGCCGCACCGACACGTTCGGCCTCGTGATGATCGAGGCGCTGGCCTGCGGCACGCCGGTCGCCGCGTTCCCGGTCGAAGGGCCGATCGACATCCTGGGGCCGGAGGGCCGCGGTCTGGGTGGCCGGCGGATCGGTGCGGTGGACCGGGACCTGGCAAGCGCGATCCGCATCGCGCTCACCGCAGACCGCGACGCCTGCGCAGCCGAAGGCCGGCGCTACGGGTGGTCGGCGTGCACCGACCAGTTCCTCGCCCACCTCGCCACCGAGCGGGAGGCACTGGCGGGCTAGGCGTCGGGCGCGTTCGGGTTCTTGCCGCCACCCTGGATCCAGCGGTCGATCTCCTGCTCCAGCACCGGCAGCGGCACGGAGCCGAGCCCCAGCACCACGTCGTGGAACCAGCGCTGGTCGAACGCGGTGCCGAGCTGCCGCTCGGCGTCGGCGCGCTTGCGGCGCAGCGTCATCTCGCCAAGCTTGTAGGCGAGCGCCTGGCCCGGCCAGCTGATGTAGCGATCGACCTCGGTCTCGATCTCGTGCTGCGACAGGGCGGTATGCTGCGCGAGATAGGCGATCGCCTGCTCTCGGCTCCAGCCCTGGTGGTGGACGCCGGTATCGATCACCAGGCGGCACGCGCGCCACATCTCGTAGGAAAGCCGGCCGAAGTCCTCATAGGGCGTGCGGTAGATGCCCATCACGGTGCCGAGCCATTCGGTGTAAAGCCCCCAGCCTTCGCCATAGCCGGAGAAATAGGTCTGGCGGCGAAAGGCGGGGCGGTCCGGTCCCTCCAGCGAGATCGCCGCCTGCAGGCTGTGCCCGGGATTGCATTCGTGCAGCGTCAGCGCCGGGATCTGGTAGAGGGGGCGCGACGGCAGGTCGTAGGTGTTCATCGAACACGCCTCCAGCCCGCCGCGACCGGCGGTGTAGAAGGGCGCGATCGCGTCGGGCACCGGCACGATGGTGAAGCGGTAGCGCGGCAAGCGGCCGATGGTGTTCTTCAGCTGGCCGTCGACCCGCTTCGCGGCATAGGCGGACACGCCGAGCAGCTCGTCCGGCGTGCGTGCGTAGAACTGCGGGTCGGTGCGCAGGAACTTCAGGAATTCGGCCATGCTTCCCTGGAAGCCGGCCGCCGCCTCGGTCTTCTCCATCTCCGCGCTGATCCGCGCGACTTCCTTCAGCCCCAGCGCATGGATCTGCTCGGCGGTGAGGTCCAGCGTCGTATATTCACGGATCTGCGCCTGGTAGAAGGACTTGCCGTCCGGCATCGCCTCTGCCGCCAGCGTGGTGCGGGTTTTCGGCAGATACTCGCTTCGGAAGAAGCGCAGCAGCCGATCATAGGCGGGCGCCACCTGGCCGGCGATCAGCGCGCGCGCTTCTTCGCGCAGCTTTGCCTGCTCGGCCGCCGGAATGCTCGACGGCATCGTCGCGAACGGCGCGTAGAAGGGGTTCTTCTCCACCCCTGCCACCGCATAGGCGGCGATCGAGGAATCGCGGCCGGCGAGCGTCACCCGCGGCACGCTGAAGCCACGCTTCAGGCCCGCCCGCATGTTGGCGATCTGCTCGTCGAAGTAGCGCGGGACGTCGCGCATGCGGCCGAGATAGCGCCGGTACTGCTCTGCACGGGCATAGGGCTGGCGCGCAGCCAGGCCGGACCAGAAATTGCTGTCCGCGTTGAGCGGCATTTCCCAGTGGCGGAACTTCTGGTTGGCGATGTTCGCCTCCAGCGTCGTGCGGAAGACCGCAGCGTTGATCCGCTCCTCCGGCGAAAGCTCCGCCGCGGAAATCGCATCGAGTTCCCGGGCGATCCCCTGCCAATAGGTGAGCCGGCGTTGCTGGGTGGCGGCATCGACGTGGGGCAGGTGGTCGCCGCTCGCGCTCCAGCTGTCGTCCTCTGCAACGCGGGCAAATTCATTCTGCCGCCATGCCCACTCCTTTTCGTAGAGCTTCTGCAGTCGAGCGTCGGCAGCGCCGGTGCTCACGCTCGCCTGGGCAAACGCGGGCGCTGGCGCGAGCGGAACGAACGACAGCAGGATGGCAGAGGCAAGAAGGCGCATGGAGAGGCTTCCCGTTTTTCTGGAGTGGACGAAGGTCAGGCGCGCGGCGGACGGGAACGCAGCCAGCCGGTGATCGCATAGCGGCGGTACGCAGCCTCCGGTGCGACGCGGGAGACGCTGTGCAGCTGCGGAACGGCGAAGACATCCAGCGTGTTGAACCCCGGGGACATGCCGGTGACCGCGCCGCGTTCCTCGTGGAAGAGCAGCAGCCCGCCCCACTCGGTCCGCCATTGCGGCGTGAGGCCGAAGACATAGGCGGCATGCCGGTGCTTGCCGGATACCTCGTCCGTATGTCCGGTCAGGAAATCTCCTGGCGCATAGGCGGTCGCCTGCCCGTCCGCGAAGTCGATCGCCTCCGAGCCGGTGAGCTGGCGAAGACGGTAGCGCGCGGCCCCGCCCGACATCCAGCGGGTGAAGGCGGAAAGCTCCGGATCGCCCGCATTGCCGCCGCCATCGCCGTCTATCAGGCGAAGCGTCTCGTAGCGGTACTGGAAGCCAGACCGGGCGCCGGCCTGTACCGCCGCCTCCAGTGCCTGCATCTGCTCGGCAGACATGGCGGCGCGGGTGGCCCGATCGAGCTCGAACAGCTTGTCGCCGCTGTTGACCAGCTGGCGCCAGTCCTCGCGCCGGCGCAACTCTGCGTGGAGCAACGCCGGCACCGGATCGGCGAGGAAGCCGTGGATCCGGATGCGCCCGCGCGCGGCAAACTCTGCCGCGAGTGCCTCCCAATCGAGCGCCGGGTTGAGCTGGAGTCCTTCGAGCACGCTCACCGATCCCGGAACCAGCCGGTGATCGCATAGCGGCCCACCGGGGCGAAGGGAGGCACGTAGCTGACGTTGTGCCGCTGCGGCACGCGGAAGAGGTTCAAGCAGTTGAAGCGGGGTTTCATGCCCGCGATCACGTCGTCGTCATCGTCGTAGAACAGCAGATAGCCGCCCCAGTCGGGGCGCCATTCCCGGGCGAGGCTGAGGACATAGGCGACCTGCCGTCCCTCCTCGCCGGTGCCGCGGTCGTCGTGCATCGCGAGGAAGTTGTTGGGCGCGAAGAGCGTCGCCTGCGCATCCGCCTTGATGAGCGACGGCATGCCGGTGATCGCCCGCACGAAACCGAGGAACTCGGGCGTGTTGATATATTCGAGGACCAGTTCCAGCGGATGCCCCGGCGCCCATTTACCCAGATAGGCGTCCAGCATCGGATACTGGCCGTAGATGAAGCCATAGTCCCCCTGCCCCACCCCGGCGCCGATCGACTGCCACAGGCGCCCGTGCTCGGTCCGCGGCATGGCACGCACCGCATCCGCGCGGACCGACTTCGGCGCCGATCCCGGCTCGCGATAGGCCAAACCGTACGGCGTCTGCCGCTGGATCACGTCGGCGAGCACATCGGCTGAGCGAGGGGTGAGCAGGTTGCGCACCTGCAGGCGGCCGGTTCCGGCAAACTCCCGTGCAAGTGCCGCGACATCTTGCGCGGGGTTGAGATCGAACAGCGGCAGGGGCTCGTTGGGCATGCCGCCACCTTCCGGGGTCGGAGCCGAACATTCAAGCGCTTGTGTTCGTTCGCGGACGAAGTCCTGCTGGACAGGCGGGAGCAAAGCTTAAACCATGCGCCATGGACAGCAGACTTCTCCAGCGACTTGCGCGCGCTGAATCGGCATTTCGGACAGGCGATCTGAACGGCGCGCGCGCTGAACTGGAACCGGTGATCGCGCAGGAGAGCGCACCGGCGGCAGCCTTTCATCTGATGGCGCTCATCGCGCGGCGGCAAGACCGACTTGCGGATGCCAGCGACTTCTTTCGCCAGGCGCTGGCGCGCGCGCCGCAGGACGGGCAGATCAACAACAATTACGCGAACTTCTGTGCGCACGCGGGCGATGTCGAGGCGGCGCTTCGGCATTATTCGGTTGCCGCAGGAGGCTCTGGAAAGGCGCGCATCGACGCGCTGGTGAACCGCGCCGTGCTTCGACAGCAACTTCAGCAGCTGGACGAAGCGCTGGCCGATGTGGATGCGGCGCTGGCCTTGGACCCGCGGGCGGCGAACGCGCACAGCATCCGCGGCACCATCCTGCGCGACCACGACCGGCTCGACGAAGCCGCGGCGGCATTCGACCAGGCGCTGTCGCTCGAGCCGGCGCGGCCGACCGCCTTACGAGGGCGCGCGCGTGTCGCCCTGGAACGCGGGGAGGCGGATGCGGCGGCGCGGTTTCGTCACTGCGCGACGGCGGGTGCGGCCGGGCCGGACGTGCTGCTGGGACTGGCCAATGCGCTGGAGGCGGATGGCGATCCGGGCGGGATGGCGTTGCTGGAGGACGCTGTGATCCGGGTGCCCGAGTGGGTGGAAGCGCATGAGGAGCTTGCCCGCATGCGTTCCGAAGCCGGCCTCGCCGATCGCCTGACCGAAAGCCACGAGGCGGCGCTCGCGCGGGTTCCGGAGAGCATCGCGCTGCACCAGTCCCGCTGGCGCCTGCTGCATCGCGCGGGCCGGCACATGGAGGCGCTGGCAGCGCTGGAGGCGGCGCGAAGCACGCTTGGGCAGCGTCCGGAATGGCTGCTGGAGGAAGCCGATCTGGCGATCGAGGCGCGCGATCTGGATCGGGCGCACCGCGTGCTTGATGCCCTGCCGGACGCCGAAGAGACGCTGATGCCGCGGGCGCGGTGCGCATTGACGCAGGGAGACGCGCAGCTCGCCGCGCGGCTGCTGGAGCGACATGTCGCGGCGGATGGCGCAAGCGTGGCAGGCTGGGCCTTCCTGGATCTGGCATGGCGGCTACTGGACGACCCGCGCCACCAATGGCTGAGCGGGCAGCCCGGCCTATACGCACCCCGGCAGCTCGCCATTGACGTGGCCGAGCTGGCGCAACTGGCGGACCTCTTGCGGGACCTGCATCGAAGCCGGGCGCACCCGGTGGGGCAGTCGCTGCGCGGCGGGACCCAGACGCGCGGGCGTCTGCTTGCCCGGACCGAGCCGCAGCTACGCCGGCTGAAGGCGCTGTTGCTGGAGGCGATCACGGCCCATATGGCCGCACTTCCCCCGGCAGATCCGCGCCATCCGCTGCTCCGCCACCGGGAGACTTCTCCCCGTTTGGCCGGATCCTGGTCGGTACGATTGCGCGGTGCGGGCTTTCACGTCAGCCACATCCATCCGCGCGGGGTGCTGAGCTCCGCCTTGTATGTGAGTGTCCCGGTCGATCTCGATCGCGCCGCACGCGAGGGGTGGCTGGAGATCGGGCGCCCGCCGGACGCGGCGAACCTTCCGCTGGGGCCGCTCGCCCAGTTCGAGCCGCAGCCGGGACAATTGGTGCTGTTCCCGAGCAATCTGTTCCACGGCACCCGACCCTTCTCCAGCGGAGAGCGGCTGACCGTGGCCTTCGACGTGTTCTTCTAAGCCGGACAAGGAAATGGCCCGAGGTTTCCCCCGGGCCACACCGTTCTGCTTGGTCGCGCGAGCGCGTCAGAAGCGGAAGCGAACCGCCGCGTAGAAGTCGCGACCCAGCACGTCATAGACGCCCGGATAGGTGTTCGCCTGTTCCTGATCGTCGCCGATCAGCTGCGGCTTCACATTGCCGACGTTGTTGACACCGAAGCTGAAGTTGTAGGTGTCGGTCAGGTCGAACGAGAAGGCGAGGTCGATGTAGTTCTTCGCCTTGAGCTTCGGCACGGCCAGCTCTGCCGGATCGACGTCCGCGTTGGCGATCGAGTCCGCCTTGACGCTGGACAGGTACCGCCAACGCAGGCTGGCGGTCATCGGCCCATCGATGAGCGACAGGCGCGACGACCACTTGTACTTCGACTGCGGGGTGCCGCAGTAGTTGGCACCGAAGTAGCCGGCGCAGGTATAGGGCGCCTCGCCGACCACCGGAGCGAACTCGTTCTTCTCCGTCCAGGTACCCTGGAAAAAGGCGTTGAGCTTGCTCTCGGCCCCGAACAGACCGAAGCCCAGCGTCTGGGTGTAGTCCGCCGAAAGGTCGATACCCGAAGTCTTGAGGCTCGCCGCGTTGGCATTCACCGCCGTGACGAAGCTCGGATTCTGGATCGTGCCGTCCTCGTTGCGGGCGATCGCCTGGCAGTAGATGCTGTTCACGTCTCGGAAGACGTTATAGCAAAGGTTCAGGATGCCGCCGACGCCGCCGCCCAGCGAGGTGACGACATTGTCGACCTTGATGTGGAAATAGTCGGCAGTCAGGTGGAAGCCCGGCAGGAAGCGGGGCGCCAGGATGACGCCAGCGGTGTAGGTATCGCTGACTTCTTCCTGAAGGTTCGGGTTACCGCCGAACACGCCCTCGATCTGGCTAGCAGGCTGCAGCGACGTGCCGGAGCCCACCGCACCGGCGGGAACGCCGGTGGCGGTGCAGATGGCGACGAGCCCGGCGTCGTTCTGCGCACCCGGCGTTGCGCACGGATCGGTCGCGCCCGGAAAGCCGTTCGACAGGCCGCCGAAGAGCTCGGCCACGTTCGGCGCACGCACCGCCCGCGAATACTGGCCCCGGAAGGTGATGTCCCGGATCGGCGCCCACTGCGCACCGCCCGTGTAGGTCCAGACGCCACCGACGCCGCCCAGCGAATAATCCGAATAGCGGAACGCGCCGTTCAGTTCGAGACGCTCTGCGAACGGCATGCCGCCCAGCAGCGGAACCCGAAGTTCGCCGAACACTTCCTTGACGTTGTAGCCGCCGGCGGTCGGATCACCGCCGTTGAAGCCCACGACATCGCCCGAGGACAGCGCCTGATCGGGGATGAACTGGCTTTCCACCGAGCGATATTCGGCGCCCAGTGCGAAGCCGACGTCGCCGCCACCCAGACCGAAATCGAACAGCGAACCCGAGATGGATGCCTGCGCCACCTGCAGCTCGGAAATATCCGTGTTCTGCGTCGTGATCGAGATCGCGGCGATCTCCTCGGCCGAGATCAGGCCCGGGCCGAAGATGTTGAGGCGGTTCGCCAGCAGTTCGGCCGCAAATGCGGAGCGCGAGATGTTGCCGTACTGGATGTTCGAGTTCCGGGTACGGGCGTAGCTGTAATAGGCGTCATACTTGATGTCGCCGGTCACCGCGCCCGTGGTGCCGATCAGCACGCGGAACGCGTTGCGATCGTCGAGCGCCTGACGCGAGGAAACCGCGTTGGTGCGCGACGCGAGCGCGACGTTGACCACGCCCGGGTTGCCGTAGCGCGCCGTGCCGCCGGCCGCGATCAGCGCTGCGTCGATGGCAGCTTCCTGCGCATCGATGGCAGCCAGCGACGAGGCATCCGCCGCCGAGAGGAACGGGTTGTCCAGCGCAATGCCGAACGTGCCGCTGATCGGCGTCGCCGCCAGCTCGTTCTGAACGCGGTTGTTGACGAACGACACCTCCAGATACGGGTTGAACCACTCGTTCACCTCGTAGTTGGCGTAGGCGCCCAGCATCCAGCGTTCTTGCGGAACCTGGAGCAGGTTGTCCGGCGCGTAGTTGTAGTAGTCGTCGGTCGTGAACGGGCGCGAAGTGTTCGGGCCGGTGTAATATTGACCAAGCGTACCGTTCGCCGACAGCGAACCCGCGCCGCGGGTGAAGTTCGTGCCGCCGGCGCAGGTCGCGCCGGTGCCACCCACGCAGACCGTCGACGGGTTCACGTAGAAGCGGCCGTTCGGGACCGACGGGCTGCCCAGCGGCACCAGGCTGGTGCCGTCGTCGCCCAGGGCAACAGCCGAGAAGTCGCGTGCTCCCTGGAAGATCGCGCCGCGCTGGTAATACTCACCATAAGCCGTGATGTGGCCGCGACCCTCGTCGAAGTCGGTGCCCATCGCGAGGTAGGTGTCCCAACGACGGCCATCGCCTTCGCCGGTGATGCTGTACTGGCTGCCGGCTTCAACGCCGTTGATGTCGTTGCGGAGGCGGAAGTTGACCACGCCCGCAATCGCGTCCGAGCCATACACGGCCGAGGCGCCGCCAGTGACGACGTCGACGCCGTCAATCAGAAACGCCGGGATCGTGTTGAGATCGACCACCTGCGAGGTGTCATAGAACATGTAGCGCCGGCCGTTGACCAGCACCAGGTTCCGGTTGGAGCCGAGACCGCGCAGGTTCAGCGTCGCGACGCCGCCACCAGGGTTGTTCGAGAATCCGGTCGATCCGGGAATGACCTGCGGCAGCGTGTTCATTACGCTTTCGACGTTCACTGCGCCGGAAAGCTTGAACTCTTCCTGGGAAACGACTGCGAGCGGGCTGTCGGAAGTCAGATCGCGGCGTGCAATACGCGATCCCGTAACAACGATCGTACCCTGGTTTTCGTCAACACTCTGGTTCGGCTCGCCGCTGCCGGTCGGTACGGCGCTGATGCCGACATTCTGCGAGGTTGAGGTGCTTTCCTGAGGCGCATCCTGCGCGAAAGCAGGAAAGCCGAGTGTAGCGGCGATCAATACCAAAGGTGCGGCGCCGGCGCGCAGCGCCAGGCGGCGTCCACGATTGCGATTCATGCAGTTCCCCTTCTGTTGCCCCCGAGCCAGACGGGCTCGAATCTTTCAGGATCATGCCTCTCGAACTTTTGTTCGTCCGCCTACGATGCACTGCACAAAAATAGTTGCAAGACTGCTTTCACGATGAAAGAAAATGGCGCGACACTGTCGCATAAATGCAACGTTCAGGAACAGCGCGTCGCCACTGGCGTGCGTCGGGGGATCGAAGTATGGCTTCCGCACATACGGCTTTGGGAATGGCGTTCGGGCTGGGACTTGTGCTCACCTCCCCCACTGCCCTCGCCCGCCAGGCCGACCCGGGTCGGGCCGAGCCCCTGCAGGCCCTGCTCCAATGCCGCACGATCACCGACGCGGCGGCGCGACTGCGCTGCCTCGACGCCCGCACCGCAGAGGTGGAGGTGTTGCTGAACAAGGGGGATCTGGTGGTGGCGACTCGGACCCGGATCGCGGAGGCGCAGGCGGCGCAATTCGGGCGCAGCGCTTCCGCCCCGGCGATCGCCGTGCGCGAGCAGGAACAGGCGCCCCCTCCGCCCACCCGCATAGATACCAGCATCAAAGGTGTCAGCACGACGCCGGACGGGAAGTGGGTCATGGTGCTCGCCGATGGCGCGCGCTGGCAGCAGATCGACGGACGCACCTTGGCGCGCGACCCGAAGCCGGGAATGGCGATCGCGATCCGCCGGGCGGCAATGGGCAGCTATCTGGCGAATGTGGCGGGCCAGCCTGCCATGCGGGTGCGGCGGGTGAACTGACCCTGCCGATGGTGCGGCCAGCCTCGTGCGGGCGGCTGGGCGCCGGTGCCGAATTCATGTTTTCTTCTGGGGGTTTGTGAATGTCGATCGGTGTCAGGTTTCTCGTCGCCCTGCTGCTTTGCTCTTCTGCCGCAGCGACTGCCCAGGGGGCTGCAGAGCCCAAAGTGGAGCGCGGGCGCGCGGGGGCCGAGGATCACAAGGACAAGATGAAGGAGCAGGCCGAGGCAGGCTGGGCCATTCCACCAGTCGAGGAGCAGGAAGCACGATCCAAGGGCCGGGTGACGGTCGGCGGCCGGTCGCTCGGCTATACGGCGATCGCGGGCACGCTCACCGTGCGCGACATCGAGGGCAAGCCGACAGCGAGCATGTTCTACACCGCCTACACGCTCGACGGCACCAAGCCCGGCACCAAGCGCCCGATCACTTTCTTCTACAACGGCGGTCCCGGCAGCCCGACCTTCTGGCTGCACATGGGCTCCTTCGCGCCCGTCCGCCTGAAGACCACCAACCCCGAGTTCATCAAGCCGGCACCTTATGATTTCGGACCGAATGGCGAGACGCTGCTCGACAAGACGGACATGGTGTTCCTGGACGCGATCGGCGCGGGCTATTCGCGGCCGCTCGGCGACGCGAAGCCCGAGGCTTTCTACGGTGTCGACGAGGACGCCGACGTGTTCGCCAAGGCGATCCTGCGCTACGTGACGAAGAGCGGACGCTGGAACAGCCCCAAGTTCCTGTTCGGCGAAAGCTACGGCACGTTGCGGTCGGGGACGCTCGCCTATCAGCTCCAGGACCGGGGCATGGCGCTGAACGGCGTGGTGCTGCTCTCCTCGATCATGAACTACGGCTATCGCCAGCCGGGACTCGACCAGCTGTACCTGAACTATCTTCCGAGCTTTGCAGCGACCGCCTGGTACCACCGCAAGCTGCCGAACCCGCCCGCCGACGTGGCAACGGCCGTCGCCCAGGCACGCGCCTTTGCGGTCGGGCCCTATGCCGCGGCGCTTGCGAAGGGGCAGACCATCTCGCCCGCGGAAGAAAACGCGATCGCCGAGCAGATGAGCCAGCTGATCGGACTCTCGCCAGCGTTCATCAAGCAGGCAAACCTCCGCGTCGACCTCGCGCGCTTCCAGAAGGAGTTGCTGCGCGACCGGCGGCAGACCATCGGCCGGTTCGACTCCCGCTACACCGGGATTGATCCGGACGCGGCCGGCGAACGGCCGGAAACCGATGCCTCATCGGACGCGATCAGCGGCGCGTTCATCGCGACCTTCCACGATTACGTGACCCATACGCTCGGCTACAAGACGGAGATGCCCTACCGGCTGAGCGCCCGAGAGGCCGCCGGCTGGACGTGGAACTGGCAGCACAAGGCCCCGGGACGCGGCTTTGGCGCGCAGAACAACCCCAACACGGCGCTGGACCTGGGCGCGGCGATGCGCGCGAACCCGTATCTGAAAGTGCTGTCGCTGAACGGGTACTACGACATGGCAACGCCGTTCTTCGGGACCGAAAACGACCTGGGGCACATGATGCTGGAGCGGTCGCAGCAGGGGAACCTCTCGTTCCGCTACTATCCCGCCGGGCACATGAGCTATGTGAACCCGGAAGCGCTGCACCAGATGAAGGTCGATCTGGCGGGCTGGTACGACGAAGCGGTCGAGGCGGCGAGCAGCCCCGTGCCGCCGCAGGCGCCATCGCTTTCCGCAGGCGAGCCCGGGCAAGGGCCGAACTGAGGCTGGCGGCCGGCTCGGGCACCCTTGCGCTTCCCGCGGCTGCACCGGCAGAGTGGGCGGATGACGTACAGGATGCTTTCCCACCATCGTCGTAGCGCGCTTGCAGGCGCCGCGACCGCCCTGCTCCTCTCAGCCACTGCGGGTGTGGCCCAGGACGTTCCGTCGGTCTTTGCGGGGGCCGACCCCTCGGCCATGGTGGCGGAGGGCAAGATGTGGATCTATCCCACTGGCGGAGACGGCCTTCAGGCCTGGTCCACGGCGGACCGGCGGAACTGGAAGAAGCACCCCTTGCTGCGGCTGAGGGACATTCGCTGGACCAAGGCGGACGGCGCGCCGGTGCACTACCTCTGGGCGCCGGACATGGTCGTCGATCGCGGCCGATACTATTTCTACTATTCGATCGGCCCGCAGAATCCGACGCCGAGCCGGCTGGGCGTGGCCGTCTGCTCCAGCCCTGCCGGCCCCTGCACTGACAGCGGCAAGCCGCTGCTGACGGGCGGCGACGGCTTCGAAGCGATTGACCCGACCGTTTTCATCGATCCGAGATCCGGACGCCGACTGCTCTACGCGGGGGGCAGTGCCGGCGCGAAGCTGCGGGTGTTCGACCTCGCCCCGGACATGGTGACGATCGCGCGCGAGGTCCCCGTCGAGCAGCCGCCGCACTTCACCGAGGGCGCGTTCGTGCACGAGCGGAACGGCGTCTACTATCTTTCATACAGCCACGGTCGGTGGAACCGCTCGGACTATTCCGTCCATTATGCGACCGCATCCTCGCCGACCGGGCCCTGGCAGTATCGCGGCGCGATCCTGACGGCCGATGCCAAGTACAAGGGCCCTGGGCACCACAGTTTCGTGCGGGATCCGAAAACGGGTGAGTGGCTGATCGTCTACCACCGTTGGGAGGGGCAAACCGGTAACGGCCCCTACGTCGGGGAACGCCGGGTGGCGATCCAGCAGATCCGCTATGATGCGTCCGGGCTGATCCAGCCGGTCAAGATGAGCGACTGACACAGCGAGCGCCCTGATCTGCCGGGGCGCCTGCGCGAGGGAAGTCGCGGCGCGTCTGGAGTTTGGAGGGCGGGCGGCGTCGAGCGTACGATGCGGCGGCTCGCGGTGCTCCGTGCGGTACGGCGCGCACAACCTGGCGCCGTGAGGCGAAGGGCTACGCTGACGTTCGGCAGCCATCGCAGCTGGGCCCCGGCCTCCGCCGGGGTACGAAGTAGGTGAACTCTCCTACTTCGGCGTGAAGTCACGCTGGCAAGGGAGTCCCTCGAGCATCCGGCAACGAGAAGATCCTGGCCGCGGCCGAGTGTAGCCATAAAAAAGGCCCGCCGGCGGGAAGCCAGCGGGCCTTTTCTCAGGGCATCAGCGGGCGATCAGAGATCGTCGTCGCCGTCCTCGGCATCGGGGCCGGTCATCATTTCCTCGGCGACCTTTTCCGTACGCGCACGGATCGCGCGCTCCAGGCGGTCGCGGAGTTCGTCATTCTCCTTGAGGAAGGTCTTGGCGTTCTCGCGACCCTGCCCGATGCGGACCGAGTCGTAGCTGAACCAGGCGCCTGCCTTTTCCACCAGCCCGGCCTTCACGCCCAGGTCGAGGATCTCGCCGATCTTGGAGATGCCCTCCCCGTACATGATGTCGAACTCGACCTGCTTGAACGGCGGGGCGACCTTGTTCTTGACGACCTTCACCCGCGTCGAGTTGCCGATGATGTCCTCGCGGTCCTTGATCTGGCCGGTGCGGCGGATGTCCAGGCGGACCGAGGCGTAGAACTTGAGCGCGTTGCCGCCCGTCGTCGTCTCCGGATTGCCGTACATCACGCCGATCTTCATGCGCAACTGGTTGATGAAGATCACCATGCAGCGCGAGCGGCTGATCGAGCCAGTGAGCTTGCGCAAGGATTGCGACATCAGGCGGGCCTGGAGGCCGACGTGGCTGTCGCCCATCTCACCCTCGATCTCCGCCCGCGGCACCAGCGCCGCGACCGAGTCCACCACCAGCACGTCGATGGCGTTGGAACGCACCAGCGTGTCGGTGATCTCCAGCGCCTGCTCGCCGGTGTCGGGCTGGGACACGATCAGTTCGTCGATGTTGACGCCCAGCTTCTTGGCATAAACGGGATCGAGCGCGTGCTCGGCGTCCACGAACGCGGCGGTGCCGCCGTTCTTCTGCGCCTCTGCAATCACGTGGAGCGCGAGCGTGGTCTTGCCCGAGCTTTCCGGACCATAGACCTCGATCACGCGGCCGCGCGGCAGGCCGCCGACGCCGAGCGCGATGTCGAGGCCGAGCGAACCGGTCGAGATCGCCTCGACCTGCATGGCTTCCTTCTGGCCCAGCTTCATCGCCGAACCCTTGCCGAACGCGCGGTCGATCTGCGCGAGCGCCGCATCGAGCGCCTTCTGCCGCTCGCCCGCAGCCTTGTCGTTGGTCGCTGCCATCTTGCTGTCGATCACCTTGAGGTTTGCCGCCATTCGTGGCCTCCATCGCTAGAGCAACCGCGCGAGCCGTTCAACGCGTTGTTCGCCATGTATTCGATTTGTTCCGTGAGAACAAGAGGCGAACTACATGAGACGGACACGCCGCATCACTCCCGCGGATGGAGCGCCCCGGACGTACAACAACTGGAGAAACAGAACGGCGCTCAGCCGAGTTCGGTAAGCGCCTTCTCCACGCCATCCATGGTGAACGGCTTGGGCAACACCGGACGGTCGCGGTGCGTGGGCTCCACCGCGTCGCCGGACCCACCGGTGGCAAGCACGAACGGAATGCCGGCAGCGGCAAGCGCATCCGCGATCGGCCAGCTCTTCTCACCGCCGCGCAGATTGACGTCGAGGATCGCGGCATCGATGCCGCCCTCCTCGATCCGGGACAGCGCATCGCTGACGCAATCGGCGGTGCCGGCGACGGACTTGCCGAGGATATCGAGGAAATCCTCGAGCATCATCGCGATCAGGGGCTCGTCCTCGACGATGAGGATACGCTGGGGAGCTGTCATGCCCGCGCGTCTAAGCAGATGACGGCACGAACGCCAAGCCTCATTTCGTTGCCAGAACGTCACGAGCAGCTTCGCCAAGCTGCTGAACGGAGAAGGGTTTCGGCAGAAACGCGACGTTGCCAAGATCGATCGAGCGGCGAAGCTGCTCCTCGGCATAGCCCGACATGAAGAGGATCGGCAGGTCGGGATAGATGCGCCGGACGTGCCGGGCCATGGTCGGCCCGTCCATCGCCGGCATCACCACGTCGGACACGAGCAGGTCGATCTGCGGATGGTCGGCGAGGAGCTCCAGCGCCGCCTCGCCATTCTCCGCCGTCAGCACCTTGTACCCCTGGCGCGTCAGCGCGCGCTCGGCGACCGAGCGGACCATGTCCTCGTCCTCCACCAGCAGGATCGTGCCGGTGCCCCAGATGTCGCTGGGGCGCTCCCGCCGCGGCAGCACCGGCGCGGGCGGAGCAGCGATCGCCGGCGCCGAATGGACGGGAAGATAGATGGTGAAGGAGGTCCCCTGCCCCACCTGCGAGTCGGCAAAGATATAGCCGCCCGACTGCTTGATGATGCCGTAGACGGTCGAGAGGCCGAGCCCGGTGCCCTTGCCCACTTCCTTGGTGGTGAAGAAGGGTTCGAAGATCTTGGGCAGCACGTCCGGTGCGATGCCCGTGCCGGTATCGGTGATCCGCACCGCGGTGTAGTCGCCGACCGGAAGCACCTCGTTCTCCATCGCCCGCACCTCGGCCGCGCCGATCGCCAGCGTCTCGATCACGAGGCGGCCGCGGCCGTTGGGGTTCTTGGCGACCATGGCGTCGCGGGCGTTGACCGCCAGGTTCACCACCACCTGCTCGAGCTGGCCGGGATCCGCGCGCACGGGACCGAGGTTGCGACCGTGCCGCACCACCAGCTCGACCGCCTCTCCCAGCAGGCGCTTCAACAGGTTCGACACTTCGGAGATCACGTCGGGAAGCTGCAGCACCTGCGGCCGAAGCGTCTGCTGGCGCGAAAAGGCGAGCAGCTGGCGGGTCAGGCTGGCTGCGCGGTTGGAGTTGGCGCGGATCTGCTGGATGTCGTCATAATCGCTGTCGCCGGGGGTATGGCGCATCAGCATCAGGTCACAATGGCCGATAATAGCGGTCAATATGTTGTTGAAATCGTGCGCAACGCCGCCGGCCAACTGGCCGACGGCCTGCATCTTTGTCGCCTGCGCGACCTGGCGTTTCAGGCGCGACTCCTCGCCCGTATCCTTGAGGGTCAACAGCACCGCAGCGTCCCCAAGCCCGCGCCCGCCGCCGATGGTGACCGCAATCGGCTCGTCGGGGTGGCTGATCAGCCGCACCGCCATGTCCGAGGCGTGCTGCGCCCCGCCCGCAAACCGGCGGATCGCGTCGGCGAGCGCGCCCTTGTCTTCGCGTACCACGAGATCGCCCGGGTACAGCGGCGGCGCGTTGGTGTTGACGCCGGTCGCGCGCGCGAAGGCGTGGTTCATGTGCAGGAAGCGGCCGTCGCGGTCGATCAGGGCCATGCCGACCGGAAGCAGCGAAACCAGCGCCCGGACATGCCCCGCCGCCCCGCCGGAGATCGGCGCGGCAGCCTCGGCCGCCTCCTCGTCGAGCAGCACGACGAGCATCGGCGCCCCTTCGTCGGGCAGGAACGGCACCTGGAGCAGCCGCAACGGGTTTCCGCCTGCGCCCTCGCGTTCAAAGCGGATGCGCCCCTCGCCGTCGGTGGTGAGGAAACGGGCGAAGTCGCGGCCGACGATCGAGCCCTCTTCATGCCCGAGGGCTCGGGCGCGCAAGACGCGGTTGGCGGAACGGATACGGCCGTCGGAGCCAAGCAGTGCGGCCATGATGCCTGCCCCGCCGAGCCGATCGCCGTGCGGGCCCGACAGCCACTGCTCCGCCTCCACCGAAGCGGTCGCGCGGCCGCCACCGAAAAAGCGCCACACCAGCGTCCCGTCGCCGACGCGCTCGATGGCGGCTTCCAGCACGGTGCCGTCCGCGCGGATCCAGGCAGAGGCACGACCGTCGCGCCACGCCGCGCGTCCGGCGGCTGCAAGCTGCGCCGCGCCCTCTTCCTCCAGCGGCAGTCCTGGCGGGGTCGGATAGCCGCCGAACCGCTCGGCATAGCGCCCGTTCGCGCAAACCAACTGCCCTGCGCGATCGGTGACGGCGAGCGCTTCCTCGCTCGCTTCGGCAAGGGCGTGCGCAAGGGCCCAGTCGGCAGGTGGCGCCTCGACCGGAGGCACGCTGGAAAACCGGTACCAGGCGAACAGCGCCGCCGGGACGATCAGCGCTGCGGCCAGGAAGCCGGCCGCAAGCACGGGCTCCCCGACCATCTTGAGGACGAGGAGCGCCGCGACGAGGCCGATGCCGAGCGCAACGAAGAACGGGAGACGGTCGACCTTGGCCGGGCCGTCGGTGGCGGTGGAAACGCGTGCCATCGCGGCGTGTTGGGCGCCCTTCCAGGCACCGTCAAGCGGGCTGGCCGCAGGCCGGCGCGCACCACGGGTGGCGTGGCGCGCGCCGGGGCGGGATCACCAGATCCGGACGCGCGCGTCGGGTGCCAGGTACAGCTTGCTGCCGGGTGCCGGCTTGAAGCCCTCGTACCAGGGATCGAGGTTGCGGACGACCCAGGCGCGCTGCTGCGACGGGGAGTGCGGGTCTGTCAGCAGCCGCTGGCGAAGGTTCGCCTCGCGGTAGCTGCGCCGCCAAACCTGCGCCCAGCCGAGGTAGAAGCGCTGCTCGCCGGTATAGCCGTCCACGACGCCGGCAGGCTTGCCGCCGAGCGCGTGCTGATAGGCGTCCCACGCGACGGTCAGGCCGGCGAGGTCGGCGATGTTCTCGCCCAGCGTCAGCGCGCCCTTCACGTGAAGGCCCGGCAGCGGCTCATAGGCGTCGTACTGGCGGACGAGCGCTGCAGTGCGTTCCTCGAACCGCTTCACGTCCTGCGGCGTCCACCAGTCGGTGAGGCTGCCGTTCGCGTCGTACTTGCGGCCCTGGTCGTCGAAGTGGTGGCTGATCTCGTGGCCGATGACGGCGCCGATGCCGCCATAGTTCACCGCGGGATCGGCGTTGGGATCGAAGAACGGCGGCTGCAGGATCGCGGCCGGAAACACGATCTCGTTCATGACGGGGTTCGCATAGGCGTTCACCGTCATCGGGGTCATGTACCACTCCCACTTCTGGATCGGGCGACCCAGCTTGGAGAAGTTGTCGGCATGTGCCCAATTGGCGGCCCGCACCGCATTGCCGAGCGCATCACCGGCGCGGATCTGGAGGTCGGAATAATCCTTCCACTTGTCCGGATAGCCGATCTTGGGCGTGAAGGCCGCGAGCTTGGCGCGCGCCTTCTGCTTCGTTTCGGGCGCCATCCATTCGAGCTGGTCGATCCGGCGGCCCATCGCCTCGGTCACGTTGCGAACCAGCGCATCGGCCGCAGCCTTGGTCTCGGGCGGGAAATACTTCGCGACGTAGACCTGGCTGACCTCGTCCCCGAGCGCGTCGCTGGTGAAGTCGACCGCGCGTTCCCAGCGCTGCTGCTGCTCCGGGGTGCCCGACAGCGTGGTGCCGTAGAAGGCGAAGCTCTCCTGGTCGAACGCCTTCGGCAGGACGCCGGCATATTGGTCGAGCGAGCGCACCAGCATCTGGTCCTTGAGGACCGACACCGGAGCGGCCGAAATCGCCTTGGCGATGCCTGCCACCGCGCTCGGCTGCGCCACGATCACCATGTCAACAGTCGCGCCCATCGCCTTGAAATAGGTCGGGAAGTCGAAACCGGGCGCCTGCTTTTGAAGCTGCGCCAGCGTCAGCTTGTTGTAGGTCTTGTCGGCGTTGCGGCTTTCGACCCGGGTCCAGTGCGCCTTGGCGATGCTGGTCTCATAGGCCAGGATCGCCAAGGCGCGCGCCTGCGCATTGGGCTCGCCGGCCAGGGTGAACATCTTGGCGACGTGCGCGACATAGGCGTTGCGCGTCTCGACCATCTTGGCGTCGGTGGAGAGGTAATAGTCGCGGTCCGGCAGGCCTAGGCCGGACTGGCTGAGGTTCAGCGCATAGACGTCCGGGTGCTTGTCGTCCGGGCCGACATAGCCGCCAAACGGACCCTCGATGCCGTTGACCGAAGCCTCGGCCGCGAGCGCGGCATAGCCGGCCTTGCCGGACAGCGCCTTGATCTTGCCGAGCCAGGGCTGGATCGGGGCGAGACCCTTGGCGTCGATCGAAGCCTGGTCGAGGTAGGTCGCATAGGCGACGCCGATCTTGGAGTTCGCGTCGGCGCGCACGCCGTCCAGGATCTCGCGGGTGCGGCTGCGGGACAGATCCTCCAGCACCGTGAACATGCCGAAGTTGGACTTGTCGGCCGGGATCGGCGTCGTCTTTTCCCAGGTGCCGTTCGCAAAGCCGTAGAAGTCGTCCCCTGGCGCGATCGTGCGGTCCATGCCGGCTTCGTCGAAGCCGAAGGTCCCGATCTGCGGCTTGGCAGTGCCCGCGGCGCTGACCGGGCCGGTTGCAGCCTGGCCGACGGCCTGCGTCTGCTCGGCGACGGCAGCGGGGTCGGCGGCGCCAGTGGTGGCGCACGCGCCGAGCAGCGCGGAGCCGGCGAGCAGAGAGGATAACAGAAGCGAACGCCGCATGGTGAGTCCTTCACACTGGGTGGAATGCGGCTGTCTTAGTGGGCGGGGATCACCCGTCAATTCAAAGACGTATCCTCGTGCCGTGCGGAACGGCGATGGCGGCGGCGCCACTTGCGCCCGATCCACAACCGCCACCCGAACGCGCTGCCGAAATAGCCGAGCAGCGCGCCCAGCAGGGAGAAGAACAGCAGGCCGACGAGCGTCGCGGGGCCCGCATCGACCAGCAGCCAGTCGAGCCAGCCGACATCGACCTGGGCATGGGTGGCAAGCGGTTGGCCGGGCACCTGTGCATTGAACCGCAGCAGCCAGGCTCCGACCCAATAGGCTGCGACCCACAGCGGCGGCGTCGTGATCGGATTGGTGAAGAAGGTGGTGAGCGCCGCGGCCGGGATGTTCGCCCGAAGCGGCAGCGCCAGCACGGCGGAGGCCGGGATCTGGCCCATCGGGATCAGGATGCCGGTCACCATCCCGAGCGCGACGCCACGAGGCACCGAGCGCCGGGTGAATCGCCAGAGTTCCGGGGCAAGCACGCGATGCGCCACCGGACGAAGCCAGCGGTTCTCGCCCATGCTCTCGCGCGTCGGCATGTTCGCCGCCGCCCACCGCAAGATGCGGACGCCGAGCTGCTTGTCGCGCAAGCGCGTCAGCCGCGGTCGCGCAGCAGGCGCTGCTGCTCGCGCTTCCAGTCGCGCTCCTTGATGGTGTCCCGCTTGTCGTGGGCCTTCTTGCCCTTGGCGAGGGCCAGTTCGACCTTCGCGCGGCCCTGCCCGTTGAAGTAGACCGACAGGGGGACCAGCGTCATGCCCTCGCGCGCGACGGCGCCGTGCATCTTGTTGATCTCACGCATGTTGAGCAGCAGCTTGCGGGGCCGCTTGGGCTCATGGTTGAAGCGGTTGCCGTGGCTGAACTCGGGGATGTTGGCGTTGATCAGCCAGACCTCCTCGTCCTTCACCTCGGCATAGCTCTCGGCGATCGAGCCTTCGCCGAAGCGCAGCGACTTCACCTCGGTGCCGGTGAGCGCGATGCCAGCCTCGTAGGTGGTCTCGATGAAATAGTCGAAGCGTGCGCGCCGGTTCTCGGCGACGGTCTTGCGCTTGTCGAAGGTGGCGGGTCTGGGTCGGGCCATGGGAGGCCGGACATAGGCGCTCGCGTCGCGCAGGGAAAGGTACTCGACGGTGCGATGTGCACGCCGCTGGACGGCGCGGCCAGGCAACTGCAAGAAACAGAGCATGACCGAACCGCTGCGCAGCCTTTACCCGCCGATTGAACCCTATGAGGCCGGCATCCTCGACGTGGGCGACGGTCACAGCGTCTATTACGAGCGGTGCGGCACGCCGGGCGCCAAGCCCGCGGTGTTCCTGCACGGCGGCCCCGGCGGCGGCATTTCCGCCGACGTCCGCCGGCTGTTCGACCCGGCGCGCTACGACGTGCTGCTGTTCGACCAGCGGGGCTGCGGGCGCTCGACCCCGCACGCGTCGCTGGAGGCGAACACCACCTGGCATCTGGTCGCCGACATCGAACGGCTGCGCCGCCACGTCGGCGTGGAGCGCTGGCTGGTGTTCGGCGGCTCCTGGGGCTCTACGCTTTCGCTTGCCTATGCCGAGACGCATCCGGAGCGGGTGAGCGAGCTGGTGCTGCGCGGCATCTTCACGCTGACGGAGCGCGAACTGCACTGGTACTACCAGTTCGGCGCGTCCGAGGTGTTCCCGGACTATTGGGAAGCGTTCCAGGCGCCGATCCTGGAAGCCGAGCGCGGCGACATGCGGCGCGCGTACCGCCGGCGGCTGGTGGGCGACGACGTGGAGGCGCAGATCGAAGCGGCCAAGGCGTGGAGCCTGTGGGAGGGACGCACGATCACGTTGCTGCCCGATCGGAGCCTTAGCGCCGGGTTCGAAGACCCGCACTTCGCCCTCGCCTTCGCGCGGATCGAGAATCATTATTTCGTGCATCACGGCTGGTTGCAGCCGGACCAGCTGATCCGCGACGCGCACCGCCTGCGGAGCATCCCGGGCACGATCGTGCACGGGCGCTACGACATCGTATGCCCGCCGCGCACCGCCTGGGCGCTGCACCAGGCGTGGCCGGAGGCGGACTTTCGGCTGGTGGAGGGTGCCGGTCACGCGTGGAGCGAGCCGGGGATCCTGGACCAGCTGGTCCGCGCTACCGACCGGTACGCGGCGGCGTAAGCGGCGCTCAATCTTCTTCGTACCCAGCCGACGGCCAGGTACAGTATCGTCTCCTGGGTGCTCAGCCCGACTTCTTCGGCGTCACCCAGACCGACACCGGTACGACGACCTTGCCCGGCGCGGGCTTGCCCACTTCGACGCGGTCCGCAGTGACGAGTTCGCCCGTCTCCAGCGTGAAGGAAGCCCATGGCTTCGGCATACGGCCGAAGCTCATCCGCTGGATCGGCTGGCCCGTGGTCGTGTTCATGATCGTTGCAATGATACCCATCGCCGGGCGGATAGCGGCGCGATCCTGCCGCTGTCCAGCCGCCGTGCGATCAGTCGCCGTGCTTCCAGTAGCGGACATAATCGACCGACATACGCTGCGGGAAGCTGCGGTCGTCGACGCCCTTTGCCCCGCCCCAGTCGCCGCCAACGGCAAGGTTCAGGATCAGCGGATAGGGTTTGGTGAACGGCCATGCCGCTGCTCCACCCGGCTGGTCGTTCGCCACCCGCATATAGGCACGGCCGTCGATGCCGATGGTGATCGAATCCGGCTTCCAGTCGAGCTGGTAGTTGTGGAAGGCGGTGCACGCGGTCGCCACCTGCTTCTGCGCGCCCCGCTGCGTGCCGAGGCGATGGTTGAAGGCGCCGCTGTGAAGGGTCGCATGGATGACGTTCGGGTCCCAGCCGACCATCTCCATGATGTCGATCTCCCCGCCGGCGGGCCAGGAGGCGTCCTCCGGAACCATCCAGATGGCAGGCCAGGCGCCGCGGCCGCAGGGGAGCTTGGCACGCACCTCGTAGAAGCCATAGCCGAGCGTTTGGCGGGTCACGAGCTTAGCGGAGCTATAGGCCTGCCCTCCCCAGTCGGGGAACTTCGCCTTGGAGAGCGGCTCCCGCCGCGCCTCGATCACGAGCACGCCGTCTTCGATGCGGGTATTCTCCGGCCGGTCCGCCGCGTAATATTGCTTCTCGTTGTTGTACCAGCCGGCGGCGTTGCGGGAGGTGTCGAACCGCCAGACGCGCTGGTCGACCTTGTTGCCTGCAAACTCGTCCGCGAAACTGGCCGGAGCCGCGGGCGCCGCCATCGGCGCGTCCACGGCATAGTTGGTGGCGCCCAGCGTCGCCGCCTGAACCGCGAGCAGCATCCATTGCATCGGCACCTCCTCCACTGCCCGGTCTCCAGCCGCCGGATGAAACGATCCTAGGCGATACCGACAGGAGTGGGAAGCGGATGCCGGCGTTACTCGCCCGAGCTGAGCCCGCGAAGCGCCCGCGCGCGCTGCACGTCGTGCTCGACCACGGCAGTGGTGAAGCGGCGGAACAGACGCTGTGCCTGGCGCCAGGAGCCGCCGGCGGGTACGTTCCGCTCCCGCGTGCGCACCACGCCACTGCCCCAGTCGCTCGCGATGCGCTGCAGCTCCGCATCCTTCTCGTCGAACGCATCGTCGATCACCAGCGAGGAGAAGGGCATCGCGATCCGGGGCGCGGCGAAGCGGCCACGCAGGTCCTCCCGTGCTTCCCCCGGCGCGAACAGCAGCGCGCCTGCGACCCGGGCGGCATAGTTGGCCGGCGACAGTTTCGCCCACCAGCCGACGGCAAAGCAGCTGAGACCGCTGGCGATCAGCAGCACCGACCGGTCCGACTCGGTGACGGCGCGGTCCAGCTTGGCAGCCCAGCGTGCCCGGTCGGACCGCGTCGCGAAACCCCCGCTCAGATGCCGCGCGCCTTCGGCCGGCCATCCCAGCTTCCGCCATGCAGGCAGCGGGTCTTGCGGGTCCGAAAGCGTGATGACGGAGAGATCCTCTCGCCACATCGCCAGACTGGTCATAGGCAGCTCCCTTCCCTGTTTTATGCGGCGGTCGCGATCCCTCGCCGCCTTGCTTATTTCCCTGACGCCGAGCTCACGCCCCGTGTGCCTCGAAGCCGCCGAAGCCCGCGCGGCGCCGTACCTCGCGTGTAACCAGGCTGCGTGCTTCCGTCGGGGCGGTGCCGTGCCCGCCCGCTTCGAAGCTTTCGAGGAGGACGCCGTCGAGCAGTTCCTGTCCCGCGCGCCAGTCGCCCAGGCCGCTGTCGGCGTTCAGGTGGCCGCGCTCTCCGGCATCGATGAACTCGCTGCCCCAGTCCGCGGCAAGGCCGCGCGCACGCTCCAGCGTGATCCAGGGGTCGTCCCGGGAAGCGACCACGATCGAGGGAAACGGCAGCCGCAGGCGCGGCGTCGTGGCAAAGCCCTTGACCTCGGCAGGCGCCTCCGGCCGATCGACGTCCGCGGGTGCCACCAGCAGCGCGCCGACGACGGGCCCGTCCGGCAGTTGCGGCGAAAGCTCCGCCCACCAGGCGACCGCGATGCAGCCCAGGCTGTGCGCGGCCAGCACCACCGGGGCCTCCGCCCGGCGGATCGCCTGGTCCAGCTTGGTGATCCAGCTGTTGCGATGCGGGGTGTGCCACATGCCGAGATCGACGCGCACCGTATCGGGGCGGCGCTGCTCCCACAGCGTCTGCCAGTGAGAGGGACCCGAGCCGTTCAGCCCCGGCACCGTCAAGATCGTCGGATGCAGTGCTTCGTTCGAAGAGGAACTCGCCATCGTGCTTCTCCTGGTTCCGAGAAGAACCCTTTGACTATCACGCCCGCCAGCCAGTTCGAAGATAATCCTACTATGTAGCTAGACAATCAAGCTGCGCCCGAACGGCCTTGCCGTGCGGCCAATGATGTGCCCGTCAGGCGGAAAGCGCCTGACGCGGCTGGAGGTCCGCAGCGCCGCCGGCATGGTAGCGTGCCAAGTCGAGCATCCCGGCGCGCTTGGCGACGATCGTCGGCACCAGCGCCTGCCCGGCGACATTCACCGCCGTGCGCCCCATGTCCAGGATCGGATCGATTGCGAGCAGCAGCCCCACGCCATCGAGCGGCAGCCCGAGCGTGGAGAGCGTGAGCGTCAGCATCACGGTCGCGCCCGTCATGCCGGCCGTGGCGGCAGAGCCGAGCACCGAGACGAACACGATCAGCAGATAGTCGGCGAAGTGAAGCGGTACGCCGAAGAACTGCGCGACGAAGATCGCCGAGATGGCCGGGTAGATGGCCGCGCACCCGTCCATCTTGGTCGTCGCGGCAAGCGGGACGGCGAAGGACGTGTAGGCGCGCGGCACGCCGAGCGCCCGCTCCGTCACTTCCTCGGTCAGGGGCAGAGTGCCCACCGACGAGCGCGAGACGAAGCCGAGCTGGATCGCCGGCCAGGCGGATGCGAAGAACCGCAGCGGGCTGAGCCCGTGCGCCGCCAACAGCAGCGGGTAGACGACGAGCAGGACGAGCGCGAGGCCGAGGTAGATCGCACCTGCGAAGGACCCAAGGCTCGACAGCGTGCCCCAGCCGTAGCGGACCGCGGCATCGCCGATGAGCGCGGCGGTGCCGATCGGCGTCAGCGCGATCACCCAGCGCAGCAGCCGCCGGAAGATCTGGAGCGCCGATGCGTTGAACGCCAGGAACGGCTCGCCGGCGGCACCGATCCGGACCGCGGCCGCGCCGATCGCGATCGCGGCGACGATGATCTGGAGCACGTTGAACGACAGGGTGGTCGAGAGCTTCGCATCCGCCTGGCTGGTGGCCGCGGTGATGCCCAGGAAGTTCGCCGGGATCAGCCCTTTCAGGAAATCGACCCAGCTGCCGGTGGTCGCCGGCACCGCGGCCGCTGCCTGATCCACGCCCGCATGGAGACCCGGCTGGATCAAGATGCCCAGCACGATTCCGATCGTCACCGCGATGCCCGCGGTGATCGCGAACCAGACCAGCGTCTCTACCACCAGCCGAGCGGCGTTGCGCAGCTCGCGAAGCGCGGCGATTGAGCCGACGATAGCGGTGAACACCAGCGGCGGCACCAGCGCCTTTAGAAGCTGGACGAAACTCTGCCCCACCGTGTGCAGCGTCTGCGCAAGCCAATTGGCGTCCCCGCCCGGGATCGAGCGTGCGAGCAAGCCGAGCAAAACGCCCGCCACCATGCCGACTAGGACCTGAACGCCGAACGAAGGTAAGCGAACCGCGCTGCCGCTTGCAGAAACCTGGGTCATGAACCCGATCTGGGGTTCGCCAGGAGACATCCCAACGTAGCTTTTCTGCTGGACGGAAAAGCTGGCGCCCACTCGGGATTACGGCAGGGGCATCAGCATGCGCAGCGTACCGCCGTCGTTCCGGTCGAACTCCTGAACGACGGCGGGTGCTACGGCTCAGAGATAGGCGAGTGCCTGCAGGACGCTGGCGTAGTAATCGGCCTGCGGGGTCGGTGCCGGCAGCGGCTGGCCGAGCAGGCGGCGTACGCCCACCATCGCGCCGCTCGATAGGGCGAAGGGTGCGGTCTGCCCGGTGCGGACATCGATCCACGCGGGAATTGGCCCGGCGCCATAGCCGCGCCAGAAGCGCGCGATCGCGTCCGCCTTGGCACCGCGCCCCGCCATCGCGAGGTAGAGCGGCACGCGCACCGCGTCGAAGCCGAAGCGCGGATCACGCCCCGCAGCCGGCGACATGCTGCCGTCGGGCGTCACATCCACCCAGTCGGTGGGCAGGGCATGCTGGCCGAAGCGCGCGCGGGCGATCAGCGCCTCCCCGCCCTTGATGACGGCATCCCACTTCTTGTCGCCGTCGGCCGCCCGGAACCGTTCGAGCGCGGGCCACACGTAATAGGAAGGGTTGAGCGTCAGCCGGCCCTGCTGCTCGAACCCGGTGCCGCCAGGAACCAGGAAGAGGTCGTTCCCGACCTGCCGCAACATGGTGTCGTGCAGCGCGTTCCGGATGGCCGCGGCCCGCTCTGCCAGGAAGCGCTCGCGCCAACGATCTGCACCGATCATCAGCCCCCAGGCGATCAGCATGTCGCCGTCGGTGGCGTTGTTCGGATCGCGCACGGGCTGGGCGGCATTGGGGTCGTAGCGCCAGGAATAGAGCGGGTCGCTGCTGCGCGTTAGCGTCTTTTCCGTCCAGGCGAGGATCCGGTCGAACGCGTCGCGGTCGCCTGCCGTGGCGGAAAGGACGAGCGCATAGCCCTGCCCTTCCGTGTGGCTGACGCCGTTGTTGCCGGTGTCGATCACCCGGCCGTCCGGCTGCACGAAGCTGCCCTTGAAGCCGGTCCAGAGCGACGGGATCAGGGCGGGGTTGCCGCCTGTCACCGGGGGCGTCTTGCGCGGTGCCGCTGCATTGCCGGCGGTGTCGTGGCCATTGTCCGCCGCGCGCCCCGAGCATGCAACGACGAAGCTGCTGCCGGCACCGAGCAGCAGCGCGCGTCGATCAAGCACCATAGAAGAATTCCACGCTCCGTTCGCTGGAACCGAGGACACGCGTGCGGATGCTCGCGCTGCCGCCGAGCTGGCCGAGCCAATGATCGTAGATGCCGGCGAGCACGGCCACCGCGGTGTCGTGCCAGCGGCCGTCATCCATGCCGTGCGGCGCCGGCGGCAACTCCGAATGGAGGATCTGCAGCCCGCCTTCGGCAAAACGCAGCACCACCCGGCCCCAACCGCTCTCGGCCCAGAAGGCGTTCATGGCGGCGAAGATCTCGTCGTTGGACTGCGCCTCGCCGAGCGGGTAGGCACGCGCGATGCGGGCGCCGATGGCACGGAAGAACGCTTGCGCCTGCTCGGGCTCCGCTACCTCCCACGCCTCGTCCACCATGTGGCAGGCGAGCATGACCGGCGGCTGAAGCCCGGTTTCTGACGGATCAAGCCGCCAAGGCATCAGCATCGGCTTGCTCACTTGTCGCCTCCCAACGTCTGTTTGATACCTACCGAGGTACGCACTTCGTTGTATTGGCCAAAAGTGTTAACATTGATGTCACCACCCACGCGGGTGCTGCCGGCGAGCCCGTAGTAGACCGACGCCCCTGCAGCGAGGCCGAAGCCGGTATCGCTGAGGCTGTCGTAGCTCGCGCGGACATCGGTGTTCTGGGCCTTCAGCTGGTCCAGGACCGTCTGCGCGCCCGGATCGGTCGGATACAGCGGCGCCGCGTCCTGCTCGTAGCTCTGATAGCCGGGCGCCGCGTTGGCGCTGATCTCGAAGCCGTTGGTGTTCATCGCGAAGCGCACCGGGAAGCTCACGCTGAAGAAGCTCTGCGGGCTGAAATAGCCGCCATGCCCATAGCTGAAGTAGTTCTGATTGTTCCCGAACGCCTGGTAATTGGCATTGATCCCGATCGTCAGCGACGAGCGCGAATCGCGATAGGCGCGGGTGTAGCCGCCCGCGTTGAACTGGATCGAGTGGTTGTCGCGAACTTCGGTGCCATCATAATGATGCCAGGCCCCGTCGACATAGGCGCCGGTGCCGTCGCGATCCCAGGACAGCGAGGCACCGCCGCCGGTGCGCATCACGGCGCCCCAGAAATCCCCCGTCACGGGATCGATCGTACCGGCATAGGAAACGATGCTGTCGGTCACCGGCCGCCGCTCACCCCAGACGCGGCCGCTCGCCTCGGCGGAGAAGCGCGGCGTCAGCGCGACCCCACCCGCCACATGATGCTTGGCGAAGCCAAGGGGGGTGGTGCCCACGTCTGCCTGCACCAGATCGCCCTCATAGGTGGCGGCAACCGCGACGCCTGCATCGTGCTGGGTCGCTGCCTGCGTGAGTTCCGACGGCTGCTCCGCCACAATACCTTGCGCTTCGGCCGTGCCGTTGCGCCCGAAGCGGGCGAGCCCGGAGCCGGTGGGACGACCGGCGTCGAGGACGACGGCCTGCGCCTGTACGCCGACGCGCCCGCCGGCAAAGCCGGTCGACAGCTTGGCAGTGCCGCTCACCTCCTTGAGCGAGCTGAGTCCGGTTTCGCCCGAGCGGTCGCGGAAGCCGGTGGTGACGTCCGCGCGCGGAGCGCTGCTGGCGGCGAGCCGGCGCATGTCGGCTTCGATCCCCTGGAGCACCGGATCGCCGCCTTGCGCCGCCATCTGGGGTGCCGAGCCGGGGGAACCGGGAGCGCCGGGCATCCAGCCCTGTGGTGCCGCCGCAGCGCCAGCCGCCGGATAGGGAGCGGCGTAGCCGTCCGATCGGGGCGAGGTGGCAAAGGGCGACACGGGCGCCCCACCGACGGGCGCGAGCCCCATCGGCGCCGCAGACGCGGTCTGGACGCCGCCGGCGCCGAAGGCGAACGGATTGCTGCCGGAGGGGACGGGGGCAAAGGGATTGGTCGCAACCGCCGGCTGCGCCATCTGCGCGAACGGATTGCCGGCGAAGGGATTGGCGCCGCCGGCCCCCGCCTGTCCCACATAGAGGGTCCGCGCCTGCTGGAGATATTTGCGCGCGGCGCCGTCGTCTCCGCGCGCCTGCTCGATGCGCGCTGCCGCCAGATAGGTGCGATAGTCGCTGGGCGCGACGCGGATCGCCTGCCGGGCCGCCTGGCGCGCGGCGCCGTGCTCGCCGGCCGACGATGCGGTCTCGGCAAAGCCGATCAGCGCATCGCGGTTGTTCGGGTCCTTCGCCAGGATCATGCGATAGGTCTGCGCCGCCTGAGCGTTGAGCCCTCCCGTCTGGTAGAGCCGCCCCAGGGAGGCGAGCACGTCGGTGTCGCCGGGCGTCGCGGCCCATGCCTGCTGCAGGACGTCGAAGGCCGGGGCATATTGGCCCGCGAGACGCAGGCGGTCGGCGCGTGCGACGGCCACCGCGGAGCGCAGCGTCGCCACGGTTTGCATCCCCTGCGCCGTGCCGCCGGCGAGCTGGGTCGCACGCGAGAGCGCTTCCTCGGCCGCCATGTCCTGGCCGGTGGCGGCCAGAACCCGAACGATCGGATCATAGGCCTCGGCAGAGGCCACCGGCATGCCGGCAGCGCGCTGCGCCAGCACGGAGGCGGTCTGGGTGTCGCCAAGCTCGAACAACGCGGTCGCGATGGTGGCGGTCTGCGCCGCCGGCAGGTTGGGCATGTCGGCAATCTGGCGGAGCGACTGGAGCGCGGCCTGCTGCTGCCCCTGCGCACCCAACGCCCGCGCGCGTGTGACGGCGGCTTCGGCGCGCAGGCCGAGCACGAAGCCGTTCATCTCCTCGGTACGCGACCCTTCCGGGATGCGCGCCATCAGCGTTTCGGCCGCGCCCAGCTGGCCGGACTGCTGCGCGAACAGCGCGGCGGCATAGAGAGACTCCGGCGCGGCCGACTGCGCGAGCGGGCTGATGATCGTGGTCGCATCCATCGGCCGGCGCTGGTCGCGCAGGAACCGGGCGTAGTCGTAGCGAAGCCACGGATCGTTCGGGTCGAGCGAGATGGCGCGGTCGTAGAGCTGCTGCGCCTGGCCCGGGCGACCGGCGGCCACCTCCGCCTGTGCCTGCGCACGGATCGCACTTACCCGCAATGCACCCACCTGGGCGCCCCCGCTCGCGCGGGCGGCCTGGGTATAGAGATTGGCGGCGTCCGCATAGCGGCCCTGCTGCTGGTAGATGCGGGCAAGCAGTTCGGTTGCGGTCTGCGCGGCGGGATTGTCGCTGCGCGACAGGCGCTCGGCCGTTGCCTGCGCCTCTGCGACACGCCCGGCATCGAAGTCGGCCTGCGCCGCACGCAGATCCGCAAAGAAGCTCGCCGACTGGAGTGCCTCCGCCCAGCGGTTGCCGGTACCGCGGCGCGAGGCGCGCTGCAGCAGGTCGCGCGCCTCCGCAAAGCGTTCGCGCCGGAGCTCGACGAGGCCGAGGCCGCCCAGCGCGTCGCCATCGTTCGGCGAGCGCTTGAGCGCGCTGCGGAACAGCGTTTCCGCACGCTCGAGGTTGCCGTCGTCGAGCGCGGTGAACCCGGCCGCGCGAGCATCGCCGCCGGGATCGCGGGAGGGCGCGGGCGCTGCCGGGCGGCGGGGCGCCGCAGGAGCCGCGGGAGCCGGAGCGGCAGGTGCGGGCCGCGCTGCGGGCTGCTGGGGCTTAGGCTGCGGACGGGCGGCAGCCGGCTTGGCCGGCGCCGGTGCGGGCGCAGGCGTCGACGCCGGGCCCGCCATGCCGCGCTTTGCAGTGGCGTTGTTGGGGTCGATCGCGAGGACGCGGCGGTACGCCTGGACGGCCAAGTCGCGGCGGCCGCGGCCTTCCCAGTATTTCGCCTGGCGGAGCAGTGCCGGCACGGCATCCGCCTGCGCCTGTGCCGCCACGGGAGGAGCAATCGTGACGATGACGGCGCCGCTCAGCAGCCACTGCAAGGATCGGGTTCGCATTACTTTTCCACCGCTTGGAGCCGCTTGCGCTCCTGTCGCTTGAGCAGGAAATAGGCGGGCCAGGACAACAGGATCGCCGCCAGGATGCCGGAAAGCGCCAGTAGCCATGGACGCTGGCTGGTCCAATAGGCTGCCTTCATCCAGAACGGCAGCGCACCGACCCAGTAGCGATCGCCGACCGCGAAGCTGGCCATGTCGTCGCCCGTGAAGATCGAGAGATCGCCCTGGACCGCCGCATTGATCTTCACGTCGGCCAGGCCCGCGACCATCTGGGGCAGGTTCAGCGGATCGGTCGCCAGCAGCGCCACCACGGTGCGGTCGCTGTCGAACGGCGACTGGAAGCTCACGATGCCGCTGAAGTTGTCGCTGCTGTAGAGCGCCTCTCCCACCGATTCCTCTGCATCGCGGCTGTCGGGGGAGACGAACTGGACCGCGCGCATGATCGGGTTCCGCTTGCGCACCTGCAGGCGGCCGTTCTCATAGTGGACGGGCGCGCCGGCGAAGAGCGAGCCGGCTGCGAGCTTCATGTCGCCGACGACGAGCACGTTCTTGCCCGTCGCGCGATCGGCCGAGCCGTCGGTCACCACCGTCACCTGGGTCGCGGCGGCGCCGGTGGAATCGCCCAGGCGACCCATCACTGCCAGCAGCGCTTCCACCGTCGCAGGTGCCGGGTTGGGACCCACCATGACCACCGTCTCGCCCAGGTCTGGTCGGATGGTGAACGGATAGCCCGCGCCCGCGAAGGTCGCGAGGTCCGGCATGCGGATGGCGTGGTAGGCGTGGCCGAGGTCGATCGTGCTGTCCGGCAGGATGCTGACCCGCACATTGTCCGGAAGCGTGCCTTCGCACCGCTTCTTGTCGGCAACGATCAGGTTGTAGTCCAGGATCAGCTGGTTCTGACCGAACAGGTTATAGTCGGGCAGCACGATGTCTGCGGTGGACGTGTAGGACTCCGCCGCATCGTCACCCATCAACCGCCGCCACCAGGACGCGCCGCGCAACGGCTCCGTGCCGAGATATTGGTTGTTGATCGAGATATCGAGCCGCGAGGCACGCCGGTCGAGCCAGGGCGCCCCGGGGTAGCGGTAGTGCAGGCGCAGGTCGCCGCCCTGACGCGGCCAGAAGAACAGATCGGGCGCGACGCGGAACGAGGTCGTGAGCGGTCCGGGCGGCAACCCCTGCCCCTGCAGCGCATAGGCCTGGGTGAACTCGCCGAGTTCCACCGGACGGTCGGTCCGCAGCCAGCGCGGCGCGCTGTAGCGCGGCATCGACGGGATACGGACGCCGGCAAAGGACGCGCTCGTTCCACCCGCGAGCCCGCGGCTGAGCGCCAGGGCCGCCGCCGCCTGCTTCAGCTCGCGGTCGTCGCGGCCCATCACCAGCAGCAGCGTGCCGGAGGGATCGGCCGGATTGCGGACGACGGAGGCGGACGGCCCCTGGATGTTGCCGCCGAAGCTCCCCATCCGGCGCGCGTTGGTCAGGAACAGCACGGCGTTGCCGCGCGGCAGCTGGTTGTAGCGCGGCGGGAAGGAGAAGCCGCGGTAGCTGGCCAGGCTGCCGAACCAGGAGGCAAGCGCGGACGCCGCCTCCAGTTCACCGGCCGTGGGGGTGCTCAGGAACACGAACGGCAGGTTGAGCGCGCGCGGATCGGCGCGATCGACGAACGGCGCCGGCCAGCGGGAAAGATTGGGGTCGAGCGGCAGCGGCTGGACGGAAAGGTCCAGATAGGTGCGCGTGTTGCTGATGTTCGCCCACAGCGAGCTGTGGAACGGGTCCTCGCAGTCGCGGGCATAATGGCCCAGGAACCGCAGGTTCAGGCGATTGTCCCCCGGCAGGAACAGCGCCGGATCGACCGGAAAGGTCAGCTGGGTACCGCCTGCGGTTTCCCGCACCAGCGGGATGGTGCGAACCGTCTCGCCATTGACCAGCACCACCATCTGACTGAGGTCGCCCAGCAGCGCGGGCGAATAGGCGAAGGTCAGCGTCATCGTCGCCGCGGTGACCACCGCGTCGGAGCGCACGCCGAACGGGATGCCGATCTCACCATGGGTGCTGCCCAGACGGATCGGCTGGCGCTGCTGCAGGTCGCGCAGCGTCAGGCGAATCTGGCGTGCCGTGCCATCGGCAGCCGGAGCAACCGCCGCCCCGGCCGTCTCCGGCGCCACCTGTGCGTGGGCGGCGTCCGGACGCAGCATCGCCGCACCGAGGACGGTGAGTGCCAGGGCCGCAGCGGCCTTGATCGGCGCGGGGGTGCCGGCCGCCACGTTCTTCGGCTCCCGGCGGAAGATGTTGCCGAGCGTGCCGATGCCGATCGCGGTGATGTGCGCGAGCGAACGGAAGCCCGAAACGGTCGGGTGCGGCCCCGCGGGCTGCCAGGCATCGGCGCGACCCATCACCGACCGAACCAGCAGGCGAACCCGGTCGGGGGACAGTTCGGGGAAACGGAGAAAGGCGTTCGATCCACGGCTCCGCATCGTCTCCACCGGCAGTGTCAGCATGTCGTCTCCCATCGGCAGGGCAACGTCGGTCACGGTCCGTCCCGTCAGCGTCACGCCTTCGGGCAGCGTGAGCGACAGGCCGCCCAGCGACACGTCATTGGTCGTCCCGTCGAGCACATATCCATCGTCGAGGTACACGGTCACCGGCAGCTTTACCGGCAAGCGGATGTGCTGGCGCGTCTGGCGCCGCTCGCGTGCAACCGAAACGGCCGCCAGCAGGATGACCACGCTGAACATCGCCCAGGCGGTGTTGAGGAACAGCGTGTCCAGCTGCACATCGAACTCGCCCGGGAACAGAAGCCGCCGCGCAAAACCGAAGGCGATGCCGAACAGCAGCAGGCCGATCGTGATCAGGTGCGGCTTGACCGTCGCGAAGTCGAAATAGGTCCGGTCGAGCAGACTGCCCTTGTCCGTCACGTTGAACTTGCCCTCGTGCGGACGGAACAGCGTGTAGACCGTCGGCTTGACGAGGTGGAAGGCGAGCAGCGTCTCGTAGATCTCGCCCCAGAACGGACGGCGCTCGCCGCCCTGGATGCGTTCGCTCGACTGCATCGCCAGGAACAGGTGCGGTGCTGCATAGGCGAAGATGAGCCCGGCCGAGGCGTGGATGATGTTCGCGCCGGCAAGCAGATAGGCGAGCGGGGAGGTCAGGAACACGATTCGCGGCAACGGAAACTGGAAGTGCAGCATCGCATTGATGTAGCAAAGGCGCTGCTGCCAGTTCAGGCCGCGCCCGAGCAGCGGATTGTCGATGCGCATGATCTGCGTCATGCCGCGCGCCCAGCGAATGCGCTGGCCGATGTGCAGCACCAGGCGCTCGGTCGCCAGACCGGCCGACAGGCGCGCGGCGATGTACGCGGTGTTCCAGCCCATGCGCTGCAGCTTGAGCGCGGTATGCGCATCCTCGGTCACCGTCTCGCCGGCGAAGCCGTTGGTCTGCATCAGCGCCTCGCGGCGGATGATCGCGCACGAGCCGCAAAAGAAGGTCGCGTTCCAAAGATCGTTGCCGCGCTGGACAGCGCCGTAGAAGAGGTCGCCCTCCCCCGGCATGTCGCCCGCCCCCGCCAAGTTCCGCTGCACCGGATCGGGCGAATAGAAGTGGTGCGGCGTCTGGAGCAACGCGAGCTTCGGATCCTTCTGGAACCAGCCGACGGTCAGCTGGAGAAAGGCGCGGGTCGGCACATGGTCGCAGTCGAAGATCGCGATCAGCTCGCCCTCCGTCTTGCGGAGCGCGGCGTTCATGTTGCCCGCTTTGGCGTGCAGATTGTCCGTACGGGTCAGATAGCCGCATCCCACCTGGCGAGCCATCGCCCGGAACTCCGGGCGACGCCCGTCATCCAGAATGAACACGCGGAAGCGTTCCCGCGGATAGTCCATGTCCATCGCCGCGTAGGCCGTGTTGCGGACGATCTCGAGGCTCTCGTTGTAGGTCGGGATGTAGAGATCGACCATCGGCCAGGTGTCGGGCGTCCCCTCGATCTCGATCACCGGGCGGTCGAGCGGCCAGCTGGTCTGCAGGAAGCCGAGCACCAGGATCACCCAGGCATAAAGCTCGGCCAGGTAGAGGCCGGTTCCCAGCAGCATTTCGGGGATGGAGTCGAACTCCAGCGTCGTCGTCGTCCGCCAGATCAGGTACCGCGTCGACATCAGCAGCGAGAGCGCAGCGATCGCAAGGGTACCACGACGGGACTTGTTGCGCCCGATCAGCAGCGCACCGATGATGGTGGTGCCGGCGAAGATCCATTGGGTGCGGAAATCGAGCGGAATCAGAAGCACCGCGACGACCGCCATCAGGACGGGTATCGCGATCAGCACGCGCGCCACGCGCGACATCGGCGAGGCGGGCTCCGTCATCGCCGCCCCTTGGCTCACGCGGCAGCGTCCTGCAAGCGTCCGGCCGGCGTGAGGCCGCATCGTGCGATCACCGTCTCCGTCAGCCGTTCGACATCCGTCAGGGCCGCACTGGCCGGGGCGAAGGTGGCGAGCGGCTTCATGGCGGCCAGGGCCTCCATCACCGCCTCGTCGCGCCGCACCGTGCCGAGCAGCTGGTCCCCCAGCAGCGTGCGCACCAGCTTGTGAATGTCGTTCGACAGGCGGCGGCGGTCGTCCATCTGGTTGAGGACGAAGGCCGTACGCGTGAGCGACAGAACCGAGGTAAGGGCATCGACCTTGGTTAGCGAAGCCAGCGCCAGCGGTGAAGGCGCCAGCGTGCAGATCTCCAGCGCGGCATGCGGCAGCAGACGGTCGCGCAGCTGCGCGGCCGCCGTACCGAGGTCGACGAGGCAGACCTTTCCCTTGGCGCAGCGGGCGAGCAGCTGGTCCGCCACGTGCTCCACGTTCTGCTCGGGATACGCCTGGAACAGCTCGACGCCGGCAATCGCGTCGGGCGTCGCCTCGGCATCCAGCATCTCCAGCGTCTGGGCGGGCGACAGGCCGAAATAGAGCTTGAGCGCTTCCTGAGTGGTGCAGTCCACCGCAGAAACATCATGCCCCCGCCCCGCGAGCGCGATCGCCAGTCGGGCCGTCAGGAAGGTCGTGCCCACGCCGCCCTTGGGCGAGCGCATCAGGATCATGGTCATGCGCGGCCTTTCCCGAGATCGTGAAGGAAGTTGCGGAGATCCGGCCCACGGGCCGGCTCGGGAACCTTGGGGGCAGGTGCTGCGGCGCGCCCATATCGGCCGAACAGACCGGCGGCCGGCCGGGCCTCCGCCTCTGCGGAAGGAGACCGAGGCGCGGCAGGTGCCACCTCCTGAGCGGACGGCAGCGTACCATCCGCAGCAGCAGAGCCCGACGCCGGCACGGATTGCTCGCGGTTTCCCACAATCCGCGGATCGCGCAGCAGCGTCTGAAAAAGCGGCCACAGCTCGATCTCCTCGGCCACCGCCGTGAAGTCCTGATATTCGAGATAATGCCGATCGAGACGATCGAGCAGCGTTTTCGCGTCCTGCCGCATGGCTGTCCCCTTGTTCAGCTCGACACCTACGGCAAGATAGTTAACGAAGCATATTGCATAGCGGCGGCGCCCCCGTTTCGCCACTGGCAGATCGATTTCTTCACCGTAGAGGCTCCGTGTGGACTTGGGCCAGAAGGAACCCGGGTGCAGTCGACCCATTTTAGAACGGTGTTCGCAGTTTTTAACTATTCCGGTTTAACGACGGAGCCACCTGGTGAGGTGTGCGTGTGAGACGAGCGAAGATTAGTGCAGACGAAGGCGCCCGGCTGGCTGCGGTTGCAGAATATGGCCTGAGCGATCCAAAGGCGGATCCGCGCCTTCAGGAGATCGCAGGCGCAGCAGCGCGCCGCTTCGAGGCTCCCGTCGCACTTGTCACGCTGGTGCGGGAAGCCGACCAGTTGTTCGTCGCCCGCCTGGGCCTGGAGCAAGGCGGCACTCCGCGCGACGTTTCCTTCTGCTCGCACGCACTGGAAAGCGACGACCTGCTGGTCGTGCTCGATGCCAAGCTCGACCCGCGCTTCACCGACAACCCGCTCGTGGTCGGCCCGCCCTATGTCCGCTTCTATGCAGGCGCCCCCCTTCGCGCCCCGTCGGGCCACATCGTCGGCACCTTGTGCGTGATCGACCAGCGTCCGCGCGGCGGCTTTTCGGCACGGGATCGCCAGGCGCTGCGGGCGTTGGGACTTCGAGCCGCCGAGAGGATGGAGGAACTGCGGCTGGCGCATGCGCGCGCCGCTGGTCCTGCCCGTTTTCGCCCTGCCGCCGCCGCTTCTTCGGAGGCGGTCGCCTGTACCGATGCACAGGGCCGGATAACCTTCTGGAACGAGGCGGCAGCGCGCCTGTTCGGTGTTGCCGCGCCCGAAGCGACGGGATCCCAGCTGGTCGATTTCCTCCCCTCCCTCCGCGACGGGGCGGGAATGGCATCGCTGCTCGACACGCCCACGGACCTGGATGCCCGGCGATCGAACGGGACGTTGTTCCCGGTCGAGGTGCTGGTTCACGCAAGCTCCTCCAGCGGAAGCCCAGCCGGCTACGACGTCGTGGTGCGGGATATCGGGTCGCGCCGGCGCAGCGACGACCTCGCCGTGCATGCTGCGAACCAGGACCCCATTACGGGCCTGCCGAACCGAACCGTGCTGGTGGAGCGGATCACCGAGTTCCTCGAGCGAGGCGAGCAGATCCATCTGCTGCGCGTCGGCGTGGCAGGGCTCCGTCAGCTGGAGCCTACGGCATCCCCGGGGAGCCGCGACATCGCGCTGCAGAAGGTTGCGCGCCGCCTCCTCGACAGCGTGTCGCCAGGGGACACGGTCACGCGGCTGGACGAAGAGGAGTTCGCAGTCCTGCGCCCGATGCAGCCGGGCGAGCCGCGTTCCGCCGCGCTGGTCGTCGCGGACCGTATCCTTGGATCGTTGATCGCGCCGTTCGAGATCGGCAAGCAGCGCCTCCGCCTCCGCGCTCAGGTGGGCATCGCCTGCTACCCCAAGCATGCCGACAACGCCGAATGTCTGATGGCAGCCGCCGGCGCCGCGCTCCAGGACGCTCGGCGGGACGGAAAACGGACCCGGCGCGTGTATGGAGAGGCCCTGAAGCACGAGCCTCTGGACGAAGGCGATGCCGGAGAGGCACTGGCCCAGGCGCTGGCCCGGGGAGAGTTCGAGCTGTTCTATCAGCCCCAGGTGGATCTCGCGGACGGAAGCCTCATCGGTGCCGAGGCCCTGATCCGCTGGAACCACCCGGAGCGCGGATTGCTGGTGCCGGGCGATTTCCTGGACCAGATCGAGCACGGGCCGCTGGCGGCGGAAGTCGGCACCTGGGTGCTGGAGACCGCCTGCTCCCAGGCCGTCGGGTGGCGGCGGCGCGAGCCGCGGTTTCGGATGAGCGTCAACCTGTTCGAGGCTCAGTTCCGCGGCCGGGACCTGGCAGGCGAGGTCCGCGCGATCCTCAACCGGACCGGACTGGCCCCGACCGCGCTGGAACTGGAGGTGACCGAAAAGGTCATGCTTCGCCACGACGCAGCCACGCTCGAGGCGCTGATGGCGTTGCACGCGCAGGGGGTCCGCGTCGCGTTCGATGATTTCGGCACCGGCTATGCGGCACTGAGCATGCTCAAGGCCTGCCCACTGAACCGGCTGAAGGTGGATCGCAGCTTCGTGAAGGACATCACGGCGGACGGGCCGGACGCCCTGATCGTGGCAGCCATCGCGACGCTTGGCGCCGGGCTCGGACTCGACGTGCTGGCCGAGGGCATCGAGAACGAGGCGCAATGGGAGCTGGTACGTACCAGCGGCTGCCGGAGTGGCCAGGGCTATTTGTTCGGCCGGCCCATGCCGGCGCCCCGGTTCGAGGAATGGATGCGGCATCGAGGCCCGCTGCAACTGAGCGGAGTGCGCGCGTGAAGATCCTCGCCTCCCTTAGCGCCCGCATCTATGCGGTAATGGCCCTTTGCGCCATCGCCACCCTGTCGCTCGGCGGGCTTCTCCTTCACAGCAGCTACCAATCCCGCGCCGCCTTCGACTGGGTCGGGCACTCGCAACGGGTCATCATCAGCCTGAATTCGCTGCAAGCCAACCTCGGCCAGGCCGAGTCCGGGCTTCGCGGCTATTTGTTGACCGACGACGCTTCGTACCTCGCGAACTTCGACGACAACATCGCCCGTGCGTCCACGCTTCGCGATACCGTGATCGAGCTCGTCCAAGACAATCCACAGCAGTTGCAGCGGGCCGAGGCGTTGCGCAGCCTCGCGACCGACAAGGCCCTGGTCATGACGCGGGCGGTGCAGCGCGGCCGGCGAGTTGGAGCGACGCAGGCGGCGAACCCCGTCTCGCGGGAGCGCGGCCGATCGCTGATGCAGCAGATCAACGCCATCACCATGGCGATGCGGGACGACGAGCGGCGCCTTCTCCTCCAGCGGACGGAAGACGCGAACCAGAGCTACGAACTCGTCCGCGTGCTCCTGTTCGTCGGCTGCCCCTTGCTCGCGCTGTTGATCCTGCTGCTGGGCTGGCAGATCCGCACGGGGATGACCCGGCCGCTCGAGAACCTGCTCGACGCGGTCAACCGCTTCGGTGGCGGGGACCGGGATGCCCGCGCGAAAGTGGCAGGCGGTGTCGAATTCCGCGAACTTGCCCGCGCGCACAATGTCATGGCGGAGCAACTGGCGAGCGCGATCGAGCAATCCAACATGGCGGAGGCACAGCTCGCCCGTGCCAATGCCGAGCTGGTCCAGCGAAGCCGGGCCCTGGAGACGCGACAGAAGTCGATCGAGCTCCTGAGCGGGATGGCGCGCAGGCTGCAGGCGATCCGCGACGAGGGCGAGCTCACGACCGTGCTCGACTGTTTCCTGCCGCAGGTCCTGCCGGACCTGGCCGGCGCGCTCTACGTCCTCAACCATTCGCACAACCTGCTCATCCGCATCTCGACCTGGGGGGAGCCCTACGCGAACCCGGAGACCTTCCTGCCGGACCAGTGCTGGGCGCTGCGGCGCGGCCAGTCGCACGAGGTCGCGCGGCCGGGAGCCGACATCGTCTGCGTGCACGCCAGCGGAAGCGTTCCCGTCGAACGGATGTGCGAACCGGTCATTGCGGGCGGCGAGGTCCTGGGCCTGATCTACGTGGAGGGGCTGTCGAGCCCGGAGGACCGCTTCCGCCTCGAACTGCTGATGGAGAATGTGGCGCTCGCACTGGTGAACGAGAACCTGCGTGCGCGCCTTCGCGAACAATCCATCCGCGATCCACTCACCCGCTTGTTCAACCGGAGGTACCTGGAAGAGGCGATGCAGATCGAGGCGGCGCGCGCCCAGCGAACCGGCGCGCCGCTGGCCGTCGTCATGGCGGACGTGGATCACTTCAAGCGCTTCAACGACACGCACGGCCACGAGGCAGGCGATGCGCTGCTCCGTGAGGTTGCCGGTCAGATCCAGGCGCACTTCCGGCATGGCGACATCGTGTGCCGCTATGGCGGCGAGGAGTTCACCGTCATCGCCCCGGGTGCCTCGCTGGAGTTGATCTGCCGCCGCGTGGACGAGCTTCGCCGCGCCGTGCGTGAGATGACGATCGAGTTTCGTGGACAACGCCTCGGGCCGGTGACCATGTCGTTCGGCATCGACGTCTGGAACGCTGCCGACGAACGATCGACGGACACACTGATCGGAGAGGCGGACCGGGCCCTGTTCCGCGCCAAGCGGCTGGGCCGCGACCGCATCGAAGTGGTGCCGCCGCGGGTGGAAGAGGCGGCGGAATAGGCTGCCCGCTCAGGCGGCGGGTGGTTGCGCCCGCATGCCCGCGCTCTCCCGAAGCACGTCGATCTGGAGCGAAAGCCAGTTGCGCACCGCTCCCGCGTAGTCACGGATGGGTACGATCGTCCATCCGAGCACATACTCCTGGCGGCGTTTGTCATAATTCATGATTTCGCCTTCGGCCTGGCCCCGGCTCTCAAGCTCGCGCCGGAGCCGCGCCAGTTCCTCCCGGTCCGTGTCATAGCCCTGCAGCAGGCGAGGCGTGTTCCCCAGCAGCTCCTCGCGCGAATAACCGCACAGCCGCTCCAGCGCGGCATTGACGTAGACGATGCGGGGGCCGGGCGCTGCAAGCGCCGCCTCCGTAATCAGGATTGCGTCTTCGCAGTCGTCGAGCGTGTCGAAGGGCTCACCCGCCTCGATGCGGTTCGCATAGGCCGTCGCGCGCTGCATTCTGAGCATCACCACAGCCCCCCCAAAGAGAAGACGTCCTCATGACCATCTTTCCCGCTGGGGACATTAGCTTACAGGCGGCGCATCCGAAAGCGGGGTCGTGCCGCCCCTGACGTTATTGAATGAGCCCGGCGTGCGCCAATGCCGCGTCGACCGCGTTGCGGCTCGCTTCCGACGGTGGCGTCATCGGCAGGCGCATCTCGGCAGAGAAACCGGGGCGCAGGCGATTGAGCGCGTACTTGACCGGGCCCGGGGACGCGTCGCTGAACAGCGCCGCGTGCAGCGGATAGAGCTGGTCCTGGAGCGTGAGCGCACGGCCATAATCCCCTGCCAGGCACGCGTCCTGGAACTCCGCGCAGAGCGCCGGCGCCACGTTCGCGGTGACCGAGATGCAGCCGCGTCCGCCCATCGCCATGAACGCCAGCGCCATGTCGTCATTGCCCGACAGCTGGCAGAAGTCGGCGCCGCAGGCGGCACGCTGCGCCGAGACGCGCTGGATGGCGCCGGTGGCATCCTTGAGCCCGACGACGACATCCGGGAAGGCCGTCACGATTCGCGCCATCGTCTCGACGGCAATGTCGGTCACGGTGCGGCCCGGCACATTGTAGAGGACGATCGGCAGCCCGCCGTCGCGCGCCAGCACCTCGAAATGGCGGAACACGCCCTCCTGGTTGGGGCGGTTGTAATAGGGAGGCACGAGCAGCGCCGCAGCCGCGCCCGCACCCTTCGCCGCCCGCACATGCTCCAGCGCCACCGACGTGTCGTTCGATCCGCAACCGGCGATCACCGGCACGCGGCCCGCGGCCTGATCGATGCAGACGCGCACCACATGATTATGCTCCGCGATCGTCATCGTCGCCGCCTCCCCCGTCGTGCCGCAGGGCACCAGGGCGGTGGAGCCGCTCTCGATCTGCCAGTCGATGTGCGCGCGGAAGGCGGCCTCGTCGAACGCGCCGTCCGTGAACGGGGTGACCAGGGCCGGGATCGAGCCGGAGAACATGGGCAGGGACGCTCCAAGCAACAAAAGGGAAGAATTGGCTGGCGACATAGGGCCGGCTTCCATATCATGTCCAGCATGCTCACCCCCTTGCTTTCGAACATGTTGAAGGGCGGGTTGCTCGCGGCGGGCGTGACCGGCGCGTCGGTCGCCTCCGACCCCCTCCAGCATCATGCCGCCTCGTTCCTCTACGGCCAGGCGCTGCCCGTGCCGCAGCAGCTTCCCGGCCAATATCCGGCGAGCCAGCAAATGGTGCAGCCGGTGGTGCCGAGCGATCCGATCGCGGCGCCGCTCGCCGAGTGGAAGCGGCTGCAGCAGTCGGACAACCTGCCCTTCACCGACTATGCGCGCTTCCTGCTCGCCCATCCGGGCTGGCCAGGCGAGACGAGCCGTCGCGCGGCAGCAGAAACCGCGCCGGGTGCGGGCGATCCGTCGATCACGGTGCGGTTCTTCGAGCGGTTTCCGCCGCTGACCGCGGCCGGTCGCCTCCGCAATGCCGAGGCGCTGATGGCGATGGGCCGCGCCGACGCGGCGCGTGAGGCCGCCCGCGCTGCCTGGCGAAGCGGCGTTCTGCGGCCCTCCGACGAGGCGCGCCTGATCAGCGTCTTCTCCAGCGCACTGACGCCGGCCGATCGCGAGGCGCGGCTGGACCGGCTGCTGTGGGCGAATTCGACCACCGTGGCCGCGCGCGAGCTTCCCTATGTCTCGCCCGCCAAGCAGGCGCTCTTCCGCGCCCGCCTCGCCTTCCGCACGAACGCGTCGATGCTGGGCGGCATGGTGGTGGGCGCCGATCGCAACGATCCGGGCTTCATCGCGGATCGCGCGACCTGGCTGCGCAATTCCGGGCAAAGCCCCGCCGCGCGCGCCTATCTGGCCCAGCCGCGCACGCTATCCGCGCTGCCGGGCAATGTGGAGAAATGGTACGAAGTGCTGCTCGCGAACGCGAGCGGCGCGGCGAACGACCGGCAATATGCGGTGGCGTTCGACATCGCGCGTCAGATCGACGACGCCTATCCGGCCGGCACCGACGTGTCGGACAAGCCCTATGGCGAGCGTGACGACTATACGAGCCTCGCCTGGCTCGCCGGGCGCATCGCGCTCAAGAACCTCGGCCGTCCGGCGGACGCGGTCGGCATGTTCAGCCGCTACGGCAACGGATCGCGTACGCCCACCACCCGCGCCAAGGGGTTCTACTGGGCGGCACGCGCAGCCGAAGCCGCGGGTGACACGGCGACCGCGAACCGCTGGTACGAAAGCGCGGCGGCCCTGTCCGACGTCTACTATGGCCAGCTTGCGCTCGAGCGGCTGGGCCGGCCCTTGCGGGCGCCCTCCGCGACGGCAGCGGTTGCCCCGGATCCGGCGACCCGCCAGGCATTCTATGGCCGCGAAGTGGTGCAGGCGGTGCAGTATCTAGGCCGCACCGGCGCCTATCAGGACCAGACGCTGTTCGTGCGCCAGATCGCCAATGCCGCGACCAGCGACACCGATCATGCGCTCGCGGCCGAACTTTCCAAGAAGATCGGCCGGCCGGATTTGGGCGTGATGGTCGGGCGCAGCGCGCTGATGAACGGCCACAGCGACTATACGGTGGCAGGCTATCCGTCCGTGCCGGTGCCTGCGACGCAGCAGAGCAACTTCACAATGATCCACGCGATCGCGCGGCAGGAGAGCCAGTTCGATCGCGCCGCGGTAAGCCATGCCGGCGCGCGCGGACTGATGCAGCTAATGCCGGGCACCGCCCGCGAGGCGGCGAGCAAGCTGGGGCTGAGCTACGACAGCGGCTCGCTGACCAGCGACACCGGCTACAACATCCAGCTGGGATCGAGCTATTTCCAGCGGATGCTCGACTATTACGGCGGCAGCTATCCGCTGGCGGTGGCGGCGTACAATGCCGGGCCAGGCAACGTGAACAAGTGGCTTGGCGCCTTCGGCGATCCGCGTACGGGTGCCGTGGACACGCTCGATTGGGTGGAATCGATCCCCTATACCGAAACCCGCAACTATGTGCAGCGCGTGCTGGAGAATGCGGTCGTCTATGACCTGCTGAACCCGCAGCACGCCCGCTCGCGCGGGCCGGCGAACCTGTCGTGGTACCTGGGCAAGAACCGGCCCGGTTGAGTTCCTTTCCGATGGATCGCCCGAACTACATCACGCCGGCCGGCTATGCCGCGCTGAAGGCGGAATATGACGCGCTGTTCGCGACCGAGCGGCCCCAGCTGGTGGAGACCATATCCTGGGCCGCCGGCAACGGCGACCGGTCGGAGAACGGCGACTATATCTATGGTCGCAAGCGATTGCGCGAAATCGACCGGCGGCTCGGCTGGCTGGCAAAGCGGATGAAGGCAGCGAAGGTCGTCGACCCCGCGCAGCAGCCGGACCGCAGCCGCGCCTGGTTCGGCGCGACGCTCACCATCGCGGACGAGGACGACAACCAGCGCGTGCTGACGCTGGTCGGCGACGACGAGGCGGAAGCGGGCAGCGGCCGGATCGGCTGGAATGCCCCCCTCGCCCGCGCCTTGCGCGGCGCCGCGGTGGGCGATCTGCGCCGCGTGATGCTGCCGGCGGGCGAGCGCGAATATGAGGTGATCGCCATCACCTATCCGGCGGGCTGACGGAACGCCCCTGCCCCTTCGTCGATTGATAGCGGCGAAGGAGAGCAACCATGGAAAACCCGCGCACCGAGAGTGCCCGCATCCACGACGACAACGCCGTGATCGACGCGGCCCAGGCCGAGGACACGCCCGCCACCGCAAGCAGCGCCGGCGGCAACCTGCAGCGCGACGTGGCGAGCCAGAACGAGGTGGCCGAGGCGCTCGATCCCGAGGCGATCACCCGCCCCAAGAAGGACGATGCGATCCATAACGACCAGGCGCGCCGCAACCAGCGTGCGCCCGACGCCTGAACCTCAAGCGTTACTCCGTTAGCGAGTTCGTCGCGCGGACGGGCCCTCGCCATCGGCGGGGGCCCGTTTTCGGTCGCCGCATCGCCAACCGCCGCCGGCTGTTCTAGGGATTGGCCATGGATCGCTCCCCGCCCCACCCGACCGCCCCTACGGGCAACGTCGCGCTGCTGATCGACGCGGACAACGCGTCCCATGCCTCGCTGGACTATGTGCTCACGATCCTGGCGGAGCTGGGTACGGTCAACGTCCGGCGCATCTACGGCAACTGGCGCAAGCCGGCGTTGAAGGGCTGGGCAGACCTGACACTGCGCTATGGCATCGAACCCTTCCAGCAGTTCGACGTCACGAAGGGCAAGAACGCGACCGACATGAAGATGACGATCGACGCGATGGACCTGCTGTTCCGCGGGCGCATCACGGGCTTTGGCATCATGTCTTCCGACAGCGACTTCATGCCGCTGGCCCAGCGCATCCGCCAGGAGGGGGTGCCGGTCTATGGCTTCGGCACCGACCGCACGCCGGAGGGATTCCGCGAATCCTGCACCCGCTTCATCGACGTGTCGCGTGCCCGCGCACTCCAAGGCGAGGCGGAGCCCGAGCCCGAACTGATCCTGCCGCCCGCGATCGGGCGGACGCGGACCGCGGCCAAACCGGCAGCGGCCAGCAGCACCGCGGCAGTAAAGCCGCCGGCCGCCGAGCCCGCGGCCGCCAACCAGAAGCGCAAGGTCGATGCCGCGCTCGTGAAGCTGCTGCTGGATGCCTATGCCCAGTCGCGGCAGGACGCGCAGAAGTTCGCCAGCCTTTCGGAAGTGGGGCAGCGCGCCGGAAACCGCTCGAGCTTCGATACGCGCAACTACGGCTTTGCGCGCCTGTCCGACCTGATCGAGCAGGTGCCGAACTTCCAGGTCGAGCGGCGGGACAATGGCGTGTTCGTGAAGCGGGTGCGCTGAGCCGGGGAACGCTCCGGCGGCTCGGTCGCTTCTGTCGGGATGGAGCTTCCCCACGACTCGTCGCTCGACAGCACCCGCGCGTTCTTTTCCGAAGGATATGATTGGATCGGCAACCGCTGCCGCGCGCTCGGGACCGATGTGTTCCGCGCGCGCATCCTGCTCCGCCCGGTCGTGTGCATGATGGGAGAAGAGGCGGCGCGCCGCTTCTACGACGGGGAAAGCTTCACCCGCGCCGGCGCCATGCCGCAGACGACGCTGCGGCAGCTACAGGACAAGGGCAGCGTCCAGACCCTGGACGGCGCGGCCCACCGCCATCGCAAGCAGCTGTTCCTGTCGACGATGGTCGGTGATCCGGCCGAGGCGCTGGCGGACGCGTTCGAGCGCCGCTGGCATGCCGAACTCCCGCAGTGGCGCGACCAGGAGGAGGTGCAGATGCACGAGGCGTTCGGACGCCTGCTGTGCGGTGCCGCCTGTGACTGGCTGGGCGTGCCCATCGAGGACGATGCGCTGGACCGCCGCACCCACGAGATGCTGGCGATGATCGACGGTGCCGGCAGCGTCGGTACGCGCGCGTGGCGCGGCCTGGCGCTGCGCCGCCGCGCCGAGCGCTGGGCGCGTGAGGTCGTGACGCAGGTGCGCGACGGCACGCGGACGGTGGGAGAGGACACGCCGATCGCGCGCCTTGCCGGCTTTCGCGATCTCGACGGCGGACTGCTGGACCTGCGCACCGCGGGCGTCGAACTGCTCAACATCGTGCGGCCGACGGTCGCCGTGGCGCGCTTCCTCTGCTTCGCCACCCTGGCGCTCCACCAGGAGCCCGGCGCGGCAGCCTTTGTGGCAGATCGGGAGCCCGCGCGGCTTCAGGCATTCGCGCAGGAGGTGCGGCGCTTCTACCCCTTCTTCCCTGTCATCGGCGGCCGCGTCCGGACGCCCTTCCGGTTCCGCGACCACGAGTTCGGCCAGGGCGACTGGGTGATGCTGGGGCTGCACGCCACCAACCACGATCCCCGGCTGTGGGAGGCACCGGAGGCGTTCCGACCGGAACGCTTCCTTGATCGGGAGCCCGGCGCCTTTGCCCTGATCCCGCAAGGCGCGGGCGCTCATGCGGACGATCACCGCTGCCCCGGCGAGTGGATCACCCTCGCGCTGCTGCGGCGGCTGGTTCCGCTCCTCCTGGCCGCCGAGTACCGTCTGCCACCGCAGGACCTGGCCATTCCCCACGACCGCTTCCCGACGCTTCCGCGCAGCGAAGTCCGCCTCAGCTTTGCCTGAACGGCTCTAGCGGCGGATGTTGAGCAGCCATGGCTTGCTCAACCCCGTGGGCTTGGGAACCCCGTCGAGGCGCTGTGCCCGCAGGATCTGCACCGGCTTGACGATCATCTGCCCCTTCATCGCCTCGCGTCCGCAGCAGGTCGGCAGCGCCAGGATCTTGCGGACGATGTCCATGCCGCTCACCACGCGGCCGAAGGCTGCATAGCCGCGATAGCTGCCGCGTGCGTCGAGCGACGGGTTCGGCCCCACCATGATCGAGAAGTTGCCCGTGGCCGAATTCGGGTCGGCGGCGTGCGCCATCGACACGACACCGTCGAGATGCCGGATGCCGGTCTTGTCGGTCGGCTCCAGCACGACCGGGCTCAAGGTCCGCCGCGCGTCGGTCCCCACCCCGCCCTGGATGAAGCCCTGCTTCGGATCGCCCTTGCGCGGGGCGGAACGGTAGAATTTCGTGCCGTCGAGCCGACCATCGTCGACGTATTTCAGGAAGTTCGTGGTGGTCTTCGGCGCGCGTTTTCCGTCCAGCGCGAGCACGATGGGCCCGGCCGAAGTCACCAGTCGTACGCGGATGGTGCCGGGCGCCGGCTTCGCCTGCGGCAGTGCGGGGGTGGCGAGGAAGAGCAGCGGGGCGGCAAGAGCGAGGCCAAGAATCGAACGCATAGACCACCCTAACGTCTGATCGCCGGCTTTGGGACCCGCTGCCCGCGCCCGCCAGGCAAGCAAAAGGGGCGGGTGGCACCTGGCCGCCCGCCCCTTTCGCGTGTTCAGAAGGACGCGATCAGCGCGTCAGCTTCTTGTAGGCGAGGCTGGTTGGACGATCGGCGGCATCACCCAGACGACGGCGCTTGTCCTCTTCATAAGCCTCGAAGTTGCCTTCGAACCATTCGACGTGGCTGTTGCCCTCGAACGCGAGAATGTGGGTCGCGAGACGATCGAGGAAGAAGCGGTCGTGGCTGATGACCACGGCGCAGCCCGCGAAGTTCTCGATCGCTTCCTCCAGCGCGCCCAGCGTTTCCACGTCGAGGTCGTTGGTCGGTTCGTCGAGCAGCAGCACGTTGCCGCCCTTCTTGAGCATCTTGGCGATGTGGACGCGGTTGCGTTCACCACCCGACAGTTTGCCGACGTTCTTCTGCTGGTCTTGGCCCTTGAAGTTGAACGCGCCGACATAGGCGCGGGTCGACATGTCGTGACCATTGACCTTCACATAGTCGAGCCCGTCCGAGATCTCCTCCCAGACGTTCTTCTTCTGGTCGAGGTGGTCGCGGCTCTGGTCGACATAGCCAAGGCGCACCGTGGTACCGATGTCGATCTCGCCCGAATCCGGCTGTTCCTGGCCGGTCAGCAGCTTGAACAGCGTCGACTTGCCGGCGCCGTTCGGGCCGATCACGCCGACGATGCCGCCGGGGGGAAGCGAGAAGTCCAGGTTCTCGAACAGCAGCTTGTCGCCGTACGCCTTGGTCAGGCCCTTAGCCTCGATCACCTTGCCGCCCAGGCGCTCGGGCACCTGGATGACGATCTGGGCGCCGGTCGGCTTGCGGCTTTCCTGGCTGGCGACCAGCTGCTCGAACTTGGCGATACGCGCCTTGGACTTGGTCTGGCGGGCCTTGGCGCCCTGCCGGATCCAAGCGAGCTCGTCCTGGATCGCCTTCTGGCGACCGGAGGCCTCGCGGTCCTCCTGCTCCAGGCGCTTCGCCTTCTTCTCCAGGTAGGTCGAGTAATTGCCCTCGTACGGGAAGTACTTGCCGCGATCGATTTCGAGGATCCAGCCGACCACGTTGTCCAGGAAGTAGCGGTCGTGGGTGATCATCAGCACCGCGCCCGCATATTCCTTCAGGTGGTTTTCCAGCCACTTGACGCTCTCGGCGTCGAGGTGGTTGGTCGGCTCGTCGAGCAGCAGGATCGACGGCTTCTGGATCAGCAGGCGGGTGAGCGCGATGCGGCGCTTTTCACCTCCGGACAGGTTCTCGACCGGCCAATCGGACGGCGGACAGCGCAGGGCCTCCATCGCCACCTCGAGCTGGTTGTCGAGCGTCCAGCCGTCGACGGCGTCGATCTTCTCCTGGAGCGTGCCCATCTCTTCCATCAGGGCGTCGAAGTCGGTGTCGTCCTTCGGGTCGCCCATCTCGGCCGAGATCGCGTTGAAGCGATCGACCATGTCGGCCACTTCGCGCGCGCCGTCCTTGACGTTCTCCAGCACCGTCTTGCTCGGATCGAGCTGGGGCTCCTGCTCCAGATAGCCGACGGTGATGTTCTCGCCGGGCCAGGCTTCGCCGGTGAAGTCCTTGTCGACGCCGGCCATGATCTTCATCAGCGTCGACTTGCCGGCGCCGTTCGGGCCGACGATGCCGATCTTGGCGCCCTGGTAAAACTGCAGGTTGATGTTGGACAGCACCGGCTTCTGGGCGCCGGGGAAGGTTTTCGTCATGTCCTTCATGACGAAGGCGTATTGGGCGGCCACAGGGGTCTCCAAAAAAGCGGGTCTACAGGTCTGGGATTTTCGCACCGGGACATAGCGATCCGAGGCGCGATTGGCAACGCGGAGGCGGGCGACTTGCGCCCGAACGGGCTGCGCCGCATCATGGCCGCGGGGGGCGTCCGCTTCCCGTGCCACTCCCATGACGGAACGCCCATGCCGCTCAAGCCTGCCCTTCTGCTCGCCGCCCTCGCCCTGCCGCTGCCTGCGATGGCGCAGATGTCCCCCGCCCAGGTCGCGAAGCTGCGCGACGCCGCGCTGAAGGACGAGATCGCCTGGGACATCACCGAAGGGCTCACCACCGAGATCGGGCCGCGCCTTGCCGGTACCGACGACGAAGCCCGGGCGCGCACCTGGGCGGTGGCCAAGCTCAAGGCGCTGGGCTTCAGCAACGTCCGCATCGAACCCTATCAGATGCCGGTCTGGGTACGCGGCGAGGAGAAGGCGTCGATCGTCGCCCCCTTCCCCCAGCAGCTCCACCTCGCCGCCCTCGGCAACTCGGGCGCGACCCCGGCTGACGGCGTGGAAGCGGAAGTGGTCTATTTCCCGACCCTCGCCGACCTGGAAGCAGCACCCGCCGCAAGCGTCGCGGGAAAGATCGTCTTCGTCAGCCATGCGATGCACGCGGCGCAGGACGGATCGAGCTACGGCCCGTTCGGCCAGGTCCGCCGCGCGGGCCCGGCGATCGCTTCCCGCAAGGGCGCGGCCGCGATCCTGATCCGCTCGATCGGCACCGACTATCATCGCAACCCGCACACCGGCGTCACCAACTTCCCCGAAGGCGTGGCACCGATCCCGGCCGCCGCGCTCTCGCTTCCGGATGCGGAACAGCTGGAGCGCGTGCTCGAACGCGGCAAGCCCGTGCGCGTGAAGCTGCTGCTCACCCCGCGGCAGATCGGCACGCGCGAGTCCGGCAACGTCATCGCCGAGGTACCCGGCCGCGATCCGAAGGCGGGCGTCGTGCTGGTCGGCGGCCATCTCGACAGCTGGGACCTGGGCACCGGCGCGATCGACGACGCGAGCGGCGTCGCGATCACGGCTGCCGCCGCCAAGCGCATCATGGCGGCCGGCCGGCCGCGGCGCACGATCCGGGTGGTGTGGTTCGGTGCGGAAGAAGTCGGCGGCTTCGGCGGCATCGCCTATGCCAAGGCACACGCCGGCGAACGACACGCGCTGGCAGCCGAGTCAGATTTCGGTGCCGACCGGGTCTGGAAGTTCGACACCGCCCTTCCTGCCAGCGCAACCGCGGTCGCCGACCGGCTGCAGACGGCGCTGGCGCCGCTCGGCATCACCCGCGGCAATGCCGTTGCGGGCGACGGCACCGACATCGCGCCGACGCTCGCCCAGGGTGTCGCCGCCGTGGACCTCTCCCAGGACGGCACCCGCTACTTCGACTATCACCACACGCCCGATGACACGCTCGACAAGATCGACCGTGCGCAGTTGCAGCAGAACGTCGCTGCATGGACGGCGATGCTGGCCGTGGTGGCGGATGCGCCGGAGGAGATCGGGGCAGTCACTCGCCCTGCCGCGGGCCACTGATTGCCACAACAATGCCGCGATGATGACACGCCGATGAATTTGCGGGATTGACGCCGCAGACGCGAACGTTATTGCGGCAGCCTCGCGACGGCGACGGGCCGGCCGCGAACTTTGGATTGCTTGGGAGCACCCGAATGAAGAAGATCGTTCTTGTCGCTGCTGCCGCCGGCCTGCTGTCGCTCACGGCCTGCGGTTCGAACACTCCGGCTGAAAACGCGGCTGACGCGCAGGCGGACAACCTCGAGATGATGGCCGACAACATGGAAGACATGGCCGACAACGCCACCACCGAGGGTTCGGAAGCCGCTCTCGAGAACCAGGCTGACAACCTGCACGAGGCAGCCGACAACGTCGAGGACGCGGGCGAAACCAACGCCATGTGATCCGACGCCCGTCCGGTTCCTCCGGACGGACCGGTTAGAAGGGGCGTCCCGGCAACGGGGCGCCCTTTTCTTTTGCCTGCGCGAGAGAGGGGCCGCCCGGAACCTTTCCGGGCTCTCGCTCCGCCGCGAAGATCCTGGTTCAGAGAAGTTGGCGAACTTCCCGCGATCCCTTGGACATCCTCCGGCACTCGTGGCGCGCAGTCCTGCCGCATTCTGCCTTATCTTGCCGCGAGCGATATTGCCGCTTGCCCCGGTGTGGGGGGTGAGCCTAAGGGCAAGCCGGCGTCGGGGAGTGGCGCAGTCTGGTAGCGCGCCTGCTTTGGGAGCAGGATGTCGCAGGTTCGAATCCTGTCTCCCCGACCATCTCTGCGCCATTGGTCGACTCCAAGCCCCAGCGCGGGCTGTGCCTCGATCTTGCCAGACGCCGGTAGGCTCAGCCCGGAGCCTGCCCCTTCCCTTCCTGTTCGGCCCCGGTCAGCGGATAGCCGGAGCCGCCCTGGCGGTCGCTGTCATAGTCCTCGCCCGGATTGCCGCCGCCGGCGCCTGCGCCGCTGCCGTGCACCTCGCCCGTCTTCTGGTTGATCCAGGCCCGGCTGCCATTGTCGGGCGGGAGGTCTTGCCCCGCGGGCGTCGCCGCGCCGCCCTGCGGCAGGCCGCTCTGGTGGACGGGCGCGACGGGACTGTCGCCATATTCCTCCAGCGCACGCTCGGGCGTGTACTCCTGACCGGAAGCGCCGTCGCTGCGATCAAAGGCGTTCTTGGGCTTAGTCCGCTGCGGATCTACCTGCGGGTGATCCCGGTCCAAGGGTCCGGTGTCGTTCATGGGCAATCTCCTCGTCCTCCAAACGGCGGCCGAAGCGCAGCGTTCCGCCCCGGCCGCGGGCCCGGGAGGGACCGGTCACCTGACGAGCCAGGGCGTTGCAGTGGGATCGAGGGTGCAGCTTTCCTGGGGAAGACGCTGGTGGGCCCGGCAGGACTCGAACCCGCAACCTAGCCGTTATGAGCGGCCAGCTCTAACCATTGAGCTACAGGCCCCCAGCGGGGCTGCGATAGCGGAGGCTGGGGCTTTCCTGCAAGCGGGCTATGCAGCCTGCAGCACCTCGTCGAGCGTGGCGGGGCGGACGCCCAGGCGATCGAGCAGGTCGAGGACACCTTCCCACCACGCCCAGAAGCGCCGCAGATCGGCCGCGTCGCGGACGTACGGAGTGTTCCCCGGCACCAGCGAGGGCGAGTGGAAGGCGAAGTTCAGGAGCCGCAGCCCCTCTCCCACCGAAACCCGGATCGCTTCCAATGCCTCCGATCGAGACACCCCTTCCGGCGACAGCGGAACGCGGTTCAACAGGCCCAGCTTCGCGGCGACTGCGGCGCCCTTGGGAAGCCGCGAGAGCCGCTTGTGGAGGGCGCCCCCCTGTCGGCGTGCCCGGCCGGTGAACACGGTCGTGAACGGCAGTTCGAGAAGCGTCTCGTGCGGGCCGGTGCGGAATGCCGCGTTGCCGATGTCGCTGTAGTTGGGGCCGTCCTCCCGGGAGTAGTCGAACCTCGCGCGCATCGACGTATCCACCCGGTAGCCGCGGGCGGCAAGCAGACGGAGCGTATGCGGACCTAGGCCATATCGCCCGGCGCGATAGGCGCACGGCAGTCGACCGAATGCCCGGCTGATCGCATGACCCAGCCGGTCGAGCTTGGCGGCCTCCACCGCTTCCGCAAGATTGCCGGCGAAGCTGTTGGAAACGTTAACCCTTTCCTCGAACGGCGGCGTCACCCAGGGATGCAGCTGCGCACCGATCTCCGAGCGGCCATCGGCTAGCGGCTCTTGCAGAAACGCGACTGCCGCTGGATCGCGCGCGATGGGATAGTCCACCAGATAGACGACACCGATGCCGCGCTCGAAGAAGCGGCGGTGCGCCTCGGGCACCGCGGCCATGGCGCCGGTGGTGAAGCCCTCACGGCGGAACCCGGCAGACCAGTCGAACTCCTCTTCGGTGTCGACGAAAAGGGTAAAGCGGGTTCCGAAAGCGTCCGGCCACCGGACCAGCGCCTCAGGAGCGGGCGCCGGCGGATGGAAGACCATCGGCGCCTCCACGATCAGCCGCCGTGCGCCTGCCCCAGCGGGATGGTGTCCGCGGACGGCAGTCGCAGGATCAATTGACCGGGTTCGAACAGCAGCGCACCGCCAAGCTCCTTCGCCAGATTGCGCACCAGGCGCATCGCGAAACCAGTGCCGAGGAGGGCGGCATCCTCGCCCTCGTCGTCGATCGCAAGCAGCGCGTCGCCGGGATAGGCGTCCAACGCAGCGGGTCGCGCGAAGGCGAGCACCGGCGCCTCGCCGGCGCCGGCAAGTGCCTCCACGCGGATCGTCTCTCCGGACCGTGCGGCCGAGACCAAGGTTGCCAGCAGCCGGGACAGCAGTCGCTCCACCGCGCGGCGGTCGCCGCGCACCATGGTGTCAACGCCCTCTACCGACAGGGACGCGCCGCGCAGCTCCGCAAGCGGCGCCAGCTCGCCGGCAATCTCCGCGAGCAGCGGCGCAAGCGGCACCGTGCCGGGGCGCAGATCGAGTGCGTCCTCTTCGATCCGGGCGGCGAGATCGAGATCGTCGATGACGCCGAGGAGATCCCGCGCCTGCTGGCGGATCACGCCGGCTTGCCCGCGATAGACGGGCGGGACCGGGCCGAGCATCTGTGCCTCGATCATCTCGGCAAAGCTGGAGATCGCGCCCGCCGGGGTGCGCAGTTCGTGCACCAGCTGCCGGAGCGAGTCGGCGGTTGAAGGCGCGAGCGTGGGTGCCGGCTCCGCGCGTTCGTCCGAACGCGGGCGTCGTGCCGAGCCCCGGTAGCCGATGAACCGACCCGATGCGGGATCGAAGCTCGGCACGCCCGAGATGCGCCAGTCGCCTGCCGCGTCGCTGCTGCCGCCGACCCGCAGCCGTGCGTTGGAAAAGGCCGCGCGACGGCGAAGGGCCCCGCCGGGCACGCCATCGATCTGCGCCAATCCGGTTTCGCCGGCACGGGCGAGCGAAAGGCCGAGCAGCGGCCCCCGCTCGACCCCGTCGACGCGGGAGAGCACGCCGCGGCTGTCGGTTTCGAACCGGAAGCTGGTGACGATTCCCGGAGCCGCAGCCGGACGACGCGGCTTGCTGTCGGCCTGGCGCTGGTAGGCATCGATCCGCGCCACGACGTCGGCGATGCGGAACGGACCTTCCGGTACTGCCGCCGGGGCCTCGACCACGGGTTCCGGGACGGTGGCGATGGGAGCTTCAACCGGCTCAGCCATCCGCGCCGGCATTGGCTCAGCCTCCGGAAGCGGCGCCGGCGCTTCGAGTGCGGTCGCCGGCTGCGCGGTGCTCGCATCCGCGGCGCTCTGGTCGGTCAACACCATGTCGGCGGGACCGAAGCTTGCCAGCGCCCGCTCCACTTCGGCAGGCAGGTCGCGGCGGTTGCGCAGCACCGAGCGGGTCGAAGGGGTAAGATCGGGAAGCAGCGCCACCCATTCCGCAGCGTCCAGTCGGGCGCTCGCAAGCACCGGGGCTGCCACGGTAAGCGTGTCTTCGGCGAGCAGGCGAACCAGGGTCGCGGGCGGGTTCGCGAAGACGAGGGCACGTGCGCTCGCCGCCCGCACCGACTGCGGTACCGCGTCGCGGATGTCGGCCAGCAGCGCGATCGCGCGCGGGTCGGCGGAGGCACGGCGTCGGCCGATCAGGTCGACGAGTTGCCGCCACGCGGACTGGCGTGCCTGCGGATGGCTGAGGTCCGTGGTGAGCACTGTTTGAAGAGTATCGTCGAACCGCACGCGCCACCTGATCCCCGGCGCCGTTCGCGCCTGCCGCATCTCCTTACGCCGGGAAAAGGCGTTCGGGTACAGACATTTTGCGCCCGTAACATTGTGGGACAATTGCTTTGGCGTGTAATTATCTTATAGGGGGCGGACAGAATCCTTTTTCCTTGTATCAGATTCCCGGAGTTGCCCCTTCCATGGTTCTCGACCGTATCGACCGTCAAATCCTCTCGCTGCTTCAGGAGGACGGTCGGATGACCAATGTCGAACTCGCAGAACGTGTCGGACTGACGGCTCCGCCCTGCCTGCGGCGGGTTCGCGCATTGGAAGAGTCGGGCACGATCGGCGGTTATCACGCGGCGCTGAACCCGGCACAGCTGGGCTATACCATCACGGTGTTCGCGCTGGTGAGCCTGCGCAGCCAGGCGGAGAGCGACCTTGCGGCGTTCGAGGCACATGTCGCCGGCATCCCCGAGGTGCGTGAATGCCACATGCTCAACGGCGAGATCGACTTCATCCTGAAGATCGTCGCGACCGACCTTAAGGCGTTCCAGGACATCCTTACCACGCGGCTGACGACCGCCCACAATGTCAGCAGCGTCAAGACCTCGCTGACGATCCGCACTTCCAAGCAGCTGCCGGGCATCCCGGTGCCAACGGAATAGGGCCGCGCGACACAGTCGCACGGCCCTTCTTCCATTCCGGAAACAGCGGGCGGCAGGGCAACCTGCCGCCCGTGTTCGTTCAGCCCGCCGTCTTGGGCGAGTCCAGCCACAGCGTCCAGAAGGCCGCGAGCTCGTTGCGCGGTGAGCCCGTCACCTTGGCGAAGGCCGCCTTGGCTTCCTCGCGGCGGCCGCTCTTGGCGAGTGCGATGCCGAGACGGGTGTTGACCTCGTCCTGATCGACGCCACCCTTCTGCAGGGCGAGCTGGAAGAACTCCGCCGCCTTGGCCGCATCGCCGTTGGCGAGGTATGCGTTGGCGGTGCCGGCGGCGAGCTTGCCGTTGGCAGCCGAGCGCGACTTGGCGTCGAGCGACGACAGCGAGCCCTCCGCACGGATGCCGGCCTGCGCCTCGGTCTTGAGCGCGTTGTACTGGGTGGCCGATGCCGGGATCTTGCCGGCCGCACGGCCCTGGTCGATCACGGCCACGGTCTCATACGGCAGGCCCAGGTCCTGGGCGAGCTGCGCATATTCGCCGAACTCGGCCTGGTCGGTCAGCGCGCCCGTCTCCCGCATCAGGCGGAAGGTGTCGAGACGGGCCGAGCCACCGAGCGCGCGGCCCTGGTCCGCACGGTCGCGGAACAGGATCAGCGCCTTGCGCCAGTTTGTCGCGGTCGGGTAATCCTTGAGCTGGCGGCGCATCCAGGCCGCGGTCTCCGCCGGCTTGTTCGCCTTGTACAGCTGCGAGATCGCCAGGTTGTACCAGTCGTTCGGCACGGGCTGGCCGGCTGCAACCTTCGCCTGGATCGCCTTGTCGAGTGCCGAGACGCCCTGATCGACGTTGCCGCCCTCAAGCTCCAGGCTCGCCATGCGGAGGTCGTATTCGGGGTCGTTGTAGCCCAGCTGCTTTGCGCGCTGGAAATACTGCCGGGCCCCGGCCTTGTCCTTGGCGTTCAGCGCCAGGATGCCGCGGTTGTAGTTCAGCGTCGCCTGCTGCTCGGCCGGCGTATTCGGGTTCGCGATCATCTGGTCAATCGCGGTCGCCAGCAGCGCGTTGTCCTTGGACGCCTGCGCCACCTGCAGACGCAGGTTGGCTGCGTAGAACTTCTCGATGTCGGAGGTCGCGGCTGCGTCCGCCTCGGCCAGGCGCGCCTTCGCGGTCGCGATATCGCCCGCCTTCGCCGCCGTCTCACCCGCAACCGCTGCGGCGCGGAACGCGTCGTTGATCTGGACCTTGGGAGCCTCTTCCTTCTTCTTTTTCTGGGCCTCGGCAGGGGCTGCCGTCAGCGCTGCCGCTCCCAGAGCAAGAACCGCGGCAAGCGCCGACTTCGATACGAAACCCATTCGGAACTCTCCTGATGCTGTGCGCACACGCGTCGGACCGTCTGTAAGTTGCGCAGATACGCCAGACAAGTCGCAGCGGCCATCCGGACGGATGCCCTTGCCCCGGTGAACGCGAATTGAACGGAGCCGATCCCGGAGCGCGGACGCCCGGGCGAAATTTTTGACCCGCTCGCGCTTGCCCGCTAGGCAGCCGCGCGATGATTGCCGTTGTTTCCCCCGCAAAATCGCTCGATTACGAAACCCCCGTTCCTGCCAGCAGCACGCCCAGTGTGCCCCGCCTGGCAAAGGAAGCGCACACGCTTGCCGAGGGCGCCGCGTCGCTTGGCGCCGAGAAGCTCGGCAAGCTGATGCACATCTCGCCCAAGCTCGCGGAGCTGAATGCGGCCCGCTTCCGCGACTTCGCAGAGGCGCCCGAGCGCCCCGCGATCCATGCCTTCGCCGGGGACGTCTACACCGGCTTCGAGGTGACGACGCTGGACGCGCCGGCGATCGACTTCGCGCAGGACCACCTGCGCATCCTGTCGGGCCTGTATGGTCTGTTGCGCCCGCTCGATGCCATGCGACCCTATCGGCTCGAGATGGGCACGCGCTGGGCTCCGGGCTCGGCCAAGACGCTGTACGACTGGTGGAAGGATCGGATCGCCGATCTGCTCGCCGAGGATGTCGCCGCAGAGGGATCGGGCGTGGTCCTGAACCTCGCCAGCCAGGAATATTGGAAAGCGGTGGCGGGCAAGCTGCCGGACACGATCCGCGTGATCGACGTCGATTTCCGCGAACCTGGCCCGAACGGCCCTCGCTTCCTGAGCTTCCACGCCAAGCGGGCGCGCGGCATGATGGCGCGTTGGATGTGCGAGCACCGGATCACGGAGGTGGAGGCGATGCGCGGCTTCGACAGCGACGGCTATCGTTTCGATTCCCAGGAAAGCAGCGACACCCGCTGGCGGTTCACCCGCGCATGAGCGGCTCGGCCGTCGTAATCGGCGCCTCCGGGGCGATCGGCGGTGCGATCGAGCGCGCGCTGATCGAGGAAGGCGTGCACGACCGTGTCTGGGGCTTTGCCCGCTCCCGCACTGGGGCGGACCATCTCGACCTTCTCGACGAGGCGAGCATCGCGGCGGCGGCGGCGCGGGTTGCGGCCGGCCCCTCCCCTTCGCTGATCCTAATTGCAACCGGGCTGCTGCACGAGGGCAATCGCGTGCCGGAGCGCGGCTTCAAGGAACTGGACGCCGAATGGCTGGCGCGCAGCTATGCGGTGAACGCGATCGGGCCGGCGTTGGTGCTCAAGCATTTCCTGCCGCTCTTGCCAAAGAACGGCGAGCCGGTGGTCGCCGCGCTCTCCGCGCGGGTCGGCTCGATCGGCGACAACGGCCTGGGCGGCTGGCACGGCTATCGCGCGGCCAAGGCGGCGCTCAACATGCTGATCCGCAACGCCGCGATCGAGGCGAAGCGGCAGAGCCCGCGCGCGATCGTGGTCGGGCTCCACCCGGGCACCGTGGACAGCGCGCTGTCGAAGCCGTTCCAGGGCAATGTCGCACCCGGCAGCCTGTTCGCACCGGATCGCGCCGCGATGCAGCTGCTCGACGTGATCGAGGAGCTGAAGCCGAAGGACAGCGGCAAGCTGTTCGCCTGGGACGGCGCCGAAATCCCGTTCTGACCCTGCCCTCGCGTACGCGCACGCGTGCGCGCGGCTTGGCATAGGAGCCTCTCCCCGCTAGTCAGGGCGTCGGATTTCAATCTTCCCGAAAGCAGGACGCCTTGACCGACGAGATTCGCCTCGCGGACCCTTCCGACATTTCCCCCGTCTCCATCGTCGACGAGATGCGGTCGAGCTACCTCGACTATGCCATGAGCGTGATCGTCTCGCGCGCGCTTCCCGACGTGCGCGACGGCCTGAAGCCGGTTCACCGGCGCATTCTGTTTTCGGCCAACGAGAGCGGCTTCCACTACAACCGCCCGTATCGCAAGTCGGCGCGCATCGTCGGTGACGTGATCGGTAAATACCACCCGCACGGCGACACGGCGATCTACGACGCCTTGGCGCGCATGACCCAGGATTGGTCGATGCGGGTGCCGCTGATCGACGGCCAGGGCAACTTCGGCTCGATGGACCCGGATCCGGCCGCAGCCATGCGCTACACCGAGGCGCGCCTGCATCGTGCGGCCGCCTTCCTGCTCGACGACCTCGACAAGGATACGGTCGACTTCGTCCCCAACTATGACGGGTCGGAGCGCGAGCCGTCGGTGTTGCCGGCGCGCTTCCCCAACCTCTTGGTCAACGGTGCGGGCGGCATCGCCGTCGGCATGGCCACCAACATCCCGCCGCACAATCTGGGCGAGGTGATCGACGCCTGCCTGCTCACCATCGACCGCGCGGTCGAGGGCGGCGAGCCGGTGACCGTCGAGGAACTGTCCGAGATCGTGCCGGGCCCGGATTTCCCGACCGGCGCCCTGATGCTGGGCCGCGCCGGTGCGCGCGCTGCGTACGCCGGCGGCCGCGGCTCGATCATCCTGCGCTCGCGCTACACGACCGAGGCGCGGGGCGAGCGTCGCTCGATCGTGCTCACCGAAATCCCCTTCCAGGTCGGCAAGAGCGGCTTGGTCGAGAAGATTGCCGAAGCGGCCAAGGACAAGCGGATCGAGGGCGTCAGCGACATTCGCGACGAATCGAACCGCGAGGGCGTCCGCATCGTCATCGACCTGAAGCGTGACGCGACCCCCGACGTGGTGCTCAACCAGTTGTGGCGGCACACGCCTGCGCAGTCGAGCTTCGCCGCCAACATGCTGGCGATCCGCGGCGGCCGTCCGGAACTGCTCAACCTCAAGGACATCATCGACGCGTTTATCTCCTTCCGCGAGGAGGTGATCACCCGCCGGTCGAAGTATGAGCTCGCCAAGGCGCGCGATCGTGCCCACCTGTTGCTGGGCCTGGTGATCGCGGTCACCAATCTGGACGAGGTGGTGCGCATCATCCGCGGCGCCGCCAACCCAGCCGCCGCCCGCGCTTCGCTGCTCGCGCGCGAGTGGCCGATCGCTGAGATCGCGCCCTACATCCGCCTGGTGGAGGCGGTGGAGGCCGAGGTCACCGGCGACACCTATCGCCTGTCGGACGCACAGGTCCGCGCGATCCTCGATTTGCGTCTCCATCGCCTGACCGCGCTCGGCCGCGACGAGATCGGGGACGAGCTTTCGAAGCTGGCGGACTCGATCGCCGAGCTGCTCGAGATCCTGGGCAATCGCGCCAAGCTCTATGCCGTGATGCGCGGCGAGCTGGTGCAGGTCCGGGCTGAGTTCGCGACCCCGCGCCGCACCGAGATCGCCAATGCCGTCGACGGCATCGACGACGAGGACCTGATCGAGCGCGAAGACATGGTCGTCACCGTGACCATGCAGGGCTATATCAAGCGCACGCCGCTCGACACTTTCCGCGCGCAGAAGCGTGGCGGCAAGGGCCGCGCGGGCATGGCGACCAAGGACGAGGACGCCGTCACGTCGCTGTTCGTGACGTCCACGCACACGCCGGTGCTGTTCTTCTCGACCGCCGGCAAGGTATACCGCATGAAGGTGTGGCGCCTGCCGGAGGGTGGACCCGCCACGCGCGGCCGGCCGATGATCAACCTGCTGCCGCTGGCGGCGGGCGAAACCATCTCCACCGTGCTTCCGCTGCCGGAGGACGAGGCGAGCTGGTCCGACCTGCACGTCATGTTCGCGACCGCCAACGGCACCGTGCGCCGCAATTCGATGGACGCGTTCACCAACGTGCCGACCGCCGGCAAGATCGCCATGCGCTTCGACGAGGAGAGCGATGATCGCCTGATCGGCGTGGCGCTGCTCACCGAGACCGACGACGTGCTGCTCGCCACCAAGTGCGGCAAGGCGATCCGCTTCGCTGCGACCGACGTGCGCGAGTTCCAAAGCCGCACCTCCACCGGTGTGCGCGGCGTCAGCCTGGCCGAGGGCGACGAGGTGATCTCGCTGTCGATCCTGGGCGGCTTCCAAGCCACCACCGAGGAGCGCGACGCCTATCTCAAGGCCGCGCCGTGGAAGGAAGGCGACCGCGAGGTCACCCTCTCACCCGAGCGCATGGCCGAGTTCGAGGCGGCGGAGCAGTTCATCCTGACCGTCACCGCCAACGGCTATGGCAAGCGCACCTCCGCCTATGAGTATCGCCGCACCAACCGCGGCGGCCAGGGCATCACGAACATCGTCACCTCCGATCGCAACGGCCATGTCGTCGCGAGCTTCCCTGCGAGCTCGGGCGAGCAGCTGATGCTGGTGACCGACCAGGCCAAGCTGATCCGCATGTCGGTGGGCGACACCCGCGTGACCGGCCGCGCCAGCCAGGGCGTGCGCCTGTTCCATGTCGCCGCCCAGGAGCATGTCGTCTCCGCCGCCCGCATCGACGAGGAGGAAGAGCCGGAGAACGAGGCCGAGGCGATCGTGGCCGAGGAACGTGCAACCGCAACCCCGGCTGCGGGTTCGACCGACGACGCGATCCAGCTCGATGACGGCACCGGTCCAGAGACCCTGCCCGAGCGGATCGAAGAAGAGGACAGCGGGAGCGACGAGGAATGAGCAAGCCCAACGCCGCGTTCAAGGTTCTGACGGCCGATCAGATGGCCGAACTGGAGGCCGGCAGCTTCGCCGGTGCCCCGATCGACCAGCAGGACGGCTATATCCACCTATCGACGGCAGCCCAGCTGACCGAGACGGTGGACAAGCACTTCGCGGGTCAGGAAGGGCTGTGGGTCGCCGAGGTGGATCTGGAGGCGCTGGGCGACGCTATCCGCTGGGAGCCTTCCCGCGGCGGTCAGGACTTCCCGCATCTCTATGGGAAGCTGACCTTGGACACGATCGTCGCCTACTCCCCGCTCGAGCGGGAAAGCGACGGCAGCGTGCGGCTGCCGGTCACCGGCTGACAACGACTCCGGCGGTGATCCGCCGGAGCCTCACCGGCGCCAAGGGCGTTCGTAACGTCGGCCAGCCATTCGGCGCCGGTGGCGCAGCAGCGCCCTAGGCCGGCGGAGACGTGGAGGCGTCTGACTGCGCCAGCGGCTCGCCTGCCGACGGCAGCGGCACCGCCGGCGTGTTCTCCGCATCGCCGGGACCATAGACACGGTCGAGATAATAGCCTGCAAGCAGATAGTGCGCCTTCACCACGGCGGGGTGCTCGGCATTCTGCGCTAGCTTCAGTTCCGCTTCGGCACGTTCGTAGAAATAGGCGTTGTTGTCGACTTCAGTCATGATTGCCTCTCGAACGCATCTTGACGATGCGCCGATCCTGTCCTGGATGGAGCCGATCATGCCGGCTCCTGATCGTCATTTTATTTGAGTTTACTTAGGGCAAAACGCCCTTGAAGGGAATGGCCAGCATCGCTGTCGATCGCGGCGCACGGGCGGATCGGCGATCGCCCCTCCCCTCGCAAGGCGAGGTCGGAGCGGCCGGGTCATCCGGGAATGGCATGAGACTTCCCCCACAATGCCGGAACGTTCCGCCGCCGGCTTGGTTCCGGACGCTACGGCACCAGATCGACGATGCGCGCGTCCGGGGCTTCCGCCTGGAGCAGCAGCGTTCGATGGCAGTGCCCGGGCTCGCGCTCGTAGCAGAGCAGCGCCGACGGCATCTCCGCGGCCAGCGCCAGCATCGCCGCCGCCTGTGCCTGCGCCTCGGGCAACGCCAGTTGATGTGCGTACACGTCCCGGAGGGTTGCCACGTCTCCCTTTTTCGCCGCGTCCCGCCCGCGCTTGGGCGTACCGAGCGCCTTCAGGTGGTGGTACTCGATACCGACCTCCGCGAGATGCGCGGCAAGCGACGATTTGGAGAAGCCCGGACGGCGCGACAGCGGAAGCGCGCGCACGTCAATCACCCGCCGGACGCCTGCGCGCTGCAGGGCGGCAAGGAAGTCCGCCATGGTCGTCGCTTCATAGCCGATGGTGTAGATCGTCTGCGGCGCGTCCGGCATGGCATGTCCTTCGTTGCGGCTGTGCACCCGCTCCTGGATCGGCTAGGCAGCCTTCGATCGCGGCGCACGCCGCCCTCCCTCACCTAGCAGCTTTCGAGACGTTCGTGACGCATTCCCACCAGATTCATATCATCGGCGGCGGTCTCGCCGGGTCCGAGGCAGCCTGGCAGCTGGCCCAGGCGGGCTTCCGCGTGCGGCTTTCGGAAATGCGCGGCAGCGGCGACTGCACGCCCGCGCACCAGAGCAAAGGGCTGGCCGAGCTCGTCTGCTCCAACAGCTTCCGCTCCGACGATGCGGAAAGCAACGCAGTCGGGCTGCTTCACGCCGAGATGCGCGCGCTCGGATCGCTGATCATGGCGAAGGGCGACGAACACCGCGTGCCCGCAGGTTCGGCTTTGGCGGTGGACCGCGATGGCTTCTCCGCCGGGGTCACCGCCGCACTGGAGACGCACCCCAACATCACGATCGTTCGCGAACGGGTCGACATCCTTCCCGCGGAGGGTCCGACGATCATCGCGACCGGCCCGCTGACCGCACCCGCGCTGGCCGAGAGCATCGGCGGCGCCACCGGCAGCGACGCCCTCGCCTTCTTCGACGCGATCGCGCCGATCGTCCACTTCGACAGCGTCGACATGGACGTCGCCTGGATGGCCGCGCGCTGGGACAAGGGTGGCAAGGACTACATCAACTGTCCGATGGACAAGGACCAATACCTCGCCTTCCACGCCGGGCTGCTTGCGGGCGAGAAGACCGAGTATCGCGAGTGGGAGAACGTCCCCTATTTCGAAGGGTGCATGCCGATCGAGGTCATGGCCGAGCGGGGCGTCGACACGCTGCGCTACGGCCCGATGAAGCCGGTCGGGCTCGACAATCCGCGTACCGGCCGCTGGCCCTATGCCGTCGTCCAGCTGCGCCAGGACAATGCCCAGGGGACGCTGTGGAACATGGTGGGCTTCCAGACCAAGCTCAAGCATGCCGAGCAGGTTCGGTTGTTCCGCACCATCCCGGGCCTGGAGAAGGCCGAGTTCGCGCGGCTGGGCGGGTTGCACCGCAACACCTTCATCCGCTCGCCCGAGCTGCTCGACGCCACGCTTCGGCTGAAGGCGCGGCCCCACCTGCGCTTCGCGGGGCAGATCACCGGCTGCGAGGGCTATGTCGAGAGTGCGGCGATCGGCCTGATGGCCGGCCGCTTCGCGGCGGCCGAACTTGCCGGCAAGGACCTTCCGCCGCCTCCGCCCGAGACGGCACTGGGCGCGCTGCTCGGCCACATCACCGGCGGCGCCGAGGCCGAGACCTATCAGCCGATGAACGTCAATTTCGGCCTGTTCCCGCCGATCGAGGGCCGCACCAAGAAGGCCGATCGCAAGAGGATGTACACCGCGCGTGCCCGTGCTGCGCTTGCGGACTGGATGCCCGCCTAGTCTTCTGCCTCCGCGCGCGGGGCTGGACAGGCGCAGCGCGCGGCAGGCTTGCGCGGGATCGCGGTGGTCGCGAACTCCGCCGGATTCAGCGCCGTCGACCGGTCCGCATCTGCCTTGGCGAACTTGGTCGTGGTGGCGACCGCCCATTCGTCGAACGAGAGCTGGCCGTCGCGGTTCGTGTCGAGTTTGGCATAGGCCTTGCGCCGGCTGGCGAGATATTCGTCGCGCGTGATGCTGCCGTCCCGGTCCTTGTCATAGCGATCGAAGCGCTTCTGCTCGCGGGTACGTTCGGTGGCGCTGGGTATCGTGACGGGTACCGGCGGCAGCGGTGCCATGCCGACGGGCGCCGCCTTTGGCTGCGGCAACGGCGCCTCCGTCTGCGCCGTGCCCCGGAACAGGATCACGCCGCCCCCCGCCAGAAGCAACGCCGACAAGACCCCCGCCCCGTACCGCCACATGCCTGCCCCCGCCCCGCTGTGCCGGAGCGCAGGCTATCGCAAGCTGCAGGCGGCGAATAGCCCTAACGTCCGGTTAACCGATGCCACAGCACCCGCGAGAGGCGGCGCGGCGAGCCGGACGGCAATGGAGCATCGAGCGGCACATCCAGGTCCATTCGGGCGAAATGGGCTGCCGCCCCAAGACTGCGGGCGGCGCTGCTCCATCGCATGCCCAGCGCCTGGTCCAGCAGCACCCGCGCACGCGCCGCCGCCATGGTTGCCAGCGCCGGCTCACGGACGTGTCTGGCCAGGTCTGCTAGAGCCCAGCCTGTACCGGCATCGATCAACGGGTCACCTGGCTGCGCTCCAAACATCTGCCCGCACGCCTCGAACAGGCTCCCGCCGCGCAGCCGCCCCTGCCGATCCAGCGTTTCCGCGTCGAACGCTTCCTCCTCCAGCAACATGCTCCACCCATCCGTCATCCCACTGAGCATCGACGGGCGAACCCCGGTGCCGGCGAACGCCCGGGCAAGGTCCGCCAGGACGGGGACAGCAGGCGCAGGGCCGTCATCTAGCGCGCGCAAGGCATCGCCCCACCACCGCAGGCGGATCTGACCCAGCACAGGCTCGCTTGTAGAGCGCAGCACCTCTGCAAGCGCTGCGTCCAAGGCCAGAGCAGCCGCAAGCGCTGGTCGTCCCTTCGCCGGGGCGTAGGCAAGAAGAACAGCATGTTCGGGATTGTTGCCGGTCATGCAACGGCCTCCCGCAATTGGGTAAACATCAAATCAACCATGATGGTTCAACCAAGCTTATCCCTCTGCGAACCATAGGAGACCGTCGAACGTCATGGTCCCAAGGCACTGAAATGAAGAAGCGATTGCCCAAGCGGCGTGCAGGTGCGCGGCCGTTCCTGAGCGCGCTCGCCCGGGACGTTCGCGGCAACACGCTGATGCTGGTCGCGGCCGCCCTGATTCCCTTGATGGCGATGATCGGGTCAGGGGTCGACATGGCTCGCGGCTATATGGCGCAGGACCAGTTGCAACAAGCATGCGATGCCGGAGTGCTCGCTGCCCGGCGGCTGCTCAGCGGCTCCCAGCTGACGGACGCAGTGAACAACGAAGCCAAGGCGTACTTCAATTTCAACTTTCCGCAGGGAACGTACGACGCGGCAGCCTTCACGCCTGTGGTGACCGTTCCGAAGCTGGGCACCGTGCGGATGACGGCCAGTACGACGATCCCGACGGCCATCATGGGCATTCTCGGCTTCAAGACGATGGCGCTCTCGGCGAGTTGTTCGGCGACGCAGGACTTCGTCTCGACCGACATCATGCTGGTGCTCGACATGTCCGGTTCCATGAACTGTCCGCCGGGCCAAGCCGGCGCGTGCAACGAAGTCGAGCAGCCGGGGTCCAAGATGGCCGCACTACGCTCGGCCGCAACATCCCTATACGATACCCTGGCGGGCGCGCAGAACCAACTGCATGCGAACAGCCTGCGGCTGCGCTATGGATTTGTGCCGTATAACGGAACGGTCAACGTCGGAAGGATTCTGTACGCTAAGAACCCAGACTATATCCGCGGTCCAACATACCCGTACCAGACACGGGTATGGGTGCCCACCACCCGAACAACAACTTCGTTCAGGTCGGAGTCGGACTGTGCCGCCCTGGGCGGGACGTGGAGCCGCTTTTTCTTGTCTCTCGGATACTGCACGTACCAGGAGGTGACGGGAGGGGCCTGGTCCTACGGCCAATATTGGGTCGACGTCTCCAGATATGTTACCGGCGCTACGGTTCCCGTTCCGACGCAGACGAACGGCAGCACGGCACGCTGGGCCGGCTGCATTGAAGAGCGCAAGACGAACAACGGCACGATCAACGGTGGAAGCGGTACCACCGCGCCGGCGGATGCTTGGGATCTCGACGTCACACGCATTCCGAACTCGGATGACAGCCGTTGGGGACCTTGGTGGCCGGAAGTGGAATTCGGCAGAGACGCGACGGCGCAGCGAACCAGAAGTGACTATTGTGCGAGCGAGGCAAGCCGCCTCACCGAATATTACAATAACAAGCAAGGGTTCACGAACTATCTGGCCAACTTGAAGCCGCTAGGATCGACCTATCACGACATCGGCATGATCTGGGGTGCTCGGTTCATCGCGTCGGAAGGCATTTTTGCGGGGCCTGCGGAGACCAACGATCAGTTCACTGCGGACAATCCCTCGAAGATCCGCGGTTTTTCCGTGCGGAAGTACCTCATATTCATGACGGACGGTGATCTCTCGCCGACACTCGACGAATATTCCAGCTATGGCATCGAGAACCTGGATAAGCGGGTTCTCGGCTCGGCGGCAGTGACGGGCACCAACCAGGTAAACCGCCATCTTCAGCGCTTTCGTATGGCGTGCAACGCGGCAAAGGGGCAGAACATCGACGTGTGGGTGATCGCCTTCTCCACCACCCTCACTTCGGAAATGCAGAACTGCGCGAGTTCGCCCAGCCAAGCGGCCGGCATCAGCACCTCTGCAGACCTGATCGCGAAATTCCAGGAGATCGGTTCGAAAATCGGATCGCTGAGGCTTAGCCAGTGAGCGCGACCCGCTCTCGTCTGGCGTTGGCTTCGGATCGACGCGGTGCGACGATCGTGGAGTTCGCGCTGGTGACCCCGATCCTTCTGCTCGTCCTGATGGCCGCGCTCGAATTCGGGTATCAGGGCTATATCAACGCGATGGTGCAAGGTGCGATGACCAAGGCCGCTCGCCTGGCGACGGTTGGCGGCCGGACGTCCGCCGACGTGGAGAAGATGATCAAGGACGAGGTCGGGCAAGTCGTGGATCGACAATACATCTCGGTCGAGACCCGAAGCTATTACAACTTCTCCAATGTCGGGTCCGCAGAAAAGATCACTCAGGATACGGATCCGAAGACGGTGTACAATAAGGGTGATTGCTACGAAGACGCGAACAACAACGGCCAGTATGACACGTCCTTGGGCTCCGCGGGCTTGGGAACCGCAGACGACATCACCTACTATAAGGTTACCGCCAACTATCCGAACCTGACGCCGATCTCGCGCTTCGTCAGCTGGGTAGGCAGGCGATCGGTTTCGGCGACGATCGCCCTGCGCAACCAGCCCTTCACCTCACGCGCCTCGGCGACCATCCGATGCGACTGACGCCATCCCGGGAACCGCGGCACACTCCCGCCGCTGTCGCGGCCGACGTCCGCGGCGTGGCGCTCCTGGAGTTCGCGCTGTCGCTGCCCTTGCTGCTGACGGTCACCCTCTATGGGGTGGAGACCGCGAACCTCGCCATCGCCAAGATGCGGGTGAACCAGATCGCCAGCACGATCGCCGACAATGCGGCGCGCGTCCGCGACAATATCGATGAACGCGATGTCAACGAGCTGCTGCTCGGCGCCAACCTGCTTGGCGGCGGGATCGACTTCGGCGCGCGCGGGCGCGTCGTCGTCTCCAGCGTCTCCCCCAACGGGCTCAGCGGCAGCCAAGCAGGCCAATGGATCCGCTGGCAACGATGCACCGGGGCACTGAACACCCCGGAATCCCAACCGCGCTACGGCAGGGAAGGAACCGGCAAGACTACGGGCAGCCTGAAGTTCATCGGGAGCAGCACGCGTTCGATTGCCGCCAGCAGCACCACCAACCTGATCCTGGCCGAAGTGACCTACCGCTATAAGCCGATCGTTTCGGAGACATTGTTCGGACCGATGGTCCTACGCTCTGAGACCGCCTTCTCCGTCCGCGAACGGCGGACCGAGGATATCCAGAGCGCTACCGGCGTGACGCCGAGCGTCTGCACCGTCTACTCGGCGACGTGAGGGGCGGCGAAGCTTCTTCAGCCCGCCGCCCTTTTCATCTTCAACCCTTGTAGGTGACCTTCTTCACCGTCTCGACCACGCGGTCGGCGGTGACGAGTGCCAGCTTCTCCAGGTTCGCCGCGTAGGGCAGCGGCACGTCCTCGTTGGTGACGCGGAGCACCGGTGCGTCGAGGTCGTCGAAGCCCTGCTCCATCACGACTGCCGCGATCTCGCTCGCGATTGAGCAGACCGGCCAGCCTTCCTCGACCACCACCAGGCGGTTGGTCTTCTTCAGGCTTGCGAGCACCGTCTTGGTGTCGAGCGGGCGCAGCGTGCGCAGGTCGATGACCTCCGCCTCGATGCCCTCGCCGGCCAGCTTCTCGGCTGCTTCCAGCGCGACGCCGACACCGATCGAGTAGGACACGATCGTCACGTCCTTGCCCGGACGCATGATGCGCGCCTTGCCGATCGGCAGGACATAGTCGTCGAGCTTCGGCACCTCGAAGGTGCGGCCGTACATCAGCTCGTTCTCAAGGAACACGACCGGGTCTTCCGAGCGGATCGCGGCCTTCAGCAGGCCCTTGGCATCCGCCGCGTCATAGGGCGCGATCACGACCAGGCCGGGGACGCTGGCGTACCACGGGCCATAGTTCTGCGAGTGCTGCGCGCCCACGCGGCTCGCGGCGCCGTTGGGACCGCGGAACACGATCGGGCAGCGCATCTGGCCGCCGGACATGTAGTTGGTCTTGGCGGCCGAGTTGATGATGTGGTCGATCGCCTGCATGGCGAAGTTGAACGTCATGAACTCGACGATCGGCTTCAGGCCGCCCATCGCGGCACCGGTGCCGACGCCGGCAAAGCCGTATTCGGTGATCGGCGTGTCGATGACGCGCTTGGGACCGAACTCCTCGAGCAGGCCCTGGGTGACCTTGTACGCGCCCTGGTACTCGGCGACTTCCTCGCCCATCACGAACACGCGGCCGTCGGCGCGCATTTCCTCGGCCATCGCGTCGCGCAGCGCTTCGCGGACCGTCACCTTCACCATCTCGGTGCCTTCCGGCACTTCGGGATCGGTCGACGTCTGCTCGACGGCGTTGACGAGCTGGGTCGTGCCGGTCTCCTGCGCCTTCGGTGCATCGGAGACGGCTTCGGTGCGCTGGTCGGACGGGGTCTGCACGCCGCCCTCGCCCTCGGCCGGCTTGGAGCCTGCGGCTGCACCGGTGGAGGTCTGCGACGCGTTGGCGGCTTCGGCCACGTCCTCGCCCTCACCCGCGATCAGCGCGATCACGGTGCCGACCTTCACATTGTCGGTGCCCTCGGTGACCAGGATCTTGGCGATCGTGCCTTCGTCGACGGCCTCGAACTCCATGGTCGCCTTGTCGGTCTCGATCTCGGCCATGATGTCGCCGGATTTGACGACGTCACCTTCCTTGACCAGCCACTTCGCCAGCGTGCCCTCTTCCATCGTGGGCGACAGCGCCGGCATCTTCAGTTCGATCGCCATCTCAGTAGTTCTCCACCAGCACGTCCGTATAGAGCTCGGCCGGATCGGGCTCCGGCGTGCTCTCGGCGAAGTCGGCGGCCTCGTTCACCACCTTGCGGATTTCCTGCTCGATCGTCTTGAGGTCGCCCTCGCCGACGCCCAGCTTCTCAAGCTCGCGCTTGGCGGCCTCGATCGGGTCGGAGTTGTCGCGCATCGCCTGCACTTCCTCGCGCGAGCGGTACTTGGCCGGATCCGACATCGAGTGGCCGCGATAGCGATAGGTCTTCATCTCGAGGATGATCGGGCCCTTGCCCGCACGCACCCACGCCAGCGCCTCTTCGGCTGCACCGCGGCAGGCGAGCACGTCCATGCCGTCGACCTGGATGCCCGGGATGCGGAAGCTCTCGCCGCGCTTGTAGAGCTGGTCTTCCGCCGACGAGCGGTTGACCGAGGTGCCCATGGCGTACTGGTTGTTCTCGATCACGTAGATGATCGGGAGCTTCCACAGCTCGGCCATGTTGAAGCTCTCGTACACCTGGCCCTGGTTGGCCGCGCCGTCGCCGAAATAGGCCATCGCGACGCCGCCGTCCTCGTTGTACTTGTGCCCGAACGCGAGGCCGGTGCCGAGCGACACCTGCGCGCCGACGATGCCATGGCCGCCGTAGAACTTCTTCTCGGTCGAGAACATGTGCATCGAGCCGCCCTTGCCGCGGCTGATGCCGGCGGCACGGCCGGTCAGCTCGGCCATGATGATCTTGGGATCGATTCCATAGGCCAGCATGTGGCCGTGATCGCGATAGCCGGTGATGACCGAGTCCTTCTCGCCATCCAGCGCCGACTGCAGGCCGACGGCAACCGCCTCCTGGCCAATGTAGAGATGGCAGAAGCCGCCGATGAAGCCGAGGCCGTAGAGCTGGCCCGCCTTCTCTTCGAAGCGGCGGATCAGCAGCATCTGCTTGTAGAAGTCGAGCAGTTCCTCCTTCGAGGCCTCGTAGCGCGTCGGTTCGTTGGGACGCTCACGGTTCGGAACGGCAGGTTCGCTCTTGGCGCTCTGCGCCGGTGCCTTTGCCACGATGTAGGTACCCTCATGCCTGGGAAAGGGGAAAGGAGCCGAGCCTATAGGCCGGTTTCTCTCCCAACTGCAATCACCCGGCCGGAGCGGCTGGGCGACCGCGCTGGAGCCCTGCTAGCGCAACTCGGCCTAGCCGTCGACCGTCCCTGCGCAGCGATCCGCATTGCCGGCACCGCTGCCGAGCGGCATGATGAACTCGTCCGGGTGCGCGACGTTCAGCTGCTTGCGGACCAGTTCGTCGACCATGTCGGGATCAGCGTGGCGGGGATCGAGCAGCGCGACGCGGTTGCGCAACTCCGCCCGCGCCTTGTCCAGGCAAGCGTAGTAGGCCTGACGCTGGGCCAGCTTGCGGGAATAATCGCGGTAGGCGAGAATGCCGTTGGGTCCGAGCACCGCATAATAGCCGAAGAACCCCATGAACAGAATCGCGAACGCGGGAAACCCTGCACGACGGAGTATCGGGTGAAGCGGCGAGGAGCGCGGCATGCCCCGATATTTGCGCAAGCCGCGGGCGTGCGCAAGGTCGCCCGAGTCGAAAACATCAAGAGATTCGAAGCTGATGCATCTACGCCACGACCCCGCCAGCCCCGCTGCCGAGCCGATCGACTTCGATGCATTTCTCGCGGTCGACGTCCGCGTCGGAACGATCGTCGCCGCTGAAGAGTTCCCCGAGGCGCGCAAACCGGCGATCAAGCTGCGGATCGACTTCGGCCCGACGATCGGGGTTCGCCGGTCGAGCGCGCAGATCATGGAGCATTACACGCCCGAGGCGCTCGTCGGGCGGCAGGTGGCCGCGGTGGTGAACTTCCCGCCCCGCCAGATCGGGAAGTTCCTGTCGGAAGTGCTGACGCTCGGCTTTCCCGACGAAGACGGTGCCGTGGTGCTGTTCGCGCCGGATCGGAAGGTGCCGGATGGTGGGCGGCTGTTCTGACATGAGGGGTGGTGGAAAGGGGTCGCGGGGGCCGGTCGTCCACAACCCACGGGCTCGGAAAGTCAGCCCGCCAACATTAGTAGCGCAAGAGGCGGGTAGCGGCATGTATGACGAAGCTTTCCGCGACTTACGCGAGCTTTATCGCGGAGACGCTCCTGAGACCGGTCGATCACGCAGCGTCGGGAAAGAAGATGTGGTTCGGTGGTCCGTGGTTGGCAGCCTCAACCTCACGCAAACCTTTGATCGGCTCGGCATCGAGCTGTCACGCGATGATGCCGCCGGAATCCTGACGTGGGAGTTCTGCGACGTCACCGCTAATACCTTGTTTGGCGTGCTTACCGATATACAACTGGATGACGCCCACCCTGTTGATGAGCCCAAGATGTTTTGGAAGTTCTACTTGGCATTCGATCACAGCGAGACAGTTCCCGCTACAGAGGCAGAGCAGGTAGCACGCGAGGAGATCCTGCGCTTTCTCGCGTCAGCTAGGCTGGCGCCTTGATCTTCGCGACTTCTCCCCCGTCCTTTTCCCCCGTCACCCCGGCGTAGGCAGAGGACCAGGATCGAGCGGCCGGCGGAGCGGGCGGCTCTTTTGGGCGTTGGTGTAGAAAGAACAAGAGGTCAGAAGCGTGGGAGATGGCGCAGCCCGCTCCGCGTCCCGCCGCAAGCCCAGATATCCAGAGCATCTGCGCTGACGACATAGGTCGCGGCGGCGCTAAAGCGCTCCCGCTCATCGATACCAACTTGGCTGGGAGGGCTGGTGATGATCCTCCCCGCAGGAAGTCCATCGAAGCCGGCGCGCTCGATGCTGACGTCAATCCTGTTGGGATCGATCTTCCAGCCCCGTCTCGCAAACGCGTACGTCCGTCGCATGCTGGCGATGTTCTTGAGACAAGGATCGGCGGCCAGCTGTCCTTCTATCTGCTCCACGACCTTTTCACTCGGCTTGCCCGCGGGACAGCCCACCATGAAGAGGACGGAAGGGAGTAGCGCGTAGTTAGAGCAGGCCATCAGCCGATGTTAGCCGGTTACGCGACGGCTACCAGTGCTACCGCCCCTCTTCGCCACCCGACGCTCTCCAGCTTAGGATGGCGGGGGAGCGCGCGTTGCCCGCGCGTCCCCCACTTCCCCTTACGCGCGCAGGATCGAGCGGCCCGCGTAGCGGGCGGCGTCGCCCAGCTCTTCCTCGATGCGGATCAGCTGGTTGTACTTCGCGAGCCGGTCCGAACGCGCGAGGCTGCCGGTCTTGATCTGGCCGCAGTTGGTCGCGACCGCGAGATCCGCGATCGTCGCGTCCTCAGTCTCGCCCGAACGGTGCGACATGACGGCGGTGTAGGACGAACGCTGGGCCAGGCTCACCGCCTCCAGCGTCTCGGTCAGCGTGCCGATCTGGTTGACCTTCACTAGCAGCGAGTTGGCGAGGCCCTTGCCGATGCCCATCGCCAGGCGCTCCGGGTTGGTGACGAACAGGTCGTCGCCGACCAGCTGGACCTTGTCGCCGATCTTGTCGGTGAGCGCCTTCCAGCCCTCGAAATCGTCCTCGCCCATGCCGTCCTCGATCGAGAAGATCGGGTAGCGCGCGGCGAGGTCCGCCAGATAGTCCGCCATCTCGACCGGGGTCAGCGACTTGCCCTCGCCGACCATCTCGTACTTGCCGTTCTTGAAGAACTCGGTCGCGGCGCAGTCGAGCGCCAGCATCACGTCGTCTCCCGGCGTGTAGCCGGCCTTCTCGATGCTGGTCATGATGAAGTCGAGCGCGTCGGTGGTGGACGAGAGGTTGGGCGCAAAGCCGCCCTCGTCGCCGACCGAGGTCGCGAGGCCCTTGTCGTGCAGGCCCTTCTTCAGCGTGTGGAAGATCTCCGACCCGCAGCGCACGGCCTCGGCGAGGCTCGGTGCGCCGACCGGCATCACCATGAATTCCTGGAAGTCGATCGGGTTGTCGGCATGCTCGCCGCCGTTGATGATGTTCATCATCGGCACCGGCAGCAGGTGCGCCGAGACGCCGCCGACATAGCGATAGAGCGGCAGGCCGCGCGCATCCGCCGCCGCCTTGGCGACCGCAAGGCTCACGCCCAGGATCGCGTTCGCGCCCAGGCGGCCCTTGTTGGGCGTGCCGTCGAGCTCGATCATCGCCCGGTCGACGTCTGCCTGATCCTCGGCGTCGAGGCCCAGTACCGCCTCGGCGATGTCGGCGTTCACCGCGTCCACGGCCGCCTGCACGCCCTTGCCCATCCAGCGCGACTTGTCGCCGTCGCGCTTCTCGACGGCTTCGTGCGCGCCGGTGGAGGCGCCCGAGGGCACGGCCGCGCGGCCGGTGCTGCCGTCTTCCAGCATCACGTCGACCTCGACGGTGGGGTTCCCACGGCTGTCCAGGATCTGGCGTGCGTGGATGTCGATGATTGCGGTCACGTAACGATCTCCCTACCTTCTCGGCCGGACGCTGCCGGCGATCGTGCGCAGCCCTATCCGCTCGGCCCCCGCGGGGCAATTCGTGCCGGATCGGGAACCGCCGTCGCCGGCTTTGGTTCTCCAGGCGAACCACGAAGGGAAACGCACGATGAGCGACACCAACCGGACCGACCCGCTTTCGAGCACGGGCCCTAGCGACACCAACGTCGAGTTCACCCCCTCTTCCAGCACCGCCGGTGGCGCGGACGTCAGCTTCAAGCCAACCGGCAGCGACGAGTCCGTCTTCGAGACCGCAGGCACGACCGACACGGGCGGCAGCACCACCGGCACGACGGCGGACAAGGCCAAGGGTACGGCACAGACGCTGAAGGACGAGGCGAACAAGCTGGGTCGCCAGGCGACGGACAAGGCGCGCGGCCTTGCCGATGAAGGCAAGCTGCGCGCGACCGGCGCACTCGATGAATTTTCGAAGATGATGGAAGATGCCGCCGGCACGGTCGACGACAAGCTGGGCGAGCAGTACGGCCAATACGCCCGCTCCGCGGCACAGGCGCTGTCGGGCTTCTCCGACTCGCTGCGCGACAAGGATGTCGATGAGCTGATCGAGGACGTCCGCGGCTTCGTACGCAAGAGCCCGGCAGTCGCGATCGGCACCGCAGCCGCCCTGGGCTTTGTCCTGGCGCGCGTGGTGAAGGCGGGCGTGGACGGCGCCGCGGACGCCACCGACACGACCCCGACGGCCTGACCCCGAGCGAGTGGACGCGATGCGCGATAGCAGGAGCGACGCCAGCATCGGCGAACTGATCCAGCGACTGGTCTCTGACGGCCGGACGTGGATCCAGGCCGAGCTGGCCGTGTGGAAGGCGGTCGCCGCCTCCCGCAAGAACGACGCGATCCTGGGGATCGCCTTCGGCGTCGGGGCGCTGGTGCTCACCTTTGCAGCAATCGGCGCCCTGCTCGTCGGGCTGATCCTGGTACTTCGCGGGCCATTGGGCAACGGCGGCGCGACTGCCGTGGTCGTGCTCGTGGCGCTCGCGATCGCCGGCATCCTCGGCAAGATGGCGGCGACGCGGCTGGGCCGCGCCTTTTCGGGAGACGGGCTGTGACCGAACCCCAGGGCATCGCAGCGGCGCGCGCGAACGCGCAGCAGGCCAAGTCCAGGATGCTGGGTACCGTCGACGCGCTGAAGGCCCGGCTGAACCCCGGAACCGTCGCGGAGGATGTGGCCGGCCGAGTCAAGGAACGGGCGTCGGCTGCGGTCGAGCAAGGCGTCGCCGTCGTCCAGCGCGAGCCCCGCGCCGTGGCGGCGGGTGCAGCCGGGCTGTTCGCCCTGTTCATCACGCCGAAGCTGATCCGCAGCCTTCGGCGGCGCTGCAAGCAGAAGCGGGCACGCGCCAAGGTACCAGCCACGGTCGCTAGCCCGGAGCCGCCGCCAGCACCGCCCCCCGCAGGATCCTGACACCATCACTGGGCCGTGATCGGCCCCTAGCAAGGACAAGTGGAATGACCACGAACGGCAACAACACCACGGCTTCGACCAACACGTCCGCGGACACCCAGGGCGACGCAGGCACCCTCGCCCACCTGCGCGAAAGCGCGAGCCACGCCTATGAGAGCACGCGCGAGAGCGCGGCGACGGCAGCGGCGCGTGCGAGCGAGGGCATCGAGGCAAACCCGCTCGCGGTGCTGGCGGGCGGCATTGCGCTCGGCGCCATCCTCGGCGCGCTCCTGCCCAAGTCGGAAAGCGAGCAGAAGGTGCTGGGCCCGCTCGGCAAGCGTCTGTCCGAGACGGCCGCGGCTGCCGCCACCGCCGCTCGCGAGGCGGGCAAGGAACAGCTGACCAGCGCGATCCCCGACAAGGATGCCGCCAAGGAGTCGCTGAAGAAGGCGTTCGGCAACGTCGTCGAGGCGGCCAAGGACGGCGGAAAAACGGCTGCTACCGGTAGCAGCGCGGCCTGATCGCCTCTGCGCCCTTGAGTGCTCGGCTCGAGCCGCTATGCGGCAGTGCAGCACACATCAGGAGCTGACATGAGCAAGATGCATCTCGTTTTCGGTGGCCGCGTCAGCGACCCCCAGACGCTCGACTTCGTCGATCTGAAGGAAGTCGATCTGGTCGGGCTGTTCCCCGACTATGAGAGCGCCGAAAAGGCGTGGCGCGCCGCCGCGCAGCGGACGGTGGACGATGCCGAGATGAAGTATGTGGTGGTGCCGCTGCACCGCCTGCTCGAGCCCGAGCTGAAGTAACGGCAGCCCGAGAGAGCCGACACGAGACGGGGCCGCTTCCGGATTGGAAGCGGCCCCGTTTCTGTTTCGTGCGCGGGTGACCCGAAGCGGGTGGCCCCGCCCCGGCCCCTTACAGCGCGAAGCGGGCGGTGACGCGCAGATCGCGCCCCGCGAGCGGGGCATAGTCCTTCAGGTAGCTCGCGTGCCGGCGCGCGACCACATCGAACAGGTTGTTGGCGGACAGAAGCAGACTGGTGGGGTTGTCGCGTCCCCAGGGCTTCAGCGTGAGCGAGGCATTCACGAGCGTATAGGCGCCCGTCTCGGTCTCGTTAGCGGCGACCCGGTCCTGCTTGGTGACATGCTCCACTTCCAGGCGTCCCTGGGCGAGCACGCCCTGCGCCTCGATGCCGCCGAGCAGGCGGAGCGGCGGGATGCGCGGCACCGGTCCGCCGTTCTTGATCGTCGCATGGGTATAGTCCGCGACGCCATCCACCACCACGGCGGTGCTGCCGATCTGCGCCAGCCGCGCAGAGGCTTCCGCCTCAAGGCCGTAGAAGCGGGCATCGACCTGGTTGTACTGGTAGACCGGCAGCCCATCCTCGAGCTCACCGGTGGGCTGCTCGTAGATGAAGCCGTCGTACCAATTGTGGTAGGCCGCGAGGCTGAAATCGAAGCCGTCGCCGCCGCCCTTCAGCGTCGCCTCCACGCCGTTGCTGCGCTCCACGCCCAGGTTCACGTCGCCGATCTCGAACGCCTGGGTGCCGGCGTGCGGGCCGTTGGCGAAGAGTTCCTCGGCGGTCGGGGCCCGCTCGCTGTGCGACAGCGACACGCCGAAGCGCACGCCGCTGCTGCCCAGTTCCACACTGGCGCCGCCGGCGGCCGAGAAGGCATTGAAGCTGCGCTCCAGCCGGCCGTTGCCGAGGTCCGCGTCCGGCTGTGCCACCGCTTCGGTGCGCTCGTAGCGGCCGGACAATTCCCCACGCACCGCGCCGAAATCGGCACTCTGGAGGGTGAAGACACTATATTGCTGCGTCTCGTTGCGCGGCAGGAATTTCTCCTCGCCGATGACGTTGAGCGTGCGGATCAGCATCTGCGCGCCGGTCGTCCCGCGCCAGCCGCCGCGAACCGCCTGCTGCGCTTCCACGCGCGCTTCCAGCCCCTGGCTGTAGAAGGTCGTCCCGACTTCGCCGGTGTCCTCCAGTTCCTGGTGGCGATAGTCGGCGATCGCGCCGCGGAAACGAAGCCGGTCGATGAAGCCGCCGGTCTCCACCTCACCGCGCATGTCGAGGCGTGTCTGGCGCATGACGATACGCACCGCTTCCGCTTCCTCGCCAGGCTCGATCGCATAGCGAATGGGTACGCCATAGTTGGTGTCGTAGTGCGACACGGAGAAGCCGAGGTTGCCGCCATCGGCGACGACGGCCGCGCCGCCAGCGACCTGCCAGGTCTCGGCCGAGCTGTTGGGAAGCGTTCCGCTGAGGTTTGCCAGATCGGCGATGTCGGGATCGCTGCTGGCCGCCGCCGCGCGACGCTGCGGCCCGGCCAGGATGTGGCCCCCGGTCTCCAGGTCGTCCGACTTGGTGTAGCTGCCGTCGGCGTGGAGGACGACCTTGCCGCCGACCGGCACGTCGATGCTGCCCGAGGCGGTACGCTCATCCGCAGCCGATCCATAGCCGACGATACCGTCGAGATGGACCGGTTCCTCCGGAAGCGTGCGCGGGATGCGGCTGTCGATCACATTGACCACACCGCCGATCGCCGACGGACCGAACAGCAGCGCCGCGGGACCGCGGAGCACCTCGATGCGGTCGGCGATCAGCGGGTTGATGGCGACCGCATGATCGACGCTGGTGGTCGAGACGTCGAAGCTGCCGATCCCCTCGGTCAGCACGCGTGCGCGGTCCCCCTGCAGGCCGCGCAGGATGGGCCGCGAGGCGCCGGGCCCGAAGCTGCTGGAACTCACGCCGGGCTGCCGCGCCAGGGTGTCACCCAGGGTAGGTCGCAGCGAACGGTTCAGCGCGTCTCCCGAAAGCACGGTGGTGCCGCCGAGCAGATCCGCCTTCGGGCGGTCCAGCGACGCCGTGACGACGATGTTGGCGCCGATCTCCTGGTGGTTCGCGTCGGTAGTGCTGCCCTGCCCTGCCTGCGCCGCTGCATCCACCGGGGCGCCGTCGGTCTCTGCCGGGGCAGCATCCGGGCGCGCATTGGCCGGAAGCGCACAGGCGAGCGCAGCACTACCAAGAAGAAGACGAGCAAACGACATCGAGACCCTCCCATAAGCGGATGGCCTCCCCTAGCGGGCAATGATACAACGTCACAATAGGCGAATTGCTTTTGTGACAAAGTTTTTCTGATGGATGCGCCGGCTAGCCCAGGATCCGGCGATAGAGCGCCTCGTACCGCTCTGCCATGCGCTCGACGGAGAAGTGCGCCGCCACTCTCGCGCGGCACGCGGCGCGATCGATCTGGTCGACCCGTGCCACGGCGTCGATCGCCCCGTCCAGGTCGTCCACCAGGAAGCCGGTAACCCCGTCCTCGATCAGTTCCGGCATGGAGCCGCGCCGGTAGGCGATCACCGGCGTGCCGCAGGCCATCGCCTCGACCACGGAAAGGCCGAACGGCTCGTCGAAGCCGATCAGGTGGAGCAGCGCCCGTGCCTGCCCCAGCATCGCGGTCCGCTTTGCGCCGCCGACGGCACCGTGATGGAGGATGCGGACGCCGTCGATCCCGGGCTCGACCTCCTCACGCCAATAGCGCTCGTCCTGGACGATCCCGGCCATGTGCAGTCGCCGGCCGGTCGCCCGAGCGACTTCGATCGCCTCGCGCGGCCCCTTGTCGGGGTGCATGCGGCCGAAGAACAGCAGATCGTCGCTGCCCGCTGCATCGAAGGGGAAGTCGTCGATCGGAATGCCGTGGTGAATGGTGGCCGCATAGCGCAGCGCCGGATGCCGGTCCGCGTCACTGATCGCGACGTAGTGCACCCGATCCTGGTAGGGCGCGTACATCGGCAAGATCCGGTCGGAGGAGAAGCCGTGGATCGTGGTGACCATGGGCGTCGACACTAGCCCGGAGAAGGCATGCGCCGGAAAATCCGCCTGGTTGTGGATCAGGTCGAACTCGCCCGCGCGCTCGAACGCATGGGCGAGATGGCGGAACTCCCACACCTTCGCGTCGACCGCGGGATCTTCCGAATAGGGTGCGGGCACGATGCCCGCGAGGGTCCCGGACGTGATCGAGTCGAGGGTTGCGAACAGCGTCACGTCCACGCCGCGCGCGACCAGCGCCTCGGTGAGTAGGCTGGTGACCAGTTCCCAGGGACCATAGTGCCGCGGCGGTGTGCGCCATGCGATCGGCGCCAGCATCGCGATCCGCATCAGGCGGCAGTCCCCAGGATCATTCCTTCATTTCCCCTCAAGCGCAGCAGCGCGCCGGTCGGGCCCGTTGCACCCCCCAGCGTGGAGAGCAGCGGGCGACAGCCTGCCGCCCAATGCGGCACGTTCATCTCCACGGGAGTAGCGCCAAGGTTCAGCGCCACCAACACCCGCGTGTCGCCGTCACGCCGCTCATAGGCGAGCAACCTGCCCTCGCCCTCGACGAGGTGCCAACTGCCGACCGACAGGGCCGGCGTGTTCTTGCGCAGCATCAGGAGCGCGCGCGTCAGCGTCCACATCGAGGCGGGATCGTCTTGCTGGAACGCAACGTTGCGGGTCGGGTGATCCGGGTTGAGCGGCAGCCAGGGATCTCCAGTGGTGAAGCCCGCTCTGGCACTTTCGTCCCACGGCATGGGGGTACGCACCGGATCACGACCGCGGCCGGGCTCGCGCAGTTCCTGCGGGTCAACTGCCTGACCGGGCGGGATCGTCACGTCCGCAAGCGCGAGTTCGTCGCCATAATAGAGCGTGGGCGTACCCCGCAGGGTCAGCAGCAGCATGGCCGCGACGCGTGCCTGCGCTTCCCCGACCCGCGTCGCGATGCGGGAGCGATCATGGTTGCCCAGCACCCAGTTCGGCCAGCCGCCGGGTGGAAGGGCCGCTTCATATTTCGCGATCCGCTGCGCCAGTTCGGCTGCGTCCCACCGTACCTCGATCAGTTGGAAGTTGAAAGGAAGATGCACGCCCGGGCGGGCATTCCCGTAATAGGCCACCAGCCGCTCGACGGGCAGGTAGATCTCGCCGATCAGCACCCGCTCCTGCCCCGTCGCGGCGAACCCGTCGGCGACCGCGCGCATGTCGGCGGCGATGTCATGGACTTCCGGCTGGTCGGTCGAGTGAAGCTGCAGCACCCGGTTCTTCTCACCCGAGCCGGGCAGATAGCCTGGGTTGATCGGATTGTCGGGGAAGTCGGCGTGCTTGATCATGTGCCAGAGCACGTCGACGCGGAAGCCGTCGACCCCGCGCGCGAACCAGAAGCGCAGGACGTCGAGCATGGCGGCCCGCAACTCCGGATTGCGCCAGTTGAGGTCCGGCTGCTCCTTCAGAAAGGCGTGAGAGTAATACTGCCCGGTCGCCGTGTCCCATTCCCAGGCGGGGCCGCCGAAATCGCTGATCCAGTTGTTGGGCGGACCACCACCGGGCGCCGGATCACGCCAGATGTACCAGTCCCGCTTCGACGAGGTCCGCGATTGGCGGCTCTCCACGAACCAGAGGTGCTGGTCCGAACTGTGGTTGGGCACGAAATCGAGCAGCACCCGCAATCCGCGGGCGTGTGCGGCCGCGAGCAGCGCGTCGAAGTCAGCCAGCGTCCCGAACCGCGGGTCGATGTCGCAGTAATCGGCCACGTCATAGCCGAAGTCCGCCATGGGCGACGGGAAGATTGGCGAAATCCAGACGGCGTCGATGCCGAGCTCGACGAGATAGTCCAGCCGGTCGGTTATCCCTCTGAGATCGCCGATCCCGTCGCCGTCACTGTCCTGAAAGGACCTGGGATAGATCTGGTAGATGGTGGCCGCTTCCCACCACGGCCGCGCTTCTGCCATGAGCACTCCCCGTCCGATCGCCTGCACCCGAAAGCGGTGGCGGGTCGCCCCCCGCCACCAGTCACGTCACTCGCCCGAGGAACGGGTGGCCGTGTGGCCGCCAAGGGCGCTGTCCTGCTCCCGGTCGGCAGTGCTGCCGGCGACATCGGCCTCGCGCTGATCGCCCTCCCGCGCGCCTTCTGGCCCGCTGCCGATCGCGTCGCCGGGAGCCACGGGATCCTCGTACCGCTCGTGCCCGCGCTTGGTGTCCATGCCGGGCGTGTTGTGGCCGTGCATGCGGATATCGTCCTTGGCCATGATCGCTCTCCTCCTGCGGAGCCCGATCAACGGCCGGCACCCCGCGGAGTTGCAGCATTCGCCCTCCAGACGCATCGGTTCAGCCGAAGCGGCAGGTGGAACCGCTCCAGCGGCGCAAACGCGCCGTTTCGCGAACCCCGCCGCTCGGCTAGGCTGCAGGCTCATGACCCGCTTCACCGTGAACAACCAGCCCGTCGAATATCAACTGGACCCGCAGACGCCGCTCCTGTGGGCGCTGCGCGATGCGTCGAACCTCACCGGCACGAAATACGGGTGCGGTGTCGGAGAGTGCGGCGCCTGCACCGTGGATGTCGATGGAGAGGCGGTGCGTTCCTGCCAGGTCGCGATCGGCGCCTTAGAAGGGACCTTCGTCACCACCATTGAGGGACTGTCGCGCGATCGCAGCCATCCGGTGCAGGCCGCCTTCCTCGCCTCCAATCTGGGCCAGTGCGGCTATTGCATCCCCGGCCTGGTCATGGCGACGGCCGCGTTGCTGCGGACGGACCGCGATCCTTCCGATGCGGCGATCGCCGAGGCGCTGACGAATCTTTGCCGTTGTGGCATCCAGCCGCGCCTGACGGAGGCCGTCCGGCGGGCGGCGCGGCTTGCCCGGGGCGACGAGATGCTGGAGCCGGCGCCCAGGCCCGGCACCGACCATGACGAGGCGGCACGCGCGGTGCCGGCGCTCAGCCCGCGCTGATCCTTTCAGGCGGCTGTCACCCGAGTTCAGCCGCGGCTCATCGCGCAGGGCCTATCTGCGGATCAACGTAACCGGCGGGTCCGGTTGGGAGAGCCGCAGTGACCAAGTTCTTGTTGATGGGGTTGATGGCAGCCACCGCGCTGGTGCCTGCATCGGCATGGGCGCAGGATCGGGGCGATCGCCCCCGGCGCGAAGCGCGTGAGGCGAGCCGCCCTGCACCGCAGCGCGTTCAGCGCAATGCTCCGCGCGAGCGCCCGCAGCCCCAGCGCAACTTCCAGAACGAGCGGGCGCAACAGCCCCGCCCGCAGATGCCGCAGCGGGATTATCAGAACCAGCGGCCGCAGCAGGCGCGCCCGCAGATGCCGCAGCGCGACTTCCAGCGGGAGCGGCCGCAGCGGCGCGAGGAGTGGACTCAGCGCCCGGAACGCCCGGCTGGCTTCGATCGCCCCCGCAGCGACGGGCAGCAGCGGTGGCAGGGTGGCGACCGGCGCCCGGACGGCCGCTTTGATCGTCCCGATCCTCGGCCGGGCAACCGGCCGGACGTCCGCGGCAACGACGGCCGCCCCGATCGTCCGGGGGTCCAGCCCGGTCGTCCAGGCGGCAATTGGGAAGGTCGCGACCGTCGTGCCGGCGACCGCTTCGATCGCAACGATCGTCGCCCGAGCGACCGCTTCGACCGGAATGACCGCCGGCCTGACCGCGGATACGATCGGAACGACGGCTGGCGCAATCAAGCCCGGGACCGGCAGGACTGGAACGATCGCCGTGGGTGGAGCCGCGGCTGGCGCGATGATCGCCGCTACGACTGGGACCGGTATCGCCAGGCGAACCGCAACGTCTATCGCCTTCCGCGCTACTACCCGCCGTCGGGCTACCACTATGGCTATCGCCGCTTTTCGGTGGGGCTGACGCTCGGCTCGATGCTCTATGGATCGAGCTATTGGATCAACGACCCGTTCTACTATCGCCTGCCGCCGGCGTACGGCCCCTATCGCTGGGTCCGCTACTATAACGACGCGCTGCTGGTGGATCTGGAGAGCGGCGAAGTGGTCGACACCGTCTACGACCTGTTCTGGTAACGGGATCGATGCGAGCGGGTCCGGCGGGCGACTGCCGGGCCCCCTTGCGTTCGCCGGCACCTTGTTCGAAGGAACGGTGCCATGAAGGTGCAATCGACCCGTCCGCATGGCTCCCCGTCCCCGGTCCGGGCAGAGTTCGGGACCCGCGTCGCCGAGCGGCTGAAGGCCAATCCGAATGTCCGCCCCGCCAAGACGGAGGCGGCCCAGATGTTCTTCCATCCCGACTTCCTGAGCCCGGACGAATGCGCGATGCTGATGCGCACCATCGATGCGGGCAGCCGCCGCTCGACGCTGCTCACCGAGTCCAACGACCCCAATTTCCGCACCAGCGACAGCTGCGACCTCGACCGCTGGTCTCCCGAGATCCAGCCCCTGGATGAACGGATCGCGGACCTGCTCGGCATCGAGCCCCAGTTCGGCGAAACCATGCAGGGCCAGCGCTATGCGCCCGGCCAGCAGTTCCGCGCGCATCACGACTATTTCCACGAGGGCGAGCGCTACTGGGCCGACATGGAGCAGCAGGGCGGGCAGCGGACCTGGACGGCGATGGTGTTCCTGAACACCGTCGAGCAGGGCGGCGCCACCTGGTTCCCGCAGGCGGGCGTCCGCTTCAAGCCCAATGCCGGCCAGCTCGTCGCCTGGAACAACATGAACCCGGACGGCAGCCCCAACAAGCTGACCCTGCACGAGGGGATGGCGGTGGTGCGCGGCACCAAATACATCATCACCAAGTGGTTTCGCGAGCGCCCCTGGGTCAAGTGATGGAAACGACGGCGATTTCCATCCTCCTCCGGTTGGCGTAAGCGCCGCCCATGCGTCCCGTACTGAACATCCACCGCTCGATCCTCGGGCAACCCTGGCGCTGGCGCGGCTTGGCCGCAGACCCGTGCGACGCGAGCTTCGCGCCCGACGACCTGATCACCCAGCTGCTGCTCGCCCGCGGCTGCGCGCGTGACGCGCTGGAGGCGCATCGCAGCCCCAGCATTCGCGGCTTCATGCCGAACCCATCGATCTTCCGTGACATGGACAAGGCCGCCGACCGGCTGGCTGATGCCGTACAGGCGGGCGAGCAGGTCGCGATCTTCGGCGACTATGACGTCGACGGGGCGACTTCGGCGGCGCTGCTGATCCTGCTGCTGCGCCAGCTGGGCATCGAGCCGCGCGCCTATATCCCGGATCGGATGACGGAGGGTTACGGCCCCTCGGGCCCGGCGCTGCTGCGGCTGAAGGAAGAAGGCGCGAGCCTGATCGTTACGGTGGACTGCGGCGCCCAGGCGTTCGAGGCGCTGGACGCGGCGCGCGAGGCCAAGGTCGACGTGGTGGTGGTCGACCATCACAAGTGCGCAGCCGCCCTCCCCTATGCGCATGCGCTGGTGAACCCCAATCGCATGGACGAGCGCGAGGGTGCCGAGCACGGGCACCTCGCAGCCGTCGGCGTAGCCTTCCTGCTGGGAGCAGCGCTGTTGCGCACGCTCAGGACGCGGGGCTGGTTCGCCAACCGTCCGGAGCCCAAGCTGATCGAGCTGCTGGACCTCGTCGCGCTGGGCACCGTCGCCGACGTCGCGCAGTTGCGCGGGCTGAACCGCGCCTTTGTCGCCCAGGGGCTCAAGGTCATGGCGCAGCGCCGTAACCTGGGGCTGGCCGCGCTGATCGAGGCGTCCAGGCTGACGCGGGCGCCGACCTGCTCGGACCTGGGCTTCGCGCTCGGGCCGCGGATCAACGCGGGCGGGCGCGTCGGCCGATCGGACCTGGGCGTCCGGCTGCTGACCACCCGGGATCGGGACGAGGCTCGCGCGATCGCCGAGGAACTGGACCGGCTGAACGAGGAACGCCGCGCCATCGAGGCGGTGGTGCAGGCCGAGGCAGAGGAGCGCTGCGTTGCGCAGCAGGACCGCGGCGTGGCGGTGGTTTCCGGGCGCGGATGGCATGCCGGCGTGATCGGCATCGTCGCAGGCCGGCTGAAGGAAAAGCTCGGGCGCCCCGTCCTGGTCATCGCCGTCGACGAGAATGGCGTCGGCAAGGGCTCGGGCCGGTCGATCGCAGGCGTCGACCTGGGCGCGGCGATCCTCTCGGCGAAGGACAGCGGCCTTCTCCACGCAGGCGGCGGCCATGCCATGGCGGCGGGCGTCACCGTGTCGGAGGACACGATTCCGGCGCTCGCCGACTTTCTGCACGACAGCCTCGCCGAGGCCGTGGAACGCGCGCGCGGCGAACGCGCGCTGCTGTTCGACGCGGTGCTCGCCCCCGGCGGCGTGAACCCGATGCTGGTGGAGGCTCTGGAGGTGGGCGGTCCCTACGGGGTCGGCTGGCCCGCGCCGCGCGTGGCAGCCGGCCCGGTGCGCGTGATCCGCGCGGATACGGTCGGCAACGGCCATGTCCGGCTGACGGTCGCCGGAGACGACGGGCGCAGCCTGAAGGCCGTGGCGTTCCGGCAGGCGGACACGCCGCTCGGCATGGCGCTGCTCGGCGCGCCGCCCCACCGGCGGCTATGGCTCGCCGGGCGGGCGAAGATCGACGATTGGGGCAGCCGCCCCGCCGCCGAGCTCCACGTCGAAGACGCAGCCTGGGCCGATTGATGGACCCGAAACAAAAATCGCAAACACCCGCTTGACCGCCCGGCAGCATTTCCCTAGTTCGCCGCAACCGGCAACGGCCCCTTCGTCTAGTGGTTAGGACGCGGCCCTTTCACGGCTGAAACACGGGTTCGAGTCCCGTAGGGGTCACCACGTTGAAATAGCGTGGTTTTTTAGAGGCACGGCGAGCGAGTTCCCCATTTTTGGGGCTCAGTTCCCCAGAGGTCCTCGACCGCCACTGGCTCAGCAGGCTGGTGATGATGCCGCTTACTCCTCTCGTAGCGAGCGAAGTGCCACAGCCAAAGTAGGCCGCGGGAAACTCCTGATCTTCCTGACACTCACGGTTTTCTGCGGCTTTGCGCCCTGATTTTCTTCCTGATCTCATCATGATCAAGTCATGACGTTTTAGGGTGACCTCTCAGGTTGAGAAAACGGCGCATCTTCAACGACATAACGAAAACGGGCACCCGAGGTCAGCAAGAAGTCAGCAGCGAAAGGTGACCCAGAAAACGGCGGAAAATTGTCGTTCTTGGTCGGGTTCAGAGAGGTGGTACGGAAGATCAGGAATTTCCCGATCGACCTTCCCTGCTGGGGCTTGAGCCGCAGAATTTTCGCGGCGGCCGTTGCGGGCTCCGCGTATGTCTCCAGCTGCGTCGATCTGCGTCACGCCGGGGGCACAAAAAGCGGCACACCCTCGGCGGACTTCCTAGGGCTCGGATTATGCTTTTGGATGCGTCGAAAGCGCCACAAAAAGAGCGCGGGCGAGGCGGGGGTCTCTGCGCGTAAATTGGGGTCGCAGGACCGGGGCTGGTCACGCAGGCACAGGCAGCGCACGGGGGCACAGGAACGCGACTAGGCGCGCCGGGCGCGCGTGTGAGGGCTATGCCCTGGCGGCGTTGCACGGGCTTCCTAGGCGGCAATCGGGGCGCCGCTCTGTCTTCGTCGGCTGGCTCGGCCGTGGCGCGCGAGGCAATATTGTTGCAGGGGGCCGCTTCGCCTTCGGCCAGTAGGCTGTCGTCGATCCCGAGGTACTTGCCGAGCAGCTGCCGGTCGGCGTCAGGCAGGGCGGCCGGCGACTGGCGCTTAACGTAGCCGCCGAAGTAGCCGGCGCTCCGCCCAATCAGGCGCGACAGCGCGGTCATGGTCTCGTTGCGCTCGGCCGCCATCGCCAGCAGCGCTTCGCGCGGATCCGCTGGAAGCATTCGCCCACGGCCAAGCGACGCAATGCGCTTGCGGTCAGTAGGCATGATAGTCGACCTCGGCGTCGTCAATCGCGGCGAACGCGTCGCCATCCGCCTGTTGCTAGTTGAGGTGGGCACGCACTTGGTCGGCATCTCCCTCGCGCGGGAACGAACGATCCGCGCGCGCTTGTTCGGCGATGCGGTCGACCCAGTCACCTCGATCCCTCTGCATCAACAACCATGCCGCGAAGCTCGGGCGCGGCTCCCGTAACGATCGACTTGCACCGTGCGACTCATACGATCCATGACCTGGTCGAAAATACGCGTTCCTATTATGTTCCGCAAGGTTCCGGCCGGCGGCACGGCTCATGGCAGCGGTAGGGCCAGGGATTGTCATGGACACCGAACCAAATATCAGGAACAAGATCAGCCGGGGAAAAATCGCAGCGGTGTTCTTGTAGCAATGCCTAAAGGCTATGCGCGTATCTTCATTGCGCTCGCAGGACTCGCACTAGGGTCAGGACTCGTTGATCACAGCCAGAAGATGACGGTGGCAGCGAGGGCGATTGCGGAGAAGAA